>NZ_JALLJA010000002.1:0-457811 GCF_023242385.1 Pseudomonas sp. MWU12-2345 | reverse complement strand
ATCAAGACCGGTTTTTTTATGCATGAAGCTGGCGCTTACAGCTTGCCGGCGTTCTCGGTCAGGTACTTGGCAACGCCTTCTGGCGAAGCGTCCATGCCCTTGTCGCCTTTTTTCCAGTTGGCTGGGCAGACTTCGCCGTGCTCTTCGTGGAATTGCAGGGCGTCGACCAGACGAATCAGTTCTTCCATGTTACGGCCCAGCGGCAGGTCGTTGATGATCTGCGAGCGGACAACGCCCTTGTCGTCGATCAGGAACGCGCCACGGAAGGCCACGCCGCCTTCGGACTCAACGTCGTAGGCCTTGGCGATGTCGTGCTTCATGTCGGCAGCCATGGTGTATTTGACTTTGCCGATGCCGCCGTCATTGATGGCGGTGTTGCGCCAGGCGTTGTGGGTGAAGTGCGAGTCGATCGAAACGGCCACGACTTCAACGTTGCGCGCCTTGAAGTCGTCCATGCGGTGGTCCAGGGCGATCAGCTCGGACGGGCAGACGAAGGTGAAGTCCAGCGGGTAGAAGAACACCAGGCCGTATTTGCCTTTGATGGCCGAGGACAGGGTGAAGCTTTCAACGATTTCGCCATTGCCCAGTACGGCAGGGACGGTGAAGTCGGGGGCTTGTTTGCCTACGAGTACGCTCATTGGATATCTCCTGGTGTTGATGCGGTAAAGAACAAGGTCCAGCCCAGCCTGCCATAAGCAGACGACAAGACTGTGACGTGACCTACCTTCCTAAGGACCGACCATCATACACCGCGTTTTTCGACTGTCCCCAACGCTTTTTACAAACTCGCCCGCCAAGGCGGTGACACCGTTCGTCAGACAAGCAGCGCGCTGACAAAAGCTTTACCGAAAGCACTTTGACAATCATTCTCGTTAACATTAAGATCCAGCGCAATCGAGCCTTAATCAGCGATGGTTCTCACCTTATGTATGTCTGCCTCTGCACTGGCGTCACCGATGGGCAAATCCGCGAAGCGATTTATGAAGGTTGCTGCAGCTATCGCGAAGTGCGACAAGCCACCGGCGTGGCCAGCCAATGCGGCAAATGTGCGTGCCTGGCCAAGCAGGTGGTGCGCGAGACCCTGACCGAGCTGCAAAGCCAGCAGGCGGCGATCCCTTACCCGGTAGAATTTTCCGCCGCGTAAAGAACGAACTTTAAAAGAGCCGGACCTCGCGTCCGGTTTTTTTATGCCTGTAATTCAATCGCTTAGGACTAAGACGCGGAACACAAACATTCTTATTCCGATTAATTTTTATATATGATTCAACAACTTAGGTTTGACACTCGAAGTTGCCGGGATCAAACTCTGCCTTATAGTCAGTTATTACAGGACAGGTCCACACCATGAAAGGCGATATCACGGTCATCCAGCATCTCAACAAGATCCTTGCCAATGAGCTGGTCGCGATCAACCAATACTTCCTGCACGCACGCATGTATGAAGACTGGGGCCTGAACAAGCTGGGCAAGCACGAGTACCACGAGTCCATCGACGAGATGAAGCACGCGGACAAGCTGATCAAGCGCATCCTGTTCCTCGAGGGCCTGCCCAACGTGCAGGACCTGGGCAAGCTGCACATCGGCGAACACACCAAGGAAATGCTCGAGTGCGACCTGCGCATCGAACGTAGCGGCCATGCCGACCTGAAAGCGGCCATTGCCCACTGCGAAGCCATGGGCGACTTCGGCAGCCGCGAACTGCTGGAGGATATCCTCGAATCCGAGGAAGAGCATATCGACTGGCTGGAAACCCAACTGGGCCTGATCGACAAAGTCGGTCTCGAGAACTACCTGCAGTCGCAAATGGGCGAATAAACAGCGCCCATTAAAAAGCCCCGCCTTCTTGTTCAGAGTGCGGGGCTTTTTTACAGGTGCCGAATAAACAAACACCTATCCCTGTAGGCACTGGCTTGCCGGCGATGAGGCCCGTAAGTCTTGTATCGATCTTGCGGACGTCATCGCCGGCAAGCCGGCTCCTACAGGATTGCGTGCAATCGACTCAGGCTTCGGTCTTGGCCGCTGCCGCTTTGGTCGCTGCATCCTTGACCAGGGCCTGCAACTCACCGTTGGCGAACATTTCCGCCATGATGTCGCTGCCGCCGACCAGTTCGCCACCGACCCACAGTTGTGGGAACGTCGGCCAGTTGGCGTACTTCGGCAGGTTGGCGCGGATTTCCGGATTCTGCAGGATGTCCACGTAGGCGAACTTCTCGCCACAGCCCATCACGGCCTGCGCGGCCTTGGCGGAAAAGCCGCACTGTGGAGCATTCGGCGAGCCTTTCATGTAAAGCAGAATGGTGTTGTTGGCAATCTGCTCTTTAATCGTTTCGATGATATCCACAAGGCACCTCTTCTGAACTTTCCGACTCTGTTGTCGGCACGGTGAGGCATTGTAACGGAAAGCCGAGCGTGGTGCTCGGTCTGCCCGATATCCGCCACCATGGCCGTTGTCAGGCCGCCGCCACCGTGACTGGCACGCCGTTCAGCGCCGCGTTGCCAGACAAGACGTCCAATTGGCGTTCATCGGTCAGGTCGTTGGCGCTGGAGCCCGGCTGGCCACTGGCAATCGCCATCTTCACCCCGGGCCGCGCATGCCCCCAACCATGGGGCAGGCTCACCACGCCGGGCATCATCTCCAGGCTGGCGAGCACCTCCACCTCGATCATGCCGACCCGCGAGCTGACCTGCACCCGCTGCCCATCCTCGAGACTGCGGCTGGCCAGGTCATCGGGGTGCATCAGCAGTTGATGGCGCGGCTTGCCCTTCACCAGGCGGTGATAGTTGTGCATCCACGAATTATTGCTACGTACATGCCGGCGGCCGATCATCAGCAACTCCCCGACTTGTGGTGCCTGTTGCGCGGCGAAGCGAGCGAGGTCGGCGAGGATCACCGCCGGTGCCGCCTGGACCCGCTGCCCGGGCGTCTTGAGGCGTGGCGCCAGGTTCGGCTTGAGCGCGCCGAGATCGACGCCATGGGGAAAGTCCTCCAGGGTCTTGAGCGACAGCTGGTGCGACGAGGCATCGCCATACAGCCCCATGCGCAAGCCCATGTCGATCATCTGCGCCGGGGCCATGGTCGGCTTGAGCACCTGGCCGGTCAGGCTGGAAAACGCCTTGGCCAGGCCGACAAAAATCTCCCAGTCGTGCAACGCACCGGCAGGCTTGGCCAGGATCGCCTTGTTGAAACGGCTGATGTTACGCACCGCGAACATATTGAAGGTGGTGTCGTAGTGATCGTTTTCCAGGGCCGAGGTCGACGGCAGGATCAGGTCGGCATAACGGGTGGTTTCGTTGATGTACAGGTCGATACTGACCATGAACTCCAGGCCGTCCAGTGCCTGCTCCAGTTGCCGGCCATTGGGCGTGGACAACACCGGGTTGCCGGCGATCGTCACCAGGGCCCGCACCTGCCCTTCCCCTTCGCTGAGCATTTCCTCGGCCAGGGCCGACACCGGCAATTCGCCACTGTACTCCGGCAGCCCGGACACCCGGCTCTGCCAGCGATTGAAGTGGCCGCCGGAGGTCGAGGCCACCAGGTCCACCGCAGGCTCGGTGCACAAGGCCCCGCCGACCCGATCGAGATTGCCGGTCACCAGGTTGATCAACTGCACCAGCCAGTGACACAAGGTGCCGAACGACTGGGTCGAGACGCCCATCCGTCCATAGCAGACCGCCTTGTCCGCCGCGGCGAAGTCCCGGGCCAACTGGCGGATCTGCGCCGCCGGCACCGCACACAGCGGGCTCATGGATTCGGCGCTGAAACCGGCCACGGCCTGGCGCACTTCATCGAGGCCGTCCACCGGCAAATGGCTGGCACGCGTCAGCCCTTCAGCAAACAAGGTATTGAGCAGGCCGAACAGCAAGGCCGCATCCCCGCCCGGACGCACGAACAGGTGCTGGTCGGCCATGGCCGCCGTTTCGCTGCGCCGAGGATCGACCACCACGACTTTGCCGCCCCGGGCCTGGATCGCCTTCAGGCGCTTTTCCACATCCGGCACGGTCATGATGCTGCCGTTGGAAGCCAGTGGATTGCCGCCCAGGATCAACATGAAATCGGTGTGATCGATATCCGGAATCGGCAGCAACAGGCCATGGCCATACATCAGGTGGCTGCTCAGGTGGTGCGGCAATTGATCGACGGAGGTCGCGGAAAAACGATTGCGGGTTTTCAACAGGCCGAGAAAGTAGTTGCCGTGGGTCATCAACCCATAGTTGTGCACACTGGGGTTGCCCTGATAGATCGCCACGGCATTCTGGCCATGCCGGGCCTGGATCGCCGCCAGGCGTTCGGCCACCAGGGAAAAGGCCTCATCCCACTCGATCGGCAACCATTCGCTGCCCACTCGACGCATCGGCTGGCGCAGACGATCCGGATCGTTCTGGATATCCTGCAGCGCCACCGCCTTGGGACAGATATGCCCGCGACTGAAGGTATCGAGCGGATCGCCCTTGATCGAGGTGATCTGCACCGACGCTTCGGTGGTGGTGGTTTCGATGGTCAGGCCGCAGATGGCCTCGCACAGGTGGCAGGCACGGTGGTGGAGAGTCTTGGTCATGGCCAGTCTCTGTCTTGTTCAAGGCAACCCGGATCGGTTGCGAGAACAAAACTATGGCCCTACGCCGGGCAGCATGCCAGCGACGTTCATCTTGTGAATCGGGGGGCATCAGGCCTGCCGATGGCAGCCCTGAAATCAGGCCGAGGGCAGCATGGGAGCAGGTTGCAACTGGATCTCCTCAATCGTCTCGAGCTGCTCCTGGCCCATATGGACCCCGGTCAGCTCGCCGATCAGGCGCCAATGCTCGTCGAGACCGGAACTGATGGTCGCCATGCGATCGATCATCCGACGACCGGCCGCCCGGGTCACGTCATCTTCGCTACGCAACAACTCGAACGACATCGAGGTCACGGAGGCGGTCATATGGGTCAGTGCCTGCGCCGTCAGCTTCAGCAATTCCATCAATTGTTGCTCTTTCGATTCCATTCCAAAGCCTCCATGTGTCCGCGGTGACACATTTTACAACCTAGCAGATTAGTTTAGGAAATGTTTCCACACCTGCCATCTTGCACGCCAATACCCCGCCCGGACAGTCAGAAAGCGACCAGGACCCGCCTGCGCCCGTCGCCCTCGATTGCCAAGGGTTCCGGGCACAGTGTACAAAGACCCGCTGTCGCCAGTGGGCCGGCGTGTATCGGACAGGGAAAAGGTCATGCCCAGCAGGACGATGCAGACCTCAATCGCCCTGAAACCAAGCCTCCTATTGGTAACACGCGACATTTTCTTATACGATCGCGTCTCCCCCTATTTCGTCGCCCCGTGCGGCTTACGCCGCAGGTCTCGCCCGTTTTTCCGTAAAACCCGGCTTTGAGTATCTGCGGTCTGTTGCAAAAAGGTAGTTAATGATGAGCGCAAGGCACTTTCTCTCCCTGATGGATTGCACGCCCGAAGAGCTGGTCAGCGTGATTCGTCGAGGCATCGAGCTGAAGGACCTGCGTGACCGCGGCGTACTCTTCGAGCCACTCAAGGGTCGGATTCTCGGGATGATTTTCGAGAAATCCTCGACGCGCACCCGCGTCTCCTTCGAAGCCGGCATGATCCAGCTGGGCGGCCAGGCGATTTTCCTCTCGCCGCGCGACACCCAACTGGGCCGGGGCGAGCCGATCGGCGACAGCGCCATCGTCCTGTCGCGCATGCTCGATGTGGTCATGCTCCGCACCTTCAAGCACAGCACCCTGACCGAGTTCGCCGCCAACTCCCGGGTCCCGGTGATCAACGGCCTGTCCGATGACCTGCACCCCTGCCAGTTGCTCGCCGACATGCAGACGTTCCTCGAACATCGCGGCTCGATCCAGGGCAAGACCGTGACCTGGATCGGCGACGGCAACAACATGTGCAACAGCTATATCGAGGCGGCCATCCAGTTCGACTTCCAGCTGCGGGTCAGTTGCCCCGAAGGTTATGACCCCAGCCCGGCGCTGCTGGCCCAGGCCGGCGAGCGGGTCCGAATGGTCCGCGATCCACGTGAAGCGGTACGCGGCGCGCACCTGGTGAGCACCGATGTCTGGACCTCCATGGGCCAGGAAGAAGAAACCGCCAAGCGCCTGGCCCTGTTCGCGCCCCTGCAAGTCACCCGCGAACTGCTCGACCTGGCCGCGCCCGAGGTGCTGTTCCTGCACTGCCTGCCGGCCCACCGGGGTGAGGAAATCAGCCTCGACCTGCTCGACGACCCGCGTTCGGTCGCCTGGGACCAGGCCGAGAACCGCCTGCATGCACAAAAGGCCCTGCTTGAATTCCTGGTTGCGCCGGCGTATCGCCCTGCATGAGTCATTCGCCGCTGTTGAACCTGCATGACCTGGCCTGCGGCTATCAAGCGCAACGGGTCGTGCAGAACCTCAACCTGCACCTCAACAGCGGGGACATCGGTTGCCTGCTCGGCGCGTCCGGGTGCGGCAAGACCACCACCCTGCGAGCCATTGCCGGTTTCGAGCCGGTGCACGAGGGCGAAATCCAGCTGGCGGGCGACGTCATCTCCCGCGCCGGTTTCACCCTCGCGCCGGAGAAACGCCGGATCGGCATGGTGTTCCAGGACTACGCGCTGTTTCCGCACCTGAGCGTCGCCGACAACATCGCCTTCGGCATTCGCCTGCACCCGCGCAAGACTCGGATCACCGAGGACATGCTCGAGCTGGTCAACCTCAAGGGACTGGGCAAGCGTTATCCCCATGAACTCTCCGGCGGCCAGCAGCAACGGGTGGCCCTGGCCCGCGCCCTGGCGCCGGAGCCGCAACTGCTGTTGCTCGACGAGCCGTTTTCCAACCTCGACGTCGAGCTGCGGCGCAAGCTCAGCCAGGAAGTCCGGGACATCCTCAAGCAGCGCGGCACCAGCGCGATCCTGGTGACCCACGACCAGGAAGAAGCCTTCGCCGTCAGCGACCAGGTCGGTGTGTTCAAGGAGGGCCGTCTGGAACAGTGGGATACGCCCTACAACCTTTATCACCAACCGCAGACGCCTTTCGTCGCGAGCTTTATCGGCCAGGGCTACTTCATTCGTGGGCAACTGAGCAGCCAGGAGTCAGTGCAGACCGAACTGGGCGTGCTGCGCGGCAATCGGGCCTACGCCTGGCCGCTGGGCGGTGCAGTGGATGTGCTGCTACGACCGGATGACATCGTCCATGCCCCAGACAGCGCGCTGAAGGCCACGGTCCTCGGCAAGACCTTCCTCGGTGCCTCGACCCTGTATCGCCTGCAACTGCCCAGCGGCAGCCAGCTGGAATCGATTTTCCCCAGTCACGTCGATCACCTGCCGGGAACATCGGTAGGTATTCGCGTGACAGCCGAGCATCTGGTGCTGTTCCTGCCCGCCGCGTAGACCGTGAGCGGGATCAGGCGCGGCCGATATCGGCGAACTTCGCCTGGGTATGCTCGGCCAGCACCGCCGGCGCCAACTCCACTTCCAGGCCACGACGGCCGGCACTGACGAAAATACTTGCGAAGGGCTGCGCGCTCTGGTCGATAAACGTGCGCAAGCGCTTCTTCTGCCCGAGCGGGCTGATCCCACCCAGCAGATAGCCGGTGGCCCGCTGGGCCGCCGCCGGATCCGCCATCTCGACCTTCTTGGCCCCCGCCGCCTGGGCCAGTGCCTTCAGGTCCAGACTTCCGACGACCGGCACTACCGCCACCAGCAATTCGGCCTTTTCCGTACTGGCGAGCAGCGTCTTGAACACCTGCGCCGGAGCCAATCCCAGTTTTTCCGCGGCCTCCAGACCATAAGAAGCGGCTTTCGGATCGTGTTCATAACTGTGTACGCGATGTTCGGCACGAACTTTTTTCAGCAGGTCCAATGCGGGGGTCATGGCAGGTCCAGTCGGCTCGAAAGACAGGCGTGGATTTTAGGCTATTCGCAACGAAAAGGCTCTATGACAAGCCAAGCCTCAAGATTTTCCTAGGCTCACCAGAGCCAATAAATGCGTAAAAAACACCTTGATCCTACATACAAATCATCCTCATTTACGCAGCCATTCCCCAAAAAGTGGACTATCGTTCATTTTCGACCTTTGACATCAGCGTTTCTTGTCTATATTTTTTCGAAACTGAAGATTACAGTCCTACACTCAGCAGCAACGAGCGGTAAGCCGAAATCAGAGATGGGGATTCCTGAGCTTCGGTGCAAGTCCACGTCCGTCATTGGGACGGACGTCTAACAACAACAAAAATCGAGGTGTCCAATGAGTACCGCTTTGAAACAACCATCGCTCTCGGGCCAATGCATCGCCGAATTCCTCGGCACCGCGCTGTTGATCTTTTTCGGCACCGGCTGTGTTGCCGCGCTCAAGGTCGCGGGTGCCACCTTTGGTCTGTGGGAAATCAGCATCATCTGGGGCATGGGCGTGAGCATGGCGATCTACCTGACCGCCGGCGTTTCCGGCGCTCACCTGAACCCGGCCGTGAGCATTGCGCTGTGCCTGTTCGCCGATTTCGATAAACGCAAACTGCCGTTCTACATCCTTGCCCAGGTCGCCGGGGCCTTCTGTGCCGCCGCGTTGGTTTACACGCTCTACAGCAACCTGTTCTTCGATTTCGAACAAACCCACCATATGATCCGCGGCTCCCAGGCCAGCCTGGAACTGGCATCGGTGTTTTCCACCTACCCCAACCCGGCCCTGAGCACTGCCCAGGCGTTCCTGGTGGAAGTGGTGATCACCGCGATCCTGATGGGTGTGATCATGTCCCTGACCGACGACAACAACGGCCTGCCCAATGGCCCGCTGGCCCCACTGCTGATCGGCCTGCTGATCGCCGTGATCGGCAGCGCGATGGGTCCGTTGACCGGTTTTGCGATGAACCCTGCGCGGGACTTCGGCCCCAAGCTGATGACCTTCCTCTTCGGCTGGGGTGATATCGCCTTCACCGGCGGACGCGACATTCCGTACTTCCTGATTCCGATTTTTGCACCGATTGTCGGTGCCTGCCTGGGCGCCGTGCTGTATCGCGGGATGATTGCCCGCCATCTGCCCAGCGCCCAACCCGCACTACAGGAAGAAGCCGCGACCGCTGCCAAAAAGGTCCAGGCCTCCTGAAACACCTGCAAGACGCCACTCCCTGTGAGCGCCCTTCTCCCTGAGGGCACTCATCCCGGCACTTTTTTCCCTATATTCATCAAGGCAATCGAAAATGACCGACACTCAGAATAAGAACTACATCATTGCCCTCGATCAGGGTACGACCAGCTCGCGGGCGATCATCTTCGATCGCGACGCCAATGTGGTCGGCACCGCCCAGCGCGAATTCCAGCAGCACTATCCACAAGCCGGCTGGGTCGAACACGACCCGATGGAAATCTTCGCCACCCAGAGCGCGGTCATGGTTGAAGCCCTGGCGCAAGCCGGCCTGCACCACGACCAGGTCGCCGCCATCGGCATCACCAACCAGCGTGAAACCACCGTGGTCTGGGACAAGGTCAGCGGCCGTCCGATCTACAACGCCATCGTCTGGCAGTGCCGCCGCAGCACCGAGATCTGCCAACAGCTCAAGCGCGACGGTCACGAAGAGTACATCCGCGAAACCACCGGCCTGGTCACCGACCCGTACTTCTCCGGCACCAAGCTGAAGTGGATCCTCGACAACGTCGAAGGCAGCCGTGAACGCGCACGCAGCGGCGAGCTGCTGTTCGGCACCATCGACAGCTGGCTGATCTGGAAATTCACCGGCGGCAAGACCCACGTCACCGACTACACCAACGCCTCGCGCACCATGCTCTTCAACATCCACTCCCTGGAATGGGATGCGAAGATGCTGGAGATCCTCGACATTCCCCGGGAAATGCTTCCGGAAGTGAAGTCGTCCTCGGAAATCTACGGCCACACCAAGAGCGGCATCGCCATCGGCGGTATCGCCGGCGACCAGCAAGCGGCCCTGTTCGGCCAGATGTGCGTGGAACCGGGCCAGGCGAAAAACACCTACGGCACTGGCTGCTTCCTGCTGATGAACACCGGCACCAAGGCCGTCCGCTCCAAGCACGGCATGCTCACCACCATCGCCTGCGGCCCTCGCGGCGAAGTCGCTTACGCCCTGGAAGGCGCGGTATTCAACGGTGGCTCGACCATCCAGTGGCTGCGTGACGAACTGAAGCTGATCAACGACGCCTTCGATACCGAATACTTCGCCAGCAAGGTCAAGGACAGCAACGGCGTGTACCTGGTACCAGCCTTCACCGGCCTGGGCGCTCCATACTGGGACCCCTATGCCCGTGGCGCACTGTTCGGCCTGACCCGTGGGGTGAAGGTGGATCACATCATTCGTGCCGCCCTGGAGTCGATCGCCTACCAGACCCGCGACGTGCTGGACGCCATGCAACAGGACTCGGGCGAACGCCTCAAGGCCCTGCGCGTGGACGGCGGCGCGGTGGCCAACAACTTCCTGATGCAGTTCCAGGCCGACATTCTCGGGACCCAGGTCGAGCGCCCGCAAATGCGCGAAACCACGGCACTCGGCGCGGCCTACCTGGCCGGCCTGGCGTGCGGTTTCTGGGGCAGCCTGGAAGAACTGCGGGGCAAGGCGGTGATCGAGCGCGAGTTCGAGCCGCAGCGTCCTGAGGCCGAGAAGGAAAAACTCTACGCCGGCTGGCAGAAAGCGGTTAGCCGTACCCGCGATTGGGAACCGCACGAAGAAAGCAACTAAGCCGAACGCTGTTCATTAGGCTGAACACGGCCCTGTAGGAGCAGGGCTTGCCCGCGAAGGCGTCCTTGAAGACGCCAAAAGCTTCGCTGGCAAGCCAAGCTCCTACAGGTTTTGTGGCGCTCCCGAGATCGGACGACGCTCAACAGGCCGCAGAAACAAGAGCGACCTCAACAGCAACAACGTACGACACCCCCACCGCACATCCGCGATTGATTGGCCCCGCAAGTGGCAGACAGGTCCTTCCTGCGGCATGATGGAAGAATTTGTACGGCAGCCCAAAGGACGCCCAATGAATCTGCCTCCCCGCCAGCAACAAATCCTCGAACTGGTCCGCGAACGCGGTTATGTCAGCATCGAGGAAATGGCCCAGCTTTTTGTCGTGACCCCGCAAACCATCCGCCGCGATATCAACCAACTGGCGGACTCCAATCTGCTCCGTCGCTACCACGGTGGCGCGGCCTACGACTCCAGCGTGGAAAACACCGCCTACGCCATGCGCGCCGACCAGATGCGCGATGAAAAACAACGCATAGCCGAAGCCATCGCCGCCCATATCCCCGATCATGCCTCGCTGTTCATCAATATCGGCACCACCACCGAATCCATCGCCCGGGCGCTGCTCAATCACAACCATTTGAAGATCATCACCAACAACCTGCACGTGGCGTCGATCCTCAGCGCCAAGGATGATTTCGAAGTCCAGCTGGCCGGCGGTAACGTGCGCCGTGACGGCGGTGTAGTGGGCCAGGCCAGCGTCGACTTCATCAACCAGTTCAAGGTCGACTTTGCCCTGGTGGGCATCAGCGGCATCGACGAAGACGGCAGCCTGCTGGACTTCGATTACCAGGAAGTGCGGGTTTCCCAGGCGATCATCGCCAATGCGCGCAAGGTCATCCTGGCCGCGGACTCCAGCAAGTTCGGGCGCAATGCCATGGTTCGCCTGGGGCCCATCACCCTGATCGACGCCCTGGTGACCGACCAGGCGCCCGTACCGGCGCTGGCCCAACTGCTGCAGCAGCACAAGATCCGCCTGGAAGTGGTCTGACCCCCTTGTAGGAGCGAGCTTGCTCGCGATGGACGTAAAGGCACCGCGATTATTCAGATACCCCGCGTTGGCGTTGGCGACCATCACGAGCAATCGAGCGTCGACCGGCTGCTCCTACAGTAACAAGGGCGCACCACCTCTCTCGCCCTACAATGTTCGATAATTTTCCTTTCCACCTATCCTGATGGATTTTTTCAATCAGGGTTGACTGGTCGTGAGCACGTTTATCCGCTACTATTTTCGAAAGTGAACATTAATGTTCGAATTCAAATATAGAGAAGACCCTGCGAGGCTCACCGATGAACCCCAGCACCTTGCCTGCCCCACCCCTTGCCGAGCTCTATGACATCGCCGTGATTGGCGGTGGTATCAATGGTGTCGGGATTGCCGCGGACGCAGCCGGTCGCGGTCTCTCGGTGTTCCTTTGCGAAAAGGACGACCTGGCCAGCCACACCTCCTCGGCCAGCAGCAAGCTGATCCACGGTGGCCTGCGTTACCTGGAACACTACGAATTCCGTCTGGTGCGCGAAGCCCTGGCCGAACGTGAGGTGCTGCTCGCCAAGGCCCCGCATATCGTCAAGCCGATGCGTTTCGTCCTGCCCCATCGTCCGCACCTGCGTCCTGCCTGGATGATTCGTGCCGGCCTGTTCCTGTATGACCACCTAGGCAAGCGCGAGAAGCTCGCCGGTTCGAAAAGCCTGAAGTTCGGCGCCGACAGCGCGCTCAAGGCGGAAATCACCAAGGGTTTCGAATACTCCGATTGCTGGGTCGACGACGCGCGCCTGGTAGTGCTCAATGCCATGGCCGCGCGGGAGAACGGCGCCCATGTACACACCCGCACCCGCTGCGTCAGCGCCCGTCGCGGCAATGGCCTGTGGCATCTGGAGATGGAACACGGCAATGGCGTGCGTTTCTCGATCCAGGCCAAGGCCCTGGTCAACGCGGCCGGCCCCTGGGTCGCCAAGTTCATCAAGGACGACCTGAAGCTGGAATCGCCCTACGGCATCCGCCTGATCCAGGGCAGCCACCTGATCGTGCCCCGGTTGTACGAAGGCGAACACGCGCACATCCTGCAGAACGAGGACCAGCGCATCGTCTTCACCATTCCGTATCTGGACCGTTTCACCCTGATCGGCACCACCGACCGCGAATACCAGGGCGACCCGGCCAAGGTCAGTATCACCGAAGCCGAAACCGACTACCTGCTCAAGGTGGTCAACGCACACTTCAAGAAGCAGCTGGCCCGCAGCGATATCCTGCACAGCTATTCCGGCGTCCGTCCGCTGTGCAACGACGAGTCCGACAACCCTTCGGCGGTGACTCGCGATTACACCCTGGCGCTCTCCGGCGGCAACGATGAAGCCCCGCTGCTGTCGGTGTTCGGCGGCAAGCTGACCACCTACCGCAAGCTCGCCGAATCGGCGCTGGCCCAGCTGGCACCGTTCTTCAAGAACATGAAACCGAGCTGGACCGCCACCTCGACCTTGCCCGGCGGCGAAGACATGACCACGCGCCAGGCCCTGAGCCACGAGATCCGTACCCGCTTCGACTGGATTCCAACCGAGATCGCCCGGCGTTGGGCGAGCACCTACGGCAGCCGCACCTGGCGCCTGCTGGAGGGCGTGCAGAACCTGAGCGACCTGGGCGAACACCTGGGTGGCGGCCTCTATACCCGCGAAGTCGATTACCTGTGCAGCGAAGAGTGGGCCTGCGCGGCCGTGGATATCCTGTGGCGGCGCAGCAAGCTGGGCCTGTTCACCACGGCGGCCGAGCAGCAACAGTTGCAGCACTATCTGGACAAGGTCGAGCAGCACCGCGGCAAGATCGAAGCGGCCTGATTTCGGGCACGTCTCAAAGCCGCCAAGAGCTTCGTCGGAACGCCGCCCGGACCAAGCCCTGCTCCTACAGTTCATCGTCGTTCACCCATTTTGTGTACGACACCACATTGTAGGAGCAGGGCTTGCCCGCGAAGAGGCCCTTGCGATCACCAACCCCCTCAAAAACAAGCCCCTTCCTACAGCCCCTTCCCATTCGGTTTTCCGAACAGCCCTTCGCCAACCATTCGGCAAACCGGACGCCAGACGCTCCGAAACCTCTCGAAACAATCAGATTCCCCTTTAAAATCAATGACTAAAACCTCACCCCCAAGCCTGGCATGAGTCGTGCTCTACACTCGATACCGAATGCTCAGGCCGCCCTTGGGGTCGGATGAGCGCTTCGAAGTACCCGAGAGTCGGCTGACCGACTCCATAAGAAAAACAATCTCGAGGAAACCATCTGATGCGCATCGTTCCCCAGCTTCTGGGCGCAGCTATCGCTGTTGCTCTGATCAGTACTCCAGTTTTCGCCGCTGAACTGACCGGCACCCTGAAGAAGATCAAAGAGTCCGGCACCATCACCCTCGGGCATCGCGACAGCTCCATTCCGTTCTCCTACATCGCGGATGCGTCCGGCAAGCCAGTGGGCTACTCCCACGATATCCAGCTGGCCATCGTCGAAGGCATCAAGAAAGACCTCGACATGCCAGACCTCAAGGTCAAGTACAACCTGGTCACTTCCCAGACCCGTATCCCGCTGGTGCAGAACGGCACCGTCGACGTCGAGTGTGGTTCCACCACCAACAACGCCGAACGCGGCCAGCAAGTGGACTTCTCGGTCGGCATCTTCGAAATCGGCACCCGCCTGCTGTCGAAGAAAGACTCCACCTACAAGGACTTCGCCGACCTCAAGGGCAAGAACGTCGTGACCACCGCCGGCACCACGTCCGAGCGCATCATCAAGGCGATGAACGCCGACAAGCAGATGGGCATGAACGTCATCTCCGCCAAGGACCATGGCGAAGCCTTCAACATGCTCGAAAGCGGCCGCGCCGTAGCCTTCATGATGGACGACGCCCTGCTCGCCGGGGAAATGGCCAAGGCCAAGAAGCCTGATGACTGGGCCGTGACCGGCACCCCGCAATCCTACGAAATCTATGGCTGCATGGTCCGCAAGGACGACCCGGCCTTCAAGAAAGCCGTGGATGACGCCATCGTCGCAACCTACAAGTCCGGCGAGATCAACAAGATCTACGCCAAGTGGTTCACCCAGCCGATTCCACCAAAAGGCCTGAACCTGAACTTCCCGATGAGCGACGAGCTCAAGGCCCTGCTGGCCAATCCGAACGACAAGCCTGCACCGGACAAAAAGATCTGATGCACCTCTGAGCGAACTCCCGGTGGCACGAACGCATATCCGGGAGTTTGTTGATATCTGCTGTACTGGCTTCTTCTATTGAGATGGGAAAGACACTCGGACCGCGAGCGGAACGTGTGTGCCTGACGAAGCACGTCAGGCGGGGCGGAGTCCCGGGAAGCACGTGCGTGACCACTGATTGATCCGAGGGGAGACCCGAATGAATTACAACTGGGACTGGGGCGTGTTCTTCAAGTCCACCGGTGTGGGCAGCGAGACCTATCTCGACTGGTTCATCTCCGGACTGGGCTGGACCATCGCCATCGCCGTGGTGGCCTGGATCGTTGCACTGATCCTCGGCTCGCTGCTGGGCGTGATGCGTACCGTACCGAACCGCGTGGTATCGGGCATTGCCACGATCTACGTGGAAATCTTCCGCAACGTGCCGCTGCTGGTGCAACTGTTCATCTGGTACTTCCTGATACCCGATCTGCTGCCGCAAAACCTGCAGGACTGGTACAAACAGGACCTCAATCCGACCACCTCGGCCTACCTGAGCGTCGTCGTCTGCCTGGGCCTGTTCACCGCCGCCCGGGTCTGCGAACAAGTCCGCACCGGCATCCAGGCGCTGCCCCGCGGCCAGGAATCGGCGGCCCGCGCCATGGGCTTCAAGCTGCCGCAGATCTACTGGAACGTGCTGCTGCCGCAAGCCTACCGGATCATCATTCCGCCGCTGACCTCGGAATTCCTCAACGTCTTCAAGAACTCCTCCGTGGCCTCGCTGATCGGCTTGATGGAACTGCTCGCGCAGACCAAGCAGACCGCCGAGTTCTCCGCCAACCTGTTCGAAGCCTTCACCCTGGCGACGCTGATCTACTTCACCCTGAACATGAGCCTGATGTTGCTGATGCGCCTGGTCGAGAAGAAAGTCGCGGTGCCCGGCCTGATCTCCGTGGGGGGTAAATAATGGACTTCGATTTCAGTGGCATCGTCCCGGCCATTCCGGGTCTCTGGAACGGCATGCTGATGACCCTGCAGCTGATGGTGCTGGGTGTCGTCGGCGGCCTGGTCATCGGTACGCTCCTGGCCTTGATGCGCTTGTCTTCGAACAAACTGCTGGCCAACGTCGCCGGTGCCTACGTCAACTACTTCCGCTCGATCCCGCTGCTGCTGGTGATCACCTGGTTCTACCTGGCGGTACCCTTCGTCCTGCGCTGGATCACCGGAGAAGACACGCCGATCGGCGCGTTCGCCTCCTGCATCGTGGCCTTCATGATGTTCGAAGCGGCGTACTTCTGCGAAATCGTCCGCGCCGGCGTGCAGTCGATCGCCAAGGGCCAGATGGGCGCCGCCCAGGCCCTGGGCATGAGCTATGGCCAGACCATGCGCCTGATCATCCTGCCCCAGGCGTTCCGCAAGATGACCCCGCTGCTGTTGCAGCAGAGCATCATCCTGTTCCAGGACACGTCGCTGGTCTACACCGTGGGCCTGGTGGATTTCCTCAACGCCTCGCGCTCGAGCGGCGACATCATCGGCCGTTCCAATGAATTCCTGATCTTCGCAGGTCTGGTCTACTTCACAATCAGCTTTGCCGCCTCGCTGCTGGTCAAGCGTCTGCAAAAAAGGTTTGCCGTATGATCTCTATCAAGAACATCAACAAGTGGTATGGCGACTTCCAGGTGCTGACCGATTGCAGCACCGAGGTCAGCAAGGGTGAAGTGGTGGTGGTCTGCGGTCCTTCGGGCTCGGGCAAGTCCACCCTGATCAAATGCGTGAACGCCCTGGAACCCTTCCAGAAAGGCGACATCGTGGTCGACGGCACCTCCATCGCCGACCCGAAGACCAACCTGCCGAAGCTGCGTTCGCGGGTCGGCATGGTGTTCCAGCATTTCGAGCTGTTCCCGCACCTGACCATCACCGAAAACCTGACCATCGCGCAGATCAAGGTCCTCGGCCGCAGCAAGGAAGAAGCGACCAGCAAAGGCCTGCAACTGCTGGATCGCGTCGGTCTGTCGGCCCACGCCCACAAGCACCCGGGGCAACTCTCCGGCGGCCAGCAACAGCGTGTGGCGATTGCCCGTGCCCTGGCGATGGACCCGGTGGTGATGCTGTTCGACGAACCGACCTCGGCCCTCGACCCGGAAATGGTCAACGAAGTGCTCGACGTGATGGTGCAACTGGCCCAGGAAGGCATGACCATGATGTGCGTGACCCACGAAATGGGCTTTGCCCGCAAGGTCGCCAGCCGTGTGATCTTCATGGACCAGGGCAAGATCATCGAGGACTGCAACAAGGACGAGTTCTTCGGCGACATCAGTGCCCGTTCGGAACGTGCGCAGCATTTCCTCGAGAAGATCCTGCAGCACTAAAACCCCAGGCTCCCCCTGTAGGAGTCGAGCTTGCTCGCGATGGACGTCAACGATAACACGGGGTACCTGATGCCCCAAGGCGCCTGCTCCACCATCGCGAGCAAGCTCGCTCCTACAGGGTTCAGGTGATGGCCGTGCAGACACGCGGTCTGGTTGACCCAAGGCAAACGTGATGAAATGCGACCCCAACCTCTATCGCGCGACGCCGCCCTCATTCGCCGTGAAACCCCGCCTGATCCGCCAACTGTTCCTGCCGCCCCTGATCATCCTGCTGATGATCGGCCTGGGCTACGCCGGCTATCGCATCAGCGAACACTATGGCATCCGCACCCTCAGCGAAAACGGCGAACGCCAGCTGGAGCTGCACGCCCGCACCGTCGAAAGCGAGATCAGCAAGTACACCTACCTGCCCAGCCTGCTGGAGCTTGAATCCAGCGTCTCGGCCCTGCTCAAGGAGCCCGACGCCGAACACCGCCAGGCGGTCAACGCCTACCTCGAAGGCCTGAACCGGCGCAGCCGCAGTCGGGCCATCTATGTCATGGACACCAGCGGTCGGGTATTGGCCACCAGCAACTGGCGCGATGCCGACAGTTACCTCGGTGAAGACCTGTCCTTTCGCGCCTATTTCCAGGACGCCGTGCGCGGTCTGCCGGGGCGTTTCTACGGGATCGGCAGCACCAGCGGCGAACCCGGCTATTACCTGGCCCACGGCCTGGAAGAACAAGGCAAGATCATCGGCGTAGCCGTGATCAAGGTCCGTCTCGAAGCCCTTGAAGAGCGCTGGCAACGGGCCCGCCTGGAAGCTTTTGTCACGGACGAGAACGGCATCATCATCCTCTCCAGCGACCCGGCCCGACGCCTCAAGTCCGTGCGCCCGCTGACCCCGGAGATCAAGGAACGCCTGGCCCGCAGCCTGCAATATTACTGGTGGCCGCTGAACGAACTGCAACCCCTGGCCCGCGAACGCCTGGCCGAGGGCGTCGAAACCCTGACCTTCCCGGCCAACACCGAGCTGGCCAAGGACGGCGACAGCGTCAGCTACCTGGCCCAGACCCGGCGCCTGAGCGACACGCCCTGGCATCTCACCCTGCTCACCCCCTTGCAGGACCTGCGCCGCGAAGCCGCCAACCAGGGCATGCTGGTGGCCGTGGCCTTTGCCCTGGTGGCCTTCCTGCTGATCGCCTGGAACGAACGGCGCAAGGTCATCGCCACCCGCCTGGCCGCCCGCGAAGCCCTGCAGGAAGCCAACAGCCAGCTGGAACGACGGATCGCCGAGCGCACGGTCGACCTGCGCGCCAGCAATGATCGGCTCAAGGACCAGATCCGCGAACGGCGCCAGGCCGAGGAAACCCTGCGCCGCGCCCAGGACGAACTGGTCCAGGCCGGCAAGCTGGCCGCCATCGGCCAGATGTCCACCAGCATCGCCCATGAACTCAACCAGCCGCTGGCCGCGTTGCGCACCCTGTCCGGCAATACCGTGCGTTTCCTCGAACGCGGCGAACTGGACACCGCCAGCACCAACCTGCGCACCATCAACGACCTGATCGACCGCATGGGCCGGATCACCGCCAGCCTGCGCGCCTTTGCCCGGCGCGGCGACGACAAGGGCGAGTCGAGCCTGGCCAAGGCCATCGACGCCGCCCTGCAGGTCCTCGGCAGCCGGGTCGAAACCCTGCATCTGGAAGTCCATCGCGACTTCGACGACGTGCAACTGGCCATCGACCAGACCCGCCTGGAGCAGATCCTGGTCAACCTGGTCGGCAACGCCCTCGACGCCATGCAGGCCCAACCGCTGCCGGAACTGTGGCTGGAAGGCGACTTCGTCGAAGGCAAATACCGCCTGCTGGTACGCGACAACGGCCACGGCATCGAGCCTAAGGCGCGCAAGCACCTGTTCGAACCCTTCTTCACCACCAAGCCGGGAGAACAGGGCCTGGGCCTCGGCCTGACCCTCTCCGCCAGCCTCGCGGCGGCGGCCGGCGGCCACCTCGGGGTCGAACACCCCCTCACGGGCGGTACCGCCTTCGTCCTCACTTTACCGCGGGTCAACCCTGCCAAGGCCGAGCCGATATGAATAACGACCTCACTGTCCTGATTGTCGAGGACGACCCCCATGTCCTGCTCGGCTGCCAGCAGGCGCTGTCCCTGGAAGATATCCCCAGCGAAGGCGTCGGCAGTGCCGAGGAAGCCCTGGCACGGATCGGCGACAACTTCCCCGGAATCGTCATCAGCGACATCCGCCTGCCGGGCATCGACGGCCTGGAGCTGTTGACCCGGCTCAAGGCTCGCGACAGCAGCCTGCCGGTGGTGCTGATTACCGGCCACGGCGATATCTCCATGGCTGTCGGCGCCATGCGCAACGGCGCCTATGACTTCATGGAAAAGCCCTTTTCCCCCGAGCGCCTGGTGGACGTCGCCCGCCGAGCCCTGGAGCAACGCGGCCTGGCCCGGGAAGTCTGGTCGTTGCGCCGGCAACTGGCCGAGCGCGACTCGCTGGAGGGCCGGATCATCGGCCGCTCGCCGGCCATGCAGAACCTGCGGGAACTGATCGCCAATGTCGCCGATACCTCGGCCAACGTGCTGATCGAAGGCGAGACCGGCACCGGCAAGGAACTGGTCGCCCGCTGCCTGCATGACTTCAGCCGGCGCAAGTCGCAACAGTTCGTCGCGCTCAACTGCGGCGGGCTGCCGGAAAACCTGTTCGAGAGCGAGATCTTCGGCCATGAGGCCAATGCCTTTACCGGCGCCGGCAAACGCCGAATCGGCAAGATCGAACACGCCCACGGCGGTACGCTGTTCCTCGACGAAGTGGAAAGCATGCCGATCCCCATGCAGATCAAACTGCTGCGGGTCTTGCAGGAGCGCACCCTGGAACGCCTGGGCTCGAACCAGAGCGTGGCCGTCGATTGCCGGGTCATCGCCGCCACCAAGTTCGACCTCGATGAAATGGGCCGCGCCGGCGAATTTCGCAGCGACCTCTATTACCGTCTGAACGTGGTGACCCTGGAACTGCCGCCCCTGCGCGAGCGGCGCGAAGACATCCTGCAATTGTTCGAGCACTTCCTGCAGCAGTCCTCCCTGCGCTTCGACCGTATCGCCCCGGAACTGGACAACCAGACCCTGTCCAGTCTCATGAGCCACGACTGGCCGGGCAATGTGCGCGAACTGCGCAACGTCGCCGAGCGCTTCGCCCTGGGCCTGCCACCCTTCAAGAAAGCCGGTGCGCAAAGCGGCGGCGGGCTGGGCTTTGCCGAAGCGGTGGAAGCCTTCGAGCGTAACCTGCTCAACGAGGCCCTGCAGCGCAGCGGCGGCAACCTGAGCCAGGCCAGCCACGAACTCGGCATGGCCAAGACCACCTTGTTCGACAAGGTCAAGAAGTACGGTTTGAGTCACTGACGGCGGGCAAGATGGATTTACTGTTGAAGGCCGCCCTCGGCGCCCTGGTCGTGGTGCTGCTCGCCGCCCTGTCGAAAACCCGCAATTACTACATTGCCGGGCTGGTACCGTTGTTCCCGACCTTTGCCCTGATCGCGCACTACATCGTCGGCAAGGGTCGTTCGATCGATGATCTGAAAACCACCATCCTGTTCGGCATGTGGTCGATCATTCCCTACTTCATCTACCTGGCGACCCTGTATGTGCTGGTGGACCGGCTGCGCCTGGAGACATCGCTGGCCCTGGCGGTACTCGCCTGGTTGCTGGCGGCCAGTGTGCTGGTCAGCCTTTGGCTGCGTTTTCACGGCTGATCCACCACCGTCGCCCGGCGCCCCGTCCGCTTTGTGCTGGCCTGTCCTTTGCATTTGCCGGCAAAGCCCTTACGCTGTGCGCCTTCATGGACGCTGCAGCGAAGCCAAGCGACTGTGCAATCCGGCGCGCGATAAAGCGTTGACCCTGCTGTTCTAGGAGCTGTTTCCGTGACCCTTGGCGTTTTTTTGCTGGTACTTTTTTCCGTTGTCCTGGACGTGATCGGCCAGCTCTGTTTCAAGATGGGCCTGGACCGTCTGCCGGAGCTGGAGGGTGGCTTCAGGCTGAAAGCCTTCTGGGGCCAGGTGTTCAACGCCCCCCTGCTGTGGTGCGGGATCGGTTCTTATGTCATCGAGTTTTTTGTCTGGATCGAAGCCCTGTCCCGGGCACCCTTGAGCCTGGTGTTTCCCATCGGGGCCCTGGCCTATTGCGGCGTGGTGCTGGCCGGCAAGATGGTGCTGGGCGAAACCGTCAGCCGCCGCCGCTGGCTCGGCACGCTGGTGATCACCGCCGGCGTGATGCTGGTGGCCATTTCCGGCGCTTGAGGGCTCCATTCATGTTCGAAGGAAATTGTTGATGAGCGGTTCAAAACACATTGATTGGCTGCACGGGCGCTTCGGCACCATCGTGCTCTGGGCCTTGCTGATCGCTTGCGAAAGCGGCGGACAGATCGCCACCAAAGTCGGCGGCGATCAACTCGGGCAGACCGATTTCAGTTTGCAATGGCTGCACGCGGTACTGCTCAACCCGGGTGTCTGGGTGGCGGTAGCCTGTTATATCGGGGCGTTTTTCGTCTGGATGCTGATTCTGCGACGCAGCACGCTGTCGTTGGCGTTTCCGCTGAGTTCGCTGGTGTTTGTCGCGGTGCTGCTGGCGTCCTGGCTGGGGCTGAACGAGCAGATCAGCCTGCTGCACTGGATCGGTGTGGCGGTGATTATCGGCGGGATTGCGTTGCTGGCAGAAGGCGAGAAGAACTAGCCGGCGATGGCGGTGAATGTCGCAGCGCTATCGCCAGCAAGCTGGCTCCTACAGATCCGAGTCACGCCGCATATTATCGTCGTGCCCAAAACCCTGTAGGAGCCAGCTTGCTGGCGATGGCGTCATTGAATATGACATCGCCATCCCGGCGCCAGTGCCTACAAAAGAAGGTCAGGCCTCAGAACTTGTAGCTGATCGCCGTCTGGATCTGCCCCTGGTCGCTGTCGCCCTTCTGCTTGACGATGCTGCTGTCGGCCGCCGAGCCCACCAGGTGAATCCAGCTGGCACTGGTCATCAGCGACCAGTTACCGCCCAGGGGGATGGCAAAGCTCTGGGTCAGGGTCAGGTTCTGGAAACCACCGCCGGCATGATACTGGCGGATCCCCGAGTCCTGTGCCTCCTGGGCACTCACACCGAAGAACGTCTGTGCCTGGCGCTCATCGGCATAGTGCGCGGTGAAATTGCTCCGGCCGATAATCCCCATGCCCAACGGATAGCCCAGCTCTCCACCCAAACGCCCGAGCAGGCCGCCCTGCCCGCTACCGCCGCCGACGGCACTGCCCAGCTCGGCGAACAACCGCCAGAAGTCGGCCGGCGCGTATTCCACGAAACCACCCACCACGCCCATGTCCGGCACATCGCGCAAACCGCGCAACGAGCCGTTGGAGTTGCGCCCGGGCACATAATTGGCGAAAGGCCCGATGCTGAAACCGTTGGCCTTGAACGCGTCCCAGGTCAGGCCGTCATCGCCACTGAGGCTGACATTGCCCCAGTCCAGGTCCACATAAGGCAGTGGCGTCACTTCATAACGGCTGCCCGACGGATCATAGGGCTGATAGCCCACCCCAGCCCCCACTTGCCCGGTCGGACCTTCATCAGCCAGGGCCGCATGGCTCCAGCCAGCCAGGGAAAAAAGGCCGGCCAGCAGCAATGGGGAGGAGAGACGAATCATGAAAGTGTCCTTGTAGATACATGCCTTCGCGTTCACAAACACGACTTTTTGTAGGCGAGCACTGATGTTTTTTGTAGGAAGCTACAATTTTTGTAGCTCCATGTACGAAACCCGATACATATAACGGATATATTCCACGAGAATACCGGATTTGAGCACTTGGCACACTCCGTGCTCTGCGTAGGGCATGCGCAGTGTGCGCTCTTATTCAACAGGTACAAGCAGATGATGCACTGGCATATCGTGTGTGATTTCGATGGGACCATCTCCCGCACCGACGCGATCGACAACATCCTTGAGCGTTTCGCCGACCCGAGCTGGGAAAGCATCGAGCAAGAGTGGCTGGACGGTCATATCGGTTCGCGTGAATGCCTCAGCCGCCAACTGGCGCTGGTCAAGGCTTCGCCGGCTGACTTGCTGGCTTACTTCGACACCATCGATATCGACCCGGACTTCCCGGACTTCGTCGATCATGTCATGGGCCTGGGCGCTTCCATCGAAGTGGTCAGCGACGGCATCGAACAAGGCATCGCGCGGATCCTCTCGCGCAACTACGTGACCTTGCTGCCGATCCTCGCCAACCGCCTGCGCCAGGTCGACCACAATAGCTGGCGCATCGATTTCCCGTATTCCAGCGACGCCTGCCGCGCCGCCTCCGGCAACTGCAAATGCAAGTCCGCGCCCAAGGGCAAACGCATCCTGGTGATCGGTGACGGTCAATCGGACATGTGCGTGGCCGGCACCGCCGACTTCGTTTTCGCCAAGGGCCGCCTGGCCGAGCATTGCGAACGCAACAACATTCCTTACGCGCGCTTCGACTCCTTCGCCGAGCTGCCGGCCATGCTGGCCCTGCTGCCGAACGACATCGCGGCGAACGCCGGCAACTACTCTATCGATCTTGAACAACAGGAACTCTTCCACCATGTCTGATATTCGTATCGCTACAGCCGAAGACCAGGTGCTTCTGGAAAAAGAAGCCAAATATTGCTCCTACGGCGATACAGTTCACTACATCGAACCACCGCGCATTTTCAGCCGCTGCGAAGGTTCCTACGTCTGGGACACCGAAGACCAAGCTTACCTCGACCTGCAAATGTGGTACTCGGCGGTCAACTTCGGCTACGCCAACCCACGTCTGAACAACGCCCTGAAAAAGCAGATCGACACCCTGCCGCAGATCGCCAGCCAGTACTTGCACAAAGGCAAGATCGAACTGTCGGAAATGATCGCGGTCGACGCCAAGAACAAGTTCGGCCTCGACGGTCGCGTGCACTTCAACGTCGGTGGTTCGCAGTCCATCGAAGACTCGCTGAAAGTCGTGCGTAACGCCACCAACGGCAAGAGCCTGATGTTCGCCTTCGAAGGCGGCTACCACGGCCGGACCCTGGGCGCGTCCTCGATCACTTCGAGCTACCGCTACCGTCGCCGCTACGGCCACTTCGGAGAGCGCGCACAGTTCATCCCGTTCCCGTACCACTTCCGCGGCCCGAAAGGCATGACCAAGGAAGAATACGGCAGCCACTGCGTGCAGCAGTTCGCCCGCCTGTTCGAAACCGAATACAACGGTGTCTGGGACCCTAAAGTCGGTACCAGCGAATACGCCGCATTCTACGTCGAGCCGATCCAGGGCACCGGCGGCTACGTGATCCCGCCGATGAACTTCTACAGCGAGCTGAAGCAGGTCCTCGACCAGCACGGCATCCTGATGGTCGTCGACGAAATCCAGATGGGCTTCTGGCGTACCGGCAAGCTGTGGTCGATTGAACACTTCGACGTCAAGCCGGACGTGATCGTCTTCGGCAAGGCGCTGACCAACGGCCTGAACCCGCTGGGCGGCATCTGGGCCCGTGAAGAGCTGATCAACCCGAAGATCTTCCCACCAGGCTCCACCCACTCCACCTTCGCCTCGAACCCACTGGGTACGGCCGTTGGCCTGGAAATGTTCAAAATGACCAGCGAAGTCGACTACGGCGCGATGGTCATGGCCAAGGGCAAGTACTTCCTCGAAGGCCTGCAAGAGCTGCAGAAACGCTTCCCGATCATCGGCGACGTCGATGGCCTGGGCCTGGCCCTGCGCTGCGAAATCTGCACCACCGACGGCTTCACCCCGGACAAGGCCACCCTGGACTACATGGTCGAGGAAGGCATGAAGGGCGACATGGTGGTTGACGGTCAGAAACTCGGCCTGATCCTCGACGTCGGCGGCTACTACAAGAACGTGATCACCCTGGCACCGTCGCTGGAAATCAGCTACCCGGAAATCGACCTGGGTCTGAAACTGCTCGAACAACTGCTGAACCGAGCCATGAAGCGGTGAACATGACACCTATCGATCTGGGCGAAGGCGATGCTGGCTTCGTACTCGGCTCGGGTCCGGTCGGGATCTTGTTGATCCACGGCCTGACCGGCACCCCGACGGAACTCCGTCGGGTGGCCCAGGGCCTGGCCAAGAAGGGCAACTGCACGGTTTACGTGCCGACCCTGGCCGGGCACTGCGGCGGTAACGAAGACCTGCAGGCCACCGGCTGGCTGGACTGGTATGAAGGCGTACGCAAGACATTCGTGGCGGTGAAAGAGCGCCACGAACAGGTTTTCGTCGGCGGTCTGTCCATGGGCGCGGTGATGTCCATGTACATGGCCTCCGAACACCCGGGCCAGATCGCCGGGCTGCTGATGTACTCGACGACCCTGCGCTACGACGGCTGGAGCATTCACAAGCTGGCATTCCTGACGCCATTGCTGATGAAGATTCCGTTCGGCGTGCACATCTGCCGTTTCGAGGAAAAGCCGCCCTATGGCATCAAGAACGAACGCCTGCGGGCCATCGTCGAGCGCCAGATGAAAGCCGGCCAGAGCAGCGATGCCGGGCTGTTGACCATGGAAGGCATCACCGTGCGCGAACTGCACCGGATGAACGCCGTGGTCATGCGCCGCATGCCGTCGATCAAGACCCCGGCCCTGGTGATCCACTCCATCGAGGACGACATCACCAGCCCATGGAACGCCGACTACGTCGAGCGTCACCTGGGCGGTCCGGTGACCAAGGTCATGCTCGACAACTGCTATCACATGATCACCGTCGATCTGCAATACAAGGAAGTGATCGAGCTGAGCGCCGACTACGTCGAGCGTTTGAGCGGCATCTCGAGCGAGCCTGAAGCACAGCGGCAACAGGCCTAAGGAAAGACCCGTGATCAGCGCCCAAGCCTTCTCGACCATCGAGGCTATCGACCGTAACGCCTGGAACGATTGCTTTGTCGGCGTCCTGGAGAATTGGGAGTATTACCTGGCGGTGGAGAAAGCCGGCATCGAAGACTTTGAATGGCGCTACCTGGCGCTGTTCGAAGACGACCGTTTGCTGGCCGTCGCCCCCGCCTTCCTGACTTCCTACAAACTCGACACCACGGTGCAGGGTTTGGTTAAACGCATCACCGGCTGGATCAATCGATTCCTGCCGGGATTGCTGAAATTTCCGCTCTACGCCATCGGCTCGCCGGTGGCGGAGCGCTGCACGGCCGGAACGGCCAGCCATGTACCGCCGGCACGGCGCCAGGCCCTGCTCGAACAGCTGCTCGCCCTGGCCCACGCTGACGCCCGGCAATTGGGTATCCGCCTGATCGCCGTCAAGGACGCCCCCAGCGACGACAACGACTGGCGCCGCAGCTGCAAGGCCGCCGGCTACCAGGCCATGCCCAGCCTGCCCAACGCGCTGCTGCCGATCCCGTTCGGCTCCATCGACGCCTACCTGGGGACCCTGGACAAGGCAACCCGCAAGGACCTGCGGCGCAAACTGCGGGCGCCCGGACCGCGAATCGAATGGCGACACAATATCGACGATGTGCTGCCACGGATCATGGAGCTGTACCAGGCCACGTTGGCGCGCAGCGAGTTGCAATTCGAGCGGCTGCCGGCGGGTTACTTCACCCATGTACTCGAACACATGGACGAACGCGCGGCCTGTGTCCTGTACTGGGCCGGCGAGCGCCTCGTGGCGTTCAACCTGGTGCTGTTCGACGGCGAACGCCTGATCGACAAATTTTTCGGTCATGAGGTGAACCAAAGCCGCGAACCCAATCTCTATTTCCGCAATTGGCTGGCCAATGTCGATTACTGCATTCGCCACCAGATCCCGGTCTACGAGTCCGGGCAAGCCGGTTATGCCAGCAAGATTCGCCTGGGCTGCTGCTTCCAGGGCAATAATATGTTTTTCCATCATCGCAACTGGCTGGTCAACAATGTCCTCAGAGGGGTCAAACTGTTGGTTCGCCCGGATCGATTCGACCCTGCCATGTCTGCTGCGATAAGCGAAACCTGATGACCAACACGCCAGAACGCCGCCGAAAACGACGCCCCCTCTCGATCTCGCGCTGGAGCGTGCAACGCAAGTTGCTGCTGGCGTTCTGGCTGGTCAGCGTAGTGCCGACCATGATTGCCGCGGAACTGGCGGCCACGACGCTGTCGCAGATTTTCGACAGTAACGTGCGCATCTGGCTGCAAGAGTCGACCAAGGTGGTCAAGGACGAGATCAGCGAGATCAAGCGTTCCAACGCCCGCGTCGCGCAGTTGTTCCTGCTCTACACCCGGCCGCCCAGCTCGCACCGCGCCGCCAAGCACGACAAGCTGACCGCCGACATCGCCGACGCCATGGGCATCGACCTGGTGGCGCTGGTGCGCAACCAGGACCACAAGGTGGTCTTCACCACCCAGCCGGATGATATCGTCTCGCAGATCAGTACCGCGCCCAACGCGGTGTTGCAGACCATTCAGATCGCCGGCGTGACCACCGGCGTGGTGGTCTCGACCTTCGACACCACCCAGGACGGCGTCGACTACCAGATGGTCATCGCCACCTACCTGGACAGCAGTTTCCTCAACAGCGTCGCCGATGTGCACTCCCTGGATCTGCGCCTGTACCTGGCCAACCCCCAGGGTTTTTCCGAGATATTCTCCACCCAGCGCTTCGAAGATCACCCCAGTAACGTGCCTGACAGCATCACCGACGTTCTGCGCGACACCCGCCAGCCCAGTGAAGTCTTCACCAACCGCTACAGCGGCCTGTACTGGCCGATCTTCAACGACACCGGCGACCTGCAGGGGGTGATTTTCAGCGGCCTGCTGCGCCACACCAGCCTGGTGGGCCTGGTCAACCAGAGCAACCTGTTCATCCTGATCTTCATGCTGGGTTCGGTGCTGTCGCTGAGTGTCGGCTGGCTGGTCTCGCGGCGCCTGACCCTGCCCTTGCGCGGCCTGGCCGAAGGCGTCAGCGCGGTGATTTCCGGCGACTACAGCAAGCGTATCCCGGTGACCGGCAGCGACGAGCTGTCGGAACTGAGCAACACCTTCAACCACATGACCGAACGCCTGGGCGAGCTGCATCACCTCGAAGCCCAGCTGCGCCGCCGCGACCGCTTGCACGCCCTGGGCGAAGTCGCCATGGGCCTGGCCCACGAAATCCGCAACCCGCTGGGCATCATCAAGACCGCCACGCAGTTGCTGCACCGCCGCGCCAACCTGCCGGACACCGACAAGCGGCACCTGGAATACGTGATCAGCGAGGTCTCGCGGATCAACGACCTGATCACCGAATTCCTCGATTTCGCCAAGCCCAGCGCACCGATTCGCGCGCTCTACCCGGCCCGCGAGCTGGCCGAGGAAATCCTCGGTTTCTGCGCTCCGGAACTGGCGATCCACAATATCGACGCGCAGATCGACGACCAGGCGCCCGGCGCCACCTTGTATGCCGACTCCCGGCAGTTGAAACAGGCCTGCCTGAACCTGATCCTCAATGCCATCGACGCCATGCCCAAGGGCGGGCGCCTGACCATTGGCATTGCCAAGGACACGCGCTATACCATCATCAGTGTCACCGATACCGGGCAGGGCATCGAGCCGGACATGATCGAGCGCATTTTCACGCCATTCGTCACCACCAAGGCCTCGGGCACCGGCCTGGGCCTGGCGAAGGTCTATTCGATCATGGAGAACCATGACGGGCGCATCGAGTGCATCAGCGAAAAAGATGCCGGCGCGACCTTCAACCTGTACATTCCGGCCCATGGTGGCGACCTGGACCACGAGGATGAGGAAGAAGACGATGACGCATAACGTCCTGGTGGTCGATGACGAGCCCAAACTCTGCGATCTGCTGAGCTCGGCACTGAGCCAGAACGATATCCGGGTCTTCACCGCCGGCAACGGCCTGGAAGCCCTGGTAGTGCTGGAACAGGAAGAAATCGACCTGGTCATCAGCGACTGGCGCATGCCCGGCATGGACGGACCGCAATTGCTCTCGGAGGTCAAGCTGCGTTTCCCGCAGTTGCCGGTCATCGTGATGACCGCCTACAGCACCGTGAAGAATGCCGTGCAATCGATGCGCAACGGCGCCTTCGACTATATCGCCAAGCCGTTCGACATCGACGAGCTGGACATCACCGTCAACAAGGCCCTGCAATTTCGCGACATCCTGCGGGACAATGCGCGCCTGCGCGCCGAGCTCGACGAACACCAGCAGATCGACAGCCTGGTGGGCGACAGCCCGACCTTCCGCCGGGTCCTGCAAGCCGTGGACTCGGTGCGCGAAAGCAACGCCACGATCCTGCTGACCGGCGAAAGCGGCACCGGCAAGGAAATGGTCGCCCGGGCCATCCACAAGCATGGCAACCGCGCCGATATGCCGTTTGTCGCGGTCAACTGCGCGGCGATTCCCGAAGGCTTGCTGGAAAGCGAGATGTTCGGCCATCGCAAGGGCGCCTTTACCGGGGCCGTCGCGGACCGTGTCGGACGTTTTATGCAGGCCGACAAGGGCACGCTGTTTCTCGATGAGATCGGCGATATGCCGCTGGCGTTGCAAGCCAAGATCCTCCGTGCGCTGCAAGAGCGGATCATCGAGCCGGTGGGTGATCCGCGCGAGCGCAAGGTCGACGTGCGGGTGATTGCCGCAACCAACAAGAACCTGCTGCAAGCGGTGGCCGACAAGGAGTTTCGCGAAGACCTGTATTACCGCCTGAACGTCTTCCCGATTCCCCTGCCCGCCCTGCGTGACCGGGTCGAGGACATCGCCCCGCTGGCCCGGCATTTCGCCCATACCCTGGGCGCCACGGCCGGCAAGCGCATCGACGGTTTCAGCGCGCAAGCCTTGCAGGCGATGCTCAACTACCCGTGGCCAGGGAATATCCGCGAACTGCAGAACTGTGTGGAGCGAGCGACCATCGTCGCGGCCGGGCACGTGATCGAAGAGAGTGACCTGCCGGCTTACCTGTTCGAGTCGACGCCGCCCCAGAGCAGCGCCAGCCCGCTACCCGGCATTGCCCCCGGCCTGCCGAAAGACCTCGACGCGGCCCTGGCGGACGTGGAGAAGGCTTATATCCTCGCGGCCCTGCAGGAAAGCAATGGCGTGCAGGCGGCCGCGGCGCAGTTGATCGGGATTTCCGAACGCAGCTTCTGGTATCGCCTGAAGAAGCTGGCGATCCACGTCGACAAGATCATCCGCTGAAGCGGGTTCGGAAAACCCTGCATAACCTGTAGGAGCGTGGCTTGCCCGCGAAGAGGCCCTTGAGACCGCTAAAAGCTTCGCGGGCAAGCCACGCTCCTACAGGACGGGGTTGGCCGCGATAACGATGAGTTCCCTCAGAGCTGCGCCCAACGACTGACATCCGCCTGATGCAGACGCAGGTACGGCAGCACCGCCGCCAGCAACGGCGCCTTGAACGCCTCCTGGAAACGATGGGCCATCCCAGGCACCAACACCAGTCGACTGCCCTGGATATGCGCCGCCAGGTGCACCCCGTGCATCACCGGCAGCAACGGATCGGCCGTGCCATGGACCACCAGGGTCGGCACCCGCAGTTGATTGAGCAACGGCACCCGGCTCGGCTCGGCGAGAATCGCCATGATCTGGCGCTTCACCCCTTCCGGATTGAAGGCACGGTCATAGGAGGCCGCCGCCTGCTGCAACAGCTTGTTGCGGTCGTCACGCACCTCCGGGCTGCCCAGGGCCGCCAGCAGATCGGCCTGCTGCTCGATCGCCACCTCACGGTTCGGCGCGCTGCGCCGCGAGAGCAACTGCACCAGCGCCGCACTGGGCGCCGGCAAGCCCTCGGCACCGGAACTGCTCATCACCAGGGTCAGGCTCTCGACCCGTTCCGGCGCCATCGCCGCCACGTGCTGGGCGATCATGCCGCCCATGCTCGCACCGAGCACATGGAACTGCTGGATCTGCAACGCATCCATCAGGCCCAGGGCATCGCCGGCCATGTCGGTCAGGGTATAAGGCGCCGCCACCGGCAAGCCGAGCTTGTAGCGCAGCACCTCGAAGGTCAGGTTGGCGCTGGCCGGCGCCTGGCGCCAGGTGGACAGGCCGACATCGCGATTGTCATAGCGAATCACCCGGAACCCCTGCTGACAGAGCGCGACCACCACCTCGTCCGGCCAGTGGATCAGTTGCCCGCCCAGCCCCATCACCAGCAGCAAGGCCGGATCCGAGGCACGCCCGATACTCTGGTAGGCCAGGCTGACCTTTTCCAGTTCGACCTGTTGGGTCGGAACATTGACATCACATCTTGAAGCCGCAAAAGACGGCAGGCCGAACAGTAGTGCGGCCAGGAAAATTACTACACGCATGAAAACACCGAAACGCAGAACCCCATTGAGGCGCGAGTTTGATGTTATTTGTTCAACGGCGCTGCCACAGTTCAGTGACAGTTTGATGAAGATTGCCGAGTGACACCCGAAGGTAGGCTTACCGGCGACAGCGCTCCTGTCGACAGCCAGGGCAACATGAGACAAACTCATACCCTTCCCGTCACTCACAAAATCTACTCATGGAGTCCCAGGTGCTGGAAATCCGTCACTTGAAAACCCTTCACGCGCTGCGCGAAGCCGACAGCCTGGTAGAGGCCGCCGAACGCCTGCACCTGACCCAGTCGGCCCTGTCCCACCAGTTCAAGGAACTGGAAGAGCGCCTGGGCATGCCGTTGTTCGTGCGCAAGACCAAACCGGTGCGCTTCACCAGCGCCGGACTGCGCCTGCTGCAACTGGCCGACGCCACCCTGCCGCTGCTGCGCGGGGCGGAGCGGGATATCGCGCGCCTGGCCGGCGGCACCGCCGGCCGCCTGCACATGGCGATCGAATGCCATAGTTGTTTCCAGTGGCTGATGCCGACCATCGACCAGTTCCGCGATGCCTGGCCGGAAGTGGAACTGGACCTGGCCTCGGGATTTTCCTTCGCCCCGTTGCCGGCCCTGGCCCGTGGCGACCTGGACCTGGTGGTGACCTCCGATCCGCTGGAACTGGCGGGCATCACCTACGTGCCACTGTTCACCTACGAAGCCATGCTGGCGGTGGCCAACCAGCATGCCCTGGCCAACAAACCCTATATCGTGCCCGAGGACCTGCTCAAGGAAACCCTGATCACCTACCCGGTGGAACGCGATCGGCTGGATATCTTCACCCGCTTCCTGGAACCGGCCGACGTCGAGCCGGCGCAGGTGCGCACCTCCGAGCTGACGGTGATGATGATGCAATTGGTGGCCAGCGGCCGTGGTGTCTGCGGCATGCCGCACTGGGCGCTGCACGAATACAGCTCGCGGGGCTACGTCAAGGCCAAGCGGCTGGGGGAGAAAGGCCTGTTTGCCACGCTGTATGCGGCGGTCCGCACCGACATGCTCGATGCGCCCTACATGCGCGACTTCCTGCTGACAGCCAAGGACACCTCGTTCTCGACCCTCGATGGGGTCAGCGCGGTACGCTGAAGCCCCGCAGCGTCATCGGCGCTCGCGCGTCTGCGCTGCGGCGCTGTTTCAGCCGCCGCAAGGCCACAGAACAAAGTCAGAGGGGCTACTCGCTCTGCTCCAGCAGCGCCAGGATTTCTTCCGGAATCTTGACGAACACGCTGTACTTGGCGCCCTCCATGGATTCGAAGGCAATCAGCTTGTCCACCAGCGCCGCGCTGAGGAGCTTGCCGGCGTTGAGCAGCAGCATGCCGTTGTCGGCATTGAGGTTGCGCGCCAGGATCATCCCGGCCACCAGCTCGCGGGTGCTCAGGACCTTGACCGACGGGTCGCCCAAGGTCACATCGCTCAGGTACTCGGCACAGACCTTGACGAAGTCCTCGACCAGGCCCGGGTCATAGAGTTTGCCGGCGTACTTGCGAATAAAGAGCAGTGCCTCGTCGCTGTTCATCTGCCGTTCGAGAATCAGGCCACGCTGCAACTCGATAAAGTCCACCGCCAGCTTCAACACTCGCGACCCGAGGGGAATAGCCTCGCCCCTGAGGTGGTCGGGAAACCCCGTGCCATCCCAGCGCTCCTGATGATGCAGAATCAGCCGGGCCGCATCCTGCATCGGCTCCAGGGTCATCAGCAGCGACTCGCTCTGCTTCGGATAACCGCGATAACGCTCGCGATCGGTGTGGTGCAACAGGTCGGCCGGCGCGCCCATCATGCTGTCGGTCCAACTCATCTTGCCGATATTGTGCAGAGCCGCGGCCATGGCCAGGTCGCGGCTGGTCGCCTCATTCATGACATGGACCTTGCAGTAGACCTTGACCAGATCGATGATCGCCCGGTTGGTCTGCTTGTCCTTGGGCAGGCGCCACTCGACCATCCGCGAGAACACCTCGGCCGTGACGGCGTAGCTGCGCTTGAGTTCTTCATAGGCCAGGTCAAGCATGTCGGCGGTCTGCTGGACTTCGCTGGTGCGCGCGATCACGCGCTTTTCCAGGGTCGAGTTGAGCGACTGCAGTTGCCGGTTCTGCTCGTGGACCAACAGTTGCAGGCGCTGGCGCTCACGCTCCGAATGCTGGAAGGCCAGGCCCTGGGTGAGGGTCATCAACAGCTCTTCATCGTTCCAGGGTTTACTCAGGTAACGGTAGATCCGCCCTTCGTTGATCGCCTTGGCGATCATGTCCAGGTCGGCATAACCGGTCAGCAGGATCCGCAGGCAGGCCGGATACAGCTCATGAATCCGCGCCAGCAGGGTGGCACCGTCCATGTTCGGCATGCGCGCATCGCTGATCACCAGGTCGATGGGCTGCTCGGCCATGATTTCCAGGGCACGGGCGCCGCTGTCGGCAAGGAACAGTTCATAACCCTGGCTGCGCAGCAAACGGCGCAGGCTGTTGAGAATCGACTCTTCATCGTCGACCAGCAGGACACGGGGTTTGATCACGACTTCAACTGCGGATTCATCCATGGAGCACCTCATGTCTGCGTGTGGCTTCTATCCAGGGCCCCTTGAACAGCCGACGGTCCCTGTCTTTTGCGCTAAGGGTAGATGTTCGACCATCAATTGGCATCATGTTTATCAGCAAATCAGCTCAGGCCGATCTATGCTGCAAGCAATCCAGCGCGCCACAAGCCAGCGTGGTTATCAGGAAAGGAACTCCGCATGAACTCGGTACATCCTGCTGTCAATGTGTCCGGAGCCTTGCGATGAGCAGCCCCGGGGGGGGCGCCAATCGCCGCATCCTGATCATCGACGACACGCCGTCGATCCACGAAGACTTTCGCAAGACCCTCTGCCCGGAAGAAGTCGAAGACCATTTGCAAATGGCTGAGCAAGCCTTGTTCGGCGACGCCGTCGCCCGCAAGGTCGAGTGTTTCGAGCTCGATTCTGCCTTCCAGGGCCAGGAAGGCCTGGCCAAGGTCGAGCAGGCCCTGCTGCAAGGGCAGCCTTACGCCATGGCTTTTATCGACATGCGCATGCCGCCGGGCTGGGACGGCCTGCAAACCCTCGAACGGCTCTGGCAGGTCGACCCCAAGTTGCAAGTCGCGCTGTGCACCGCCTATTCCGATTATTCCCTGGAAGAGATGAACGAGCGGGTCGACATGGGCGATCGCCTGCTGATCCTGAAGAAACCTTTCGATGCCATCGAGATTCGCCAACTGGCCAGCACCCTGACCGTCAAATGGCAGATGACCGAAGACGCCGCGCTGAAAATGGACCAGCTCGAACAGGCCGTCGAAGAACGCACCCGCGAGCTGTCCGACGCCAACATCATCGTGCAGAACAGCCCGACCCTGCTCTATCGCCTGCGCGGCGAGCCGTCGTTCCCGCTGATGTACATCTCCCACAACATCACCAAGTTCGGGCATTCGGCCGAAGGCCTGCTGGCCTCGGCCGACTGGGCCGCGGAGTTGATCCACGCCGACGACCAGGAGAAGGTCGACGCGGCCATGGCCAAGGTCCTCGACAAGGACGCCGAGGGCGCCTCCATCGAGTTTCGCCTGCGCACCGGTGACGGTCAGTTGCGCTGGGTGGAAAACCGCTACGTACCGGTCCGCGACCCGGAAGGACGCCTGCTGGAAGTCGAAGGCATCATCATCGACATCACTGAACACAAGCTCGCCGAAGAGAAAATCGCCCTGCTCGCCCGCACCGACGGACTCACCGGGCTGGCCAACCGCTCGACCCTGATCGAGCGCCTGCACCAGAGTTTTGCCGGCGCCCGGCGTGGCGCCTCGTCGTTCGCGGTGTTCTACCTGGACCTGGATCACTTCAAGCGCATCAACGACACCCTCGGACATCCGGTGGGCGACCTGCTGCTGCAGGAAGTCTCTCGACGCATCCTGGCCTGCACCCGGGAAAACGATGTGGTGGCGCGCCTGGGTGGCGATGAGTTCGCGGTGTTGCAGATGGAAATGCTCGACCCGGCGCAATCCGGCGCCCTGGCGAGCAAGATCCTCAAGGCCCTGGTGGAGCCTTACCAACTGGAAGGCAATGAAGTGCGGATTTCGGCCAGCGTCGGCATCAGCACCTATGCCCAGGACAGCGAAAGCGCCGACAGCATGCTGGTCCAGGCCGACATGGCGCTGTATCGCTCCAAGGACAGCGGGCGCAACCAGTACCATTTCCATTCCGAGGAGATCAACCAGGAAGTCATCGACCGGATCGCCATCACCCAGGACCTGAAAAAGGCCATCGAACAGAACGAACTGGAACTGCACTACCTGCCGGAAGTCGATCTGGGCAGCGGCAAGATCCTCGGCATGGAGGCGCTGGTGCGCTGGAACCACCCCGAGCGCGGCATACTCGGCGCCGACCAGTTCATCCCCGCCGCGGAAAAAACCGGCACCATTGTCGCCTTGGGGCGCTGGGTACTGGAACAGGCTTGCCGGCAGATGCACCAATGGCGCAGGGACGGCATGGCACCGCCGGTGATTGCCATCAACCTGTCGCTGGCCCAGCTCAAAAGTGGCGGCGAACTGATTCGGGACGTGCTCGAGACCACCGGCAAATGGGGGTTGTCGCCCGCGGACCTGCAGTTCGACGTCACCGAAGCGACCCTGGCCCACACCAAATGGACAAAGAACGACGTACTGCCCAAGCTGCGCGAACTCGGCGTGAAGATCGCCATCGACGATTTCGGCACCGACTACTCGTCCTTCGACTACCTCAAGACCTACCGCGTCAACCACCTGAAGCTGGCCCAGTCGCTGATCAACCACGCGAGCCAGGACGTGGAAAGCGCTACCACCTTGCGGGCAATCATCAACTTTGCCCGCGAAGTGGGGATCGGCATCATCGCCGAAGGCGTGGAAACCCAGGAGCAACGCCATTCATTGATGGCCGCCGGCTCACCGATGACGGCCCAGGGCTATTACTTCAGCAAGGCCGTCGATAGCCAACGTGCCAGCGAGCTGCTGCACGCCGGTCATATCGCTCCTCGCCCAATGCCGGAGATCCGCCTATGAACCGTGCAGCCGGTGCCGCCAACAAGCGCATCCTGATCATCGACGATACCGCGTCGATCCATCAGGACTTTCGCAAGATCCTCGGGCCCGAGCAGGAGGACGAACTGAGCCTGGACTCTACCGAACACCTGCTGTTCGGCACCACTCGCCCGCAGCGTCAAAGCTTCGAGATCGACTCGGCCTACCAGGGGCAGGAGGCGCTGGAGCTGGTGAAGCTGGCCCTGGCCGCCGAGAAGCCCTATGCCATGGCCTTTCTCGACATGCGCATGCCGCCGGGCTGGGACGGACTGGAAACCATCGAACAGCTGTGGGCCGTCGACCCGGAGTTGCAAATCGCCCTGTGCACCGCCTACTCGGACTACTCCTGGGAGTCCATGGACGAACGCGTTGCCTTCGGCGATCAACTGCTGATCCTGAAAAAGCCTTTCGATGCCCTGGAAATTCGCCAGATGGCCAGTGCCCTGACCTGGAAATGGCAACTGGCGCGGGACATCGCCTCGAAGATGGCGCATCTGGAGCGAACCGTCGAGGAGCGGGTCCAGGAATTGCTGCAGGTCTCCCGGCTGCTGCAATTCGATGTGCTCACCGAACTGCCCAACAGCACCCTGCTCGGCGACCGCCTGGGCCAGGCCATCGCCCTGGCCAAACGACACGGCGAACAGGTGGCGGTGATGTTTATCGGGCTGGATCGCTTCAAACGCATCAACAATGCCCTGGGCTATCCGGCGGGCGATGAAATGCTCAAACACGTGGCCGGCTGCCTGGTGGGCGCCTTGCGCCAATCGGACTCGGTGTTTCGTTACCGCTCCGATGAGTTTGTCCTGGTGCTGCCCGAGTTCCTCCATCCGCAACAGACCCGTGGTACCGCCGAGAAAGTCCTCGCGGCAGTCAATACGCCCCATGAAGTCGCCGGGCATGGCCTGCGCGTGACCGCGAGCCTGGGTATCAGCCTCTACCCCGACGATGGCGAGGACCCGCTGGTACTGGTCAAGAAAGCCGAAGCCGCCATGCGCAACGTCAAGGAACAGGGCGCCAACAACTTCGGCTTTTTCATCGAGGACCTGAACCTACGGGCCCGCGAGCATCAATCCATCGAGTCCGGCATTCGCCTGGCCCTGGAGCGTAACGAGTTCGTGCTGCACTACCAACCCAAGCTGGACCTAAAGACCGGCAAGGTGGTCGGTGCCGAGGCGCTGATCCGCTGGCAGCATCCAGAACGCGGCCTGCTCTACCCCGCGGATTTCATCCCGGTGGCCGAAGACAGTGGGCTGATCGTCCAACTGAGCCATTGGGTATTGCGCCAGGTCTGCCTGCAAGGTCGGGCCTGGCAGGAGCAGATCAGCGAACCGCTGACCCTGTCGCTCAATATCTCGGCAATGGACTTCCGCCAGCGCGATTTCCTCGACAGCATCCGCCAGATACTGGAAGAAACCGGCATGGAGCCGACCCGGCTGGAGTTGGAAATCACCGAAAGCGTGTTGATGCAGAATGTCGACCACACTATTGAAACCCTGAAAGCCATCAAGACCCTGGGTATCCGCCTGGCCATCGACGATTTCGGCACCGGCTATTCGAGCCTCAGCTACCTGCAACGTTTCCCCATCGATGTACTGAAGATCGACCAGTCGTTCGTCCGCGATCTCAATGGCGACAGCAACGACGCCGCGCTGGTGAGCGCGATCATCAGCCTGGGCAAGAGCCTGCACCTGAACGTCATCGCCGAAGGCGTGGAAACCCAGGACCAGTTGTCCTTCCTCAAGGCCCATGACTGCGAGGAAGGCCAGGGTTACTACTTCAGCAAGGCGGTCGAAGCCGAGACTTTCCTGAGCCTGTTGCAGGACAAGCGCTTCGAACGACCGGCACAGACCTGATCCCGGAACCCGCCTCTTTTGCCAAGGACCTGCTCATGATGCCTCGCGCACCGCTGTCGTTGCTGGCGAGATCGCTCGCCTGCTGCGGGATGTTGCTCTGCACACCCCTGGTCGCCGCGCCGCTGGACGAACCGCTCAAGCCATTGCCGGATATCCCGGTACAGGATCCGCGCAAAGTCGAGCTGGGGCGCCAGTTGTTCAATGAAAAGCAACTGTCGATCAATAACACCACGTCCTGCGCCACTTGCCATCGCCTGGAGCAAGGCGGGGCGGACGACAAACCCTTTTCCATCGGTTTCCAGGGCGGCAGCCTGGGCATCAACACCCCGACCGTGCTCAACGCCGCGCTGAACTTCAAACAGTTCTGGAACGGTCGCTCCGAGACCCTGGAGGCGCAGATCGAGGAGGTGGTGAAAAGCCCGATAGAAATGGGCAACACCTGGCCCCATGTGGTCGAGACCCTCAACCAGACCCAGAGTTACAAGGAGGCCTTCAGCGAGGCCTATAAGGATGGCGTGACCATCGCCAACGTGCAGAATGCCCTGGCCAGCTACGAGCGCAGCCTGCTGACCCCCAACTCGCGCTTCGACCAGTACCTCAAGGGCAACACCGACATCCTGACCCTAGACGAAAAATACGGTTACCAGCGCTTCAAGGACTACGGCTGCATCGCCTGCCACCAGGGGGTCAATATCGGCGGCAACATGTTCCAGAAGTTCGGCGTGATGGGCGACTACTTCAAGGCCCGGGGCAACCCTACCGAGGCCGACCTGGGGCGCTTCCTGGCAACCGGGGCAGAAGACGACCGCAACGTGTTCAAGGTCCCCAGCCTGCGCAACGTCGCACTGACCGCGCCGTATTTTCACGATGCCTCGGCCAAGACCCTGGAAGACGCCGTCCATATCATGTTCACTTACCAACTGGGACGTGTCCCGTCCACCGAGGACATCCGCCTGATCGTGCTGTTTCTCAAGACCCTGACCGGCGAACTGGGAGGTAAACCGCTATGACGCAGACCAGCGGCTTCCTGAACCGGGTCCTCCTGCCGCGCCTGGCCCTTCTGCTCGTGGCGATGCTGGGGCTTCTATACATCATGGCCGACACCGACGCGACCCTGGACTATGCCCGTTGCCGTGACCTGATCAGCCGGGTCAAACAGTTGGATGCACAATGGGACGCCGAAATCCTCAAGGCCCGGATCGCGGTGGCGCGTAATTACGATCCGCTGGTCAAACCCCCGCAGGAAATGCGCCAACTCCTGCAAACATTCACGCCCATCGATCCCGGCCAGGAACATAAAGCCGCCGACGCCTGGAAGGACCGCCGGGACACCCTGACCCAGGCGCTCGACGAAAAAGCCCGACTGGTCGAACAGTTCAAATCCCGCAATGCGATACTGCGCAACTCCCTGGCCTTCCTGCCGACCGCCGAAGACGATATCCAGCACCAGCTCAGCGCCCTTCAGGATCAGGACAAACTGATGCTCCAGGACATGTCCAACGACATCTACGACCTGCTGCTCAGCGCCCTGGAGTTCGCCCAGACCACCACCGATGAACGCGCCCACAGTATCGAACTGGGGCTCAATCAAGTGATGATCGACGCACAACGCCTGCCGCCCTCGTTCAATGAGCCGGTGCAAATCCTGCTCAACCACGTCAACCTGATCCTGCGCGAACAACCCAAGGTCAACACACTGATTGAAGAGATCGACGCCGTGCCGGTCTCCGAAAGCCTGGACGCCATCACCGACCAACTGAACCAGGAGCAGCAAAAGGCCGATCAGATCAACCAGCGCCATCATTTGTACCTGTTGATTTTCTCGGCCCTGCTGCTCGTCCTGCTGCTGTATCTCGCCAGCCGCCTGATCCGCAGTTATGCCGAAATCAACCGGGTCAACCGCGCCCTGCAAGTCGCCAACACCGATCTTGAGCAACGCGTCGAGCGACGTACCCAAAGCCTGCGCGAGGCCCAGAGCGAACTGATGGAAAGCGCGCGCCTGGCCGGCATGGCCGAGATCGCCACCAACGTGCTGCACAACGTCGGCAACGTGCTCAACAGCGTGAACATCTCCGCCGACCTGGTGGCGCGCAAGTTGCGCAGCAGCAAAACCCAGGGCCTGGCCAAGGCGGTGACGATGATCAACGAGCACAAGCACGATCTAGGCGAGTTCATTACCAGCGACGAACGTGGCAAGCTGTTGCCCGGGTATCTCAACCAACTGGTCGAGGTCATTGCCGCGGAACAACAGAGCATGAGCGACGAACTGACCCAGTTGAGCAAGAGCGTCGACCATATCAAGGACATCGTCTCGACCCAGCAATCCTATGCCGGTGTCTCGACCATGGAGGAGCCGCTGCATATCCGCGATCTGCTCGAGGACGCGCTGCGCATGAACTCCGGAGCCCTGAGCCGGCATAACGTCACGGTGATCCGAGAATACGAGGACGTGCCCCGGGTGATGGCCGACAAGCACCGCTTGCTGCTGATCCTGATCAACCTGATCAGCAACGCCAAGCAGGCCATGGCCAACCTCGCCGACCGTCCGCGGGAAATCACCCTGCAAGTCCGGGCGATCGAGGACAACACCTTGCGCATCAGCGTCAAGGACGCCGGCGAAGGTATCCTGCCGGAAAACATGACGCGGATCTTTGCCCATGGCTTCACCACCCGCAAGGACGGCCATGGCTTCGGCCTGCACAGCTGTGCCCTGGCCGCGATCGAAATGAAAGGGCACCTGACCGCCCACAGCGACGGCCCCGGAAAAGGCGCCGTCTTTACCCTCGAATTGCCCTTGAAAACCGCCGTGGGGGCTGTATGAACACACTCCGCAACCGCCGTATCCTGCTGGTCGACGACACCCCGTCGATCCACGAGGACTTTCGCAAGATTCTCACCCCCCTGGTCGACGAGTCGCCGGACCTGGACCTGATGGAAGCCGCGCTGTTCGGCCAGGAGGTCAAGACCAGCAGCGTCCTGCCGTTCGAACTCGACTCGGCCTATCAGGGCCAGGAAGGCCTGCAGAAGGTCGAGCAGTCGGTGGCTTGTGGAAAGCCCTACGCCCTGGCCTTCGTCGACATGCGCATGCCCCAGGGCTGGGACGGTGCCGAAACCATCGAACACCTGTGGCAGGTCGACCCCAACCTGCAAGTGGTGGTCTGCACCGCCTACACCGACTATTCGTGGGACGAGCTGCTGGAACGCCTGCACGGTCACGACCGGCTGGTGATCCTGAAAAAGCCCTTCGACAATATCGAAGTCCAGCAATTGGCCAATACCCTGACCAATAAATGGGAAATGACCGAGCGCGCCAACCTGCAGATGCACCGGCTGGAAGAGTTGGTCGAGCAACGCACCCTGGCGCTCAAGCAGACCAGCCTGGCCTTGCAGCATGAAATCGACGAACGCAAGCAGTTGGAAGGACAGCTGGTGCAATCGGAAAAACTCGCCTCCCTCGGCCAACTGGCCGCCGGCGTCGCCCACGAAATCAACAATCCCATCGGCTTCATTTCCTCGAACCTGGGGACCCTGGAGGGCTATTTCGGCAAGCTGCTGGAAATGCTCCAGGCCTATCAGAACGCCGAGGAAGGGGTCGCCGCCCCCGAGTTGCGGGCACGCTTGAAGGACCTGCGCGAACGGGTCGAGCTGGATTTCCTCGAAGAGGATATTCCGTTGCTGATCAAGGAATCCAAGGAAGGCATCGGCCGGGTCGGGCAGATCGTCAAGGACCTGAAGAACTTCTCCCGGGTCGATTCGAACCAGGAGTGGCAATGGAGCAATCTGCAACAGGGCATCGAATCGACCCTGAACATTGTCGCCAACGAACTCAAGTACAAGGCCGATGTGGTCAAGGACTACGCCGCACTGCCGGAGATCGAGTGCCTGGCGTCGCAGATCAACCAGGTGATCATGAACCTGGTGGTCAACGCCGCCCAGGCCATGGGGCCTGAGCGCGGCACCATCACCCTGCGGGGCGGCAGCCTCGGCGAAAGGATCTGGCTGGAAGTGGCCGACACCGGCTCGGGCATGGCGCCCGAGACCGTGCAGAAGATCTTCGACCCGTTCTTCACCACCAAACCCATCGGCCAGGGCACGGGCCTGGGCTTGTCACTGTCCTATGGCATCGTGCAGAAGCATGCAGGGCAGATCACCGTGCGCAGCGAGGTGGGCGTGGGCACCACGTTCAGGATCGAATTGCCGATCCGCCAGAACAAGGCTGCTTGACCTGTAGGAGCCGGCTTGCTGGCGATAGCGTCCGCTCGGCCAACGCAGCCCTCAAGGCATCAGGCCGCTTCCTGGAAATCCATTTCCGGCGGCTGTTTGCGGAAACCACCGGTCAGGAAGCCCAGGTACACCAGGCCGGCCGCCAGCCAGCTCAGGCCCAGGTAGATCGCCAGGTGATCGAGGCTGATCATCAGCCACAGATCCGCCACCAGGCCGATCAGCGGGCACACCAGGAACAGCAGCAGCTCACGCGGTCCACGTTTTTCGCCACCGATCCAGTAGTGGAAAATCACCGACAGGTTCACCAGGCTGAAGGCCAGGAACGCACCGAAGTTGATGAACGAGGTGGAGGTGGTCACGTCCAGTTTCAGCGCCAGCAAGGCCACCACCGCACACAGCAGGATGCTGTTGACCGGCGTACCGAAACGCTCATGCAAGGTGCCGAAGAACGACTTCGGCAACACCCCGTCACGGCCCATCGCATACAGCAGGCGCGAACCGCTGGCCTGGGCCGACAGACCCGAAGCGAACTGACCGACGATCAGGCCGATCAGGAAGATCGTGACAAACAGATCGCCACCGATATTGCGGGCGATTTCATAGGCAGCCGAATCGACGTTGTCGAACACGAACGACGGATGAGCCAACTGCACGAAGTACGACACCCCAACGAAGATCAGGCCGCCGATCAGGGTGATCAGCATGATCGCCCGCGGAATGGTCCGGCGCGGATCGCGGGTTTCTTCGGTCAGGGTACTCACCGCATCGAAGCCCAGGAATGAATAGCAGGCAATCGCCGCGCCGCTCATGATCAGGGGCATCTGCATATCGCCGCTGAGAAACGGTGCCATCGTCCACAACGGCTCGCTGGCGTCACCGCCGATGTAGTGGATCGCCAGGGCGACAAAGGCCACCAGCACCAGGAACTGCACCAGCATCAGCAAGGCATTGATACCGTTGGCCAGGCGCAGGCCGACGATATTGATCACGCTGGTGATGCCGATAAAGGCCAGCACCCAGACCGCTTGCGGCACCGATGGGAATGCCGAATTGAGGTACGCCGCACCGATCAACCAGATCGCCATGGGCAGGAACAGGTAGTCGAGCAACACCGCCCAGCCGGCAATAAAGCCCAGCTTGGGGCTGATGGCCTTGCGCACATAGCTGTAGGCCGAGCCCGCCACCGGAAAGGCCGCGGCCATGCGCCCGTAGCTCATGGCGGTGAAGAACATCGCCACCAGCGCGGCGAGATAAGCGGCCGGAACCATGCCGGCCGTGGACTGGGCAAGAATGCCGAAAGTGCCGAGGACAATGATCGGCGTCATATAGGCGATGCCGAACAGCACCACCGACCCCAGTGAAAGGGTGCGTTGCAAACGAGCCATGAGGCGACTACTCCGAATGTTATTGGATTTATGGCAGAGCCGAGTTCGGCAAGGTTGGAGCGGTACTACGAAATTCTTGTTTTGAAAAAACCCCTGAGAACACCGGGAACCTGTAGGAGCAGGGCTTGCCCGCGAAGCTTTTAGCGGTCTCAAGGGCCTCTTCGCGAGCAAGCTCTGCTCCTACAGTCCTATGCGCCTGGAAGTCCGGATTTCCAGGCGGAGTCAGTCAATCCTTGGGAATCAGCAACTCCCTCGCCCCGTTGGCATGCTCGATGACCTCGCCCGGCAAACGCAGGCGCTGGTCATCCAGGTAGCGATAGTCACGCCGCGCCGCCGCCAGTTGGCTCAGGTCCAATTGCACCGTGAATTGCCCTTCCTCACGTCCGGCTTCGAACAGCAGGCTGCCAAACGGATCCACCAGCGCGCTGCCACCGGCGAACAACAAGCCGCCGTCGCCCTCCTCCACCCGGTTGACCATCAGCGCGAACGCCTGGTTTTCCTGGGCACGGGCCATGATCGCGGTGCGGTGGGTCGGGCCGTAGGGGTCCATGTTGCCGTTGGTGACGATCAACAACTCGGCGCCCAATTGCGCCAGGGCCCGGGCGGTTTCCGGGAACTCGATGTCGTAGCAGATCAACAGGCCGACGCGGATGCCGTTCCACTCAGTGGTGACGTAGCGATCGCCAGCGGTGAACACGCCACGATCCGAGGCCCACAGATGGGTCTTGCGATAGCGCAGGGCAATGCCTTCGGGGGTGATCAGCAAGGTGCTGTTGTAGAACTGCCCGGCGTCGCTCTCGGCGATGCCAATCACCACGGCCAGGTTGCGTTCCCGAGCGGCCTGCTGCACGGCCTGGACGGTCGGGCCATCCAGCGACTCGGCGACAGCGGCCACGGTCTCGGCGGACGGAAAGCCCATCAGGTGGGTTTCCGGGAACACGATCAGCTGCGTATCGGCGGCGCAGGCCGCGATGGCCGCCAGTGCCCGCCCGAGGTTGTAGGCGGTATCGTTGTCCCGGCCCGCAAGCTGGGCAAATTCGACCTTCATGGATTTTTCCTTGTTTTCTATAGCCGGCCAGGCTCAATGACGGCGCCGAGCTGGCAGAATGAGTGCCCGGCCATTGTGTGTGGGTCCAGTATGCGCACCGGGGGTGGGCCGTGGGAATTACGCGGCCGGGGTAACCTGATAGGGGTAGATGAATGACACTGATCCTGGACGACATCGCCTGGCACCGTGCGATGGGGCAAATGATCGAGGCCCTCGACAGGCCGAATTTCTGGACGCAACTGGTGCGCCTGCTCGACCAGTACGTGACCTTCGACAGCTGGGTGGTGCTGCTGTTCAGCAACGGCCGGCACCCGGAAGTGTTCGCCGAATGCCCGGGCGAGGATGGCGGCCCGGATCAGTTGTTCCAGGATTACCTGCGTGGCCTGTACCTGCTCGATCCCTTCTACATCGCCAGCCGCGAACAGCAACGCACCGGCCTGTACCGCCTGCCGGAGGTCGCGCCGGAGCATTTCGAACTGACCGAGTACTACCAGCGCTACTTCCGCCTGAATGTGGTGGCCGATGAAATCCAGTTCAACTGCCAGCTCGACGGCGACCGTACCTTGTGCCTGTCGCTGGGTTCCACCACGCCTTTCAGCGCCGAGCAGATCGCCCTGCTCTCCTTGATCCAGCCCTGGGTCCTGGCGCTGCTGCGCCAACGCCTGCCCTACGAAACCCACGAAGCCGTGACCCAACCGAACACCGGCGGGCAAGTCGACTGGCGCACACAACTGGAAGCCTCGGTGCAACAGCTCAAGGGCGCGCAACTGACTGCCCGTGAGCTGGATGTCGGGCGGTTGATGCTCAGCGGTTGTTCAAGCAAGGAAATCGCCCGCAAGCTGGAAATTTCCATCGAGACCGTCAAGGTCCACAAGAAGCACATGTACAGCAAATTGGGGATCAAATCCCAGTCGGAGCTGTTCTCGATATTCCTGCAGGCCCAGCGGGCCTGAGCCATCCAATAGCTCAATGCCTGGATAACCGCCGGTCAGAAATGATCACGACCTGTCATTTCTGACAGTAGACAACCGGCCGGTCCTGATCGAACACTTCCCTCACGAACTGATGGAGTTGCTGTACGCCGACTGCTTGCCTGTACGAAAGGAAAAGACGCCAGGACCGAACCCCATGGGAGCGGTCCCCGCCAGGGACAGGGGAGCCAGTGAATTCGAGCGTTGACGCTTGCGTTTTCACTGATCATTGTCGGCGGGCCACCATGTTTACACGTCGCTCTTTCCTGGCATTTGCAGCACTTTCCCCCTTGTTCGCCGCACTGGGTCCACGACAGTCGGCATTGGCCGATGAACCGCTGAAATTGGGCGACCCGGCCCCCTTCTCCTTCGACAGCCTGATCAAACGCGCCGAAGAAACCGCCCTGAAACCTTATGTACTGACACCCACGGTGCCGGAACAACTGCTGTCCAGAATCGACTACGAAGCCCACGGCAAAATCAGATTCAATCCGGACCATGCGCTGTTTGCCCGCGGCCCCGGACAATTTCCAGTGACCTTCTTCCACCTGGGGACGTTTTTTCGTTTTCCCGTGCGGATGCACCTCGTCAAGCAAGGCAACGCACAGGAAATCCTCTACGACGAAGCGTATTTCGATATGCCCGCCGACAGCCCGGCGCGACAGCTCCCGGCCAACAGCGGGTTTGCCGGCTTTCGTATCCAGGAAAGCCGGCTGGGTCATGAGAAAAACCTCGACTGGCAACAGAACGATTGGCTGGCATTTCTGGGCGCCTCGTATTTCCGCGCGATTGGCGAGTTGTACCAATACGGCCTTTCGGCGCGCGGCATCGCGCTGGAGGTCGCACAGGCCAGTACTGCCGAAGAATTTCCCAACTTCTCGAATATCTGGTTCGAGTCCCCAAGCGATGACCACAGCCGGAGCATGACCCTTTACGCGCTGCTCGAGGGCCCGAGCATTTGCGGCGCGTATCGGTTCGTGATCCAGCGCGACAAAGGAGTGGTCATGGATATCGAGACGGCGCTGTTCCTGCGCCAGAACGTCGGCCGCTTCGGTATCGCCCCGTTGACCTCCATGCACTGGTTCAGCGAAGCCGCCAAACCGACCGCCGCCGACTGGCGCCCCGAAGTCCATGACTCCGACGGCCTCGCGCTCTGGACCGGCAGCGGCGAGCGTATCTGGCGCCCGCTGAACAATCCGCCGCGCACCATGGCCTCGGCCTTCAGCGACCAGCACCCCAAGGGCTTCGGCCTGCTCCAGCGCGACCGCAACTTCGACCACTATCTGGACGGCGTGCATTACGAGCGGCGCCCCAGCCTTTGGGTCGAACCGCTCGGCGACTGGGGCGAGGGCAGCGTACAACTGGTGGAGATCCCCACCGACGACGAGATTCACGACAATATCGTTGCCATGTGGGTCCCCAAGGAGCCTGCCGAGGCGGGTAATCGCTACCGTTTGAGCTATCGCCTGCACTGGCTGGCGGACGAACCCTATCCCTCCCCCCTCGCCCGGTGTGTGGCGACGCGCCTGGGCAACGGCGGTCAGCCCGGTCAACCGCGACCCAAGGGTGTGCGCAAATTCGTCGTCGAGTTCAAGGGCGCGCCGTTGGAAAAACTGGCTTCGGGAGTCAAGCCCGAAGCCGTGCTCGGATCATCGAGAGGGACCTTTTCCAATGTGTTCACCGAAGCGGTGCCGGATGGCGTGATCGGCCACTGGCGGGCCGAGTTCGATTTGAGCGTCGAAGGGCAGGACCCGGTGGAAATGCGCCTGTTCCTGCGCCTGGACGACAAGACACTGTCGGAAACCTGGCTCTATCAGTACCACCCGTTCGACTCCCGGCCCGGGGCGATTGCCCGACAGGCGTCGGGAATCACGGCACTGCCCGGGCACAGGGTCTGAATGTCATGAGTCTCTTTCGCTTGATCCTGGCAGCGCTGTCAGTAGCCTGCATCGTGGGCGCTTATGCGCGGGCCGAGTCGTTGTCCGACAAGCAGCAGTTTATTGAACAATTGCTCACGCAGATGACACTCGAAGAAAAAGCCGGGCAACTCACCCAACTGGGCGTACAGAAACACCCCACCGGCCCGGTCGTGGAAGACGGCGGCGAAGAGGCGATACGCAGTCCCGGGGTCGGTTCCCTGCTCGGGGCCTACGGCGTGCGGGACACCCGCCAGTTACAACGCCTGGCCGTGGAACAATCGCGCCTGCATATCCCCCTGTTGTTCACATTCGATGTGATCCATGGTTTTCGCACGATTTTCCCCGTGCCGCTGGCCGAAGCCTCGGCCTGGGACCCGGATCTGGCACAACGCACCGCCCGTGCCGCCGCCATTGAAGCCAGTGCCAGCGGCGTACACTGGACCTACGCCCCCATGGTCGATATTGCCCGAGATCCCCGTTGGGGACGAGTCGTGGAAGGGGCCGGAGAAGACCCCTTCCTCGGTGCCGCACTGGCCGTTGCACGGGTGCGCGGCTTTCACGGGAACGGGCCACCCGACCCGTCCACCTTGCTGAGCACCGCCAAGCATTTCGTCGGTTACGGTGCCGCCGAGGGCGGGCGAGACTACAACACCAGCGATCTCTCAGAACGCACCCTGCTCGAAACCTACCTCCCACCCTTTCGCGCCGCCGTGCAAGCCGGGGTGGACGCCATCATGCCTGGATTCAACGAGTTGGCCGGCGTCCCCATGCACGCCAATGGTCCCTTGCTCAAGGACAGGCTACGTGAGCAGTGGGGCTTTAACGGCATCGTGGTCAGCGACTTCACCGGTGTGCGGGAACTGATGCAGCACGGTATCGCCGCCACACCGACCGCGGCGGTCAGGCTCGCCTTCGCGGCCACGGTGGATATCGATATGGTCAGCGGTCTCTACGCCCAGGAGTTACCGGCCATGGTGCGCAGCGGCCAAATCCCGCAACGTGCCCTGGACGATGCCGTACGCCGTGTACTGGAGGCCAAGCAACGGCTTGGGTTGTTCGAGGATCCTTATCGTTACAGCAATGCAGATCGTGAAAAAGCCAGTCTGCTGACCCCCTCAACACGCGCCCTGGCCAGGGAGGCCGCCCAGAAATCCATGGTGCTGTTGAAAAACGACGGGGCCTTGTTGCCCTTGCACAAGGACCTGGCAAAACTCCTGGTGGTAGGCGCGCTTGCCGACGACAGACTCTCCACCCTCGGCCCCTGGTCAGGAGATGGGCGCGCCGAAGAATCGATCAGTATTCTGCAAGGCATCAAACAGGCGGTTTCGCCCGCCACGCGGGTGGTCTACCTGCCGGGGGCGTCGCCCGATGACGCCGACCTCTCAGGCATCGACAAGGCGCAGCAAGCGGCCGCCGATGCCGATGTGGTGATTGCCGTGCTCGGCGAGCACGCGGACATGAGCGGAGAAGCCCACAGCCGCTCCTCCCTCGGTTTACCCGGGGCCCAGGATGCCCTGCTGGCCCAACTGGTCGAAACCGGCAAGCCCTTGGTGGTCATCCTCGTGAACGGTCGCCCGCTGGCCATTCCCAGGATGGATGCACAGGTCCCGGCGATTCTCGAGGCCTGGTTCCTGGGCAGCGAAATGGGCAATGCCGTGGCCGATGTCCTGTTCGGCGACGTCAACCCCAGCGGCAAACTGCCCATCACCTTTCCACGCACGGTAGGACAAGTACCCATCTACTACGGCCACAAGAATACCGGACGACCACCAAGTGACGAAGAGCCCTACACATCGACCTATATTGACCAGTCCTGGAAACCGCTCTATCCCTTCGGTCATGGACTGAGCTACACGAGCTTCGCCTACGACCCACCCCAGCTCAGCAGCACCCGACTGACCGCCGATGACACCTTGCAAGTCAAGGTCACGGTCCATAACACCGGGGAGCGCGAGGGTGAAGAAATTGTGCAACTCTACCTGCGCGACAATGTCGCCAGCGTGACCCGCCCGGTACGCGCCCTGCGCGGCTTTACCCGGGTGAAACTGAAGCCGGGCGAGGCCCGTACACTGGACTTCCTGCTCGACAAGGACGACTTTGCCTTTCTGGACAACTACTATCTGCGACGGGTGGAGCCTGGTACGTTTACCGTCTACATCGGGGGCAGTTCCGCCACCGACAATCAGGCAAGCTTCGAAGTGACCCGCCTGGCCCGGGTGGTCGGCCTCGGCTCGGCTATCCCGCGCATGCTGCGCACACCCGCGAACACACCCCACGAGTGACAGGGATTTCGGTGACACACTTTGTATCGCTTTCCCGAGAGGTGCAGAATGCCAGACCTCCCGACGAGTCCGAACCAAAGGAAACCGTATGAGCCTGTCCCTTCTGAGCCGCTACGCCTTCTTTGCCGGTTGTGTGATCTTCACCCTCGCCAGCTTGCCGTTCCTGGCGTATGACTGGCTGTGGCCGTTCACCCTGCTGACCGGCTGCCTGAGCCTGCTGGGCCTGTTTGACCTGCTGCAAAGTCCCCACGCGGTACGCCGCAACTACCCGATCCTGGGCAATATCCGTTACCTGGTGGAAGGCATCCGCCCGGAAATCCGCCAGTACCTGCTGGAATCCGACAGCGATGCCCTGCCCTTCTCCCGTTCCCAACGCTCGCTGGTGTATTCGCGGGCCAAGAACGAAAGCGCCGACAAGCCCTTCGGCACCCTGATCGACGTGTACCAGGGCGGTTTCGAATTTATCGGCCACTCCATGCGCCCGGCGCCGCTGAGCGACCCGAGCGGCTTTCGCGTCATCGTCGGCGGCCCGCAGTGCAAGCAACCGTACTCGGCCTCGGTGTTCAATATCTCGGCGATGAGCTTCGGCTCCCTGAGCGCCAACGCGATTCGCGCCCTGAACCAGGGTGCCAAGCTCGGTAACTTCGCCCATGATACCGGCGAAGGCAGCATCAGCCCCTACCACCGCGAGAATGGCGGCGACTTGACCTGGGAACTGGGCAGCGGTTATTTCGGCTGCCGCACCGCGGACGGTCGTTTCGACCCGGAACGCTTCGCCGCCCAGGCACAGAGCCCCCAGGTGCGGATGATCGAAATCAAGATGAGCCAGGGCGCTAAGCCCGGCCACGGCGGCATCCTGCCCAAGCACAAGGTGACCAAGGAAATCGCTGAAACCCGCGGCATCATGATGGGCGAAGACTGCGTATCGCCATCACGGCACAGTGCGTTTTCCACGCCGGTCGAGATGATGCACTTCATCGCCCAGCTGCGTGAGCTGTCCGGCGGCAAGCCGGTGGGCTTCAAGTTCTGCCTGGGCCATCCGTGGGAATTCATGGGCATTGCCAAGGCCATGCTGGAAACCGGCATCCTTCCGGACTTTATCGTGGTCGACGGCAAGGAAGGCGGTACCGGCGCGGCACCGGTGGAGTTCACCGACCATATCGGCGTACCGATGCGCGACGGCCTGCTGTTCGTCCACAACACCCTGGTGGGCCTGAACCTGCGGGACAAGATCAAGCTCGGCGCCAGCGGCAAGATCGTCAGCGCCTTCGATATCGCCAGCGTGCTGGCCATCGGCGCCGACTGGGCCAACTCGGCGCGGGGCTTCATGTTCGCCATCGGCTGCATCCAGTCGCAAAGCTGCCATACCAACAAGTGCCCGACCGGCGTGGCGACCCAGGACACCTTGCGCCAACGCGCCCTGGTGGTGCCGGACAAGGCCCAGCGGGTGTTCAACTTCCACCGCAATACCTTGAAGGCGCTGGCCGAAATGCTCGCGGCGGCGGGGCTCGATCACCCCGCGCAGTTGGAGGCCAAGCACTTGGTACGGCGGATGTCGGCGACCGAGATCAAGCTGTTCTCGCAGTTGCATGTGTTCCTCAAGCCGGGTGAATTGCTCACTGGAGAGGTGAACGGCGAGTTCTATTCACGTATGTGGCAGATGGCGCGGGCCGATAGCTTCGAACCCAATGAAATGGCCGTCGCGTAAAAAGAGTAAAAGCGCCTGGCCGCCAAGAGCCAGGCGCCTTCATTCACACCTGACGGGGTTATCGCCTGGCACACTCCCACAAATCTCATACAACCCCAGAACATTATCGCCCATCACTGTTTGCGTGATCGAATGCCAGCGACGGGGAAGATCAACCTCGTCACCCGGCTTTTTATACGCGTAGTCCAGCCACCATACTCGACCTGTTGCCGTTTCAAGACGATCGAGAGACTCAACATAAGTGTCATCGCCATATTTCATCATCGGGGCAGAAAAGCCTGACGCGATGGGCCGATGGCCTGATGACGACGAAAAGTGCAACAACAGCTTCCGGTGTTTATCGTTGTAAAAATGCCCAGCGTAAAAGAGATAGGCATCGCTCACCACCAATACATCACCACTCATTGACTGGACGTTAAAATCCTCCATCAGCTCAGCCAGCCTATCGTCAGCCATCCGGTAAGGGTTGTTCATTGTATGCTGTTGACTATAAACATGGCTCAAGCCAAAAACCTCTACCGCTGACAATACGCCCACCGCGATGACAACCCCCCATCCATTACGCAACTTATCCAGTGCTATCGCCACAAGAAGAGGCATCATCACCGCAGAAAAAAACAAATAGCGCTCTACAAACACAGGGATATAGAAAGAGAATAAAAAAACGACAATCACCGTTAAAAAACCACATATGACAATCAGCGTTTGCACGGCGTACCGACTGCGGTCTTGCCACACCACTATAGCTCCGGTCAGCACATACACGATCGGTACCAGCCAGTAAATAAACGAATTGCAACCACGCCCATCGTTAACGATCAAGAATTTCCATATCGCCGATGGCAGGCTATAACCGGAAACGGGCTGAATCCAACCCACGCCAAAGGTGTTCAACTGGGTAAAAACACTCGACAACCATGGCAAGTAAAGCAGGACAATCACCCCGTTCGCCAGCCACCACTGGGGCCTCTCTATGCCTCGATGCCGCCCATAAGCCGGCAGACGGATCAACAGCAGGTACAGCCAATGGGAAAACGCGCAGAAAATCGAAAAATAATGGGTATAAAGTCCACTCACCATCAATAAAACATACATCACCAGGTAGCTGCTTTTTTGCGGTTTGAGCACCCAGTACACCAGCGCAAGGGTGGCGCCCGTCAGTTCGACCCCCATCAGCGCATACATGCGCACATCCTGGCTGTAGCGAACCGCGATAGGTAACAACGCCAGCAACAAGCCCGCCGTTATTGCCGCTCGCGGTGTTGAAACCATCCGCACCAGCCAAATGCCGAACCCGACGTTGACGACGCCAAGCACGGCACTGAAACCTCTCGTCCACATCAACGCATTGCTGTCGGTCAGTGCGACCAGCCCATGCAGGAGCATATAAAAAAGCGGAGGATGTACATCGCGGCCGCTTAACGTCCAGATATCAGCCAGCGGATAGGCAATCAACTCCAGGCTAAAACCTTCGTCAGACCATATGGAGGCGTGGGTCAACAAGTAAAAGCGCACCCCTGACGACAAGCCGATAATCGCGACAACCCACCACCCCATGGCGCGTGAACGCGTGGCCGTCACGGCAGTTGATGCGACGTCACTCATTGCGCTCCCACTCCCGGATCGACGGCTGTCATTTTTCCCGTCGGGTAGAAATAATGTCCTTTACCACATACCTGGGCCGATGCTTGGCCTCCATATAAATCCGTCCCACATACTCGCCCAATATCCCGATTCCGATCAGTTGTATCCCGCCTAAAAACAATATGGCCGTCATCAGTGATGGATACCCTGGTACTTCGTTACCAAAGAGTAGTTTGTCGATCACCATGTACCCGGCATACAGCAGCGCGAATAATGAGATCCCGCCGCCGATGTAGCTCCACAGGCGCAACGGCAGGGTACTGAACGAGGTGACCCCTTCGAGCGCCAGGTTCCATAATTTCCACGCATTGAACTTGCTCCGGCCACCGACACGGGATGCACGGTCGTATTCAATAATGGCGACCGTGAAACCGGCCCACGACAGTACGCCCTTCATGAACAACTGCTGTTCCGGCAAAACCTTGATGACATCCACCACCTTACGATCCATCAGGCGGAAGTCACCTACATTTTCCTCAATGTGGGTGTAGGCAATGTGCTTGAGCAGACGATAGAAGAGAGAGGCACTGTGACGCTTCAGGTAACCGTCACTGGAACGATCCCGGCGCTTGGCCAACACCACATCAGCGCCGTTTTGCCAGGCCTGGAGCAATAGGGGGACGACCTTGATCGGATCCTGCAGGTCAACATCGATGGGAATGACCGCCTCACCGCTGGCAAACTCAAGGCCGGCGAACAACGCCGGCTCTTTACCGAAGTTTCGTGAAAAATTGACCAGCACTACATTGTCATCCATCAGTGTCAACGCACGAGCGATGTTTTCCGTAGCATCTAAACTGCCGTCATTGATAAAAACAATTTCGACCTGGTAATGATTCAATCCAGGCTCTTGTCTGACGGTCTGGTAAAAAAGCTCAATGGTCTGCTCTTCATTGAACAGCGGAACCACCAAGGAAACTTTCACGTCGGCGTGCTCCGAAAGACCACGTAGCAGGCATAAAAGTAGCCCACCACCAAGCTGACGCCTGAAAAGAGGAACAATGTCACGATGCCAGGCATGGCCAACTCATCCCCAAGCCAGCCGATTGCCAGACTCAAAAAAGCCATGAAACCGATAAACGACAGATAGCGCGCCCAGGATGCAGCGCGCTTGAAGTTATATCGCGAGTTGGCATAAAAGGAGAAGGTCGTTGCCACGGCAAAGGCACAGACATTACTGACAAGCTGACCAACCGACAGGACGCTGTGCAGCGTCAGGAAGACGCCCCAGTGGATCAACGTATTAAGAACGCCAATATAAACGTAGATCGAAAAATGCTTGGGCAACACACACACGGCCATGTCCTTGATTCCGCAGCCGGAAAGAAATACCCGCCCGATAAGAGCCGAGGGGCGCTTCCACGTACAACGAAACGCCAGCGTGGTGATAGTTCAACACTAGGCCGCCTCAACAGGTCTGTCTACTGTCAGAAATCACAGGTACAAGCGAGTCCCCTTATGGCCTGAGCACTGCGCCGCCACTTCCGACCCGTACACACCTGTTATTTCTGACAGTAGGCAGGTCTGTCGGGACACTCTAGTGTCAAGTTCCTGCCCCGTGGATATCCGTTGCCAGGAAAACATGGACGCCAAGAAGCGGCATGAGGAAGCTCCTTCCCGCCTGCTCTGCCTGTCTGAAAAACAGCTCTGCTGGCAGGCAACCCTCGACACAAAATTGTGACATTCAGTAATACCCCCGCCTTTGCAATTCCCTCCGACTCACGCCAACCTGCACGCCGCCGCTGTGCGCATGCAATTTCTTACAGCAATAACAGCCCTATTCAACATTCGCCCAAGAGTTTTCCCGTGATGTCCAATGGACGCGATCATCGCATCGACTTTTTCCGCGGGTTGGCGCTGATCTTCATTTTCTGGGATCACGTGCCGCAGAACCCTCTCGCCAATCTCACCGTGCGCAATTTCGGTTTCAGCGACGCGGCGGAGATCTTTGTCTTTCTCGCCGGTTACGCCGCGATACTGGCCTACGGCAAGATCGCCCGCCGCGACGGTTTTCTGGTGGCCAGCGTGCGCATCCTGCGCCGGGCCTGGGTGCTTTATGTGGTGCATATCTTCCTGCTGGCGTTGCTGATGGGCATCGTGTTCTTTGCCAACAGCCAGGTGGAAACCCGTGACCTGGTGCAGGAAATGGGCTTGCAGTACTTCCTCACACACCCACAACAGGCGCTGGTGGACGAACTGCTACTGCGCTTCAAACCCAACCTGATGGACCCCCTGCCGCTGTATATCCTGTTGCTGCTCGGCCTGCCGCTGATCCTGCCGATGCTGCTGCGCAAAGCCGAATACGTGGTCGGGGTGTCGGTGCTGCTGTACCTGCTGGCGCCCTGGTTCCAGTGGAACCTGGCCGCCCAGGAGGGTGGCGTGTGGTTCTTCAACCCCATGGCCTGGCAGCTGCTGTTCGTGCTCGGTGGCGCGGCGGCGATCCATGGACAGCGGGAAAAGCGCCCGGAACTCCGCCCGCTGTCGCGGCAGCCGTTGTTCGTCACCTCGGCGGCCTATCTGCTGGCCTGCGCGGTGATCGCCTTGTCATGGAAATGGCCGCAGATACACGAAGCCTTCATGCCCAAGCTGTTGGGCGAGTGGCTCTACCCGATCAGCAAGACCAATCTGTCGCCGGCGCGCCTCCTGCATTTCCTGGCGCTGGCCTATGTGGTCTCGAAGCTGTTGCCCAATGGACGCTGGCTGAATCACTGGCTGCCCCGGCAGAGTTGCCGGATGGGCCGTTACTCGCTGGAGGTGTTCTGCTTTGGCGTGCTGCTGGCGCCGCTGGCGGACATGCTCAATGCCCAGGCTGGGGATGGCTGGCCGGTGCGGGTATTCAGTGCACTGCTGGGCGTGGCGTTGATGGCGGCGCTGGCGGGATGGCTGGACCTCAACAAGCGCCTGGGCCGGCCCGCGCCAGTAGCGATCGCCTGATACGAATCATTCGTCATTACAGCAGCCATGCCCCCCTGATGACCTGCCAGAAAAACCTGACCCACTTCACATATTTTTCGCCGCCTCCAAGCAGCGTCTAAGCTTCAGGCAAGTGCGATCAATCTGCGTGAATGGATGAATCGACTATGGGCGCTTTATGGCAATCCGATTCGAGCAACACTGTGGCGCCAGCCAACAGGGAGGATGAAGCGCCTTTACCGAAAAAACCGCGTAAGCGCAGGCTGTGGTGGCGGCTGTTCTGGCTCGTGCTGCTGATTGCCCTGGGATTGCTGGGGTTTGCCGCCTCGCGGGAAATGCGCAGCTCCAAGATCCAGGCACGGGAGTTCAGCCGTCTCGCCGCCGACCTCGGTTATTCGCTGGAGCCCGGGCCCAGTGACTCGATTCTCTATCCCGGCGACGGGCCTTTCGACAAGCGTCTGGGCTACAGCGCCCTCGGTGAATTCCTGCCGCGCCTGTTGAAACGCAATTATCGGATCGAGGCCCAGGCCCGCTTCTCCCCGGCACTGCTGGACTACAGCCAGGAAGGCTTTTTCGTACCATACAAGGAGAAAATCCAGGCCGGACTCTCGATCACCGATTGCCGCGGGGGCGATGTCTACCATTACGACTACCCACAACAACTCTATGCCAGCTTCGAAGCCATTCCGCCGTTGGTGGTCAATAGCCTGCTGTTTATCGAGAACCGTGACCTGCTCGACCCGAAGCAGCCCCAGGCCAACCCCGCCGTTGACTGGCCACGCTTCGGCAAGGCGGTGCTGTCGCAGATTGCCAAGGTCCTGCACATGGGCGGCCAGACCGCCGGCGGCAGCACCCTGGCGACCCAATTGGAAAAATACCGGCACTCGCCGGACGGCCTGACCCTCTCCGGCGGTGAAAAAATCCGCCAGATGATTTCCGCCAGCGTGCGCGCCTACCAGGGCGGGCCGCAAACCCTGGAAGCGCGCAAGGATGTGGTCCGCGACTACCTCAACAGCGTGCCGTTGTCCGCCGTGCCCGGGCATGGCGAAGTGCATGGCATGGCGGAAGGCTTGCGGGTCTGGTACGGCGCGGATTTCGCCCAGGTCAACGCCCGCCTGAACAGCGTGGCCAGCGATCCCCTGAGCCTGTCCCAACGCGGCCTGGCCCTGCGTGAAGTGCTGTCGCTGATGATTGCCCAACGCCGGCCCTCCCATTACCTGGCCCGCGGCCGCGACGAATTGGCCGAACTGACCGACAGCCATATCCGCCTGCTGGCCCAGAACGCGGTGATCGACGGTCCCCTGGCGGCCGCCGCGCTGGCCAGTAAAGTGACCTATCGCGACTGGCAGCAGGAACCGACGATCCAGCCGGTGGAGTCGAACAAGGGCATCAGCGTGGCCCGCAGCCGCCTGTCGGCCATGCTCGACCGCCCACTCTACGACCTCGACCGCCTTGATCTCTCGGCCACCAGCACCTTGCAATCGGACCTGCAAAGCCAGGCCAGCGACTACCTCAAGCGCCTGGCCGACCCTGAGTTCGCCAAGTCCCTGGGACTGTTGGGCGAACACCTGCTGACCCCCACCAGCACGCAACAGGTGCGCTACAGCTTCACCCTCTTCGAACTCACCCCCGACAGCGCGCGGGTGCGAGTGCAGACCGACAGCACCGACCAGCCCTTCGACATCAACGAAGGCAGCAAGCTCGAACTGGGCTCCACCGCGAAACTGAGGGTGCTGACCAGCTACCTGCAGATCATTTCCGAACTGCACGACCGTTATGGCAACCAGTCACCCGCCGAACTGAAAAAAGTGGCGAATGACGCCCAGGACCCGATCACCCTCTGGGCGGTGGACTACCTGGCGCAAAACAGCGATCGCTCCTTGCCGAAAATGCTCGACGCGGCCCTCAGCCGGCAATACTCGGCCAACCCCGGCGAAAGCTTCTTCACCGGCGGCGGTTTGCATCACTTCCATAACTTCCGCAAGGAAGACAACGGCCGCAGCCCGACCTTGCGCGAAGCCCTGCGCGAGTCGATCAACCTGCCGTTTATCCGCCTGATGCGCGACCTGGTGCGCTACAGCACCTACCAGGGCCCGAACAACAGCGCCGAATTGCTCAAGGACGACAACGAGCCACGTCGCCAGGAATACCTGGCGCGCTTTGCCGACCGCGAGGGCACGGCCTTTATGCTGCGCTTTTGGAAGAAGTACCAGAACAAGACGTCCCAGGAGCGCCTGGACACCTTCCTCGACGGCATGCACCCGACGCCGATTCGCCTCGCCGCCGTGCATCGCTACCTGCTGCCGAACGCTCCGCAAGCGGTTTTCAATACCTTTGTCCGGGCCCACCTGAAAACCGAGAAAGTCACCGACGAACGCCTGGCCAAACTCTACAAGACCTACGGCCCCGGCACCTTCGACCTGCCCGACCAAGGCTTTATCGCCAAGGTTCACCCGCTGGACCTGTGGTTGCTCGGCTACCTGTTGAATAACCCCCAGGCGCACTTCAGCCAGGTGGTGGCCGCCAGCGAATTCGAACGCCAGGAAGTCTATGGCTGGCTGTTCAAGAGCAAGCACAAGAGTGCCCGCGACAGCCGGATCCGGGTGATGCTGGAGATCGAAGCCTTCCTCGATATCCATCAGCGCTGGCAACAGGTCGGCTACCCCTTCGATCACCTGGTACCGTCGCTGGCCACCGCCATCGGCAGTTCCGGCGACCGTCCGGCGGCGCTGGCCGAACTGGTGGGGATCATCCTCAACGACGGCGTGCGCATGCCGACCCTGCGTATCGACAGCCTGCACTTCGCCGCCGGTACACCTTACGAAACCCGCCTGGTCAACGACCCGGACAAAGGCAAACGGGTGATGCCGTCAGAGGTCGCCACGGCCCTGCGCGAAGCCTTGTCACAAGTGGTGGATGCGGGCACCGCACGACGGGTTTCCGGCAGCTTCAAACAGCCGGACGGCACACCGCTGGCCATGGGTGGGAAAACCGGTACCGGCGACAACCGCATCGAAGCCATCGGTGCCGGCGGGCGGGTCTTGAGTTCGAAGTCGATCAACCGCACGGCGACCTTTGTGTTCTACATCGGCGATCATCACTTCGGCACCCTGACCGCGTTCGTGCCGGGGCGCTCGGCCGAGTCGTTCAAGTTCACCTCGGCGTTGCCGGTACAGGTGCTCAAGGGCATGGCGCCGATCCTGACGCCTTACCTGCAACCGGGCAGCAACACCTTGTGCACCGCACAGAAGGTCGCGCAAACGCCCTGACGACAGGAGAAAAACCTCAGCGGGTCGTGTGAAATCGCTTGGCGAGGGTGTAGCTCTTTTTCCAGTAGCTATTGCTCAGCGAATCGATGCGTACCGTCTTGCCGCTGCGCGGCGAGTGAATGAATTTGTCTCCGCCAATATAGAGCCCGACATGATTGACGGTGTTCTGCCCATTGCGCCGGAAGAACACCGCATCGCCGGGCTTGAGGTTTTTCCGTTCGATGGTCTTGGCGTTGGAGCGGCGCATGGCAACGGTGGTGCGCGGCAGCTTGATATCGGCTTCCTGCTGAAACAGATAGACCAGCAAGCCGCTGCAATCAAAGCCGTTGACCGACATCCCGCCCCACCGATAGGGCGTGCCGATCAACTCATGGGCACGGCCCACGACATTGTCGATGGGCGCTGGCGCGGCCTTGGGCCGCAGCCCCTTCAGGACCTTGGCCGATGAAACAGGTTTCGCCACATCGAGGGTGGCGTGAGCCGACAGGAACAGGCCCGGTGACACCCACAGCAGCGCGCCGAACAAGAAACTGGGCATGATAAATCCCGCCTTTTTGACACAAGACGGCATGGTAAAGAGCTGTTCCAGCCTTGCTTAGAGTGCTTTTCTCCAATTGGCGTAGGGAAAAACTCCAAGTCGACACAGAAAACACAAGCACCCCCTGAGAGACGTATAAGCACAAACGGGCCGCGCGTCCGTTCGTCACTTTTTCTTGCCGAGCGTTTAAGATATATCTTAAGGTATATCTTAACTAGACAGGAGAAAGAGAAATGAGAGAGGAACATCCCCACCATCGTCACCATCCCCGGGAATTCGGCGATGGCCATGACGGTTTCGAACGTCGCCCCGGTCGCGAACGCGGCGGCCGCGGCCCCCGGGTCTTCGCCCCCGGCGACCTGAAGCTGTTGCTGCTGGCGTTGATTGCCGAACAGCCGTGCCACGGCTACGACCTGATCCGCCAGATCGAAGGCATGTTCGACGGTGCCTACAGCCCGAGCCCCGGCGTGATCTACCCGACCCTGACCTTCCTCGAAGAAAGCGAAATGATCCTCGGCGACGCGGCTGCCGGGAAAAAGAGCTACAGCGTGACCGACGCCGGACGTCAGTCCCTGATCGAACAGGCCGTGGCCCTCGATGGCGTACGCATGCGCATCGATGTCAGCAAGCGTTCGCTGCGCGGCCATGAACGGCCGCTGGAAATCCACGAGGCGGTGCACAACCTGCGCCACGCCCTGCAACTGCACAACGGTCGCTGGAGCCCGGAAGAAATCCTTCGGGTTCGCGACCTGCTGAACAACACCGCCAAGGCCATCGTCGATGGGCCAGCATCCGCTCCATCCTGCTCGGAGAAACCGGAATGAATGCAGTCAATCAACAAGGGATTCACCGTGTCATGCACGAGATCAAACGACGCCGCCTGGAAGTGTTGCGGGTCGTCGACCTCACCCCGCGCATGCGCCGCATCACCCTGGGCGGGCCGGAGCTGGCGGGTTTTATCAGCCTGGGCACGGACGACCATGTAAAGGTGTTTTTCCCACAGAACGCCGCCGAACAGGCCGCGCTGGAAACGATGGTGCTGGGGGCCAAGGACAACGGCCCGATGCCGGCCATGCGTGACTACACCCCACGGCGTTATGACCTGGAAAGCGGCGAACTGGATATCGACTTCGTGCTGCACGGCGACGGCCCCGCCGCGACCTGGGCGGCCCAGGCGGCGCCCGGTCAGTTCCTCAATATCGGCGGCCCTCGGGGTTCGATGGTGGTCCCGGATATCTTCGACAGCTACCTGCTGATCGGCGATGAAACCGCGTTGCCAGCCATTGCTCGGCGCCTGGAAGGGCTGGCGGCCAATCGACGGGCTCGGGTGGTGATCGAGGTGGAGAATGCCGGGGAACAGCAGGTGCTGCAGAGCCCGGCACAGGTCGAGGTGACCTGGGTACGACGCGATGCGCCGGAGCAGGATCTGCTGCGCACCGTCGAACAGCTGAATATCCCCGAAGGCAGCCTGTATGCCTGGGTGGCGACCGAAGCGGCGCTGTCGCGCAAGATCCGCAAGGTGCTACTGGGCAGCCATGGTTTGAACGAGGAATTCCTCAAGGCGGTCGGCTACTGGAAACTGGACGACAGCGCCGAGGAGTAATTCGTCGCTAGGGAGGGCCTCTTCGCGGGCAAGCCCTGCTCCTACAGGGTTGTGTCGTACACAAGGTCAGCGGACGCCGCGAAACTGTAGGAGCAGGGCTTGCCCGCGAAGGCGTCAACCCGGACACCACAGCTCTACCTGCCACCCCGCCACCGATCCACCCCGATCAACACCCCCGACACCAACAAAAAACCCAGCAGAATCTGCCCGGCATTGATAAACACCTGTGGATAACCCAACTTATCCACATCAAAAAAGGGATACGGGTACACCCCGATCAGATGCCCGCGCAGCAGCACATAAGCGAAATAGACCACGGGATAGATCGCCCAGGGCACTCCATCCCACAACCGCAAAGTGCCCTTCCTCACGCAACACCACCAATAGACCACAAACAGCACCGGCATCACGTCGTGCATCAACTCATCGGCCAACCACTGAAACCCCTGGGGATGCCACAGATGGCGCAACAACAGGTTGTAGGCCAGCCCGACCACCACGATGCTCGCCGTCACCCCCGTCTGCACCGCCGGTTTGAGAAACCAGCGCCTGCCCGCTGAATCCCGCGAAGTCACCGCACAGGTCAGCACCGTCGCCGCCAGGGTATTGGTCAGCACGGTGAAAAAACTGAAGAAGGTCACCACCCCGCCGATCAGGCTGGCCTCCACCTGCCAGCGAAAAATCAGCAGCAGATAGAGCTGGATCGCCAGTCCGCCCCAGCCCAGGAACGCCGCGCCCAGCAACAGCAGCCGACGCAAACCGCCCGAGGTTTGCACTGCGCCATGCATCGCTGCGCTTTCCGTATTCACAGCTCGCGCTTGGTACGCGCCAGCTTGATATAGAGAGCCTCGACCTTCTCCCGCGCCCAGGGGGTCTTGCGCAGGAACGTCAGGCTCGACTTGATGCTCGGGTCACTCTTGAAGCAACGGATATCGATGCGTTGCGCCAACCCTTCCCATTCGTAATGGGTCACCAGGGCCGTGAGGATCTGCTCCAGGGTCACGCCGTGCAAAGGGTTGTTGTTCGATGCCGTCATGCCAGGCCTTCAGGTCAGGAAATGGAAGAAGCCGCGCACCTTAGCCGAGCCTTGGGGCGGGGGGAAGAGCCACGGGCGAAGACAAGGCGTCCCGTATCTGAAATGACTGTAAGACCACTCTGATGTAGCACGCGAATTGCGCTCGAGCGACAGTCCTGTAGGAGCCAGCTTGCTGGCGATCAAACGCAAGAACGCCTCCTGCTTCAAGTCTAGCGCTGCAATCGGAAACACCTGGGGTTTTGTTTTCCTGACTCTACGAGCTGTACGCCAAAGGTGCCCACGTGGCGATCGGCACCGGTGAACTGGGCGATGCCAACCTGCCTTGGCGAAAGCACCTACGGCAAATTTGCCTTGGAACTGTCCGGGGACTACACCCGAACCACCAACCTCGACACCGGCGAAGCGCTGCCACGGATCGCCCCGTTGCGCCTGAACAGCGGCCTGCTGTGGGAACTGGATCGCTGGCAGGCGCGGATCGATGTCGAGCATGCGACGGGACAGGGACGAGTGCTGGCCAACGAAACCGGGGCCTCGGGGTACACCACGTTCGGTGCCAGAGCCAGTTATCACTTCGACATCTGCAGCAGCCAGTGGCTGGCCTTCGTCAAGGGCGACAACCTGACCAACCAGACCGTGCGCTACGCCAGTTCGATCCTGCGGGATATCGCCCCGGCGCCGGGAAGCAGTGTCGAGTTCGGGTTGCGGACCACGTTCTGACCTTCCTTGCGAAGGCGGTGCCTGTGAACAAGACGGCCGCCTCTCGGTGGCCGTCTTTTTTACCCGCCTCGTGTGCAGGATCAGCGATTGCCTTTCCAGCGATCCACGGCAATCACCACCAGCGATATCACCACAAACGCCACCAGCACCATCACAGCATTGATAAACACCTGTGGATAACCCAACTGATCCACGTCGATAAAAGGATAGGGATAGGAGCCGACAAAGTAGCCACGCACCAGGGCGTAAACGAAGTAGACCGCCGGATAGATCAGCCACGGCCAGAAATCCCGCCATTGCAGGGTGCCCTTGGGCACGCAGAACCACCAATAGATCACAAACAGCACCGGCATCACGTCGTGCAGCAACTCATCGGCCACCCACTGCAGGCCCTGGGGGTTCCACGTATGGCGCAACAACAGGTTGTACGCCAGCCCGACCAGCACGATGGCGGCGGTCACACCGCCCTGGACCTTGGGGTTGAGAAAGAACCGCCGAAACGGCGAATCCCCTGATGTGGCCGCGCAGGTCAGCACGATCGCCACCAGGATATTGGTCAGCACCGTGAAATAGCTGAAAAAGATATCCACACCGCCCAACAGGCTTTTGTCGCCCTGCCAGCGCGACATCAGGATTAGATAGAGCTGGAGGGCCAATGCAAACCATCCCAGCAGTGCCGCGATTTTCACGGCAATGCCCCCCGTGCTCTGCGTTAACACCATTTCGTTGCTCATAACCTATCTCCTGGCTACGCGGCACCTGCGACGGCAAAGCCCCAATCGATTGGACGCTTATAAACAGGCTGTCTATTGAGCAAGACCCTAGAAGAAAGCGGGACAAGGCTCTACTGTCAGAAATGACAGTCCTGACCAGCGGTCATCGTCGTTCAACGCTGGCCTCGCCAGCGATCCACGGCTATCAGCAGCACCGACAGCAGCACGAATACCAACACCACCAGCCCGGCATTGATAAACATCCGGGGATAACCCAGCTCCCCCACATCGATGAAGTCATAAGGGTAGGCACCAATCAGGTATCCGCGCACCAGAAGGTAAACGCAGTAGACCAGCAGATAGATCAGCCACGGCAGCGCATCCCGCCATAACAAGCGACCCCTTGGCGCACAGAACCACCAATAGAGCAAAAACAGTATCGGCATCACGTCGTGCATCAACTCATCGGGGACCCACTGGAACTCTTGAAAACTCGACGGAACTCGCAACAGCAGGTTGTACGCCAGGGCGACCAGAATCATGCCGACCGCCGCGCCCCCTTGAACCGAGGGCTGGAGAAAGAAACGCCGCAGGGTCGAATCTCCCGAGGTTGCCACGCAGGTCAACACCAGCGCCGCCAGGATATTGATAAGCACCGTGAGATAACTGAAGAAGTCATCCAGTCCACCCAACAGGCTCCCCGCATCCTGACAGTTCTGGTAGAACTGGATGCCCAATGTCACCCAGCCCAGAAGCGCAACGCCCTTCAGGACAATCCCGCTCCAGCCTGGCGTCCAAACCCTGTCATCGCTCATGAGCTTGGTTCCTGACTCTCGCAACCTCTGCGATCCCAAAGATCCCCGTCGGTCGAGCACTCGATACAACACAGTGCCTTTGAGCATGACCCTAGAAGAACGCGAGATAAGGCTCTACTGTCAGAAATGACAGTCCTGACCAACGGCAGACCCGCTCGCAGGTGTTTTGGAAAAGCGCTACCGACTGATGAGGCTGGTGCGGCGCGTTAGCGGTCCCTGGAAGGCTTGATGGATCAACCCCGAATGCGACTTTGCTCTTTCATTCGTATGAAGTTTCCTAGAAAATCCTGACCGCTTGCGCCTGCCAAAACACGTGGCTAGTCTTCGTTCGTCACTGCCAATTCAGTGATCGGGTTTAGTAGCCCGCGTGAGCTTTAGGCGCATGGTGTCATCGTGCTGTCAGGTCCTTTTATTGCCTGAACATTATGGTGGCTGTGCGCAGGGCGCCTTCGGGTGCACCGGTTCCTTAGCTCGCCGGCCTACTAACCTGCGTACAGCTGCCACCCTCCAATCGTTTAGTAGCGACGCGGTAGCAGCTCAACCTACGTTGAGAGAGCTAAATCAATGTCGAAGATTACCCCCGATCCACCCGTCAACCCGCTGTACAAGCACGACAAGACCAGCGACCGGATATTCGCCCATTACAACCTGCCGCCGCTTGAACCGCCTGAGCCTTACAAACTGCCGGAGAGCCTGTACCGGATCCGCACCGATGTGCGCTCGGAAGAGTCGCTGACCGCCGCCTATGAGCTGCTGGAGTCGGCAGCGGCGACGGCCTATGAATCCGTGGAAAACCTGAGCGGCGCCAATCGCAAGGTGGTGCTGGGCGTGGTGCACCTGATCGAGTTGGCGAAGGCGTTGGTGGATTCGGCGTTGAATGAGCGCGGAGGAGAACACCTCTAGGTTTTGTGGTGCCTGGGCCGACGCATTCGCGGGCAAGCCCTGCTCCTACAGTTTTGCGTCGATCACAGGTTTTGCGCACGACACAAATTTGTAGGAGCAGGGCTTGCCCGCGAAGAGGCCAGTAGCCGTTATGCAAACCCCCAGGCAAACGCTTACAGGCGTTATTCAACCTAATGCTGAATAACCTCACCCCGCATCGGCGCCAGCCGGGCAATCAAACGATTCTGCACCGGCACCGGAATGCCCTGGGTATCCATCGCCGCAATCAGGTCTTCCACCAGCGCATTAAAATCGCTGCGGCTGACGTTCTGACCCTTGTGGCTCTCGGCCATGGTGTCGCCGGTGTACACGCAGGGCCCACCCGCCTCGACGCAGAACTGCTCGACCAACTTGTCCCGCAAACGCTGGATATCGATCTTGCGAAAACGCTCGACGATCCGCGGATCGTGGGCAATGTTCAACAGCATGCCCTCGACAATCCGGGTAATCCCCGCCCGCTCGCCCAGGTCACGATAGAGGCTGTCATCCTTGGGTGGCTGCTGGGCACAACCGGCCAGCAGCAGAACCACCAGCAGCAGTTTCAGGCCACGCATCAGAAACTCCCCTGCACGGACAGATAGGTGCCGTTCTGGTTATCCAGGGTCGCGATTTCTCCGAGCTTGGCGTAAGCCAGGACAAAGGACACATGCTTGTTGGGGAAGTAGCCGATAAACAGGTCAGCCCAATCGCTCTCACCGGAAAACGACAGGTTGTCCGGCTTCTGCCGATACTCCACGCCCATGGCCCAGCGCGGGTTGAACAGCACCGCCACCGAGCCTTCCTTGAGCAGGCTGCGGGTATCGCGCCGATCGCCGCCGAAGCCCATCAGCCCCAGCTCGTTGGCCCGACTGTAGCGCACGCCGCCGTTGACCAGCAGGTTGTAACCGAAGGCCGCGCCCATGAACAGGCGGCTGACGGCCAGGTAGCCCTCCACATCCTGGTCACGCTTGGCGCCCACCAGTTGCGGAATCTCGAAGTTGGTCTGGTGCTTGTACTCAAGCCCCAGGGACACCTGGGGCAAGCGGTCGTAGATCACATCACCGAACAGGCGCACCTTAAGGCCAAGGATGTCCTGCCCCAGATGATCTTCCGGCAGGCTCAGCTTGCTGACCAGCGACCCGAGGTCGAAGCGCTGGCGGGCAAAGGAAACCTCCACGCGGTTGTCGTAGGACGACGCGACCCCGGCCACATCGAGCCGATAATCCGGGAGATTGACCGTGGTGGCGAACGCGGTGGCGCTCCACTCGTTCTGCTCGCCATAGCCGGTCAGCACCGCCCAGGGCGTGATCCCGCCGCCCGCCGGGCCTTCGAGGCTGCTGGCCCCGCCCGTGGCGATCAAACGGCCGTTGTCGGCCAGAACCGGTTGCGCTCCCAGGCAGGCCAGGCCGCAGAGCAAGAGAGATAAACGCTTCATGGCCGTCAATGAACCACAACGGACGGTGAACCCAAAGGTAAGGCAACCCAGGCCTCGAACGCTGCCGCGGTCAACGGGCGGCTGATCAGGTAACCCTGGGCGGTGTCGCAATGCCAGCGCTCCAGCAGACGCAAGCTATGTGCATATTCGACGCCCTCGGCGACCACCTTCAGCCCCAGGTTGTGGCTCATTTCGATGGTCGAACGGACGATCACCGCATCCTCGCTGGTTTCATCCAGGTCGCGGACAAAGGATTGGTCGATCTTCAGTTCCTGCACCGGCAGACGCTTGAGGTGGGCCAGCGACGAGTAACCGGTGCCGAAGTCATCCACCGACAGGCTGATGCCGCACTCGCGCAGCCGGTGCAGGACCTTCAAGGCCTGCTCGGGCTCGCGCATCACGGCGCTTTCGGTGATCTCGAAAATCAATTGTTCGGCCGGCAGCCGGTATTGCTTGAGCAACGCCGAAACCCGGTCGGTCAGGTCGGGGCCGAGCAGGTCCTCCGCCGAAATATTCAACGACAATTGCAGGCGCAGGCCACGCTGGTTCCACTCCGACAACTGGCGTATGCCCTCCTCGATCACCCAGTGGGTGAGGATCTGGATGCTGCCGGTGCGTTCGGCCAGGACGATGAACTCCGCCGGCGAAACCATGCCGAACTGCGGGTGTTGCCAGCGCAACAGGGCTTCGGCCTGACGCACGCGACCCTCACGGATATCCAGCTTGGGTTGATAATGCAACAGCAGCTCGCCGTTGGCGGCGGCATGGCGCAGGTCGCGAATCAGGGTGACCTGGCGGCGATGCGCGAGGTCGCGCCCCTGTTCGTAGATCTGGATGCGGCCGGGAATCTGCTCGGCATCTTTCATGGCGATGGCGGCGCGGCTGAGCAGCTCTTCGGCGGACAGGCCATCCCCCGGGAAGGCGGCAATCCCTATCCGGCAATCCAGGGCCACTTCATGCCCGGCAATCCGCTGGGGCTTGAGCAACAGCTGCTGGAGCTTGTCCGCGGTGGCGACCGCGCCGTCGCTGGCGGTACCCTGCAACAGCAGCAGGAACTCGCCGCCGATCAGGTGCGCGACGGTATCGCCGGCACGCAGGGCGCCCAGCAGGCGCTGGCCGACCTGTTGCAGCATCAGGTCCACCGCGTCGGGACCACCGGCTTCGCCGATCGCCCGCAGGTTGTCGATCTCCAGGTAGACCAGGGCCACCGACCGCCCGGCGCTGATCGCACTGCCCAGGCGTTCCATGGCCAGCGCCCGGTTGGGCAGCCCGGTGAGCCCGTCGTGCAAGGCATTGTGCGCCAGTTGCTGCTCGCGCTCGGCAATGCCGCTTTGCATGGAGTTGAAGGCGGTGGCCAGGAGTCCCAGCTCGTCACTGCGCTTGAGCGGCACCGGGGTCTGGTAATCGCCCTGGCCGATCCGTTCCGCCGCCTGGGCCAGCGCCCGCACCGGTTGCGAAACGCTGCGCGCCAGCAACAAGGCACCGGCCAGGGACGCCACGAGCGAGATCAGGGCGATCAGCAGAATGTTCTGGTCGAGGGGCGCGAATGCCTGCATCGCCGCATCCAGTGGACTTTGCAACAAGGCGATGACCTGGTTGTCATTTTCATCGGCGGTGCTGGCCAGCATCAGCGTCTTGCTCAGGAAACTGTGCTGCTCATATTCGGTCAGTTGCTGGATGTGTTTATCGGCGCTGGCGAGCATCAAGTGTTCAATGCTCTGCGCCATGGCCGGCGGCTGGGTGCTCACCAATTGCCCGGGCTGCTGCATATCCACGGTCAGGAACGACACTTCCAGGTTGCTCAACGAACGCAGCTCGCGGGCAAACTCGGTGTCCATGGAAAAGCCCATCACTACCCGGGCGATCGGCAAGGGCGCCAGCACCGTTGCTTCCACCAGCAGGTGCGGATGGCCCTGCAACGGCACGATCAGGGTCGACTGCTTGGCCCGCCGCGCTTCGCGCAACGCGTGGTCATAACGGAACTGCGAACCTTCTGGCATATCGTCCAGGGTACTGGCGAGGACCTTGCCGTCCATGCTCAGGAGGATCATGTCAGTGGCGTTGATGCGCTTGCCGTGGTTGATCAGCACCGAGCGGATGGTCGCCGAATCGCCGCTGGCCACGGCATCGCGAAAGCCGAAGTCCGACGCCAACAGTTGCACGCCATCGCTCAGGCGTCGGCTCTGGACATCCAGCAGGCGTTCGAACACCCGGGTACCGAGCTGCAATTGTTCGCCAGCCTGGCTGCGGATCGCGCTGTTGGTGGCGGCCTTGACGCTGAAATACAGCGCGCCGACCACCACCAGCAACAGCAGGATCAGGACGCAGGCGACCCGCGCCTGAAAGCTACTTCGCAGTTTCACTGACAGCTTTATTGAAGGCATCGCCGAAAGCACTCGGAGCCGGCGCCGCGGGTGCATCCGGCGACAGGGGTTGGATCGACAGGCTGAAGCGTTGCTTCAGGTCCGTGGCGGACACACCGATTTCGCCTCCTGGCTGCGGCAGCATATCGGCCACCTGGGGATGCCAGAGCGTTATGTGGTAGCGGCCGGCCGGCAGTTTGTCGAAGCGGATCAAGCCCTTTTTATCACTGACCGCAAACCAGGGATCGTCGGTCACATAGACATAGCCAAGCATCCAGTCATGGATGTTGCAACCCAACACCACGATACCCGGCTTGTCGAACAGCACCGGGTCCGACGGCGTGCCTTCGTAAAGACGCAGCTCGAAGCGCTTGGGCGCCGAGAAGGAATAGACCTGATGGCGGATATTGTCACTGTTGGGAAAGCGGATCTGGGTGCCGGTATGTACCGCCAGTACATGGGGGGCGTACTGTTTGTCGCGCTGGTCCATATCGGCCTTGAGGCTGAAGATCGGCGGCGGCACATCGCCCTGCAAGGTCAAGACCGCGTTCGGCAAGGGCTTGCCGTCCTGATCGACGATCTCGGCCTGGAAACCGGCGGCCACACCCAGGCCGCTCGACAGCAGACATGCAACAAACAGAAACAATCCGGTCAACGAAGTTGGGCGGGCCATGCAGCAACTACTCATCAGTGTGTGATCGTGGGGGCCGACCTTGGCATGAAAATGTTCCGCGAATGCAGATTACCGGGGGTTGCAGAGAAGAGCACGCGGCAAATACGGCCATTAGCCACTATCCTGGCACAGCCGACGACCAACCGCTTGATCGGCAAAACCTTTACATGCAAAACACTTCTGTACAACGCTTATTGATCAACTATCGGCCGACTTTCGCAAAGCTATACTCCCGGCCATTGAAACCACCGGCGGCTCGCCCCATCTAACTGGCATATATCACTGTGCAGGTGCCCCATGAGCGAGCAGCAGGAATTCCCTGAACATCCGACCCTAGAGGCCGACACCGAACACACCCTTGACGACGCCAACGCCGCGAGCGCCTCCGGCACCGGCCTGGCCCTGCCCGGGCAGAACCTGCCGGACAAGGTCTATATCATCCCGATCCACAACCGCCCGTTCTTCCCGGCCCAGGTGCTGCCGGTGATCGTCAACGAAGAACCCTGGGCCGAAACCCTGGAACTGGTGAGCAAATCCGATCACCACTCCCTGGCGCTGTTCTTCATGGACACGCCCAGCGAAGACACCCGCCATTTCGACACCAAGGCCCTGCCCGAGTATGGCACTCTGGTGAAAGTCCACCACGCCAGTCGCGAAGGCGGCAAATTGCAGTTTGTCGCCCAGGGCCTGACCCGGGTGCGCATCCGCACCTGGCTCAAGCACCATCGCCCACCGTACCTGGTGGAAGTCGAATACCCGCACCAGCCGAGCGAGCCGACCGATGAGGTCAAGGCCTACGGCATGGCCCTGATCAATGCGATCAAGGAGCTCTTGCCGCTCAACCCGCTGTACAGCGAAGAGCTGAAGAATTATCTCAACCGTTTCAGCCCCAACGACCCGTCGCCGCTGACCGACTTCGCCGCCGCCCTGACTTCGGCCACCGGTAACGAGTTGCAGGAAGTGCTCGACTGCGTACCGATGCTCAAGCGCATGGAAAAAGTCCTGCCGATGCTGCGCAAGGAAGTCGAAGTCGCGCGGCTGCAAAAGGAAATCTCCGCCGAGGTGAACCGCAAGATCGGCGAGCACCAGCGCGAGTTCTTCCTCAAGGAGCAGCTCAAGGTCATCCAGCAGGAGCTGGGCCTGACCAAGGACGACCGCAGCGCCGACGTCGAGCAGTTCGAACAGCGCTTGCAGGGCAAGGTCCTGCCGGCCCAGGCGCAAAAGCGCATCACCGAGGAAATGAACAAGCTGTCGATCCTCGAGACCGGCTCGCCGGAGTACGCCGTCACCCGCAATTACCTGGAGTGGGCCACCGCCCTGCCCTGGGGCGTGTATGGCGAAGACAAGCTCGACCTCAAGCACGCGCGCAAGGTCCTCGACCAGCACCATGCCGGCCTGGATGACATCAAGGCGCGGATCCTCGAATTCCTCGCGGTCGGCGCCTACAAGGGCGAGATCAGCGGTTCCATCGTGCTGTTGGTGGGGCCGCCGGGGGTGGGCAAGACCAGCGTCGGCAAATCCATCGCCGAATCCCTCGGGCGGCCGTTCTATCGCTTCAGCGTCGGCGGCATGCGCGATGAAGCCGAGATCAAGGGCCACCGCCGCACCTATATCGGCGCCCAGCCGGGCAAGCTGGTGCAGGCCTTGAAAGAGGTCGAGGTGATGAACCCGGTGATCATGCTCGACGAGATCGACAAGATGGGCCAGAGCTTCCAGGGCGACCCGGCCTCGGCGCTGCTGGAAACCCTCGACCCGGAACAGAACGTCGACTTCCTCGACCACTATCTGGACCTGCGCCTGGACCTGTCGAAAGTGCTGTTCATCTGCACCGCCAACACCCTGGATTCGATCCCGGGTCCGTTGCTGGACCGGATGGAAGTGATTCGCCTGTCGGGCTATATCACCGAGGAAAAAATCGCCATCGCCAAGCGCCACCTGTGGCCCAAGCAGCTGGAAAAAGCCGGTGTCAGCAAAAGCAGCCTGAGCATCAGCGACGGTGCCTTGCGGGCGGTGATCGACGGCTACGCCCGGGAAGCCGGGGTCCGTCAGTTGGAGAAACAACTGGGCAAACTGGTGCGCAAGGCGGTGGTCAAGTTGCTGGACGCGCCGGACACGGCGATCAAGATCGGCAACAAGGACCTTGAAGCCTCGCTGGGCATGCCGGTGTTCCGTAACGAGCAGGTGCTCTCCGGGGTCGGTGTGATCACGGGGCTGGCCTGGACCAGCATGGGTGGCGCCACCTTGCCGATTGAAGCGACTCGCATTCATACGCTCAACCGGGGGTTCAAGCTCACCGGGCAACTGGGTGAGGTGATGAAGGAGTCGGCGGAGATCGCCTACAGCTACGTCAGTTCGCATCTGAAGCAGTTTGGTGGCGATCCGGAGTTTTTCGATAAAGCCTTTGTGCATTTGCATGTGCCAGAGGGCGCAACGCCGAAAGACGGTCCGAGTGCCGGGGTGACCATGGCCAGTGCGTTGCTGTCCCTGGCGCGCAACCAGCCGCCGAAAAAGGGCGTGGCCATGACCGGTGAGCTGACGCTGACCGGGCATGTGCTGCCGATTGGCGGGGTGCGGGAAAAGGTGATTGCGGCGCGGCGGCAGAAGCTGTTCGAGTTGATCCTGCCGGAAGCCAACCGTGGGCATTTCGAGGAGTTGCCGGATTACTTGAAGGAAGGCATTACCGTGCATTTCGCCAAACGTTTCTCGGATGCGGCGAAGATTTTGTTCTAATTCTAAGCAGCAGGCATCTGGCTCGCCCGTGAGATTTCCAGCGTTCTCACGGGCCTCTTCGCGGGCAAGCCCTGCTCCTACAGGATTATGTCGTGCACAAGTTTTGCGTTCGACGATGAACTGTAGGAGCAGGGCTTGCCCGCGAAGCTTTTGGCGGCAATTACCGCCCCTACAGGATCATATTCGGTCTTGTTTCACAGGCATTAGTGCAACCCCAGCTCCACAGGTTATGCTCGGTCATCGCTGTAACAACTGGAGACACTATGACCCCGACTCGCCTGCTGCTGCCGTTAAGCCTCGCCTTGCTCGCCGCCTGTGCCCAGCAACCGCGCCAGAACGTGACGCTGGAAAAACAAAGTGACTGCCCGATGCAACTCAAGACCGGGCAGAACATGATCCTCAGCCTGCCCAGCAACCCCACCACCGGTTTTCGCTGGGCCATCCAGGACTCGGCGGGCGGCGTGCTGAAAAGCCTCGGCCCGGAGGTCTACCACAATCCCGACGACAACGGCCTGGTGGGCAGCGGCGGACAATCGACCTGGCGCTTCCAGGCCTTCGCCGCCGGCACCGGGCGCCTGCGCCTGACCTACCAGCAACCCTGGGAACCGGAAGCCACGCCGGCACAAAGCTTCGACTGCCCGATCACGGTGAACTGACATGCCTTGGCTGATCCTCGCCCTGATGGGGGCTGCCGCGTTCCTCTATGGCGTGAGCATCGAGCTGCCGATGCTGTGCCTGCTGACCAAGCCGGTGCCGGTGTTGGTCCTGCTCGGCTGGTTGCACGATGCGCCGGTGACCGATTATCGCCGCTGGATCGGCCTGGGTTTGATCTTTTCCCTGCTGGGAGACGTGCTGCTGGCCTGGCCGGGCGATCTGTTCGTGTTCGGCCTGGGCGCGTTTCTCGTCGCGCACCTGGCTTATCTCAAGGCTTACCTGGGCGACTGCCGTCGGTTGGCGCCATTGCCCTTGTTGCTGGCCCTGCTGATCGGCGTCGGGTTGCTCGGCATCCTGATGTCCAAGGGCCTGGGCGACCTGCTGATCCCGGTCACGGTTTACGCACTGGCCATCAGCGCCATGCTCTGGCGCGCCCTGGCCCGACTGGGTACCGATGTGCCCAAGCGCTCCGCGCTGTTGGCGGCGGCCGGCGCCCTGACCTTCGCCTTCTCCGACAGCCTGATCGGTATTGATCGCTTCGTGGTCAAGTTCGCTGCCGCGCCCTACCTGATCATCATTGCCTACTGGCTGGGACAATGGGGCATTGCGGCCTCGGCCTTCAGCCAGAAGCCGCGCTGAACGCAGCCTGCTCCTCTGTTCCTCTGCTCCTCTACTCCTCTACTCCTCTACTCTTCTGCCCTTCTGCCCTTCTGTAGGAGCGAGCTTGCTCGCGATGAACGCAAGGACACCACTGGCATCCAGATACCCCGCGTTATCGTTGACGCCCATCGCGAGCAAGCTCGCTCCTACAGTTTTAGTTTTCGGGGCGTGCAGGCTTGGCGTTTTATCCGACAAAGCGCGCATCGCGGCGCCAACTTGGCTAAAATGCCGGCCTTTTCAGCATCCGCCGGAACCGTCGTGAGCAAAGAACCCGATCGCCTTTTCGCCCAGCCCCTGGCCCAGGTGCCGGACTTCGTCTTCAACGAAGACGTGGTGCGGGTCTTCCCGGACATGATCAAGCGCTCGGTGCCCGGCTACCCGACCATTGTCGAGAACCTCGGCGTGCTCGCCGCGCAGTTCGCCCAGCCCCACAGCGTGCTCTACGATCTGGGCAGCTCCCTCGGCGCAGTGACCCAGGCCCTGCGCCGTCACGTACGCAGCGACGGTTGCCGGGTTATTGCTGTGGATAACTCCGCGGCCATGGTCGAACGCTGCCGCCAATACCTCAACGGCCAGGACTCGATGTTCCAGGAGCTGCTGCCGGTGGACGTGATCGAGGGCGATATCCTCGCCCTGGAATTCCAGCCGACCTCGGTGGTGGCGCTGAACTTCACCCTGCAATTTATCGCTCCCGAACAGCGCCAGGCCCTGCTCGGGCGTATCCGCCAGGCCTTGCTGCCCGGCGGCGCGCTGATTCTCTCGGAGAAACTGCGCTTCAATGATCCCGAAGAACACGCGCTGCTCACCGACCTGCACGTCGCCTTCAAGCGCGCCAATGGCTACAGCGAACTGGAAATTGCCCAGAAGCGCAGCGCCATCGAAAACGTCATGAAACCCGACAGCCTCGAAGAGCACCGCGAACGCCTGCTGGCCGCAGGTTTCTCGAAAGTCGTGCCCTGGTTCCAATGCCTTAACTTTGCCTCGTTGATTGCCCTGCCATGATCGATCTGTCTCCCCTCGCCCGCCGTCTGGCTGGCACCCCTTTGGCCGAATGGGCCAACGGCCTGCAAGCGCAACTCGATGCCCGCATGGAAAAAGGTCATGGCGACCTGGAACGCTGGCAGAGTGCGCTCGATGCGCTGCCGAAGATCCAGCCGACCCAGGTCGATCTGCTCAACGGCCTGACCCTGGACACGGATTGCGACGAAGCCACCCGCGCGCAGATGCGCACGGCACTGATGGGCTTGTGCCCGTGGCGCAAAGGCCCGTTCGATCTGTTCGGCGTGCATGTCGACACCGAATGGCGCTCGGACTGGAAGTGGTCGCGGGTCGCCCCGCACCTGGACCTCAAGGGCAAGCGCATTCTCGATGTCGGTTGCGGCAACGGCTACTACATGTGGCGCATGCTCGGGGCCGGCGCGGACACGGTGATCGGCGTCGATCCGAACTGGCTGTTCTTCTGCCAGTTCCAGGCGGTGCAACGCTATTTGTCGGAGCCGTCGGCCTGGCACCTGCCGTTCCCATTCGAGGACCTGCCGGCCGAGCTGGAAGGCTTCGACACGGTGTTTTCCATGGGCGTGTTCTACCATCGGCGCTCGCCCATCGAGCATTTGCTGGCGCTCAAGGATTGCCTGGTCAAGGGCGGCGAACTGGTGCTGGAAACCCTGGTGGTGGAAGGTGACGAGCATCAGGTGCTGATGCCGGAGGATCGTTATGCGCAGATGCGCAATGTCTGGTTCCTGCCGTCGGTGCCGGCGCTGGAGCGCTGGCTGCGCCGCGCCGGGTTCAGCGATGTGCGCTGTGTCGATGTGAGCGTGACCACGGTGCAGGAACAGCGCGGGACCGAGTGGATGAAGTATCAGTCGTTGAGTGACTTCCTGGATCCGGAGGATCACAGCAAGACCATCGAAGGGCTGCCGGCGCCGATGCGGGCAGTGATGGTCGCCCGCAAGTAAGGCAGGCCCGACTCAGGACTTGCTTCTGCGCGCCTTGAAGAACTCGCTGAGGATCGCCCCGCACTCCTCGGCCAGTACCCCTCCTTCGAACAACACCCGGTGATTGAGAAAGTCCTGGGTAAAGAACTGCCCCTGGCTCTGCACGATCCCGGCCTTGGGTTCCAGTGCGCCATAGACCACCCGTGCAATCCGCGAATGCACGATCAACCCGGCGCACATGCTGCACGGCTCCAGGGTCACGTACAGCGTACTGCCCGGCAGCCGGTAGTTGTCGAGCGCCTGGGCGGCGGCGCGGATGGCGACCATCTCGGCATGGGCGCTCGGATCGCTGCCGCTGATCGGGCAATTGAAGCCACGTCCGATGATCTCGCCGTCCTGCACCAGTACCGCACCCACCGGCACCTCGCCCAACAAGGCACCTTGGGCAGCCAGCGCCAGGGCTTCACGCATGAAGTCCTGGTCGCGGCTGCGGTCGATGATCGGCGCCGGCCGTATCTGACGCATCAGGCCACCTCGATGGCGGCCATCAGGCCGGTTTCCATATGGTCGATCACATGGCAATGGAACATCCACACCCCCGGGTTATCCGCGACCAACGCCACCCGCGCCCGCTCGTTCTTGCCCAGCAGGTAGGTGTCGGTGAAGTACGGCGTGATCGCCTTGCGGTTCGAGGCGATGACCTTGAAGCTCATGCCGTGCAAGTGGATCGGGTGCTGATACTGGGTCATGTTCTTCAATTCGAAAATATAGCTCTTGCCCTTCACCAGCTTGGCGATGGGTCGGTCGGCGCAGGTCTTGTCGGTGATGTCCCAGGCCTTGCCATTGATCTGCCAGAGACTCGGCGGCTGGCCATTATCGACGTTCACCGAAACCGAGCCAACCCATTCGAAATTGAAGTTGAGCTTTTCTGCGTTCGCCAGGTCCGGCTCGGCTATCGGATTGGCCGGCAAGGCCTTCGGCCAGTCGGTCGCCATGCCGCTGTCGGCCACCGAACGAAAGGTCGCCAGACGCACCGGACCGTTACGCAGCGATAGCTCTTCACCAGCCGCCGGCGCCTTGATCGCCAGGCAGATGCGCATCCCCGGTCCCAGCCAGTATTCCTTGCCCAACGGACGCGGCTCCACCGGATTGCCGTCCAGCGCATAGATCTGCGCCTCGACACCGGGGATATTGAGCCGATAGGTCAGGGTGTTGTCGAGGTTGAGCAGGCGAACCCGAGTGATCTGTCCGGCCGGTAAGTCGACCACGGCTTGCGACACGCCATTGACGGTCGACAGGCGCCCCGCCGTGCCCCCACGCGCGGCTTCACGGGGAATGCTGAAAGGCACGAAGGCGCCGGCTTCATCGACGTGCCAGCTTTTCAGGCTCAAGGTGCGTTCGTGCTGGAAACCGCTGGGCTCGCGCTCTTCGACGATCAGCGGGCCGACCAGCCCGCGCCCCAGTTCCTCACTGCTGTTGACGTGGGGGTGATACCAGTAGCTGCCGGCGTCCGGGACGCGGAACTTGTAGTCGAAGTATTCACCGGGCAATACCGGCAGTTGCGACACGTAGGGCACGCCGTCCATTTCCAGCGGCAGGCGGATACCGTGCCAGTGAATGGTGGTGGCCACCGGCAGGTGGTTGATAAAGCGCACCCGCAGCCACTCGCCCTGACGCACCCGCAACTCGGTGCCCGGTGCCGATGGGCCGAAGGCCCAGGCCGGGGTTTGATGCCCGGCCACCAGCTCGACGTCCAGGGGCGCGGCGATCAGCTCATAGTCATGGCCGGCATCGGCATCGGCCATTTTCCCCAACCAGTAACGCGATGCACCGCCGGCGCCAACGCCCACCACTGCAAGACCGGCCAGTCCACCGAGTATCTGTCGACGGGTAAAGGACATGAACGCAACCACCTCACCTATTCAGCCGCGCACCAGGGCGCGCAAAAGGCGAATACGATACACCCGCAGTTGCGAAATCGTAAGAAAATCAGTCCAGGCCCAGCAACAAATGGGTCACGCCACCGGCCAATATCATCACCCCGGCGACACCCGCCGCCCGCAATGCCGACTGATCGATCCGGGCACTGTCATTCAAGGCCACACGCAGGCGGGTCAGGGCCACGCGCTGGTGGGACTTGAGATTGCCTTCGCCACCCAGGGCCGCGACGATCTCCGGGCGCAACGCCTCTTCTGCCGTGGCAACCGGCGTACTCGGTTGATCCGCCACCAGGTCCGGTGTCAGGGCTTTCCAGAATGCCCGTTGAAATTTCTCGAACATGTTCAGTTCTCCAGGACCCGCGGCTGCAGCGCCGTGGTGTGTTGATGATCGAGCAGGGCTTCACGCACCTGCCCGGCGTTTTCCAGGCCAAGAATTCGTTGGGCCAACACTTGGCACTCCGTCAACTCGACCTCGCGGACCGCCGCCTTGATCGCCGGAATCAGCGGTACGCTGACCGACAGTTCATCCACGCCCAAGCCCAGCAACACCGGCACCGCCAGGGCCTCGGAGGCCAGCGCGCCACACACGCTGACCGGCTTGCCATGGGCATGGGCGGCTTTCACGGTGGTGGCGATCAGGCGCAATACCGCCGGGTGCAGGCTGTCGGCCTGGCTCGCCAGTTGCGGGTGATCACGGTCCATGGCCAGGGTGTATTGGGTCAGGTCATTGGTGCCGATGGAAAAGAAGTCCACCTCCGGGGCGAACAGATCGGCCATCAGGGCCGCCGCCGGCACTTCGATCATGATCCCCAGTTTCGGCAACGCCTTGAGGCCCAGGGCCAGGGCTTCATCCTCGAGGAACTGGCGTGCCTGCCGCAACTCGGACAGTTGGGTAATCATCGGCAGCATGATGTGCAACTGGGTCAGGCCGGCACAGGCGAGAATCCCCCGCAATTGCTGACGCAGCAGTTCCGGGCGTTGCAGGCACAACCGAATCCCGCGCATGCCGAGGAAGGGGTTGGCTTCAGTGTCCATCGGCACATAGGCCAGGGGTTTGTCGCCACCGACGTCAAGGGTCCGTACCACCAGATTGCGCTGGGGCCCCAGGGCCCGGGCAATGGCCGAATAGGTCGCGGCCTGCTCCTCGACACTCGGCGCGCTCTGACGCTCCAGATAGAGAAACTCGGAACGCAGCAAGCCGACCCCCTCACCGCCCAGGGTCAACGACTGCTCCACCTCTTGCAGCGAGGCGACGTTGGCGGTCACCTCGAAATGGTGACCGTCACGGGTACGCGCCGCCTCGGACGCCTGCTCCTTCTCGCGCTGGTGGCGCTGGTGTTGCTGCTGGCGCTTGACCAACAGGCGTTGCACATCCGCCTCTTCCGGCATCAGATGCAGGCGCCCGAGGTCGGCATCGAGCAGCACCTGGGTACCGGCGGGCACCTTCAGGACCTCGGCGGGCAAACCGCAGAGCGCCGGCAAACCGAATGCCCGGGCCAGGATCGCCACATGGCTGGTCGCCCCACCACCGACGGTGACGAAGCCGAGGACCCGACGGGTATCGAGTGCGGCCGTTTGCGACGGGGTCAGTTGCTCGGCAATCAGGATGGCGTCGTCCGGCATCTCGGTGACCCGCTCCTCGACCCCGAGAATCAGCCGCAGCACGCGCTGGCCGACGTCCTTCAAATCCAGCGCGCGCTCCGCCAGCAAGCTGCTGCCCAGGCGTTCGAACAGCGCGCAGGTGTCCTCGGTGACCTGGCGCCAGGCGAACGCCGCGCTTTTACCCTGGGCGAGCAGGACCCGGGCCTGCTCCAGCAGGCTCGGGTCTTCCAGCAATTCCTGATGCGCGCGGAAAATCTGCGCCTGGGCGCTGCCCTCGGTGTTGTCCCGCAGCCGCTGCAAGGCCTGGGTCGCCTCGTCCAGAGCCCGTTCGAGCGATGCGCGCTCATGGGGCTCGTCGGAACCGAATTCCGGAACTTCCAGCCGCTGTTCGGCCACCTGCACCACCCGACCGAACGCCGAACCCGGCGAAGCACAAACGCCGCGCAACAGGCTCGGCGAAGACGCCTCGACCACCACGGGAATATCGATCACCGCCGCAGGCTCGACCGACTCACCACACCCCTCGGCCAGCAAGGCCGCCAACGCGTCGATGGCGGCCTGGGCATCCTCGCCCACCGCACTGACCTGCAACACATCGCCACGCACCGTCTGCAAGGCCATGATCGCCACCAGGGACTTGGCATTCGCGCTGTCCTGGCGCCGATGCACCACGATGCTCGCGGCAAAACCCTTGGCCGCCTGGGCCAGCACCGCCGCCGGACGGGCGTGCAGACCGTTGGCGTTGGGCAAGGTCACCGGGCTTGAGAACAACGCCTCGCCTTCCTCTTCCACCACCGGGCCCGCCGATGCGCCGTTGTGCTCGATCCGCAACAGTGGCGCGCCGCTTTCAATCAAACCACTGGCCGGAGCCAGCCGGGTGAACGTCTCGCCACTGACCACCAACACCAGGGTCAACAGACTGCGGGCGTGCAAGGCGATGTAGTCGACATCGAACTCGATCAACGCCTGCCCGGCCGTCACCCGCTCACCTTCGCGGACCAGGGCGGTGAAGCCCTTGCCCTGAAGCTGCACGGTGTCCAGGCCGATATGCATCAGCACCTGCACACCCTGGTCGTCGGTAATGCTGATGGCATGGCCGCTGGCCTGGACATTGCTCACCACCCCGGCCAACGGTGCGCAGAGCACCGAAGACGTCGGGTCGATGCACAGGCCATCGCCGATCATGCGACTGGAGAACACCGGATCAGGCACCTGATCCAGTTCGATCAGCACCCCGGACAGGGGCGCGAGCAGTTCCAGGGAAGGGGTTGCGGTCATGACATCACCTTTATCATTGTTCTTTGAAGCGCCGGCGCGGCGAAGGCCACGCCAGCATAGGACTTATTCCCACCAATACTCGACCTGCACACCGAAATTGGAGCCATGCAGGGCGCTGCCGAAACTACCGGTATCGGACAACGCCGACCCCGCATCGAACTGATTGGCCGCACGCTGGGCCGCCGCATTCCAGCTGGCATAGGTGTAGTAGAGGCGTATCTCCGGCCGAGTCCAGAAATCCGGACCTCTGGGTGACCAGGTAGGGGCGAAGGTAAACTTGCTGAGCTTGCGGGTACCGCCCGGCGCCTCGATCTGGTCATGGCCCAGTTCGGTCACCAACTTGAACTGCTCGGTAATGGCGTAGGTCGGACGTACCCCCAGGGAGATCCAGTTCTGGCCCTGGCCGTCGGGACGAATGTCCTTCTGGTACACGGCCTCGATCTGCCCGCCGAATTGTCGGGTGATCTGCCAGTCGAAAAACTCGACCGCGCGGTAGCTCTTGTTGCTGGTGTCCAGGGTCGGATCGCCGGTGTAGCCCAGCCCGGTACCCGGCCCCTCGCCGTATTGCAGGGCGAACTTGTTCTTGCCGCCGAGGAAGTTCTTCTGCACATGCTGCGCGGTGATGGCCCAACCCTGATGGGTATCGCGGCGATTCGGTGCATCAAGGTAACTGGCACCGAGCTCCACTTCGCCATCGGTATTGGTCTTGAAGCCGGCGACGTTGAAGTCGTGACGATTGATATAGTCCTTCTGGTACAGGTTGTCCTTGCGCGAGAAGGCATAGCTGTATTTCAGGTCGCCGATCTTCACATTCTCGATACCACCGCCCGTGGCGCTCTGGTTCCAGTAGTAGAAGTCGGAGATATGGATGTCGTTACGCTTGTAGTAACGCCGCCCGGCCCACACCGAGCCGCCATTGAGCGAGGGCAGGTTCGACCACTTGGCGAACATCTGCGGCATCCGCACCGTGCCGTTGTCACCGTCAAAACTGGGATTGTGATCGTACTTGTTGTACAGCGACGCCATCCCGTCGACGCTGACCACCGACCCGTCATCGAGTTTCAGCACGTCCTGGCGCAACTCAAGTTCCCCGTACTGTTCACACTCGTTACCCAGGCGATACTTGGATTGCGCACCAGGCAAATGGAAACAGCTTTGCGAGCCGCCGCCGGTCGAACCGCCCAGGCCGCTACGCAAGTAACCGGCGAACTCCAGGGCCTGGGCCGAGAATGGCAACCCCAGGCATACACAAGACACCACAAGACCGCGATTTATTGTTGTTTTCATTGGCTCCCCCATTATTTTTATTGTGTAGTGCTTGTTGATTATCGGGCGCGGCTCTCCCGCGCACGATTTGATGCGAACGGCATTTAATGAATGAAACGTCTTACTTTTCTGACAGGTGCAATACAAAAGATTCGTAAGGTTTCAGCGACAGATATCGGCTACGCGGCACGTCGTCGATGTAGTTGCCGATCACCAGACGCTGGCTCTGGCCGTCGATGAAAACGCCTTCGGGCAACGCCACTTCGCAAGGCTCGGCATAGAAGTTGTTCACCACCAGCAATCGCTCGCCCTGCCCTTCCCGCACATAGGCCCAGACCCGTGGATGATCGGGCAACAACTGGCGGTAGACGCCGTCCACCATCAGCGCTTCGCTGCGCCGCAAACCGACCAGGGCGCGGTAGTGATGCAGCACCGAGCCGCTATCGTCGAACTGTTTGTCGACGTTGATCCAGGCCGCATTCGGCGGCACATCGATCCAGGGTTGGGCCGTGCTGAAACCGGCATTCGGCTGCGCATTCCATTGCATCGGCGTGCGACTGTTGTCGCGGGATTTCTGCATGATCGCCGCCATGCTCCGGGCTTCGGACTCGCCGGCCTCGCGCTTGAGCCGGTAGATGTTCAGGGTCTCGACATCGCGGTACTGCTCGATGGACTCGAAGCCCGGATTGGTCATGCCCAGCTCTTCGCCTTGATAGATGTACGGCGTGCCCTGGAGAAAATGCAATGCGGTGGCGAGCATCTTCGCCGACACGTCCCGGTATTCACCGTCATGACCGAAGCGCGAGACCACCCGCGGCTGGTCGTGGTTACACCAGAACAACGCATTCCAGCCACCACCGGCCTGCATGCCGGTCTGCCAGTCGGAGAGGATGCGCTTGAGTTCGAGGAAATCGAAATCGGCGCGAACCCATTTCTCCATGTTCGGATAATCGACCTTCAGGTGATGGAAATTGAAGGTCATCGACAGCTCGCGGGACTGCGGATGCGAATAGCGGATGCAGTGCGCAAGGCTGGTGGAGGACATTTCGCCGACATTGATCAGGTCATGGCCTTCGAAGACTTCGCGATGCATTTCCTGCAGGTAGTCGTGCACGTTCGGACCGTCGGTGTAGAAACGGCGGCCGTCGCTGGCGTCCTCGGGAAAGTCGGCGGGCTTGGAGATCAGGTTGATCACATCCAGGCGGAAACCACCGACACCCTTGTCGCGCCAGAAGCGCATCATCTTGAACACTTCCTGGCGCACCTGGGGATTGTCCCAGTTCAGGTCGGCCTGGGTGTGGTCGAACAGGTGCAGGTAGTACTGGCCGGTCTGGGCCTCATACTCCCAGGCATTGCCGCCGAACTTCGACTCCCAGTTGTTCGGCTGGTCGCGCCAGATGTAGAAGTCCCGGTACGGGTTGTCGAGGCTGCTGCGGGCCTGGCGGAACCATTCGTGCTCGATGGAGGTGTGGTTGACCACGATATCGAGCATCAGCGTGATGCCACGCTTGTCGGCTTCGGCGATCAGCAGGTCGCAGTCGGCCATGGTCCCATAGCTCGGGTCGATGGCGTAGTAGTCGCTGATGTCGTAGCCGTTGTCACGTTGCGGCGAACGCAGGAACGGCGTGATCCACAGGCAATCGACGCCCAGCCACTTGAGGTAGTCGAGCTTGTCGACCACCCCCAGCAGATCGCCGGTGGCCTGGCCTGAGTGGCTGTAGAAACTTTTCGGGTAGATCTGGTAGATCACCGAACGCTGCCAGTCTTGCATGGGGATTCCTTGGTAGTGCCAGTGGTAGCTGTGTGGTGTTTTGCGGCGTCAGCGCGAGCACCCTCGCGCTGACGCTGCCGGATCAGGCGACGCGGTAGCCGGGCCGGACGATTTTCAGGCTCAACCCGCAGGTCAGCACGAACGGCACGACCATGGCGATGACCATGCCGACGATAAACATCGGGATGTATTGCGGAATGATCGAGATAAAGCCCGGCAGGCCACCCACGCCGATGGCCGAGGCCTGGACCTTGTTCAGCGAGAGGAAGATGCTGCCCAGCGCCGAACCGATCAGCGCGGCATAGAACGGAAACTTGTAGCGCAGGTTGACGCCGAACATCGCCGGCTCCGTGATACCGAAGTAGGCGGAAATCGCCGAGGTCGACGCCATGCTGCGGTCCCGTGCATTGCGGCTCATATAGAACACCGCCAGTGCCGCGCTGCCCTGGGCCAGGTTGGACATGACGATCATCGGCCAGATGAAGGTGCCACCCTGGGTGGCGATCAGTTGCAGGTCCACCGCGAGGAACATGTGGTGCATGCCGGTGATCACCAGTGGCGCGTAGAGCAGGCCGAAGATCGCGCCGCCGAGCACCGGGGCCACATCGAACAGCATGACCACGCCTTCGGTGATCAGGATGCCCAGGTGACGGGTCACCGGACCGATGACCGCCAGCGCCAGCACGCCGGTCACGACGATGGTGGTAATAGGCACCACCAGCAGTTGAATGGCATTCGGCACCCGCGCCCGCAGCCATTTCTCGATGACGCTCATGACATAGGCAGCCATCAGGATCGGCAGGATCTGCCCTTGGTAGCCAACCTTCTCGATCCGGAACCAGCCGAAGATGTTGAAGTACGGCAGGCTCTGGCCGTCCAGGCCGGCAACCGCCTTGCCGTAGTTCCAGGCATTGAGCAGGTCGGGGTGCACCAGCATCAGGCCGAGCACGATGCCGAGGATTTCACTGCCGCCAAACCGCTTGGCCGCCGACCAGCCGACCAGGGCCGGGAGGAACACGAAGGAGGTGTTGGCCATCAGATTGATCAGGCTCCACACGCCATCCAGGGACGGGTAGGCCTCCAGCAGGGTCTTGCCGTCGATGAACATGCCCTTGGCGCCCATGAGGTTGTTCACCCCCATCAGCAGGCCGGCAATGATCAGCGCCGGCAGGATCGGCATGAACACATCGGAGAACACCCGCACCAGACGCTGTACCGCGTTGATCTTGTCGGCGCTCTTCTGCTTGACGTCGGCGATGGTCGAGGCGGCCAGCCCGGTGATTTCCCGCAGGGCGGCGTAGACCCGCTCCACTTCCCCCGGACCGATGACGATCTGGAACAAGCCGCCGGTGAAAAAGGTGCCTTTCACCAGGTCGATATTGGACAACGCGGCCTTGTCGACCAGGCTCGGGTCCTTGAGGGCCAGACGCAGACGGGTGACACAGTGAGCGGCCTGCTCGAGGTTTTCAGCGCCACCGAGGCCTTGCAGCAGCTCGCGGGCGATATTCGGATAGTCGTGGCTCATGCTTTTCTTCCACTGTTTCTTGTTATTGGAGGGTGTTGGCAGCACACAGGAATGAAAAATACTCGTCTGTACGAGTTAAAGCAACAACTCGTACAGACGAGCTATGGGTTTATCGGTAAAAGATCCGACAAATGGACAAAGTTTCGGCCTGCCCTTAAGGTTCAGGATCACAGCACATAGCGTCGGCTACCCTGTTGGCGAGTACTTTCGATCCAGAGCGACCAGCATGAGTAAATACAACCAGATCTACAGTGATCTGCTTGCCAGCATTACCACAGAGCAATTGGAAAAAGGCGCCCGACTGCCGTCGGAAACCGAACTGATGGACAGCTACCAGGCCAGCCGCGGCACCGTGCGCAAGGCCATCGAGCAACTGCAGGAACGCGGTTTCGCCCAGAAGATCCATGGCAAGGGCACCTTCGTGCTGTCACGCAGCCCGATCGAGTTTCAATTGGGCGGCATCGTCAGTTTCCAGGAGGCCCACTCCAGTCTTGGCAGCAATATTGGCACCGAAGTGGTGGAGTTCAGCGAGATCCCCCTTGAAGGCCCGCTTCAGGAGCGCCTGGACGCCGAGCCGGGCAGTTCGGTGATTCGCATCAAGCGGGTGCGGCGGATCGACGGCAAGCGGATCATCCTCGACATCAACTATTTCGTCGCCGACCTGATCCCCGGCCTGACCCGGGAGATCGCCGAACAGTCGATCTATGCCTATATCGAGAAAACCCTGCAACTAAGCATCAGCTTCGCCCAGCGCACCATCGAGGCGGCCCGTTGCAGCCGGGACGATGTGCTACACCTGGACCTGGATGGGGCCAGCCATGTGATCGTGGTGAAGAACCAGACGTTTTTGCACGATGGCCGGCAGTTCGAATACACCGAGTCGCGGCACACCCTGGACAAGTTCTACTTTTCGGATGTGGCAAGGCGCTGAGCCGTTGATGTCGGGCGATTCATAGCACCAGCGCCAGCCACTCGGGGTTCACCGAGCCGAGCTTGCTGGTAGCTTTCGTGAGGTTGATATCCTGGGCCGCCTGCGCGGTTTCAATCATCAAGGGCTGAAGGTCATAGCCGCGGCCTTCGAGCCAGCCCAAGACTTCCGCCAGGTGCCAGACCGAAGCGCTGCCTTCGTGGACCGCCAACGGAAATGACGCGCCATGACTGAGCATGAGCTTGCGCATATTCTGCCGCGAAACGCCGACGATATCGGCGATATCCGAAAGGCCGACCAGATCCGGCACGACCTCGATAAGTCGAGCATCGGGGATAGCGCGCTTGACGTCTTGCAAAGCACTGAGCAGTGCCTGAGCGGCGCTGTCGGCATCCCGAGAGAACATCAGCGCCAGCCTTCCGGGGATTCCGGAGCCGATCAGCGAATCATCGCAACCGTTCTCCAGCAAAAGCTCGATTAACACATCATGATCGCGGTTTTGCTCTGAGAGCTGGTATCTCAAAGTGAACTCATACTCCTCCATGCTTCTACTCCTTAAACGTTTCAATCAGAGGGTCATCACTGGCGCGGTTCAGATCACAGTTATCAACAACCAGCCGCAATTTACGGACATGCTTGTATACGTTACGTGGAGTGCTATACACGCTCGTCATGCAAAACTCGCCGCATCGACACAACTCACTATTGAGCGGGCAGTACATCCGGCCCCAGGCATGCGAACCACCCACTGTGATTCGCCAACCCAATGCCTCTGCATGACGCAGTACGTTCTCGATCTCCTTGATCGGGTGTCTTGTTCTAGCCATCCATAGCCTCCAGTCTTGCGCCATGCGCAATGGTTGTCAACTGACAACCAAATCCATTTATCGACAAAAAATGACACTCCCGGCACTTCAATTCAGTGCCGGTTTCTTGAGTGTAGGGAGGGATGGCGTCGAGGCTCAGCGAGGTATTTACGAGGTGTTGCGAGGGCTGGATGAACGCTGTTTCGTATACGGGCCGTCAGCGCAAATCAGCACGCAGCTCACGCACGCCGCGCCCGAGTCGTCGGCGCAAGAGCGTACGTAGCGTGGCTCCGTCTTCGTAACCGACTTCGGTGGCAATCGCTTCAATGTCGAGCCCACTGCCATGCAGCAGCGATTGCGCGCGTTCGACCCGCAGATCCTGAAAATAGGCCAGCGGTGACTTGCCCAGCACTTCCTGGCAACGGCGCTGCAACGTCCGCGTGCTGACCGCCAGCGCACTCGCCGCTTCCTGCAACGAAAATCCGGCCCTCAGATGATCGCGGGCCCAGCGTTCGAACAGCTGGATCAACGGATCGGCCTGGGCCAGATGGTTGGGGATGATGTAGGGCGCCTGGAGGGAACGAATATCGGCCAGCAGGTAGCGCGAAACCAGGGCCGACAATTCCGGGCTCGCCGAGCGGATCAACCAGAGGACCAGGTCGAGATGGCCCATTGCGGCGCCAGCGGTCACACCGATGTCCGTGGGCACGAGCATACGCGACTCGTCGAGCAGCACCCGCGGATAACGTTGCCGAAACAGCGGCGCCAGCGACCAGGTCGTCGTCGCCTGCCGATCATCGAGCAGACCGGCCTCCGCCAGCAGGAAGGTACCGATACAGGCAGCAGCAATCCGTACGCCTTCGCCGTGCCAGGTGCGCAGTTGCGCCATGGCCCGTTTCACATCGGCCCGATCAAGGGCGGGGATCAGCCGATCCGGAGTGATCGTATTCAGTGCCGGCACGATTACCCAATCCGGCTTCAGGTCCGACGTGATGGCCTGTACGGGAATCGTGAAGCCCTGGCCGGAACGCACCCTTTTGTTCACACCGACGGTTGAGACCTCGAAACGTGGTGCTCCGCCAGCCAGGAGGGATGCGAGCCCATTCGCCGCCCGGAGCGAATCGAGCGTCACCGCCAGCCCGGTATCGAATAATCCATCAAGAGCGAGCACTGAAATTCGCATGGCGTAAATGACCATAAAGTTGTCATTTGTGATGATAAGGTTTTCGGTCGGCGAGGACTACTGTGCTCTCCATTGCGCAACGCAATAAACCTCAATCAGGAGAGTCACATGAAAGTCCTAGCCATCGCCTCGATCAACCAGCCACTCACCCCGGAACAGCGCCAACAGATCATGCCCAGTGAAGTACCGGCTACGCTCAAGCTCTATCTCGACGGCAAGATCGAACAATTCTGGTTCCGCCAGGACAAGCCCGGGGTGATTTTCCTCATGAACGTCGAAACCCTCGAAGAGGCCAAAGCGGCGGTGGAATCGCTGCCACTGACGGCAGGCGGCTTTGCCGAGTATGAGTTGATGCACGTCGGTCCACTCGCCCCGCTCGGCTTGTTGCTGCAGGGCCGCTAAGCGCAGGCGGCGCCGAATTTTTCGAAAACCACGGGGCGCGTCCGGTAGCCGGCCGCCCCGTCACCGGCCACCATGGCAGGCGCTTCTCACTCAGGGGCGAGTCAGCCCGAAGAGATGGCATCAGGAGGAATTGGAAGATGGCCGAAACAACAGAGATCACACAGCATTACGGGCAGGCGAGCTTGATCGAACGCCTGCAGATTGCGCTGAAAGCCGATGGGCTCGACAAGAAACCACTCTCTTGCGAGGATCTTGCTTCGCTGGATCAATTTCACTCCCGTGGCCTGGCAGCCACGGTAGAACTGGCGAGTGCGCTTGAGATCGACAGCACAATGCAGGTTCTCGATATTGGCTCGGGCCTCGGCGGGCCGTCGCGTTATCTCGCGGCCACCTATGGCTGCTCAGTGCAGGGCATAGACCTCAGCCGGTCGTTTGTCGATGCGGCAACCTTTCTCGCGCAGCGATGCTCCCTGGCGGACAAAGTCACCTATCAACAAGGGGACGCCCTCGCCCTGCCATTCGCTACGGGTACTTTCGACGTGGCCTGGACCCAGCACGTCGCCATGAACATTGCCGACCGCAACACACTGTATGCCGAGGCGTTTCGGGTGTTGCGGCCCGGTGGCCGCCTGGCTATTTACGATGTCGTGGCAGCGTCCGATGCGCCCTTGCACTACCCGGTGCCCTGGGCATCCGGTCCACAGATGAGTTTCCTCGTCATGGCAGACGAAATGCGCAGTGTCTTGATCGAACAAGGTTTCCGGATCACCTCCTGGATCGACTGCACAGAAGCCGGCGCGGCCTGGTTTGCAGAACGGAAGAAGGTCCAGATGCAGTCACCCGCATCGCCAGCGCTTGGACTGCATGTCGTGATGGGTTCGGATTTCGGCACGATGAGCAACAATCTCACGCGCAATTTGCGCGAGGGGCGCGCGGGGCTTATACAAGCGGTCGTTGAAAGGGCTTGATGTGGGCGATCATTTTGCTACTCAGCGCTTGCTCAGCAACATTGGAGGTCGCTCACATCACCGACGAGGCGTTTCGGCACCTGGAATCAGCACGGCGCGATGCCAGTTGCGATGCCAGGCTATGAATTTATCGGTTTGCGCATCCGCCCATCCAGGATGCGTTGCTTTCATGGTCGCATACCAGTCGTAAAACTGGAGTAGCTCTTCTTTATCCATCATCGATGACCAGGGTGGCAGCTTCAGTGTCCTTTCACACGCATCCGATGGCGCGGCGTCTGCCGTGTGCGGCAAGCCCAAGGACTCGATAGTGTCGATGCGCTTGATATCTAGCTGCGCCTGGTCCGCGTACTCGCTACGAAATTGATAATCTTTGGGCGCCACTACGCTATACCAGCCGATACGGTTTTTTACTTTGTCGAGCGGGGCTTCGAGAATGACAAGTTGATGCTCTTCCACGGCTGGCGGCGCCGTCTGCCAAGGCGGGCGAAATCCTGGATGGCGCCATTTGAAGTATCCGTCTGGATGCTGACCGAGCAGTTCCATTCCCACGTAGACATGGCCCTTCCTGACCATGACGAATTGGGTGATCTGCCCCTGTGGAAATCCTCTCACTTCCTGGACGAAGTGCCTGCCGCCATCAGTCGAAAAAACCAGTTGCTCATAACCACCAGCCACTATCGCCAGTACCACGTCTGGATCGTCGCTGGAGAAAGTAATCCTGGGCACTTGCGAGCGACCAACATAGGTATCAATGCCGTTTCTCTCGTCGACAAATCTTATCGGGCCGATGCAACGGTGGTCCAACTCCGCCGTGAACCAGCGATTGCTGTCCCATTGCCAGGCTTTTTGTGGCGGAGCGGTGATGCCATCTGCTTCGTCAAGTTGACGGGTGTACGGAGCCGGTGCGGTGGGTGCCGGAATCTCTGGATGTGTCGCACAAGCGGAGAGGAAAATGACGAGAGAAATCAACCCGAGTTGACGATATGGAAATCGAATCGCTGCCATGGGGCTCTTCAATAAATAGAACAGAGCAGAAGAGATTAGCAGGCCAAAGCCTTATGACGCCGTCAGCGCTGGCACGCCCCTGGCAAGCATCCCTCTGACGAACTATTAGGAATCCCCTAATAGTTGCGTCAGTCTGGATTTCCCGGCAAAGAAAAGGGCGCCGAAGCGCCCCTTTGCATCCCTCAGAAACAAGGAATCAGTTCATCATTCCCACTCAATCGTCGCCGGCGGCTTGCTCGACACGTCGTAGGTGACACGGGAGATGCCTTCGATCTCGTTGATGATCCGGCCGCTGACGGTTTCCAGCAGCTCGTAAGGCAGGTGCGCCCAACGGGCGGTCATGAAGTCGATGGTTTCCACCGCACGCAGGGCCACGACCCAGGCGTAACGACGACCATCACCGACCACACCCACCGATTTCACCGGCTGGAACACCACGAACGCCTGGCTGACCTTGTGGTACCAGTCAGCCTTGCGCAGTTCTTCGATAAAGATATGGTCGGCGCGACGCAGCAGGTCGGCGTATTCCTTCTTCACTTCACCGAGAATCCGCACGCCCAGGCCCGGGCCCGGGAACGGGTGACGGTAGACCATGTCGTACGGCAGGCCGAGCTCCAGACCAAGGCGACGGACCTCGTCCTTGAACAGCTCGCGCAGCGGCTCGACCAGCTTGAGGTTCATCTCTTCCGGCAGGCCACCGACGTTGTGGTGGGACTTGATCACATGGGCCTTGCCGCTTTTCGCGCCAGCCGACTCGATCACGTCCGGGTAGATGGTGCCCTGGGCCAGGTACTTGATGTTGTCCAGTTTGTTGGACTGGGCATCAAACACGTCGATAAAGGTACGACCGATGATCTTGCGCTTCTTCTCCGGGTCCGACTCGCCGGCCAGGTTGTTCAGGAACTGCTCTTCGGCGTTGGCACGGATCACCTTGACGCCCATGTTCTCGGCGAACATGGCCATCACTTGCTCGCCTTCGTGCAGGCGCAGCAGGCCGTTGTCGACGAAGACGCAGGTCAGCTGGTCGCCGATGGCCTTGTGCAGCAGCGCCGCAACCACCGAGGAGTCAACACCGCCGGACAGGCCCAGCAGGACGTTGTCGGTGCCGACCTGGGCACGAACGCTGGCGATGGCGTCTTCAGCGATTTTCGATGGCGTCCACAGTGCTTCGCAGCCGCAGATATCGAGGATGAAGCGCGACAGGATGCGACCGCCCTGCTTGGTGTGGGTCACTTCCGGGTGGAACTGCACGCCGTAGTAACGCAGGTCGTCGTTGAACATGCCGGCAATCGGGCAGCTCGGAGTGCTGGCCAGGATGTGGAAGTCTTCCGGCATCCGGGTGACCTTGTCGCCGTGGCTCATCCAGACGTCGAGGCCGAACAGGCCGTCGGCGTCGACGTGGTCTTCGATACCCTCGAGCAGGAGGCTCTTGCCGACCACATCAACGCGGGCATAACCGAATTCACGCAGCTCGGAACCTTCGACCTTGCCGCCCAACTGCTCGGCCATGGTCTGCATGCCGTAGCAGATACCGAAGACCGGAACGCCCAGGTCAAACACGGCTTGCGGGCAGCGAGGGCTGTTGGCTTCGTGCACGGACTCGGGACCGCCGGCGAGGATGACGCCTTTGGGAGCGAATTCGCGAATCGCTTCGTCGTCCATGTCGAACGGATGCAGTTCGCAGTACACGCCGATTTCACGCACGCGGCGGGCAATCAGCTGGGTGTACTGGGAACCGAAGTCGAGGATCAGGATGCGGTGGGCGTGAATGTCGAGGGCCATGAGTCATTCTCGTCAGTGAAATCAGAAACAACACGGGGCTGTCATCAACAGCCCCGGTTCAAATTCGTCAATCGCCTCCTGACCTCGGCCAGGAGGCGATCACTATCAACCTACGCGATAGTTTGGAGCTTCCTTGGTGATCTGCACGTCGTGAACGTGAGATTCGGCCATGCCGGCGCCGGTGATACGCACGAATTCAGGCTTGGTGCGCATTTCTTCGATATCGGCGCTACCGGTGTAGCCCATCGAGGAGCGCAGGCCGCCCATCAGTTGATGGACGATGGCGCTCAGGCTGCCCTTGTAGGGGACGCGCCCTTCGATGCCTTCCGGTACCAGCTTCTCGGCACCCGCGGAGGAGTCCTGGAAGTAGCGGTCGGAAGAACCCTGGGACTGCGACATCGCACCCAGCGAACCCATGCCGCGATAAGCCTTGTAGGAACGGCCCTGGAACAGTTCGATTTCGCCCGGCGCCTCTTCGGTACCGGCGAACATCGAACCCATCATCACGCAGGAAGCACCGGCAACGATGGCCTTGGACAGGTCACCGGAGAAACGGATGCCGCCGTCGGCGATCAAGGGTACGCCGGTGCCTTCAAGGGCGGCGGCGACGTTGGCGATGGCACTGATTTGCGGTACACCGACACCGGCGACGATACGGGTGGTGCAGATAGAGCCCGGGCCGATACCGACCTTGACCGCATCCGCGCCCGCTTCGGCGAGGGCCTTGGCGGCGGCGCCGGTGGCGATGTTGCCGCCGATCACCTGGACTTCAGGGAAGTTCTGCTTGACCCAGCGAACACGGTCGATCACGCCTTTGGAGTGACCGTGGGCGGTGTCGACCACCACTACGTCGACACCGGCATGAACCAGTGCGGCAACACGATCGGCGGTGTCTTTACCGGTGCCGACTGCGGCGCCGACACGCAGACGACCCTGGTCGTCCTTGCTGGCCAGCGGGTAGGCCTTGGATTTTTCGATGTCCTTGACGGTCATCATGCCCTTGAGGGCGAACTTGTCGTCGACGATCAGGACTTTTTCCAGACGGTGCTTGTGCAGCAACTCGCGGACTTCGTTCTTGTTGGCGCCTTCGCGGACGGTGACCAGACGCTCTTTGGGCGTCATCACTTCGCGAACCGGGACATCCATGCGGGTTTCGAAACGCACGTCACGGGAAGTGACGATACCGACCAGGTCGCCGTCATGCAGCACCGGCACGCCGGAGATGTTGTGCATGCGGGTCAGTTCGAGCAGTTCACGCACCGTAGCATCGGCCTCGATGGTGATCGGGTCCTTGACCACACCGGCTTCGAACTTCTTGACCTTGCGCACTTCGGCAGCTTGCTGCTCGATGGTCATGTTCTTGTGGATGATACCGATACCGCCTTCCTGGGCCATGGCAATGGCCAGACGGGCTTCGGTCACGGTATCCATGGCGGCGGAAACCAGCGGAATATTCAGCTCGATGCCACGGGTAAGGCGGGTCTTGAGACTGACTTCGTTAGGGAGTACCTCGGAATAACCGGGCACTAGGAGAATGTCGTCGAAGGTCAGAGCTTCTTGGCTGATACGCAGCATCGCGGGGGCTCCCGAGCGGGAAAATGGAAGCGCGCCATTATACTCAGATGGACCCTTGGGCTCAATGTAAACCTTGGCTTATTTAAAGCTCCACTTTTACCCAGGCGACGGGCTGATCCAGCCAGTCGGCGAACTCGTCGAGAAAGCTCTGCTTGAAGCCGGCTTCAGCCCAGTTATTGAAGATAAATCCGAGGTTGGAAAAGGCGCATTCCTGCAGGAACAGGAAACCGTTGATATCGTCTTCATGGCCGCACAGCGGGCAGATGAAGTTCTCGGTGCGCCCCGGCATCCACTCTTCGAGGCTGTCGAACAACGCCTCGCCGACTTCCTTGCGGCACTCGGCGCAGCCCGCCTCTTCGAGAAAGCCCTTGGCCGGGGTATAGATGCAGCGCTTGGTGACGATCTCCAGACCGTTGATCGGCTCATTGAACGGCAGCGCGTCGGGGTGCAGGACCACGCTGGCGGCGCCCGGGGCTATGGCATGGGCCATGCGGTTGCCGGTGCGACCGCAGGTGCTCAGTTGCTCCTCGATGATGTTCTTGCGCACCAGCCAGCGCACGACGGCCCGGGCCCGGGGTTCATGGACCGGCAAGGTGGAAATCTTCGGGACGATGATGCTTTGCGAATTCATGGGGACGGCCTGGAGCGTTTGCGACCCGGCAGCTTAATCCCTGAAACCCCGAGGTCAAGTGCTGAAGTAACGGGTGATCAGGGCAATTCCACTGGCCAGCACCAACCAGGTCACCAGGCGCACGAAGGCCTCACGCGATAGCCGGCGGGTCAAACGCCTGCCGATCCAGAGACCCAGCGCCATTGCCGGCAGCAAACAGACCGCCAACATCAATAAGGGTAGCTCGGCATAGACCCCGGCGATCACGAATAGCGACAGACGCACCACCGTGCTGCAACTGATCAGCGCACTTTGGGTGGCGCGGGCCGCGTCCTTGGGCAAGCGGCTGTTGAGGTAGATCGCATAAAGAAAGCCGCCGCTGCCAAACAGCGCGCCGAACATTCCGCCCACCGTGCCCATGGGCACCGCCCAACCCGCCGCCAGTTGGCTCGGTCGCGCCTTGACCGACAGGCTGTAGACCGCATAGGCGCTGATAAACAAGCCCATCAGCAGCAACAGGATGTCGGACTTGAGATTCAACAGGAAGATCACCCCCAGGGTGCAGCCCACCGCCATGCACGGCAACAACCGCAGCAACTCGGGTTTGGCGACATCCTTGCGCGACGGCAGCAGATTGCCAAAGGCCGCGACGAAATCCAGCAGCACCAGCAAGGGCACGATTTTCGACAGCGGCATAAACAGGATCAGGATCGGCCCCGCCACCAGCGCCGTGCCAAAACCGGCCACGCCGAAAACGATATAGGCCAAGGCCACGCCCAGCTCCACCACCAGCCAATCGGTGGCACTGAACGGCCACTGGTTCAATAGGGCAACAAGACTCATGAAGAACACTTCCACAATGGGTTCGATTGACTTTAGCCAGTGGCGAGCCTTGCGACTAATATATTCAAAGCCCGTCACCCATCTCGAAAAGGCATGACTCTTGATTTCCACCCGCCAACTGCGCTACTTCGTTGAAATCGCCGAATCCGGCAGTTTCAGCGCCGCCGCCGAACGCCTGTTTATCGCGCAGTCGGCCTTGAGCCGGCAGATCAAGGAACTGGAAAATCATTTGCAGACGCCCTTGTTCGAACGTACGGCGCGCCAGCCAAGACTGACCGCGGCAGGCGAGGCGTTTTATCCGCGGGCAAGAAATCTGTTGAGCGAACTGAACAAGGCCAGCGAGTTGGCGACCCAGGTGGGCAAAGGACAACTGGGAACCTTGCGTCTGAGTCATTCCAGCACGGTGCCGATGAGCGGTCGATTGCTACGGGCGATCAGTCATTTTCTGGAGCAGAGTCCGGGGGCGTCGATGGATATCGTCAAGCTGTCCTCAGAAGCCCAACTCGAAGAACTGGCCGAGGGGCGACTGGATATCGGCCTGCTGCGCCTGCCGGTACTGCGCCAGCGCGAGGGTGTGCAGATCCTGCCGCTGTTCAGCGAGCGCCTGCTGCTGGCGGTGCCGCCGAATCATCCGTTGGCGGGCTCGACCGAGGGCATCGACCTGGCGGTGCTGAAGGACGAAGCCTTTATTTCCATTCCGCATCCGCAGCGGGGTGGCTTGAGTTATCTCTCGGCCGAGCTGTGCATGCGCCAGGGTTTCTTTCCCCGGGCGGCGCGGGTGGTGTCGCGCAAGACCACTCAATTGCAGTTGATCCAGGCTGGGTTCGGTATCGCGCTGCTGCCCGAGTCGATGCAGGACATCGCACCGACGAATATCCATTTCCTGCCCCTCAAGGACCCGGATTGTCAGAGCACCCTGGCCTTGGCCTGCCGCCAGGAGCCGACGCCGCTGGTGGCGCAGTTTGTCGAGCGGTTCAGCGAAGATCTGCGACGCCCTTGAAAACACCGCGAAACTCATAGGAGCAGGGCTTGTGTGGGAGCGGAGCTTGCCCGCGAAGCTTTTAGCGCCCTCGCGGCCGCCTTCGCGAGCAAGCTCTGCTCCCACATTAGATTCGGGCAGGAGACAAAATCTGCGTTCGACGACATAACGTAGAGATTGCCGGTCGAATGCCTTTATCATGCCCCCCATGATTAAAGATCCCTTTTCACGCCTGGGCCTCGACCACGAAGTCCTCACTGTCAGCCAGCTCAACGGCCGCGCCCGGGTGCTGCTCGAAGACGTGTTCAGCAATATCTGGGTCGAAGGCGAAATCTCCAACCTCGCCCGCCCGGCGTCCGGCCATATCTATTTCACCCTCAAGGACAGCGGCGCCCAGGTGCGTTGCGCACTGTTCCGGCAGAACGCCGCCCGGGTGCGCCAGGCGCTGAAGGACGGTTTGGCGGTCAAGGTCCGGGGCAAGGTCTCGCTGTTCGAAGGCCGTGGCGACTACCAACTGATCCTCGACACCGTGGAGCCGGCCGGCGATGGCGCCCTGCGCCTGGCCTTCGATGCCCTGAAGGAAAAACTCAGCGCCGAAGGCCTGTTCAGCGCCGAGCGCAAGGTCCCGTTGCCCGCCCATCCGCAACGCATCGGCATTATCAGTTCGCCCACCGGTGCGGTGATCCGCGACATTATCAGTGTCTTTCGCCGCCGAGCTCCGCAGGTCGAACTGACGCTGATCCCCACCGCCGTGCAGGGCCGCGAAGCCATCACGCAAATCGTCCGGGCGCTGAAGCTGGCCGATGCCAAGGGCTTCGATGCGCTGATCCTGGCCCGTGGCGGCGGCTCGCTGGAAGACCTCTGGTGCTTCAACGAAGAAGCCGTGGCCCGGGCGGTGGACGCCTGTATCACGCCCATCGTCAGCGCCATCGGCCATGAAACCGATGTGTCCATCAGCGATTTTGTCGCCGACGTCCGCGCCCCCACTCCCTCCGCCGCCGCAGAACTGCTGGCCCCGGACTCCAGCGACCTGCAACGCCGGGTCGAGAGCCTGCACCGGCGCCTGGTGATGCGTATCCGCGACCGCCTGATGCACGACCGCCTGCGCCTCGACGGCCTGGCCCGACGCCTGCGCCACCCCGGTGAACGTCTGCGCCAACAGGCCCAACGCCTGGATGACCTGGACATGCGCATGCGCCGGGCGTTCGAGCGCCAGCTCAATACCCGCCGGGAAAAACTGATCCGCCTGGAAACCCGCCTCGCCGGGCAACATCCGGGGCGGCAACTGGCGCTTCTGCGTCAACGTCTGGACAGTCTCTCCGAACGCCTGCCCCGGGCCATGCGCGAGGGCCTGAAAGCCCGGCGCCTGCAACTGCAAAGCCAGATGCAGACACTTCATGTAGTAAGTCCCCTGGCCACCTTGGGCCGTGGCTACAGTATCCTGCTGGACGAACGCGGCCAGGCGATCCGCAGTGCCGAGCAGACCCACACCGGCCAACGCCTGAAGGCGAAACTCGGTGAAGGGGAATTGCAGGTACGGGTCGAGGACAATCATCTGACGCCCGTCACCCTTTCTTTACTGGACTGATTTTCAAGGGATCCGAGCATGCCCCGTTTTCTTGGTGCCCTGCTGTTGCTGGGCCTCGCCTTCAACGCCCACGCCGACAGCTATCTCACCCGCCTGCTGAACAAGCCGGTGCCCGGCGGCGTGGCCGTGGTCGATCTCGGAGCAAACGCCCAGGCGCCCAAGGCCAGTTACCAGGGCAAGCCGGTGCTGGTGGTCAAGGAACAGAATAGTTGGTTGGCGATTGTCGGTATTCCCCTCAGCGTGAAACCCGGCAGCCAGCAAATCAACTCGGCGGGGCGCAACCTGAGTTTCAACGTTACTAGCAAGAAATACCCGGAACAGCACATCACCTTGAAAAACACCCGCCAGGTCAACCCGAATCCGGCCGACCTCAAGCGCATCGATGAAGAACTGGCGGTGCAGATTCGGGCCTATCGCAGCTTCAGCCCCGGTACGCCGAGCAACCTGCTGTTGGACAAGCCGGTCAACGGGCCACTGTCGAGCCGCTTCGGCGTGCGTCGGTTCTTCAACGGCGAGGAGCGCAACCCACACGCCGGGCTGGACTTCGCGGTGCCAGCAGGTACGCCGATCAAGACCCCGGCAGCGGGCAAGGTGATTCTGATCGGCAATTACTTCTTCAATGGCAATACGGTGTTCGTCGACCACGGCCAGGGCTTTATCAGCATGTTCTGCCATATGTCGAAGATCGACGTGCAGGTGGGCCAGTCACTGGCCCGTGGTGCGGTGGTGGGCAAGGTCGGCTCCACAGGGCGGGCGACCGGCCCCCATATGCACTGGAACGTCAGCCTGAATGACGCGCGGGTCGATCCGGCGATCTTTATCGGCGCGTTCCAACCCTGATCCCCGGAACACCACCGCCCCCCCCTGTAGGAGCGAGCTTGCTCGCGATGGTAGTCCAGGCACCACTGGGTATCAGGTGCCCCCGCGTTATCGTTGACGTCCATCGCGAGCAAGCTCGCTCCTACAAGGACCTCGTTCAGTCTGGGCGACCGATGTTGCAGCCAACCATCCCAGCGGCAAAGATTGCGCAGGTCCAAAATAGTGCGCAATTGTTCTAGATTTTCAGTCGATCAAGCAGAATAAAATCTCGGAAAAGCCGATTTTCCGAGTATTTCTCTCAATTTTTCCCACAGGCTTGCCATCTTTCACCCCAATGGTTAGGGTTGAAACATGAAAACTTCTCACACCCTCATCCAGCGACGTCAACATCGCAGCCTCTGCCTCGTCAGCGCACGACTGCCAGGCTGAATCGAACGACCTCGTCCGCGGTTTTCTCCCTGATAACGCATTACCGGCTGGCCGCCTTTTTTCGGCCCTGACCCCAAGGAATTTCCCCATGAGCATGCTCAAAGACCCGTCTTCGAAGTACCGCGCGTTTCCGACCATCGATCTCCCTGATCGCACCTGGCCGTCGAAAACCATCACCAGCGCGCCGATCTGGTGCAGCTCCGACCTGCGCGACGGTAACCAGTCGCTGATCGAGCCGATGGACGCGGTGAAAAAACTGCGCTTCTGGAAAACCCTGGTCAGCGTCGGCGTGAAGGAAATCGAAGCCTCGTTCCCCGCCGCTTCGCAAACCGACTTCGACTTCGTCCGCACCCTGATCGAAGACAACCACATCCCCGAGGACACCACCATCCAGGTGCTGACCCAGGGCCGTGAAGACTTGATCGAGCGCACCTTCGAATCCCTGCGCGGGGCGAAGAAAGCCATCGTTCACCTGTACAACGCCACCTCGCCGTCCTTCCGCCGCATTGTCTTCAACCAGGACAAGGACGGGATCAAGGCCATCGCGGTCAACGCCGCCAAGCTGTTCGTCAAATACGCCGCCCAGCAGCCGGACACCCAGTGGCAGTTCGAGTACTCCCCGGAAACCTTCAGCGCCACTGAGCTTGAGTTCGCCAAGGAAGTCTGCGACGCGGTCATCGAAGTCTGGAACCCGACGCCCGAGCACAAGGTGATCCTCAACCTGCCCGCCACGGTCGAGTGCGCCACCCCGAACATCTATGCCGACCAGATCGAGTGGTTCGGTCGCCATATCAACCGTCGTGACAGCGTGATCATCAGCCTGCACACCCACAACGACCGTGGCACCGGCGTGGCCGCCACCGAACTGGGCCTGATGGCCGGCGCCGACCGTGTCGAAGGCTGCCTGTTCGGCAACGGCGAGCGTACCGGTAACGTCGACCTGGTCACCGTGGCCCTGAACATGTACACCCAGGGTCTCGACCCGCAGCTGGACTTCTCCGATATCGACGGCGTGCGCAAGGTGGTCGAGGAGTGCAACCAGATCCCGGTGCACCCACGTCACCCCTATGTCGGCGACCTGGTCCATACCGCCTTCTCCGGCTCCCACCAGGATGCGATCCGCAAGGGCTTCGCCCAGCAGCAAGCCGACGCCCTGTGGGAAGTGCCGTACCTGCCGATCGACCCGGCCGATATCGGCCGCAGCTACGAGGCAGTGATCCGCGTCAACAGCCAGTCGGGCAAGGGCGGTATCGCCTACCTGCTGGAGCAGGAATACGGCATCAGCCTGCCGCGTCGCATGCAGATCGAGTTCAGCCAGGTGGTACAGCGTGAAACCGACCGCCTCGGCCTGGAAATGACCGCGCAGCAGATTCATGCCCTGCTGCACAGCGAGTACCTGCAAGCCAACACCCCCTATGCGCTGGTCAGCCATCGCCTGCAGGAAGAAAACGGCAACAGCGCCGTGGAAGTGGAAGTGTCCGGCAAAGGCCAGGGCGAGACCAATCTGCACTGGCGCGGCAAGGGCAACGGCGCCCTGGAAGCACTGGTGGCCGGCCTGCCGATACCGGTGGAAATCATGGACTACAACGAGCACGCCATCGGTGCCGGGACCAATGCCAAGGCTGCGGCCTATATCGAGCTGCGGGTGAACGGTGAACGTGCGGTGCACGGCGTGGGGATCGATGAAAACATCACCACCGCCAGCTTCAAGGCACTGTTCAGCGCGCTGAACCGCTCGCTGAGCCAGCTGGATACCAGCAAGGCGGCGTAAGCGTCGGCAGAAATAAAAAGGCCCCGGCGGTGTGAACCCCCGGGGCCTTTTTGTGCGTCTGAGTACGCCATCGCCAGCAAGCCGGCTCCCACAGGAGAGCATGCCAAACCGCAGATTTGCGTGCGCCACAAATCCCTTGTGGGAGCCGGCTTGCTGGCGATGAACGATAACGCGGTGTTACTGATTCAACTCAAAGCTGTCGGCATCCAGGTAAGCCGGAAACCGCGTCCGATAGGCCGCCAGTTCCGCCGCACTCAAGGTGACCTGGAACACACCGTCGGCCTCCCCTGCCCCCAGCAACGACTCGCCCTGGAAATCCAGCACCTGGCTGTCGCCGGTATAGGCGAAACCCTTGCCATCGGTGCCGACCCGATTCACCGCCGCCACATAACACAGGTTTTCAATTGCCCGCGCCGGCAACAATCGGTTCCAGTGCAAGCGCCGCGCGCCCGGCCAGTTGGCGGTGTACAGCAGCAGGTCGGTGTCCTGGGCATCGCGGCTCCACACCGGAAAACGCAGGTCGTAGCAGATCAGCGGACGCACTCGCCAGCCCTTGAGCTCGAACTGCATCTGGCGCTCGCCCGGGGTGTAGTGGTTATGCTCGCCGGCCATGCGGAACAGGTGGCGCTTGTCGTAGTGCAACACCTCGCCATCCGGCCGCGCCCACAACAGACGATTGCGGTGACTGCCATCGGCGGCGCGGACGATCACGCTGCCGGTGATCACCGCATCGAGCTTTTTCGCCTGCCCGCGCAGCCAGACACTGGTCGGGCCGTTTTCGGCTTCGGCCAGGGTCTGCGACTCCATGGAAAAACCGGTGGTGAACATCTCCGGCAGGATCACCAGATCAGCCCCCGCGGCCTGCTCCAGCAGCACGTCGAAGTGCTCCAGGTTGGCCTGACGGTCATGCCAGGCCAGGGTGGTCTGCACCAACGCGACCTTCAGGTCCGGCAACGCACTCAGATCACGCATAGTTTTGCCGCTGCTTCACGCAGCGTCTCCTCGCGCTTGGCAAAACACAGGCGCACCAGGCGCTGTCCTTCCGGCGGGTTCTGGTAGAAGACCGACACCGGAATGCTTGCCACGCCATGTTCGCGGGTCATCCACACGGCCATGTCGACGTCGTTCAGGTCCGGGCGGATCTGCGAGTAGTCGACCAGCTGGAAATAGGTCCCCGCCGCCCGTTTGAAGCTGAATCGCGACTCGCCCAGCAGGTCGCAGAACAGATCGCGCTTCTCCTGATAGAACGCCGGCAGTTCCTCGACATGCTCCGGACGCATCGCCATAAAGTCGGCCAGTGCATACTGCAATGGCGTCACGCCGCAGAAGCTGACGTACTGGTGCACTTTGCGCAGTTCGGCGGTGAGGGCCGGCGGCGCCACCACATAGCCAGTTTTCCAGCCGGTGACGTGGTAGGTCTTGCCGAACGAGCTGACCACGAACGCACGCTGATACAGCGCCTCATGGGCCAAGACACTTGCATGGGGCACGCCGTCGAACACCAGGTGTTCGTAGACTTCGTCGCTGACCAGATAGATGTCGCGGTCGGCGATCAGTTTTGCCAGTTGGTCCAGTTCGCCATGACTGATCAGCGCACCGCTGGGATTGTGCGGGCTGTTGAGGATGATCATGCGGGTGCGCGGGCTCAGCGCGTCGGTGAGCTTCTGCCAATCGATGGAGAAGTCTTCCAACCCGAGCTGCACATGCACGCAACGCCCACCGGCCAACTCCACCGAAGGTTCATAACTGTCGTAGCAAGGGTCGAAAACGATCACCTCGTCGCCGGGGTGGATCACCGCCTGGATAGCACAGAAGATCGCCTGGGTCGCGCCGGGGGTGATGGTGATCTCGGCATCGACGTTCACGTGCACGCCGTAGCTGCGGGCGATTTTCGTCGCCACCTGCTGGCGCAGGGCCGGCAGCCCGGTCATGGGCGCGTACTGGTTATGGCCGTTGTTCACATGCCGGCAAACCGCATCACGCAGGGCCTGCGGGCCCTCGAAATCCGGGAAGCCCTGGGACAGGTTGAGCGCACCGGTTTCCACCGCAAGCGCAGACATACGGGTAAAGATGGTGGTGCCGACATTCGGCAACTTACTGCTGATCATGGGGGCGTTTTCCCTGCTGAACATCCGGCTCTACGGGGCACGGGAGCGTTCGAGGATAACGTAAACGCCAGGCATGAAAAAGGGCGCCGAGGCGCCCGTTTTCCTGACCTGTATCAGCGTTTCTTGTCGCGACGCTTTTTATCGGCCTGCTTGTGGTGCGACATCATCCGGCGCTTCTTGTTGACCTGACGGTCAGTCAGCGCGGTCTTCTTGCCTTCGTACGGGTTCTCGCCGCCCTTGAATTCGATGCGGATCGGCGTCCCCACCAACTTCAGTACACGGCGATAGGTGTTTTCCAGGTAGCGGACATAGGACTTCGGCACCTTCTCCACCTGGTTACCGTGGATCACGATCAGCGGCGGGTTGGCCCCGCCCAAGTGCGCGTAGCGCAGCTTGATCCGACGGCTGTTGACCATCGGAGGCGCGTGCTCGGTCACCGCATCTTCGAGGATCTGGGTCAGGCGGCTGGTCGGCCAGCGGGTTACCGCCGACTTGAAGGAGTTCTGTACCGACTGGTACAGGTTACCCACGCCGGTGCCGTGCAAGGCCGAGATAAAGTGGATGTCGGCGAAGTCGACGAAGAACAACCGGCGCTCCAGCTCGATCTTGACGAAATCACGTTCGCCAGGGGTCATGCCGTCCCATTTGTTCAGGGCGATCACCAGCGCGCGACCCGACTCCAGGGCAAACCCGAGCAGGTTGAGGTCGTGGTCGACTACCCCTTCGCGGGCGTCCATGACGAAGATCACGACGTTGGCGTCCTTGATCGCCTGCAAGGTTTTCACCACGGAGAACTTTTCGACTTCCTCGTGGATCTTGCCGCGCTTACGCACACCGGCGGTGTCGATCAGCGTGTACTTCTCGTCGTTACGCTCGAACGGGATGTAGATACTGTCGCGGGTGGTGCCCGGCTCGTCATAGACGATCACCCGGTCTTCACCGAGCATGCGGTTGACCAGGGTCGACTTGCCGACGTTCGGACGACCGATGATGGCGATCTTGATGCCATCTTTTTCGCTCGGGCCGGGAATACGCTTGGCTTCTTCACCTTCGGCAACGTCTTCGATCTCGCCGTCTTCCGGCTCGTCTTCGTCGTCTTTCGGGAAGTCGCTCAGGGCGATTTCCAGCATCTGGGTGATGCCGCGACCGTGGGCACCGGCGATCGGGATCGCATCGCCCAGGCCCATCGGGCTGAATTCGGCGCGGGCCATATCCGGGTCGATGTTATCGACCTTGTTCGCCACCACGTAGGAACGCTTGTTACGTTTGCGCAGGTGCTCGCCGATCATCTGGTCAGCGGCGGTGAAGCCGGCTTTGGCATCCACCAGGAACAGCACGACATCGGCTTCTTCAATGGCCAGCAGCGACTGCTCGGCCATTTTTTCGTCCATGCCATGCTCGTCGCCGGAAATACCGCCGGTGTCGATCAGGATATAGGTGCGCCCTTGCCACTTAGCCTCACCGTATTGGCGATCACGGGTCAGACCGGACAAGTCGCCGACAATGGCGTCGCGAGTCCTGGTCAGGCGGTTGAACAGGGTGGATTTACCGACGTTCGGTCGGCCCACCAGGGCGATTACGGGAACCATGCGGCTCTCCACTTCGTTATTTCAGAAAATACAAAAGCCGCTGCAAGGCAGCGGCTGGTGCTCGGGGCAGCACCGGGAGGTGCCGCAAACCTCATGAAACGAGGCCGCCTGTGGGATCAACGCCGAACCTGTAGGAGCAAGCTTGCTCGCGATGGTCGTTAACGATAACGCGGGGCACCGGTTCTCTCGCGGTGCCCTTACGTTCATCGCGAGCAAGCTCGCTCCTACAAGTGATGCGTTGGGGTACCCCCAAGCATAGTCAAACCTTTACTTGATGGTCAGGGCTTCCAGTTTGCCGCTGTTGCCATACACGTAAATCATGTCACCCATCACCAGCGGACGTGCGCGCAGGCCGTCGCTGTCAATGCGCTCGCGACCGACGAAGCGACCGTCCACCTGGCTCAGCAGGTGCAGGTAGCCTTCGAAGTCGCCGACCGCGACGTAGCTGGAGAACACTTCCGGTGCCGACAGCTGGCGACGAGCCAGGGCGTCATTGCTCCAGATCGCCGTGGTGGAACGTTCGTCAACGCCTTCAACCGTGCCGGACGCCAAGGCGACATAAACACTGCCGAAGCCCTGGGCAACGCCCGAGTAGCTGGAAGCATCACGCTGCCAGAGCACTCGACCGCTTTCCAGCTCCAGTGCCGCCATGCGGCCCTGGTAGCTGGCGACATAGAGGTTGCCGCCGGACAACAGCAGGCCGCCGTCGATGTCGACGATGCGCTCCAGCTCCGAACGCCCTTGCGGAATGGCCACGCGGGTTTCCCACGCCGGCACGCCGCTATGGGTATCCAGGGCGACCACCTTACCGCTGGACAGACCCGCCACCGCCAGGTGGTTGGTCACGATCGGCGCACCGGTGCCACGCAGGGTCAGAACCGCCGGGGTGCTGTCGTACAACCAGCGCTGGTTGCCGGTGTCGGCATCGAGACCGATCACGCGGTCGTCCTGGGTCTGCACAACCACCACGTCACCGTTGGTGGCCGGCGGAGCCAGCACTTCGCTGGTCACCTGGGCGCGCCACTTCTGCTCGCCGCTGCTGGCATCCAGGGCAATCACTTCGCCCTTGAGGGTGCCCATCAACACCAGGCCGTAGCCGACGCCGATGGCGCCGGAAACCGGCACTTCCAGGTCTTTCTTCCACTTCACGTCGCCGTTCATGCGATCCATCGCGATCACGACGCCAGTGTCATCGGCCGCGTAGATGGTATCGCCGTCAATCGCCGGCACCAGCATGTTGTAGATCTTGCCCTGGCCGTCACCGATGGAACGGCTCCACTCTTTGTGCAGAACCACTTCTTCCTTGAAGGAGGTCAGTTCGGCCGGTGGCAGTTCTTTCTTGCTGTTGCTGCTGCAACCCGCGGCCAGAATGGCCAGAGCCAGCAATGCTGCATGTTTCCAACGGATCACGTCACGCATCCCCTTTGGCCAGGTCGTCCAGCTTGATTTGTAAGCCACCGACCGCTGCTTCATCAGACAGCGCCGCTTTGGCCTTTTGGTACGCGGCATGAGCTTCATCGGTCCGACCCAGTTGAACCAACAGGTCCCCCTTGAGTTCTTCGCGACTGGCCAGGAACGCCTTGTCAGCATCGCCATCGAGCAGTTTCAGTGCGTCGTCGACTTTGTTCTGTGCCGCCAGCACCTGGGCCAGGCGCTGACGCGCGACTTCGCCGAGGGTGATGTTGGCTGGTTTGTCGGTAATGGCTTTCAGCTCACGCGCGGCGTCGTCCAGTTTACCGGTATCGACCGCAACTTTCGCTACGAACAGACTGCCGTACTGCGCATAGGCGCTGCCGGCGAAATCGGTGTTGAGCTTGTTGGCCAGGTCCGCCACACGTCCAGGGTCGGGCTTGCCGTCCGGCGTCAGCGTGGTTTCCAGCAGTTGCTGATAAAGCATCGAGGCGCCCTGCGCCTGGTTGCTCTGGTATTTGTGCCAGGCCTGCCAGCCGAACACCACCACCAGGGCCAGCAAGCCGCCAGTGACCAAGGGTTTGCCGTTACGCTGCCACCAGTCCTTCAACTCCGCCAACTGATCATCTTCGGTACTCGACACCCCAATACTCCTTATTCTCTAAATCGGCTGTTTTACAGCTTCAACCCTGCACGACGCAGGTGGCCAAGTGCTCGGAAAGAGCCTCCCAGGCAATGCTTTGTTGCTCGCCCTGGCCACGCAGGGGTTTGAAACCTACCACTTGCTGAGCCAATTCGTCGTCACCGAGAATCAAGGCGTACAGCGCACCGCTTTTGTCAGCTTTCTTGAACTGGCTCTTGAAGCTGCCGGCACCGGCGTTGACCTGCAAACGCAGGTTCGGCAGCTGGTCACGGACCTTCTCGCTCAGGGCCAGGGCCGCGAGTTCCGCGGCCTCGCCGAAGGCGCACAGGTAGACGTCGACCTGACGGGCGATTTCTTCCGGGACCTGCTCCAGGGTTTCCAGCAGCAGGATCAACCGCTCGATACCCATGGCAAAACCCACGCCGGGAGTCGGCTTGCCGCCCATCTGCTCCACCAGGCCATCGTAGCGACCACCGGCACAGACGGTGCCCTGGGCGCCCAACTGGTCGGTGACCCATTCGAAAACGGTCTTGCTGTAGTAATCCAGCCCGCGCACCAGCTTGGGATTGATCACGTACGGGATACCGGCCGCATCGAGACGGGCCTTGAGGCCTTCGAAGTGCAGGCGCGATTCCTCGTCGAGGTAATCGGCGAGTTTCGGCGCATCCACCAGCGCGGCCTGGGTGTCCGGGTTCTTGGTGTCGAGCACCCGCAGCGGGTTGGTCTTCAGGCGGCGCTGGCTGTCTTCGTCCAACAGCTCGAGACGTGCGCTGAGGAACTCCACCAGGGCCTCGCGATAACGGCCACGGGACTCGCTGGTGCCCAGGCTGTTGAGCTCGAGCTTGACCGCGCCGCGGATGCCCAGCAGGCCCCACAGGCGCCAGGTCAGCACGATCAGCTCGGCGTCGATGTCCGGGCCGTCGATATTGAAGACTTCGCAGCCGATCTGGTGGAACTGGCGATAACGGCCTTTCTGCGGACGCTCGTGGCGGAACATCGGGCCGATGTACCAGAGCTTCTGCGGCTGACCACCACCGGTGATGCCGTGTTCCAGCACGGCGCGCACGCAGGCCGCGGTACCTTCCGGACGCAGGGTCAGGGAATCGCCGTTGCGGTCCTCGAAGGTGTACATCTCTTTTTCGACGATGTCGGTCACTTCACCGATGGAGCGTTTGAACAGCTCGGTGAACTCGACGATCGGCATGCGGATCTGCTTGTAGCCGTAGTTATCCAGCAGACGCGCGACAGTGCCCTCGAAATAGCGCCACAGGGGCGTCTGCTCGGGCAGGATGTCGTTCATGCCACGAATGGCTTGCAAAGACTTGCTCACAAAATATCCTTAAATTCTTCGATCAGCCGCGGGCGATCAGCGCCGCGTCGGCTTCGACCTTTTCGGCCGCCTTCTGCCGGATCAGCCTTTCGAGCTCATCCACCAGATTGTCATTCGTCAGTTTCTGCGCCGGCTTGCCGTCGATGTAGATCAGGTTCGGCGTGCCACCGGTGAGGCCGATATGAGCCTCTTTGGCCTCACCCGGTCCGTTGACCACACAACCGATCACAGCCACGTCCAGCGGCACCAGCAGATCTTCCAGGCGCCCTTCCAGCTCGTTCATGGTCTTGACCACATCGAAGTTCTGCCGCGAGCAGCTCGGGCAGGCGATGAAGTTGATGCCACGGGAACGCAGGTGCAGGGACTTGAGGATGTCGTAGCCGACTTTCACTTCCTCGACCGGGTCGGCCGCCAACGAGATGCGAATAGTATCGCCAATCCCTTCGGCCAGCAGCATACCGAGGCCGACGGCGGATTTCACTGTGCCTGAACGCAAACCACCGGCTTCGGTGATCCCAAGGTGCAGCGGCTGGACGATTTCCTTGGCCAGCAGGCGGTAGGCGGCTACCGCCATGAACACGTCGGAAGCCTTTACGCTGACCTTGAAGTCCTGGAAGTTCAGGCGCTCCAGGTGCTCGACATGGCGCAGGGCAGACTCCACCAGGGCCTCTGGCGTAGGCTCGCCGTACTTTTTCTGCAGGTCTTTTTCCAGGGAACCGGCGTTGACACCGATGCGGATCGGGATACCACGATCCCGGGCGGCATCGACCACCGCGCGCACGCGGTCTTCGCGACCGATATTGCCCGGGTTGATCCGCAGGCAGTCGACACCCAGTTCGGCCACGCGCAGGGCGATCTTGTAGTCGAAGTGGATATCGGCGACCAGCGGTACCTTGACCAACTGCTTGATCCGACCGAAGGCCTCGGCGGCGTCCATGTCCGGCACGGAAATGCGCACGATATCGACGCCCGCGGCTTCCAGGCGATTGATCTGCGCCACGGTGGCCGCGACGTCATTGGTGTCGCTGTTGGTCATGCTCTGCACCGCGATCGGTGCATCACCGCCTACGGGTACCGAGCCGACCCAGATTTTACGGGACTCGCGACGCTTGATAGGAGATTGGCCGTGCATGACTTATTGACCTAGCTTCAGGCGAGCGGTCTCGCCACTGGTGAACGGGGCGATATCGACCGGCTGACCGTTGTATGTGATCTGGGCACCGCGGGCATAGCCCAGGCGCACGGCAAACGGCGGCTTGCCGCTGAGCTCAAGGTTCTCGCCCTTGCGCTTGAGGCCGCTGACCAGCACCTTGCCGTTGCCGTCGGTGACCTGGGTCCAGCAATCGGCGACGAAGGTCAGGTGGACCTGGCCAGCGCCGGCCACGGGCTCGGCGGCAGCGGGTGCACCGCTGACCGGAGCGCCTGGCGCGACTGTCGACACCGGGGCTGGGGCTTGCGTCGGGGCCACCACCAGGGTCTGCGCCGAATGCGGCACAGGCACCACAGCCGGGGTCGCCGGAGTACTGGCCGCAGCCGCCGGGGCCGCAGGCTGGGCCTCGGCCGCACCTTCAGGTGCCGGCGCCTCGGAGGCCGCCTGGTTCTCGGTCACGGCCTGGTCTTCCGGCTCGTCGATCGGGTGAATCTGCGTGGTGCCGTCGGCGCTTTCGACTTCGACGTGCTCCATATTGACCGCCGCCTGATCCTTGGAGCGCAGGCTGGCCTGGTCTTGCCACCAGACGAAGCCGCCGCCGATCACGGCGATCAGCAACAGCAGGCTGACAATACGCAACAGGGTGTGGGAAAACCGCACAGGCTCTTCGATCCGCCCCAGGGCCTGGACACTGCTGCCCTGGGAATCGGTGCCGGTGCTCTGGTCGAACTGCTGGACCAGGACGGCCTGGTCCATGCCGAGCAACTTGGCGTAGGCGCGGATATAACCCCGGGCAAAGGTATGCCCCGGCAGCTTGTCGAAGGCACCGGCTTCCAGGTTGCTCAAGGACGACACCGTGAGGTTGAGCTTCACGGCCACCTCGGCCAGCGTCCAACCATTGCTTTCGCGGGCCTGACGCAGGGTCTCACCGGGGTTGACGCGAGTCGCTGCTACAAATTCGGGTTGCGCCGCTTTCATCTTTGCTCCGACAGGTATTGCTGATATTCCGGCGTACCGGGATAGAGTCGTTTTAGTTGCAAGCCGTAACTGGCGGCCTTGTCACGATCTTCGTAGATTTTCGCCAGGCGGATACCGAGCAATAGACTACGTGCATTTTGCTCGCTCAGCAGGCTGAAGCGCGCGTAATAATCGCGTGCGGGCACATAATGCCTGTCTTCGTAAGACAACTCAGCCATTTCCAGCAAAGCACGTGGCTGTTGGCGGTTCAGGCGCAGGGATTTGTCGAAATGCTGCAGGGCCAGATCGCGCTGGCCAAGGGCCAGCGCCGTCAGGCCGAGGTTTTCGAAAACCCGCGAACGTTCGGTATAGAGGCTGTCGTTGGCGGCCTGTTCAAAACGCTCGTAGGCGTCCTTGTAACGCTTGAGTTCGAACAGGAAGCTGCCGTAATTGTTGAGCGTGCGCGCATCGTTCGGACGCGAGGACAGGGCCTTGTGGAAATGCTCCTCGGCCAGTTGCGTTTCGCCTTCGGCCTGGAACACCAGCGCCAGGGCGCCGTTGGCATCCGGATCGGAGCTGTCCATCTCCAGGGCTTTCTTGAGCGGCACCTTGGCCTGCTCGGTCTGGCCTTGCTGCAGATAGCCGATGCCCAGTTGCACATAGGCCGTGCGCGCTTCATCGCGCCCCTTGCTGGTACTCAGCGGGTCGACATTACCCGTTGAAACGCAGCCGGCCAGCAGGCCGACGAATACGACAAGGAGCGCAGCGCGCAGGGTCATGGAGGTCCTCTCTCAGTTTCGGTTCGCGGCGCTTTGCCCACTTTCGGCATCGGCGCTCAGCTCACGTACGGCAATGTAGCGTTCGCTGCGACGGGTGCGATCCAGCACCTGCCCCACCAGTTGACCACAAGCCGCGTCGATGTCTTCACCGCGGGTGGTGCGTACCGTGACGTTATAGCCGGCCTGATGCAACAGATCCTGGAAACGCCGGATCGCATTGTTGCTCGGGCGCTCGTAGCCCGAATGCGGGAACGGGTTGAACGGAATCAGGTTGATCTTGCACGGCGTGTCCTTGAGCAGCTCGATCATCTCGACGGCATGCTCGACCTGGTCGTTGACATCCTTGAGCAGGGTGTACTCGATGGTCAGGACGCGCTTCTCGCCGAGGGTCGCCATGTAGCGACGGCACGACTCGAGCAACATCTTAAGCGGATACTTCTTGTTGATCGGCACCAATTGGTTACGCAATGCGTCATTCGGTGCGTGCAGCGACAGCGCCAGGGATACGTCGATGTGCTCGGCGAGCACGTCGATCATCGGAACCACGCCGGAGGTCGACAGGGTCACGCGGCGCTTGGAGATGCCGTAGCCCAGGTCGTCCATCATCAGGTGCATGGCCGCGATGACGTTGTCGAAGTTCAGCAGCGGCTCACCCATGCCCATCATCACCACGTTGGTGATGGCACGGTCGACGGTCGCCGGGACGCTGCCAAAGGATTTGTTGGCAATCCACACCTGGCCGATGACTTCGGCGGCGGTGAGGTTGCTGTTGAAGCCTTGCTTGCCGGTGGAGCAGAAACTGCAGTCCAGGGCACAGCCCGCCTGGGACGAAACGCACAAGGTGCCACGTTTGCCCTGGGGAATGTAGACGGTCTCGACGCAGCTGCCGGACGCCACGCGCACCACCCATTTACGGGTGCCGTCGGTGGAAATGTCCTCGCTGACGACTTCAGGACCGCGTACTTCAGCAACAGTCTTGAGCTTTTCACGCAAGGCCTTGCTGACGTTCGTCATGGCGTCGAAATCATCGACGCCAAAGTGGTGAATCCACTTCATGACCTGACCGGCACGGAAACGCTTCTCCCCGATTGAGTCGAAGAATTTTTCCATTTCCGGCTGAGTCAGACCCAACAGGTTTATTTTGCCGATTGATACAGTCATGGATTCACCCTCACTCGAAAGCCTTTGCTTAGCGAGCGGTTACTTCGGTAGCTGCGAAGAAGTACGAGATTTCGCGAGCGGCAGCGGCTTCGGAGTCCGAACCGTGTACAGCGTTGGCGTCGATGGAGTCAGCGAAGTCAGCACGGATGGTGCCGGCAGCGGCTTCTTTAGGGTTGGTAGCGCCCATCAGCTCACGGTTCAGAGCGATAGCGTTTTCGCCTTCCAGAACCTGGACAACAACCGGGCCGGAGATCATGAAGGCAACCAGGTCGCCGAAGAAACCACGAGCGCTGTGCTCAGCGTAGAAGCCTTCGGCTTCGGCTTTGGACAGTTGCTTCATTTTCGAAGCAACAACGCGCAGGCCGGCGTCTTCGAAACGGGAAACGATCTTGCCGATCACGTTTTTTGCAACGGCGTCAGGCTTGATGATGGAGAAAGTGCGTTGAACAGCCATGGTGTAACTCCAGAAACAGTGATTTGCCAAAAATTAAACCCGCGAATTATACGCGGGTTCCCAAGTATTGCCTAACCTGCCGCGCTGCTCAGTCGCGTTCTTCGATCCACTGGGCCTGAATGGCCTCCAGAATCTTCTCGCCGCAGTGCTCAGGCTTGTCGTCGAACTCGGGCAATTCCATCACCCACTTGCGTAGATCGACGAAGTTGACCGACATTGGATCGACTTCCGGCTTGCTTTCAGCCAGTTGAATTGCGATCTCCAGCACATCAACCCATTTCAGACTCATGATAATTCCTTGAATCAATGCGGCGCTTCGGCGGCGTGGTTGAGCGAGTACTTCGGAATCTCGACGGTCAGGTCCTCGGTCCCGACTTTGGCCTGACAGGCCAGGCGCGACTGGGCTTCCAGCCCCCAAGCCTTGTCAAGGTAGTCCTCTTCCAGCTCATCGGCCTCTTCCAGCGAGTCGAAACCTTCGCGAATCAGGCAATGGCAAGTGGTGCAGGCGCAGACACCGCCACAGGCACTTTCCATTTCAATATGGTGCTCATGGGCCAATTCGAGGATCGAGATCCCCGTTTCTGCCTCCACGACCAAGCCCTCAGGACAAAACTTCTCGTGAGGCAGAAAAATCACCTGCGGCATCGTTATTCCCCAATCTCATTCAGGTTGCGCCCCGCCAGCGCGGCTTTCACCGTCGAATCCAGGCGGCGGGCAGCAAAAGCATCGGTCACTTGCGACAGACGCTTGGTCTGCTGCTCGATGGCGTAACCATCGGTGCCTTTCATCAGTTCGGTCAGTTCCTGCACCTGCAGGTCGATGACCATGCGCTCATCGGCATCCAGCAAGCGTTCGCCATCGGCCTCCAAAGCCGCTTGCACGGCTTCGACCAGGCGCTGGGCATCGACCTGCTGCTCGCGCAGCACGCGAGCGACCTTGTCGTCACCGGCATACTGGAACGAATCCTTGAGCATCCTGGCGATTTCGCCGTCGGTCAGGCCGTAGGACGGCTTGACCTGGATGCTCGCCTCGACGCCCGAACCCAGTTCGCGGGCCGAGACATCGAGCAGACCGTCGGCATCGACCTGGAAGGTCACGCGGATCTTCGCCGCACCCGCGACCATGGCCGGAATGCCGCGCAGTTCGAAACGCGCCAGGGAACGGCAGTCACTGATCAATTCACGCTCGCCTTGCAGCACGTGAATCATCATGGCCGACTGGCCGTCTTTATAAGTAGTGAAGTCCTGGGCGCGGGCGACCGGGATGGTGGTGTTACGCGGAATCACCTTCTCCATCAGGCCGCCCATGGTCTCCAACCCCAGGGACAACGGAATCACGTCCAGCAGCAGCAATTCGCCGCCATCGCGCTTGTTGCCGGCCAGGGTATCGGCCTGGATCGCGGCACCAATGGCCACCACCTGATCCGGGTCGATCTCGGTCAACGGCTGACGGCCGAACATTTCGGCGACCGCCTCGCGAACACGCGGCACACGGGTCGAGCCGCCGACCATGACCACGGCCTGGACCTCGTCGAGCTCCACGTTCGAGTCACGCACGGCGCGTCGGCAAGCCTTGAGGCTGCGCGCAACCATGGGCTCGATCAGCGCATCGAAGACCTCACGGCTCAAGGCCGCACGCCAGTCGCCATAGACCACCTCGACCGAAGTCGCATCGGTCAGGGCTTCCTTGGCGGCGCAAGCGGTTTGCAGCAGATGACGCTGCGCACCCGGATCGAGATCGGCGGACAACCCTGCCTGCTCGATGATCCAGCCGGCAATCGCATGGTCGAAGTCATCGCCACCCAGGGCGCTGTCGCCACCGGTGGCCAGTACCTCGAAGACACCACGGGTCAGGCGCAGGATCGAAATATCGAAAGTACCGCCGCCCAGGTCATAGATGGCAACCACGCCTTCGGCGTTCTGATCCAGACCGTAAGCCACCGCCGCCGCCGTCGGCTCATTGAGCAGGCGCAGCACGTTGAGTCCGGCCAGCCGTGCCGCGTCCTTGGTTGCCTGGCGCTGGGGCTCGTCGAAATAAGCCGGCACGGTGATCACCGCGCCCACCAGTTCGCCGCCCAGGCTTGCCTCGGCGCGCAGACGCAGCACCTTGAGGATCTCGGCGGACACTTCCACCGGGCTTTTCGGGCCCTGCACGGTATCGATGAACGGCATGTGCGACTCGCCGCCGACAAAGCGGTAAGGCAGTTGTTCGCCCAGTTGCTTGACGTCCGCCAGGCCACGGCCCATCAGGCGCTTCACCGACATCACGGTATTGAGCGGATCACCGGCGGCAGCCAACTTGGCCGACTGGCCGACTTCAACGCGGTCGGCGTGATAGCGCACCGCGGACGGCAGGATCACCTGCCCGTCGGCATCGGGCAACGGCTCGGAAAGACCACTGCGCAATGCAGCGACCAGCGAATTGGTAGTGCCCAAGTCGATCCCCACAGCCAGGCGACGCTGGTGCGGTTGAGGACTCTGGCCGGGTTCGGCGATCTGCAGTAGGGCCATCGTTATCTGGACTTATCTGAATATCAGGCGTGCGACCGAGGCGGCACTGGGTTAATCGTCGAGGCGCTCTTCTAACTGGCGCACTTCGTAGGTGAGCTTGTCGAGAAACTGCATGCGCCGCATCAGGCGTTCGGCCTGTTCGCGTTGCGCGGCATCGTTCCAACAAGCTGCGAAGCTGTCGTTCAATTGATCCTGGGCGACTTTCAAGCGGCGCTTGAACGTGGCGATACCGGGCAGGTTCGCTTCGTCCTGCAACTCCTCGAGCTCCTCGCGCCATTGCATCTGCTGCATAAGGAAATCGGGGTCGTGCACCGTGACCTCCAGCGGCAACTCGCGACCGCCCATGGCGAGCAGGTAGCGCGCGCGCTTGGGAGGACTCTTGAGGGTCTGGTAGGCCTCGTTGAGGCTGGCGGACTGCTCCAGGGCCAGGCGTTGCTCACGCTCGGAAGCGTCGGCAAAGCGGTCCGGGTGCACACCGCGCGCCAGTTCTCGATAGCGCGCGGCCAACTGTTCGAGATCCAGCGTAAAGCTCGGCTGCAACTCGAATAAAGCGAAATGACAAGGAGTACCCACAACAAGAAGCCTCAGATGTTGAAGCTTTCGCCGCAGCCACATTCACCGCGCACGTTGGGGTTGTTGAACTTGAAGCCTTCGTTCAACCCTTCCTTGACGAAATCGAGCTCGGTGCCGTCCAGGTAGGTGAGGCTTTTCGGGTCGATGATCACTTTTTCGCCGTGACTCTCGAACACCTGATCTTCCGCCACCACTTCGTCGACGAACTCCAGCACATAGGCAAGGCCGGAACAGCCCGTGGTGCGAACACCCAGACGAATCCCTTCACCTTTGCCGCGCCCGTCAAGGGAGCGTCGCACGTGTCGAGCAGCCGCTTCTGTCATGCTGATAGCCATCGGTGACTCCTTACTAATCGCTTGAACGCCAGATCGTTTAGATCAGGCCTTTCTTCTGCTTGTAATCGCGAACGGCGGCCTTGATGGCGTCTTCGGCGAGGACCGAGCAGTGGATCTTCACTGGCGGCAGGGCCAGTTCTTCAGCCAGCTGAGTGTTCTTGATGGTCTCTGCTTCATCCAGAGTCTTGCCTTTCATCCACTCGGTAGCCAGGGAGCTGGAGGCGATAGCCGAACCGCAACCGTAGGTCTTGAACTTGGCGTCTTCGATGATGCCTTGCTCGTTGACCTTGATCTGCAGGCGCATCACGTCGCCGCACGCCGGAGCGCCGACCATGCCGGTGCCGACATCCGGGTCTTCGGCGTCCATCTTGCCGACGTTACGCGGGTTTTCGTAGTGGTCGATGACCTTTTCGCTGTAAGCCATGGTACTTAATCCTCACTCATCAGGGCCGCTCTCGGTCCTGTCGTTACGTCAGCCGTTGATTGCCGCGTCGCTACAGGACCTGTATGTGGCGGCTTCTTTATTTAGTGTGCCGCCCACTCGATCTTCGAGATATCGACGCCGTCTTTGAACATGTCCCACAGCGGCGACAGAGCGCGCAGCTTGGTGACGGCCTCGCAGACTTTCTGCGCGGCATAATCGATTTCTTCTTCGGTGGTGAAGCGACCGAAGGTGAAGCGGATCGAGCTGTGCGCCAGTTCGTCGTTGCGGCCCAGGGCGCGCAATACGTACGAAGGCTCCAGCGAAGCCGAGGTACAAGCGGAACCGGAGGAAACCGCGAGATCCTTGAGCGCCATGATCAGCGACTCGCCTTCGACGTAGTTGAAGCTCAGGTTCAGGTTGTGCGGTACACGGGCGGTCATGCTGCCGTTGATGTACAGCTCTTCCAGATGCTCGACCTGCTTGTAGAAGCGGTCGCTCAAGGCTTTGATGCGCAGGTTCTCGGCAGCCATGTCTTCCTTGGCCACGCGGAACGCTTCGCCCATGCCGACGATCTGGTGGGTCGCCAGGGTACCGGAACGCATGCCGCGCTCGTGACCGCCGCCGTGCATGGTCGCTTCGAGGCGAACACGCGGCTTGCGGCTGACGTACAGCGCGCCGATGCCTTTAGGGCCGTAGGTCTTGTGGGCCGAGAAGGACATCAGGTCGACTTTCAGCTTCTGCAGGTCGATATCGACCTTGCCGGTGGACTGAGCGGCATCGACGTGGAACAGCACGCCACGGGAGCGGGTCAGCTCGCCGATGGCGGCGATGTCGTTGACGGTGCCGATCTCGTTGTTCACGTGCATGATCGAGACCAGGATGGTGTCGTCGCGCAGGGCGGCTTCAACCATGGCCGGAGTGATCAGGCCATCTTCACGAGGCTCGATGTAGGTGACTTCGAAACCTTCGCGCTCCAGTTGGCGCATGGTGTCGAGGACCGCCTTGTGTTCGATCTTGCTGGTGATCAGGTGCTTGCCCTTGGTGCCGTAGAAATGCGCAACCCCCTTGATCGCCAGGTTGTCGGACTCGGTGGCACCGGAGGTCCAGACGATTTCACGCGGGTCGGCATTGACCAGGTCGGCCACCTGGCGACGGGCGTTTTCCACGGACTCTTCGGCTTTCCAGCCGAACACGTGAGAACGGGACGCCGGGTTACCGAAGTTTCCGTCGACCAGCAGGCATTCACTCATTTTTTGCGCGACACGCGGATCAACCGGGGTAGTCGCTGAGTAATCAAGGTAAATCGGCAATTTCATGGATACTCTCCTAAATCAGGCTGGCTGGCGCACCGTTGGCTCTTTGGCTGTCATTCGACGGTGGACGCTTCGATCTTGTCCAGGTGTAGCGCCCTGCTATTACCGCGGCGCTGATCCTGACGCTGGGCGACTTCTTGCACTTCACGGCGAGTGACAAGGTCCGCCAAGCTGATACCGCTGAGAAATTCGTGGATCTGCAGGCTGAGGTCGCACCACAGATGGTGGGTCAGGCAGGTATCGCCGCCATGGCAATCGCCCAGCCCCTGGCATTTGGTGGCGTCGACCGATTCGTTCACGGCATCGATCACCTGAGCGACCTGGATCCCCTGCATGTCACGCGACAGCTGGTAGCCGCCGCCGGGACCGCGCACACTGGACACTAGGTTGCTGCGGCGCAACTTGGCGAAAAGCTGTTCGAGGTAGGACAGGGAGATGCCTTGGCGCTCGGAGATATCGGCCAGAGACACCGGCCCGCGTTGCGCGTGCAACGCCAGGTCGAGCATGGCGGTCACGGCGTATCGGCCTTTTGTAGTCAGTCGCATGGACAGGTACCACGGAGTTACGGGATCGGTATGGGGAAGAGTATGCTATTCCCGAGTATTTAAGTCAACTATAAGACCTAGTGCTTTAGTCGGGTTTACCGCGAAAAGCGCGCGCAAATTGTAGCAAAGTCTGGGGCGTAATGGCATTGCGCTGGACCGATGGATTTTTGCTACCTGTGAGGGCCTCTTCGCGGGCAAGCCCTGCTCCTACAGTCCGGTGTCGAGCACTTATCTTGCGTCCGACACAAACCTGTAGGAGCAGGGCTTGCCCGCGAAAAGGCCAGCAGCCCCAACGAAGATCAACCCGCCTTGGCCTTCACCTCGACAAACCCATCACACTGCAACTCCGGCAGCTCCTTGGCGCAATAGGTGCTGCCCAGATCCTTCAGCGCCCCGCACATACCCTCCAGACGACCATCCACCGCCTGCAAGTGATCGAGCAACTGGCCAATGGCCCGCGCCACCGGGTCCGGCATGTCTTCGCTGACGCCATAGGCATCGAAACCAATCTTCTCCGCCATGGCCTTGCGCTTGGCTTCGACCTGATCGTCGGCCTTCATGATGATCCGCCCAGGAATCCCCACTACGGTCGCACCGGCCGGCACCGCCTTGGTCACCACCGCATTGGACCCGACCTTGGCCCCGGCACCGACGGTAAACGGCCCGAGCACCTTGGCACCGGCGCCCACCACCACGCCATCCTCCAAAGTCGGATGACGCTTGCCCTTGTTCCAACTGGTACCGCCCAGGGTCACTCCCTGGTAGATGGTCACGTCATCGCCGATCTCGGCGGTCTCGCCGATCACAATGCCCATGCCATGGTCGATAAAGAACCGCCGCCCGACCTTGGCCCCGGGGTGGATCTCGATGCCGGTCAGCCAACGACCGAAGTTCGACACCACCCGCGCCAGCCACTTCCAGCCCATGCCCCACAAGGCATGACCCAGGCGATGCAGCCAGATGGCATGCAGGCCCGGGTAGCAGGTCAGCACTTCGAAGGCATTACGCGCCGCCGGATCACGGTGGAATACGCTCTGGATATCTTCTCGCAAACGCTCGAACATCACTGATCCTTCCGCTTAAGGAGCTCGCCCCGGGCCGCTTTTTCGGTTTCCGTGAGGATGCCCCGCAAAATATTCATCTCGGCGCGACTGACCGAACTGCGCCCGTACAGGCGACGCAACCGTGCCATCAAATGGCGCGGTTTTTCGGGGTCGAGGAAGTCGATGGCCACCAGGGTCTGTTCCAGATGGCCGTAAAACCGCTCCATCTCGTCCATGGTCGCCAGCTCTTCGCTGCGCGTCGACGCCACTTCATGCTTCTCTACCTTGCTCGGCTGCCCGACGGCCGCCAGCCAGGACATCCGCACTTCATAGCTCAGCACCTGCACCGCCGTGGCGAGGTTGAGCGAACTGAAGTCCGGATCGGACGGGATATGTACGTGATAATGACATCGCTGCAGCTCGTCGTTGGTCAGGCCGGAATCTTCACGACCGAACACCAGTGCGATCTCGGCGCCCTGCCCGGCCTCCTCGACCACCTTCAACCCGGATTCACGGGGATCGAGCAACGGCCACGGAATCCGCCGATCGCGAGCACTGGTACCAAACACCAGGTTGCAACCGACCAATGCGTCTTCCAAGGTGGTGACGACTTGCGCGTTTTCAAGGATATCGGTAGCACCGGAAGCCCGTGCATCGGCTTCAGCGGACGGAAAGATCCGCGGCTCCACCAGCACCAGGCGCGACAGCCCCATGTTCTTCATGGCCCGCGCGGCCCCGCCGATATTGCCCGGATGACTGGTATTGACCAGGACAACACGAATATTTTGCAGCACGAGAGACACTCTCAGACTCGGCGAAGGGGAGCAAATCTTACAGAAGCACTGGGGATTGCGCCACGAGCGCCAACGTCGTCCTTCTCCCCCGGGACTTTTCTGGTAGAATGTTCGGCTTTCTTTAACACTCTAGGTGAAACGTCCATGCAGCCCATGCTGAATATCGCGCTGCGCGCCGCCCGCAGCGCCAGTGAATTGATTTTCCGCTCCATCGAGCGCCTGGATACCATCAAGGTCGACGAAAAAGACGCCAAGGACTATGTGTCCGAAGTGGATCGCGCCGCCGAGCAGAAAATTATCGACGCGCTGCGCAAGGCCTATCCGACCCACGCCATTCGTGGCGAAGAAACCGGCTTCCACGCCGGCAGCGGCGAAGGCGAAGAATACCTGTGGATCATCGACCCACTGGATGGCACCACCAACTTCCTGCGTGGCATCCCGCACTTCGCGGTCAGCATCGCCTGCAAATACCGTGGTCGACTGGAACACGCCGTGGTCCTCGACCCGGTTCGCCAGGAAGAATTCACCGCCTCCCGTGGCCGTGGCGCCCAGCTCAATGGCCGTCGCCTGCGCGTCAGCGGTCGCACCAGCCTGGACGGCGCCCTGCTGGGTACCGGCTTCCCGTTCCGTGACGACCAGATGGACAACCTGGACAACTACCTGGGCATGTTCCGCGCCCTGGTCGGCCAGACCGCCGGCATCCGCCGCGCCGGTGCCGCGAGCCTGGACCTGGCCTATGTGGCCGCCGGTCGTTTCGATGCGTTCTGGGAATCGGGCCTGTCCGAGTGGGACATGGCGGCAGGCGCCCTGCTGATCCAGGAAGCCGGCGGCCTGGTGAGCGACTTCACCGGCGGTCACGATTTCCTGGAAAAAGGCCATATCGTTGCCGGTAACACCAAGTGCTTCAAGGCCGTACTGACGGCGATCCAGCCGCACCTGCCGGCTTCGCTGAAGCGCTAAGCTTTCGCCGGACACAAAAATGCCCCGTATCTTGCGATACGGGGCATTTTTTATGTCCCTACAACAGTAGCCGTTACTGGCCCGGCTGCGGAGCTGGCTGACCCTGGTTCTGACTCAGGACCAGATGACCGTCCTTGTCCACCGGGATCTGGTTGCCCGGATCACGGTCCATCCGGATCTTGCCTTCCTTGCCGCCCAACTGATAACGCACGTCGTAGCCGACCACCTTGTCGCTGACATCATTGACCGTGTTGCAGCGTTTCTGGGTCGTGGTGTAGGTGTCACGCTCCTGCATGCCCTCCTGCACCTTGTTACCGGCATAACCGCCGCCGACCGCACCGACCACGGTGGCCAGGGTCTTGCCGCGACCGCCGCCGACCAGGCTGCCAAGCAGACCACCGCCGACCGCACCCAGTGCGGTACCGGCCAGGCGATGCTCATCCTGGACTGGCTTCTGTCGGGTCACCGCGACGTCTTCACAGACCTGACGCGGGGTCTTGATCTGGGTCTTGACCGGCTCTACCGCCAATACTTGCGCATACTCAGGGCCGCTTTTCACCAGGCTGTAGGTGGCAACAGCACCTCCGGCAGTGACACCGACAGCACCCAATACCGCACCCACCAGCAACGACTTGTTCACGTGAACCTCCTGACCATCACAAGTGGATCGGTGCCCACTCTTCTCTATGGCTTTGGAGTACAAAAAAAGGCGCGAGTTCAACACTCGCGCCTTTATCAGCAAACAGCCCGAAGAAAGATTTCCGTCAAGGACGGTCGTCAACTTCCTTCTGGGTATTGGCCGGAGGAATCAAGTCCTCGCTGTTCAGGTTCAGCCAGATCAGCACCACGTTGGCGATGTAGATCGACGAGTAGGTACCCGCCAACACCCCGACAAACAGGGCGATGGAGAAACCGAACAGGTTATCGCCGCCGAAGAACAGCAGCGCGGAAATCGCCAGCAAGGTGGAGATCGACGTCGCCATGGTCCGCAGCAGGGTCTGGGTGGTCGAGACGTTGATGTTCTCGATCAGAGTAGCCTTGCGCAGCACACGGAAGTTCTCACGCACCCGGTCGAAGACCACGATGGTGTCATTGAGCGAGTAACCGATGATCGCCAGTACCGCCGCCAGCACCGTCAGGTCAAAGGTGACCTGGAAGAACGAGAGGATACCCACTGTCACCACCACGTCGTGCACCAGCGAGACGATGGCGCCCACCGCAAACTTCCACTGGAAGCGGAACGCCAGGTAGATCAATACGCCGCCCAGCGCCATGAGCATGCCGAGGCCGCCCTGGTCGCGCAACTCTTCACCCACCTGCGGGCCGACGAACTCGACGCGCTTGATCTGCGCCGGGTTATCGCCGCCGACCTTCTGCAGCGCCTCGGCCACCTGATGGCCCAGCTGCGGGTCCGCACCCGGCATCCGCACCAGCAGGTCGGTGGTCGCGCCAAAACTCTGCACGATCGCCTCGTGATAACCGGACTCGTTCAGTTGCTCGCGCACTTTGGAGACATCCGCCGCATGCTCGTAGGTCAGCTCGATGAGCGTACCGCCGGTGAAGTCCAGGCCGTAGTTCAACCCCTTGTGGAAGCAGCTGAACAAGGCCAATGCGGTGAGAAACAGGGTGAAGCCGAACGCAACGTTGCGAACACCCATGAAGTTGATAGTACGTAACATGGCAGCCCCTTAAATCCACAACTTCTTGAAGTCACGACCGCCGAAGATCAGGTTGACCATCGCGCGGGTCACCAGAATGGCCGTGAACATCGAGGTAAAGATCCCGAGGGACATGGTCACCGCAAAACCTTTGACCGGGCCGGTGCCCATGGCAAAGAGGATGCCGCCCACCAACAGCGTGGTCAGGTTGGCGTCGATAATCGCCGTGAACGCACGACCAAAGCCTTCGTTGATCGCTCGCTGCACCGTCATTCCCGCGGCGATCTCTTCACGTATCCGCGAGAAGATCAGCACGTTGGCGTCCACCGCCATCCCCATGGTCAGGACGATACCGGCGATACCCGGCAGGGTCAGGGTTGCCCCCAGCAGGGACATCAGCGCCAGCAAGGCGACCATGTTGAAGGCCAGGGCCACGGTGGCGATGATGCCGAAGAAGCGGTAGATGGCGATGATGAACAGCGAGACGAACAGCATGCCCCACAGCGACGCATCGATACCCTTGGTGATGTTGTCGGCACCCAGGCTTGGACCGATGGTACGTTCTTCAGCGAAGTACATCGGTGCGGCCAGACCACCGGCACGCAGCAGCAGCGCCAACTCCGAGGACTCGCCCTGGCCGTTCAGGCCGGTGATGCGGAACTGACTGCCCAGCGGCGACTGGATGGTCGCCAGGCTGATGATCTTCTTCTCTTCCTTGAAGCTCTGCACCGGCACGTCTTTCTCGACGCCGTTCACAACCTGCTTGGTGTAGGTGGTGATCGGCTTCTGCTCGATGAAGATCACCGCCATGCTGCGACCGACGTTGCTGCGGGTCGCGCGGCTCATCAGTTCGCCACCGTGACCATCAAGCTTGATGTTCACCTGCGGACGACCGTGCTCGTCGAAGCCGGCCTTGGCATCGGTCACCTGGTCACCGGTGATGATCAGGCCACGCTCGATCTGCGCCGGAGGACGATTGCCTTCACGGAACTCGAACTCTTCGGAAGTGGCCTTCGAAGCACCCGCATCAGCGGCCAGACGGAACTCCAGGTTGGCGGTCTTGCCGAGGATCCGCTTGGCTTCAGCCGTGTCCTGTACGCCTGGCAGTTCGACCACGATGCGGTTGGCACCCTGACGTTGCACCAGCGGCTCGGCCACACCCAGCTCGTTGACGCGGTTACGGACCGTGGTCAAGTTCTGCTTGATGGAGTATTCGCGGATTTCCGCCAGCTTGGCCGGGGTCATCGCCAGACGCAGTACCGGCTGCTCGCCGAGGTCGGCCGTTACAATGTCGAAATCGTTGAAGTTCTTGCGAATCAGCGCACGGGCCTGTTCACGGGTATCCGCGTCAGCAAAGCCCAACTGGATGGCGCCATTGAACGGTGGCAGGGTGCGATAACGCACACGCTCCTTGCGCAACAGGCTCTTGACGTCGCCGTCATAGACTTTCAGGCGGGCGTCGACGGCTTTTTCCATGTCCACTTCCAGCAGGAAGTGCACACCACCGGACAAGTCCAGACCCAGCTTCATCGGGTGCGCGCCAAGGCTGCGCAACCATTGTGGTGTGGTCTGCGCCAGGTTCAGGGCCACGACATAGTCGTCGCCGAGGGCTTTACGCACCACGTCCTTGGCCGGCAGTTGGTCTTCCTGCCTGGTCAGACGAATCAGGCCGCCCTTGCCGCCGGCAGCCAGCGTGGCGCCCTTGACGGTGATCTTGGCGTCGGTAAGCGCCTGGCTCACGCGGTCCAGATCGGCCTGGGTGACCTGCAGTGCAGTGCTTGCGCCGCTGACCTGGATCGCCGGATCGTCTGGATAGAGATTGGGAGCGGAATAAATAAAACCGACCGCCAGCACCGCCAGGATCAGTAGGTATTTCCACAGAGGGTATTTGTTCAGCATCACGCCGCCCGCTTATGACGCGGGGCGCCTTGCGCGCCCCGTCGATTGTTAAGAGTTGAAACCTAGATCGCTTTCAGCGTGCCTTTAGGCAGAGTGGCCGCGATGGCACCCTTCTGAAACTTCATTTCGACGGTGTCGGAGACTTCCAGAACCACGAAATCGTCGCTCACTTTGGTGATCTTGCCGGCGATACCGCCGGTAGTGACCACTTCGTCACCCTTGGCCAGGTTGCCCAGCAGGTTCTTCTGCTCCTTGGCGCGCTTGGCCTGCGGACGCCAGATCATCAGGTAGAAGATGACCAGGAAGCCGACCAGGAAGATCCATTCGAAACCACCGCCCATCGGGCCTGCAGCAGCAGGCGCGGCGCCGTCGGCGAACGCGTTAGAGATGAAAAAGCTCATTTAGCACTCCAGTTGCAATCATTCAATTCTGAAAAATTCAGTCCAAAGGCGGTACGGGAAGCCCGCGTTTGGCGTAGAAGGCATCGACAAAGGCGGCCAATGTACCCTGTTGAATAGCCTCGCGCAAACCAGCCATCAGGCGCTGGTAATGGCGCAAATTGTGGATCGTATTCAACATGCTCCCCAGCATTTCGCCGCACTTGTCCAAATGATGCAGATAAGCACGGGAGAAGTTCTGGCAGGTGTAGCAATCGCAGGTCGGATCCAGCGGCGATTCATCATGGCGATGGAACGCGTTGCGGATCTTCAGCACGCCGGTATCGATGAACAGGTGCCCATTGCGGGCATTACGGGTTGGCATCACGCAATCGAACATGTCCACCCCGCGGCGCACACCCTCCACCAGATCTTCCGGCTTGCCAACGCCCATAAGGTAACGAGGTTTGTCAGCAGGCATCAGGCCGGGCAGGTAATCCAGCACCTTGATCATTTCGTGCTTGGGCTCGCCCACCGACAGGCCGCCGATGGCCAGGCCGTCGAAGCCGATCTGGTCGAGGCCTTCGAGGGAGCGCTTGCGCAGGCTTTCGTGCATGCCGCCCTGGACGATGCCGAACAACGCGGCGGTGTTTTCGCCGTGGGCGTTTTTCGAGCGCTGGGCCCAACGCAGCGACAGCTCCATGGACACACGGGCGACGTCTTCGTCAGCCGGGTACGGGGTGCACTCGTCGAAAATCATCACGATGTCCGAGCCCAGGTCGCGCTGGACCTGCATCGACTCTTCCGGGCCCATGAAGACCTTGGCGCCGTCGACCGGCGAGGCGAAGGTCACGCCCTCCTCCTTGATCTTGCGCATGGCGCCCAGGCTGAACACCTGGAAACCACCGGAGTCGGTGAGGATCGGGCCTTTCCACTGCATGAAATCGTGCAGGTCGCCGTGGGCCTTGATCACCTCGGTGCCGGGACGCAGCCACAGATGGAAGGTGTTGCCGAGGATGATTTCGGCGCCGGTGGCGACGATATCCCGAGGCAGCATGCCCTTGACCGTGCCGTAGGTGCCCACGGGCATGAAGGCCGGGGTTTCGACGGTACCGCGGGGGAAGGTCAGGCGACCGCGACGCGCCTTGCCATCAGTGGCGAGTAGCTCGAACGACATACGACAGGTGCGACTCATGCTTGGTCCTCTGGGGCCCGATCCTTGGGTGCGGCAGGCGCCGGGTTGCGGGTGATGAACATCGCATCACCGTAGCTGAAGAAGCGGTAGCCGTTGTCCACGGCGGCCTTGTAGGCGGCCATGGTCTCGGGGTAACCGGCGAAGGCCGAAACCAGCATCAGCAGCGTGGATTCGGGCAGGTGGAAATTGGTCACCAGGGCGTCGACCACATGGAAGGGACGCCCAGGGAAGATAAAGATGTCGGTGTCGCCGCTGAACGGCTTGAGCACGCCATCGCGGGCAGCGCTTTCCAGCGAACGGACGCTGGTGGTGCCCACGGCGATCACCCGGCCGCCGCGCGCGCGGCAGGCGGCGACGGCGTCGACCACTTCCTGGCTGACTTCCAGCCATTCATGGTGCATGTGGTGGTCTTCAAGACGCTCCACGCGAACCGGCTGGAAGGTCCCGGCGCCGACGTGCAGGGTGACGAAAGCGCGTTCAACGCCCTTGGCGGCGATGGCATCCAGCAGCGGCTGATCGAAATGCAGCCCGGCGGTGGGCGCGGCCACGGCGCCGAGGCGTTCGGCATAGACGGTCTGATAGCGCTCGCGGTCGGCGCCTTCGTCGGGACGGTCTATATAAGGAGGCAACGGCATATGGCCGACGCGTTCCAGCAGCGGCAGCACTTCTTCGGCGAAGCCCAGTTCGAAGAGCGTGTCGTGGCGGGCGAGCATCTCGGCTTCGCCGCCGCCATCGATCAGGATCTTCGAGCCGGGTTTCGGCGACTTGCTGGAGCGCACATGGGCCAGCACGCGGTGGGTATCGAGGACCCGTTCCACGAGGATTTCCAACTTGCCGCCGGAGGCTTTCTGGCCGAACAGGCGGGCCGGAATGACCCGGGTATTGTTGAACACCATCAGATCGCCTGGGCGTAAATGCTCAAGCAAATCAGTAAATTGACGGTGTGCGAGAGCGCCGCTGGGGCCGTCGAGGGTCAGCAGGCGACTGAGGCGTCGCTCGGCCAGGGGATGGCGAGCGATCAGGGAATCGGGGAGCTCGAAAGTAAAGTCAGCGACGCGCATGATGGGGTTCGTTCAGCAGGGCCGGGAAGTTTAGCGGAAATCGTAAAAATTGACCACGAAAGCCGATTGACCAACGGTAATCACGTCTCTATACTTCGCCGCCATTGAGCCCTGATGGCGGAATTGGTAGACGCGGCGGATTCAAAATCCGTTTTCGAAAGGAGTGGGAGTTCGAGTCTCCCTCGGGGCACCATCTTAAAAAAAGACCTTGAATTTCAAGGTCTTTTTTTCGCCTACAGAAAAGCGAAAGGCACCACGATCCCTATAGGAGCCGAGCTTGCTCGCGAAGAACGATAACGCGGTGAGCCTGCCGTGCGCCGCCGCCAATCCCGACATCAATCGAAGATCGCCCGGTCCTTAACCCCTCTTCCCACGCAACATCCCCTGCGTCAAATTACCGATCAGCGCCTTGCCCATCACCCCGGCTATCGGGGCATCCGTAACCTGCTCTCGAATACCGCCCTAAAGCGATTCAAATCTTGAAATACACCCCCAAATCCACGATACCCGCGACCTGCCCTACACCTACCAGGGCGAAACCACGGTCATCACTTCGGTGACAGGAGACGTCTGTCCGGCCTGCGCCGAGTCTGTCCTGGATACGGCCGAATCGGATCGTGTCATGCGCGAAATGCAATCAGTCTCGAAACAGGCCCATGCAGCTAACGCACCGCTCCTGTAGGAGCAAGCTTGCTCGCGATGAACGATAACGCGGTGAGCCTGCCAACACCCACCGCCAAAATCGGCATCAACCGAAAACTACCTGCCTACACCGACGCCTCGCGCAACATCCCCTGCGTCAAATCATCAATAACCGCCTTGCCCATCTCGCCCAAGTAATGCGATGCCCAGGCATAGCGTTCGCCGTCGCTTTCCAGGGCGGCATCGAGGGAGAGTGCTTTGGCGCAATAGAGCAGGAGGGAGGCGTGCTCCATGGCTTCCAGAATGGGAACGCCTGGGTTCACACGGAATAGTTCACGACCTTGGGAGCCGCACTGGGAAAAGGTAATGACGCCGAGGGTTTTGCTTGTAGGTGGATTGCTCATTGGGCACCTCCGGCGAATGCATGGATGCTGGAGACTTGAAGCTGAAGCTCTTGAGTCGAAACGTTCATGCGCTACTCCTACCGTAGAAGAAAGCGCCAGCAATCTAATCGATGATGGCGCCTATGCGCCTATCTTCTGTTCCACGGGTTTCCAGGCCCGGTCGCTGAGTTGGCAGCGACAGGGAAAAGGTAGCGCGCACAGTAGGGAGCCGCAATGTGAGTGGCGGAGGTATGTAAGTCGAAAAATTTCAGTCGGCATAGAAGATCGTTCACAGCCCCAAGCTAGATGGCGATCTACCCGAAGTGCATTACGATCATTCAGGGATGACGTCTTGGGCTGCGACCAAAATAAATCCGTCACCATTTCCGTATTCGTAGCTTTCCACTGCAAAAATCGAAGACAGCTTTCGGCCGATTCTGTTGAAAAAGTCGACCAGGGCCGACGGTCCATGTATTGAGCGGTGAAAACGTCATTTTTGCACGCTGCTACGTGAAATCTGAGTCCTGCACCCGCTGCTCAAGACACGGATTTCAATCTCAGACGCGTATTTTTCTGCCGTGAAAACCGAAACCGACTTTTTCAACAGAATCGGCCAGAAGCGGCCCTTTGTCCAACCTGCTACGCTGATCTCACAAGACCTTGCCTTCATCACTGAGTCTTACCGCTTCTGCGACTTTGCCAGCATTAAAGCCAATCCGCTCAATAAGTCGGCGTAGCAAGCCTGGCGCTCTCGCCACCAGCCCCTGGCTGCGTGGCACCGTCACTAGGTCACGCCTCTGCTCAATGCACTCCACCAGGGCGGTGACCACCCTCTCCAGTGCTACGAACTGCCAGATCCCCTGATGATTGTTCCAGACTAGGGTGGAAGACGGCCCAGCGATGACTGCCTCCATCATCGGCGTCTGGAAGAAGGTCGGGTGGAGTGATCCGACGCCCACGCCGTGCTGACGAAGCTCCAGGCGCAAGCTGTTACATAGGGCCCAAACTCCAGCCTTGCTGGCGGTGTAGGCTGTATTCAATGGCGAATGAACGAAAGCGGCCATGGACGAGATGGCCAGTAGATAGCCCTGGCGCCCCTTAACGTAGGGCAGCGCAGCGCGGAAGGTGCGGGCCACGCCGTTAAGGTTGATATCGATGACCCGCTCAAACGTGGCTGGATCGATGTACTCCAGGGCAACCACCGAGCTGACGCCAGCGCCGGCGACCACGACATCAATTGCGCCGAAGTGCTGCGCAGCCTTCTTCAGAGCTGTCTCCAGACTCTCAATCGAGCGCACGTTGGCCACCCAACCGGCAGCGACATCAGGTCCACCCAACGCCGCAGCCATAACGCTCAGGCTATCCAGATCAAGATCTAGCAAGACCAGCTTCGCGCCTTTGTCGCGCAGTGCCTGCGCGGCGGCCCTGCCGAGCCCCCCTGTGGCGCCGGTGATGGCAATGACGCGGCCGTTCAGCGAGTAGCTTTTCATGTGTGAACCTTATGCAAGTAGTAGGACATCAACTTGGGGTCTGGGTGCGAACAGATTCTTCCAACTCGTGAAGCAATCTTTGCAGGCGGGCATGGCGTGCCAGATGCCAGTCGGTGAAAACGTTGAACAGGCCGCGCATCAGGGAGATGGGCGCCCAGCGAGCCGGTACCACGATGCGCGGCTGGCGCTTTTGCAGACCGCGCACCACGCCACGTGCCACCTTTTCCGGTGCAATCGCCCGATGCAGAAAGGCCGGCAATAGGGCCTCGTTCATCTGGGTGGCGATGGCGTTGCCACCGAAGGCAACCTTGGCAATAGCGGTCGCCGTCCAGCCGGGATAGAGCACACTGGCGCTGGCCCCGGTCGCACTCAACTCAGCGCGCAGCGAGCGGGTCAGCGACTCCACCGCCGCCTTGCTAGCGGCATAGGGCGCGTTGGCCACGCCGTTCAAGTAGGCATAGGTCGACGACGTGACCAGCACCTGACCCCGGTTGCGCACGACTTCCGGCAGTGCGGCGCGCATCGTGTGCCACACCCCAAACAGATTCACTTCAATGATGCGGCGGAACTCCACTTCGTCGCAGATGCGTAGGGTCTCCGGTACACCTCGCCAGGAGATGCCGGCATTGGCGAAGGCCACATCGAGACGACCGAAGTGTTCGACTGCCTGCCGCACCACTGTCTTTGCCGCCTCGGCGTCGGTAACGTCGAACGCCAGCGGCAACACGCGTTGGCTATTGAACTCTTGAGCCAGTTGGTGCACCGCGTCCTGCGAGGTATCGGTTAGCACAAGGCTGGCGCCATGCGCATAGAGTTCGCGTGCACTGGCGGCACCGATGCCGCCAGCTGCGCCGGTGATCAGCACCACTTTGCCTTTAAGATGGTACATATTCTTATCTCTTCGTTGGGATGCTTGGCACGTTGCGCTTGAGGAAGTCGAGTTGATCACTCACCACCTGCTCGAAGGCTTCGCCCACATAAATATCGAAATGCCCATGGGCATAGCGCTTGATCTCATGACGTGGCGCGCGTCGGGCGTGACGCAGCGTCCGCTTCGCCGGTGCCACGCTGTCGGGATCACACACGCAAAACAGCACGGGGACCTGGATACGTGGCGTGCTGTGCCCTGGGTAGTAGCGAATGATGTCCAAGGCAAAGCGCGCAGCGGCCTCTTTGCGGATACACGCACCCGACGGGATCAGTCCGTTATAGCCACTCCAGGCATCCGGCGATGTCATGAATGCCGTATCGCCAGGTTGACCGGTAAGGGGCACAAGAATGGGCTTGGCGCCGAACCACGAGCCCATGCGGTCGGTCAAGGCCAACACGGTGAGTCGAAGTGACACCAGGGGTTCGGTGGCCAGAAAGGAGCTCAGGCCGTCGGTGAAAGGACATTGGGAGATGACTGCGGTCACTCTGGCATCATCGGCGGCGGTGGCCAGCACATGGCCGCCACCAAACGAAGTGCCCCATATAACAATCCGCTGCGGGTCGACATCCGCGAGGTGGCGAGCGTGATCTATCGCGGCTTTCCAGTCCTCGAGCTGGCGGTCGATATCCAGCAGTTGCCGTGGCTCGCCTTCGCTGTCGCCGAAGTGGCGATAGTCGAACACCATGCAAGCGTAGCCGGCGGCGGCGAAGCGTTCGGCAAAGGCAGGCAGACGCATCTTGCGCGTCCCGCCAAGTCCATGTGCCATCACCACCATCGGGAAAGGTCCGGCGCCCAATGGGCGATAAAAGTCGGCAACACAACGCGAACCGTTGGAGAGGAACTGGATTGTCGCCGGTGCGAAAAGATCGGTGATCGTGCTCATGAACGGCATCTGCTGGAATGGCTGGGGTGCCGTCATTCTCGACAGCTGCCGCAAGGAAGGCTTGACGGTATCCGACGCCCCGCTTGACACTTTGCGCCAAACAACAAAAGGCCAACCAGCCTAAAGAGGCCCGATGAGCCAGCCTTTGTATCGGCGCGTGGTGCCAGAGACCTACGTGCAACTGCTTTATGAATACCTGGAGGCGCTCGGTCATGAGCCCGAGTCGGTACTTGGCCAGCCCTGGCCCACACCTACCCAAGAGGGGGCCGGCGGCGTTAACGTGGAATGCTGGGATCGCTTGTTGGTGAGCGCGGCGCAAGTATTAGGCGATCCACTGTTAGGACTGCACCTCGGTCAAACCATCAGCGCCCGGCATATCGGTGTGCTCGGATCGGTGCTGCTGGCCTGCGGTAATCTCGGTACAGCTCTGCAACGCTTGGAACGCTACATTCGCCTGGTATACGACGTCATTCCCATGACTCGCCGCGACGGCGATGGTTGGTTCGAGCTGGTCTGGGATGTCAGCCAGTATCAGCCCGGCCCCTTGGTGAACGAAGTTGGTATGGTTGCCATCGTGCAGTTCTGCCGTGCCTTAGTGCGCGGCACCGCCAATCCGTTGCGGATCGATTTCAGTCACCCCGGGCCCCTCGACTTCAGCCCGTATGAAGCTTTCTTCGGCTGCCCGGTACGCTTCGGCCAGGTCGAGGCGGTCCTGCGTTTCTCCGCGCAACTGCTTGAGTTGCCCTTAAAAAGCCCCGATCCGGTGCTGGTCTCCCTGTTGGAACAGCATGCGGATCGCCTACTGGCGCAGTTACCACAGCAAGAGGAGTTCGTGGAACAGCTGCGCAAGGTCATCACCCATGCCCTGCGCAAAGGTGAGCCGAGTATAGAGCGGATAAGCCCCCAACTGGGCACCTCGTCACGCACGCTACAGCGCCGTCTACAAGAGGCCGGTACCAGCTATCGTCATGAACTGAACCTGGTCCGCCAGGAACTGGCGCTGTCGTACCTGCGCGATCCACGCCTGCAAATCGTGGATATCGCCATGCTGCTGGGCTATTCGGAGCACAGCGCCTTTACTCGCGCCTTCAAGGAATGGAATGGAAGATCGCCCCATGAGGCCAGGCAACTGAATTCGGAACCTTACTGAGCAGGGAGTCCGTGGAGGTAAGGACGGCTTTAGGGAGCAGGCCAGTATCTGATCAGCCCTGGGACTTCATGCCCTTTATGAGTGGCTGCAGATGGCCGATTCTGTTGAAAAAGTCGACCTGGGCTGACGGACCATGCATTGAGTGGTGAAAACGTCATTTTTTGCACGCTGCCACGTGAAAACTGAGTCCTGAACCCTCTGCTCGAAACACGGTTTTCAATCTCAGACGCGTACTTTTCTGCCGTGGAAGCCGAAGCTGTTATCGCTGATGCAGAGTTAACCCAGATGCCGACTTAAAGCTGCTCCATCAGTGATCAACTCAAAGTCAGACCTGCTAATACTTACAACGCCAAGGCTTGGGTCAGCCAAATTTCGGTAGCCGGGTCAATTGGGTATCAGCGACAACATGGCGGAGGTATGTAAGTCGAAAAATTTCAGTCGGTATAGGAGATCGTTCACAGCCCCAAGCTAGATGGCAATCTACCCGAAGTGCATTACGACCATTCAGAGATAACGTCTTGGGCTGCGGCAAAATAAATCCGTCATCATTTCCATTGACAGCGAGATTCTAAAATCGCCAGCCGGACAATATGTCCATGTCCTGCTTTATTCCCAAATCGCATGAATCATATGCCCCGCCGCGACGTTCCGCAGCCCCGCCAAGAGCAGCAAGATAGCCCCAGCACTCTTGCTGACCCACTCAAGGAAAACTGCGATGACCACTTTCACTCGTTACACACTCGACACCGCCCCTGCTGCCTCCAAGCCCATTCTGGAAGCCGTGCAGAAAGCCTTCAGCTTCGTACCGAACCTGCAAGGCAACATGGCTGAATCGCCAGAGCTGCTGGCCGGTTACAGCCAACTCTGGGACCTGTTCGGCAAGAGCACCCTCACCCCGCACGAACAGCAGGTCGTGTACCTGACCTCCAACTTCGAAAACAACTGCCACTACTGCATGGCCGGGCATACCACCCTGGCCAAGATGATCGAGATGGCACCCGAGGTCATTGCCGCTCTGCGCGCCGGCAGCGTCATTCCGGATGCTCGCCTGGAAGCCTTGCATGTGTTCACCACGGCGGTCGTGCGTGATCGCGGTTTCGTCAACGACGCCGGTATCGAAGCCTTCCTGGCTGCCGGTTTCACGCGGCGCAACGTGCTGGAAGTGGTACTGGGCGTCGCCACCAAGGTCATGAGCAACTACACCAACCATCTGGTGCACACCCAGCTCGATCCGTTCATGAAAGGCAACGAATGGACCAAGCCAGCCTGAAACCTGCCTTCGGCCTTCACTCGGCCAGCCCCTGCACGGGCTGGTCCCAGGAGCACTCATGAACAAGCGAACCTTTTTGATCACCGGCGCCAGCAAGGGCATCGGCCTGGCGTTGGCACAGACACTGGCAAACGCGGGTCACCGCGTCGTGGGCGTCGCCCGGCACGCTGAGGGTGTCGATTTCCCCGGTATTTTGGTACCGGTTGACCTGGGAGATCGCAAGGCGACCGAACAGGCCTTGGCGACGTTAACCCAGCAGTATGCTTTCGACGGGCTGGTGAATAACGTCGGTCTGGTTCGCCCGCAGCGGCTGGGTGAAGTGGATCTGGACGATTTCGATGCCGTGATGCGGGTGAATCTGCACTCGGCGCTTCTGGCCACTCAGGCGCTGCTGCCCGGTATGCGCGAGCGTCAATGGGGCCGGATCGTCAACATCTCCAGCCTGACCGTACTGGGCATTACCCATCGCACCGCCTATGCCGCCGCCAAGGCCGCACTCATCAGCTTTACCCGGTCGTGGGCACTGGAACTGGCCACAACGGGTATCACCGTCAACGCCGTTGCCCCTGGGCCGACCGAGACCGAACTGTTCCGCGCGAACAATCCGCTCGGCAGTGAAGGTGAAGCCCGCTACCTCTCAGGCATCCCTCTGCGGCGCTTCGGCCAACCCGAAGAGATAGCAGCAGCCATCGCCTTCCTGCTTTACGAAAGCAGCGGTTTCATCACCGGCCAGACGCTGTTCGTCGACGGTGGCGCATCAATCGGCAAAGCCGCATTTTAGCCAGGGTTGCGTTGCGCACGCCTTGTTGAGATAAACCACCCGCTGCGAGCGAAGCCCCCTGCTTCGCTCGCTTTTTTTGCTATGAGTTTTTAACTGTTTCAGGTGGAACGACATGGATCGATTGGCAGCAATGGAAACCTTTGTCTGCGTGCTCGAAGCGGGGTCGTTTTCCGCGGCGGCGCGGCGCCTCAACCTCGGCCAGCCCGCGGTATCGAAAACCATCGCACAACTCGAAGATCGCCTTGGCGTGCGGCTATTGCTGCGCTCTACTCGCGGGCTTACACCGACTGAAGCCGGCACCGCCTTCTACGAACGTGCCAAGCGTGCCATCGAGGAAGCCCACGAAGCCGACCTCGCCGCACGCGGTGCGGGCAGCGGCCTGCACGGCACCTTGCGGATCTGTGCGGCGGTGACCTTCGCGCGTCTGCATGTGCTGCCGTACCTGGGAGTATTCCTCGATGCACACCCCGAGCTGAACATCGATATCGTTCTGGATGACCGCACCGTCAATCTCGTCGAGGAAGGCATCGATGTTGCCTTGCGTATGGGAGCGTTAGCCGACTCCAACCTGATCGCCCGCAAGATCGGTGAATGTCAGCGGCTGGTGCTGGCCACCCCTGCTTACGTGCTAGCCCATGGCAAACCTTGCAACCCTACTGATCTGGCGCAACACCAAGCGGTCGTTTTCGCCCAGGCAGGCGGCGGTGAGCACTGGGCCTTCAAACAGGGCAGCACGGTGCAGTCGGTGACGGTTAGCGGGCGGGTACGGGTCAGTGCGGCGGAGGGTGTGCGGGCAGCGGTGCTGGGGAGTCTGGGCGTAGCATTGACGTCCCAATGGATGTTCGCAGAAGAACTGGCCAAAGGCGAAGTGGTACCCCTGCTGGAGGATTGGCAGTTGCCGCCGCTGGATCTGTGGGCGGTGTTTCCTACCGGGCGCCTGGCCAGTGCCAAGGCGCGGGCATTCGTTGATTTCGTCGCGGGCTTGATGAGCCAACAATAAGCTAGGCCGCCCGAAGGCGGCCTTGAGGGACTCGATATCAACCGCGTAATGCAGGCAGCAACTCAGTGGGCTCTGGACGCAGCGTGTAATCGGGATTCACCTCCGCGTACAGAATGATGCCGTCCTGGCCGATGACGAAACGACCCGGCATCGGCAAGGTCCAGCTCTGATCACCGTTGATGACCGGCAGGTTGTTGCCCAGGCTCAGATAGAGTTCAACCAGGTAGTCCGGCAGTTTGAACCGCAGGCCGAAAGCAGCCGCTACTTCATTACCGCTGTCGCTGAGGATCGGGAACCCCAGGCCGTTTTGACGTTGCGATTTGCGGCTGTTGGCTTGGCTCTGCGGCGAAATCGCCACCAGGCTGGCACCGCGCTCCTGAAAGGCCGGAAGTGCCTGCTCCAGCGCTTGCAACTCCATGTTGCAGTACGGGCACCAGACACCACGATAAAAGCTGATCACCAGCGGCCCGCGCGCCAGCAGTTCCGCCGACGACACCAGATTGCCCTGAGCATCAGGCAGGCTGAATACCGGCGCCACATCACCGGCCTTGAGCGCACGCTCGGCCTGGCCGCTGGCGATCAGCTCGGCAGTGGCCCGGTGCATCACTGCATGCACGGGTGCCGGAGCATTGTAGGGAGGTTTGCCGGCAACGAAGTCGGCCTTGAAAGCATCCAGTTTGGCTTGAAGGGTCATGAGTATTTCCTCGGTAGGTTGATGTATCGAGACTCATGATCGCGACATCGCCGCTCGCCCAGTAGAGAGCTGGCCTGCATAGGAAATATGCCCATCAGGAATGCCCTTCACGACTCACCTTGCGCAAGCGATGCCTATTCCAGCGGGGAATGATTCATATCCCCACCAGCTGCCTGCCCTATTCCAACCTTCCTCGGCAGAATGATCTCCATCGTAGCCAATTGGCATGAAGCCCTATTCCGTTGGACTCATTCTCAATCCAGGAACACCCCATGTTCATCGTCCATGCGTTTGCCACCCCCAACAGCGTCAAAGTCTCCATCGCTCTGGAAGAGTTGGGGCTCGACTACCAGTTGCAGCCGGTCAACATTCGCCAAGGCGAGCAAAAGCAGCCGACATTCGTTGCTCTGAATGCCAATGCAAAGGTACCGGTGCTGGTCGATCCCGATGGCAATAACGGCCAGCCCATGGTCCTCACCGAGTCGGCGGCCATTCTCGTCTACCTGGCCGAGCGATATGGCCGGCTGCTACCTACCGATGGTGTGAAGCGCGCCAAAGTCTTTGAACAGCTGTTCTTTCACGCCAGCGCGCTGAGCCCTGCTTTCGGCCAATCCGGCTATTTCCAGAAACTGGCCGGCGAGCCGAATCCGGCGGCCGTTGCCCGCTTTCACGGTGAGGCCAAACGCACACTGGCCGTGCTGGACGGCGTGCTAGCGTGCAACGCCTATGTAGCGGGAGATGAGTTCTCAATCGCCGATATCGCGCACTACGGCTGGCTCTGGCGCAAAGAATTTGCGGCTGTCGATTTCGCTGAAAGCCCGAACGTGGAGCGTTGGTTCAACGCCGTCACCCGGCGATCCTCCGTCGCACGCGGCATCGAACGCATCAATGCCCTTCTTCCGGACCACAAATCATGAGCAATCAGCCGCTGTTCCCCCCCACCACGATGAGCCCTTTCACACTGGAGCACCTAGCAGATCGGATACAGTTCGACTGAGTAGGACTTCGATTGGCTGAGGCTTGAGGAAAAACCAGATCTCTTCTTATAGCCGGTACCCAACAGAAGAAAGCTTGTATCCCTGAGGATATAATCTGGCTGCAAGCCACGTAATATATGGAACCCTCGAGTCCCCCTCGGCAAATATTTCTTGCAGTGATCTGTTTCCGACTGTCACGCCAACAACCGAGCTCCACTCGTTGCCGCGACCGCCGCATCCAACTCAGCCCCCGCAAGGTGTTGGGCATAGTGATCCTTCAGATCCTGCTCCCAGTCAGCAACGTCATCGAGAATGACTGCCGCCTCATCTTCAGTGAGGCCGAAATGACGATGATGACTGAGCAGATTGGATCGACTGAGAAGATGCCCCTGCATACCCACGGACATCGCCAGCGCCTGAGCCGGCCCCTCATCCAGCACCGGCACGACGTCATACATAGGCGCGAGCCGCCAGGCGCCGTCCTGATAGATCACCGCATGGTTACGCGGATGATCATCGCTATTCCCAACCAGGGCGTTGTAGGCCATGCGCCGAAACAGTTCACGCCGATCGAAATCAGATGCGCCACGGCGATACAGCTCGTCAGCCAGTGCAGCGTAGATCCAGCCTGCACTGGCCCGCGAATGCCATTCAGCGTCCAACAAGGTCAACCCACTCATCATGGGAATACGGCGGAACCGCTGCTGCCCCTCAAGCCACTCCCGGTCGAAACGCTCGACCAACAGCGTGTTGGCGTTCTCACCCCGGTGCAATGCCGTGCGAGCCACGTTCAAACCTCTATCCGCAGCGAATGTCATGCAGGCGAACTCGAAGACTGGCAGATCGTAGTGGTCAAACTTGTCACGCGGCTTTGCCAGGATCAACTTGTGGTCGGTGCGAAAGGTACGCTTCGGCCGGGCGCCGCCAACAGAGGAGCGCTGATCGCGGATTTTCAGTACCTCCAGTTGCTCGGCGGTCAGTTGGCTGTCATAGATCGCCGCACAGACTTCAATGAAGTGGTCCAGGCCTTTGGCCTCCAACATTTTCATCGGTTTCTCGCCGATCCCCGGCCGAGGTGTACGCTGCTCACCCGCCATGATGTTACCCGCACGGTCCTCGTTGGGAGATCTCAGAAGCAGCTGAATCGGGTCAAGCGGGCCTTGAGTCGTACGTCGTAGCAAGCGCTCCCCCCAGCCGTCTGGCATAGCGTCGTCAATAAACCCAGGCACTCCGCCGTTCTTGCGCACGATGAACTTCCTGTTGGACAGCGGAAAACGGATCGGATCAGGGACCCAGACGCTTCCCTCCACCGCCTCTGGCGCATAGACAAAAGTGCCCTCTTTCCCGGCGAGGGTGAGCTTGCCCAAGGTCACCGTCTCGCCGATGACCGGACACTCCATGTAGATGTAGACGCTCGACATCAGAATGCCTCGTCACGACTGCGCGGAACCCGCACTCGCTTGGTACTGTTTAAAGAAAGCTGCTCGGACTCGAACCCAGGGTCCTCCAACAGGGCCTGGAACACCCTGTCAGAGATGCCGACCGTGAACAGGACCAGCATGAAGTCGTGCAGAGAAACCCCCTCGGCTTTGCCCGCTTCGATATGGCGTACCGCGCGTAGGGAGATATCGGCCTGCTCAGCAAGATCAGCCTGCCTGATCCCCATACGCAGACGCGCCTCCTTCACCAGCATACCTATACGATAGAGCAATGATGCGCTCTGAACCGGGAAATAGCCTTTCATAAGATGATACCAAATGAATTCTTATGGCAATTAATGTAGCATTTAATGAAATACTATGATCAAAATCTAAAAAATTAAGAATCACGAAAACACACCTTAATCAGCATAAGGTGTCATAAAATGATATTCTATTTTTAGATAGCACAGGGAGAGTCCCTTACTCAGGCTCGCCAAGCCAGCACTTTCGCTCGTACGAATGGGAACGCCTGGGTTCACACGGAATAGTTCACGACCTTGGGAGCCGCACTGGGAAAAAGTGATGACACCAAGGGTTTTGCTTGTGGGTGGATTGGTCATTGGACACCTCCGGCGTGGACCCGGGTGCCGAGGGTTAGAACATGCAAAGTCGACCCATCAAAAACGTTCATACGCAGGACTCCTAATGTGAGGGAGCTACCACGTTCGTTTCCAGGCGAATGGGTGGCAGCTGTACGCAGGCTGGAAACCGGGACAATAGGAAAACCCGGCAGACCCAAGGGCCTCCCGCGCACAGCCGCCATAACACGCAGAGACTGGCACAAAAAAGCACCAGCAGTCGTGATGAATGGTGGCGCCTATGCGCCCATTGTTCCACAGGTTTCCAGGCCCGGCCGCTGAATTGGCAGCGACAGGAAAAAGGTAGCGCGCACAGTGGGGAGCTGCAATGTGAGTGGTGGAGGTATGTAAGTCGAAAAATTTCAGTCGGCGTAGAAGATCGTTCACAGCCCCAAGCTAGACCCTAATCTACCCGAAGTGCATTACGATCATTCAGGGATGACGTCTTGGGCTGCGGCAAAAATAAATCCGTCACCATTTCCACAGTCACCATTTCCGCAATGAGGTCGCCCAGCGGGCGAAGATATCCAAGCTAAGCATCTATCGGCACTTCGAGAACAAGGAGGTGCTGTTCAGCGCGGCCATCGCGGCCCACTGCCAGCAGTTTGCACCACAGGCCCTCTTTGAAGGCTTCGGCGATTAGGAGCTTAATTGCCCCGGCCAGCCTGGCCAGCGCCCCTGCTGGCCAAGCTGGCGGCGGCGCGATCGCATCGGCATTCAAAGGGGGTGCGTTTCCGATGCAGTAGCCAAGAGTGCTCTTGCTTCCTGCAAGTGCTTGCGGAACCGGATGACATAGTCCTCTGCAACTGCCGCCTGAATGCTGAAACGGCTGGCCAGCGCACGACGCCAATCAGCCACTCGACTCAGTCCATCGAACAACTGATGATTGGGCTCGAATCCAAGTATGTCGAAATAGCGAAAAACTGGAGCCACGGCGATGTCGACCATGCTGAGCCTCTCGCCGGAGAAATAAGGGCCGTCCGATATTTCACTGTCGAATCGTTCCAGCTTTCCTCTCAACGCTGCAGATTTGCCAAGGGCTGTCTGCTGGTCGGTGGCGTTCAAAAATCCCCATGCATCCGCCAGCGTGGCAGAGGCGAATTCGATCCATGCACGGTGTTGTGCTCGGATCAACGCATTCATTGGATGTAACGCAGGTTCCGGGTACACCTCCTCCAGGTATTCGCAAATGGCGACGCTCTCGAATAGAACGGACTCGCCTTCACTGCCGTCTGGAACCTTGAGCAGCGGAACCTTACCGCTTGGCGACATCGCCAGAAACCAGTCCGGCCTGTCGCGAAGATCGACATCGATACGCTGAAAGGTAATACCTTTTTCGAGTAACACGATGGCCACTCGCTGAACGAATGGGCATAACGGATGGCTGACAAGTGTGAACTGTGACTGTGGCATTGGAATAGACCCACTGAAGAATCAAAGCCCGCCGCCACGAGTGGGGGCGGGCCGTATAGAAGCTACGTCCGTGACTTCAAGAAAGCCTGAATGGCAATCAATTTTCCGTAAAAGCGCAGGAGACGTTCCTTCGCGTATCGTTGGCAGCTAAAGCGAGCGGCCACCGTCGACGATGAGTTCCGAGCCAACCGTCCATCGTGACTCGTCTGACGCCAGGTACAGCACGGCCTTGGCCACTTCCTCGGGCGTACCAAACCGGCCAAACGGAATGGTCGCGGCGATATCCTGGTTGAGCTGTTCGCGATAGGCATCGGGAATGCCGAGCTTGTCGTAAAGCGGCGTATCAATCGGACCAGGGCTGACTGCATTGAGGCGAATACCACGCGGGAGCAGTTCGCTAGAAAGCGTCTTCGACATGTTCAGGAACGCGGCCTTGGTCGCGCCATAAACTGATGAACGCGCGGCGCCGAGGTGTGCACTAACCGAGGTATTGAGAACCACCGACGCAGGGTTCGCGAAGACTGGTAGCAATGCCTGGATCAGAAAGTACGGCCCCTTAACGTTGATGTCGAAGGAGCGATCGAACATTTCCTCCGTCCACTCTTCGATCGGCAGCCAAACGGATACGCCTGCATTGAGAAAGGCAACATCGAGTTGGCCATAGTGAGCCTGAACGGCCTGCGCCAGTTCCTTCTGCGCATCGATGCTGGCTGAGTCAGCACGCAGTACCAATACTTCGCTTCCCAGTTCCGCCTGGGCCTTTGCGATGGACTCCGGATTGACTCCGGTAACGATCACGCGCGCGCCTTCGGCGAGGAACTGCTTAGCCGTTTCCAGGCCAATGCCGCTGGTGCCGCCGGTGATGAGAGTGCGTTTGCCTTGCAATCGGGACATGTAAGTTTCCTTTTCGGTTTTTCACGGTCAGTCGATGTACTGACCTGCTAGAGGGAAACTATGTATTCATACCTGCGCGTTGATAAGATGGCCTATTCGAATACATTTCATGCTGGTATTGCATGAATGAGAGGCCTAGATGGATCGACTACTGCTGATGACCTGCTTTGTTCGCGCTGTTGAGACAGGAAGCTTCTCGGCTGCGGGGCGTGACCTGGGGCTCGGGCAGCCTAACGTCAGCCGCTATGTGGCGGCGCTGGAAGATCATTTGCAAACCAGGCTGCTTCACCGATCCACACGAAAGCTTGCCCTCACCCCCGAGGGAGCACGCTATTACGCAGATGCCCGGCGCATTCTCGATGCCGTGGAAGAATCGGAGTCGTCCTTCAGGGAGAACGTCGCCCCGTCCGGATTGTTGCGAGTCGCCTGCCCGACCGCGCTAGCCCATGCATTCGTGGTGCCGCATGTATCCACATTTCTGGAGCGCTATCCAGAGTTGACGCTCGACCTGCAGATCAATGATCGCTATGTGAATCTGGTCGACGAAGGGGCTGAACTGGCGATCCGCATCGGACATCTGGAAGACAGCGCAATGCGTGCCCGGCCGCTAGGCTGGTTCGAGCGTGTATGCGTTGCCAGCAAGGGATACCTGGCCAAACGCGGAATCCCCACGACGCCCAATGATCTGAGAACGCACGATTGCCTGATCTACACCCTGCTGTCGACAGGCACCACATGGCGCTTTCGGGATATCGATGTTCCCGTTTCTGGCAGGCTTCGGGTCAACTCGCCTGAGGCCATACGAAAGTGTGTAAACGAGGGACTGGGGATCGCACAGGGGCCCGAATGGCTTTACGAGGAAGGGCTGAAAAATGGCAATCTGCGGGTGTTGCTTAGGGACTACGCAGCTCCGGCTGTCCCCGTGCAAGTCATTTACGTTGCCGACCGGCTTCTCCCCAAAAGGGCCATTGTATTCATGGATTTCATCGCCGAGGTGTTCGCAAAAAACTCTGCATTTAACGATCAACCCAGACCATCATAATTGCAGTAGTCAGCTTGGTGTGCTCATGACGCCCGACTAATCATGAAAATTCGCCAGGTGCCGGTTCGGCAGATGGGGATCTGATGTATAAGTGGAAAGGCTTATGACCATTTATCCGCTATTAGCTGTTTTTAGTATATTTTTCATGCTCTTTGGTATTGGCTTGTCAACCTATGTCGTCAATACAAAATTGGATCTGGTCGAGCCCTACTTCAATAATAATGCAATGATAATCGGTGATCGCCGCTGGTGGGGCGGAAGCTCGTTCAAAGATCGCTCGATGAGACAAGGGGTGATCAGCATGATGATCATATTCCCCAAGATGTTTATCTGGCGTGGGCTCTTGACCCAACAAGAGGTCGATGCCATTCCGCCGAAACTCAAGCGATGGATCAAAGCCCCATTGTATTTTGAGATCCCTTTTTTTCTTGCCGCTATCGCATTCTGTATAGGGGAACAATTCCAGCGAGCGTTAAACCATGCAAAGCGTGTATATACTCGCTACCCAACTACACCGACGCTCAACCCGAGTCGCTCTATAATCACTCTATAATTCACCATAATCTGCCCCACCCCTTCTAAACCGGGCACTATAATAGGTCTATAATTGCTCTATAATTCTCTATAAACCGGTCCTGAGCAGGAGCGTGCCAATGTCCGAACTTGATTTCTTGAGAACGAAGACCTGAAGCAAGCACCCATTGTGTGACCGCATTAATCAAGATATGTCAGTGCAAGGCAATCTCTTGGTGCTTCTGGAAACCTTCGGTCACACCCAAATATTGCGAGCGGAAAAAGGTCTCAGTAAAATGAGTTTCCACGTCGATGCTCTCTGTGAGATATGCAAGCTGGCTTTATGCCAGACTTGCGGAAAAAACCGCCCTACTAAGGCGGTTTTTTTTCGCCTCCACTTTCTGGAAAAAGAGGCACCCCGCCCCCTCGTGGACAACACCTCGGTCAGCACTCATCTAGACTCAACAGGCGGTCGCAAAAAGAACCGCGTACGTCGCTTTGGTGCAGGCGAATCATAGGCCGCGTGGCAAGCTGCCTTTTATGCCCTGAAGAGGTGCGGCAAAGACCGCATCGGGCCCAACAAGATGCCCGCCCAGGGTGCCTGGCCAACGGCCTGAAATGCCACGATACCGTGACGTGGCGTGAGTGCCGCAGCCGACACTTTCGGACAACCGACAACCGCCTGGTTTGTCCGTGACCGTGAGGAATGCCGTATGCCTGATGAGATGTTGCACCTGCCTATGGTCAACAACGTGCTGGAGCGCCACAAGGGCTCCCCCGGCGCACTGTTGCCCATCCTTCATGAGATTCAGGCGGGCATCGGCTACATCCCCGATGCCGCCGTCCCCGAGATTGCCCACGCCCTCAACCTGAGCCAGGCCGAGGTACGCGGGGTGATCAGCTTCTACCACGACTTCCGCACCGCGCCCCCGGCCCGGCATATCCTGCGTCTTTGCCGTGCCGAGTCCTGCCAGAGCCGCGGCGCCGAGCAGCTCGCCGCGCAGTTGCGCGAACGCCTGCAACTGGACGACCACGGCAGCAGTGCCGACGGCAACATCAGCCTGCGCCCGGTCTATTGCCTCGGCGCCTGCGCCTGCTCGCCGGCCCTCGAACTGGATGGACAGGTGCATGCGCGGCTCAGCGCCGAGCGCCTGGATGCCCTGCTCGATACCTGCCGGGAGGACGCATGATGCCGAGCCTCTATCTCCCCGCCGATTCCCTTGCCCGTGCCGTGGGTGCCGATGAGGTCGCCGTGGCCCTGGCCACCCAGGCCCGCGAACGCAATCTGCCGCTGGACCTGCAACGCACCAGCTCCCGCGGCCTGTACTGGCTGGAGCCGCTGCTGGAAATCGACAGCGCGCAAGGCCGAATCGGCTTCGGCCCGCTGACGGTTGCCGATGTGCCGTCCCTGCTCGATGCGCTGCAAGGCGATCCATCCGCCCATCCCCTGGCCCTGGGCCCGGTGGAACAGTTGCCTTATCTGAAGACACAACAACGCCTGCTGTTCGCCCGTGCCGGGATTACCCGGCCGCTATCTCTCGAGGACTACCAAGCCCACGGCGGCTTCGAGGGCCTGACCCAGGCCATCGCCCTGGGCGGCGAGCAGACCGCTACCGCCGTGTTCGACTCAGGCCTGCGTGGCCGTGGCGGCGCAGCCTTCCCCGCCGGGATCAAATGGCGCACGGTGCGCAGCGCCCAGGCGGCGCAGAAATACATTGTCTGCAACGCCGACGAAGGCGACTCCGGCACCTTCGCCGACCGCATGTTGATGGAAGGCGACCCCTTCCTGCTGATCGAAGGCATGGCCATCGCCGGTATCAGCGTCGGCGCCAGCTACGGCTACATCTATGTGCGCTCGGAATATCCACAGGCCGTGGCCACACTGCGCGACGCACTGGATATCGCCCGCGCCGCTGGTTACCTCGGATCTAATGTCAGCGGCAGCGGCCTGGCCTTTGATATGGAAGTGCGCGTCGGTGCCGGCGCCTATATCTGCGGCGAGGAAACCGCGCTGCTGGACTCCCTCGAAGGTAAGCGCGGGATCGTCCGCGCCAAGCCGCCGATTCCCGCTCTGAAGGGCCTGTTCGGCCTGCCGACCCTGGTGCACAACGTGCTGACCCTGGCCTCGGTGCCACTGATCCTGGCCAAGGGCGCACAGTTCTATCGCGACTACGGCATGGGCCGCTCCCTGGGCACCATGCCCTTCCAACTGGCAGGCAATATTCGTCACGGAGGCCTGGTGGAACGGGCCTTCGGCCTGACCCTGCGGGAACTGGTGGAAGACTACGGCGGCGGTACAGCCAGCGGCCGGCCGCTGAAGGCCGCCCAGGTCGGCGGCCCTCTCGGCGCCTGGGTGCCGCCCAGCCAATTCGACACCCCGCTGGATTACGAAGCCTTCGCCGCCATCGGTGCCATGCTCGGTCACGGAGGTGTGGTGGTAGCCGACGATAGCCTGGACATGGCCCGCATGGCGCGCTTCGCCCTGCAGTTCTGCGCCGAGGAATCCTGCGGTAAATGCACCCCTTGCCGCATCGGCTCGACCCGTGGCGTGGAAGTCATTGACCGCCTGCTCGCCGCACCGGACCAGAACGGTCGTGATACCCAGGCGCTCATCCTCAAGGACCTGTGCGACACCCTGCAATACGGCTCGCTCTGCGCACTGGGCGGCATGACTTCCTACCCGGTAGCCAGCGCCCTCAAGTACTTCCCCGCCGACTTCGGTCTGCAATCCTCGGAGGCCGAGCAATGATCACTCTCTTCGACCCGAATACCGATATCGACCTCGGCACCCCGGCCCGCGACAGCCAGGTGCAGGTCACCCTGAATATCGACGGCCGCAGCATCAGCGTGCCCGAAGGCACCTCGGTGATGCGCGCCGCCGCGCTGCTGGGCACCACCATTCCCAAGCTGTGTGCCACCGACAGCCTGGAAGCCTTCGGCTCCTGCCGCATGTGCCTGGTGGAGATCGACGGCATGCGCGGCTACCCGGCGTCCTGCACCACGCCGGTCAGCGAAGGCATGAGCGTGCACACCCAGACGCCGAAGCTCGCCACCCTGCGCCGCAACGTCATGGAGCTGTACATATCCGATCACCCGCTGGACTGCCTGACCTGCTCGGCCAACGGCAACTGCGAATTGCAGACCGTCGCCGGCCAGGTCGGCCTGCGGGAAGTGCGCTACGGCTATGAAGGTGAAAACCACCTGGCCGACCAGAAGGACACCTCCAACCCCTATTTCGACTACGACCCGAGCAAGTGCATCGTCTGCAACCGCTGCGTGCGCGCCTGCGAAGAAACCCAGGGCACCTTTGCCCTGACCATCACCGGACGCGGCTTCGAATCCCGGGTCTCAGCCGCTGGTGGCGAGAATTTCCTCGACTCGGAATGCGTGTCCTGCGGCGCCTGTGTGCAGGCCTGCCCCACCGCGACCCTGATGGAAAAAAGCGTGGTCGAACTGGGTCAGCCCGAACGCGCCGTGATCACCACCTGTGCCTATTGCGGTGTCGGCTGCTCGTTCCGTGCCGAGATGAAAGGCGACAAGCTGGTGCGTATGGTTCCCGACAAGAACGGCCACGCCAACCACGGCCACTCCTGCGTCAAGGGACGTTTTGCCTGGGGCTACGCCAGCCACCCGGATCGCATCACCAAGCCGATGATCCGCAAGCACATCAACGATCCCTGGCAGGAAGTCAGCTGGGATGAAGCAGTAACTTATGCCGCCAGCGAATTCCGCCGGCTGCAGCAGAAATACGGCCGCGACTCCATCGGCGGCATCACCTCCAGCCGCTGCACCAACGAAGAAACCTACCTGGTGCAAAAACTGGTGCGCGCCGCCTTCGGCAACAACAACGTCGACACCTGTGCGCGGGTCTGCCACTCGCCGACCGGCTATGGCCTGAAACAAACCCTGGGCGAATCCGCCGGGACCCAGAGTTTCGACTCGGTGATGCAGGCCGATGTGATCCTGGTGATGGGCGCCAACCCTAGCGATGCCCACCCGGTGTTTGCCTCCCAACTTAAACGCCGCCTGCGTGAAGGCGCGCGGCTGATCGTTATCGACCCACGGCGCATCGACCTGGTGGACGCCGTGCATGGTCGCGCCGACCTGCACCTGGCCCTGCGCCCGGGCACCAACGTTGCCATGCTCAATGCCCTGGCCCACGTCATCGTCACCGAAGGGCTGCTCGACCAGGCCTTTATCGACGCCCGCTGCGAGGGCAACGATTTCGCCCGCTGGAGCGAATTCGTCAGCCGCGCGGAAAACTCGCCGGAAGTCCTGGGACTTGTCTGCGGCGTCGCCGCGGCCGATATCCGTGCCGCCGCCCGCCTGTATGCCGGCGGCAACAACGCGGCGATCTACTACGGCCTGGGCGTCACCGAACACAGCCAGGGCAGCACCGCGGTGATGGGTATCGCCAACCTGGCCATGGCCACCGGCAATATCGGTCGCGAAGGCGTGGGCGTGAACCCGCTGCGGGGTCAGAACAACGTGCAGGGCTCCTGCGACATGGGCTCCTTTCCCCACGAGCTGCCCGGTTACCGGCATATCTCCAACGAGGTGGTGCGGGCGCAGTTCGAACAGGCCTGGAACGTCAGCCTGCAACCCGACCCGGGCCTGCGTATTCCCAATATGTTCGAGGCGGCCCTGGGCGGCAGCTTCAAGGGCCTGTACTGCCAGGGCGAAGACATCGCCCAGAGCGATCCCAATACCCAGCACGTCACCGCGGCCCTGTCGGCCATGGAATGCATTGTGGTGCAGGATATTTTCCTCAACGAAACCGCCAAGTTCGCCCACGTGTTCCTGCCGGGCAGTTCGTTCCTGGAAAAGGATGGCACCTTCACCAACGCCGAGCGGCGCATCTCCCGAGTGCGCAAGGTCATGGAACCGCTGGGCGGCAAAGCCGACTGGGAAGGCACGGTGGCCCTGGCCAACGCCCTGGGTTACCCCATGAACTACAAGCACCCTTCGGAAATCATGGACGAAATCGCCAGCCTGACGCCAACCTTCACCAACGTCAGCTATGCCGCGCTGGATAGCCATGGCAGCCTGCAATGGCCGTGCAACGCCGAGGCACCGGACGGCACGCCGACCATGCACATCGAGGAATTCGTGCGCGGCAAGGGCCGCTTCATGCTCACCGGCTACATCCCCACCGAGGAGAAGGTCAACAATCGCTATCCGCTGCTGCTGACCACCGGGCGCATCCTCAGCCAGTACAACGTCGGCGCCCAGACCCGGCGCACCGAGAACGTCGCCTGGCACGACGAAGACCGCCTGGAAATCCACCCGAGCGATGCCGAGAGCCGTGGCATCAACGAAGGCGACTGGGTCGGCATCGGCAGCCGCGCCGGACAGACCGTACTGCGCGCGCGGGTCACCGAACGGGTCGCCCCGGGCGTGGTGTACACCACCTTCCACTTCCCTGAATCGGGGGCCAACGTCATCACCACCGACAACTCCGACTGGGCCACCAACTGTCCGGAGTACAAGGTCACCGCCGTCGAAGTCAGCCGTGTCTACCACCCTTCCGAGTGGCAGAAACGCTATCAGGCATTCAGCGACGAACAGCATCGTTTGCTTGATGAACGTCGCCATGAGCGCGGCGCCGGAGCCGGAGCCAAAGCCGAGGTGCGTCGATGAGCACTGAAAACCTGATCAAGATGGCCAACCAGATCGCCCAGTACTTCGCCACCGAACCGGACCAGCAACAGGCCGTGCTCGGCGTGCGTAATCATCTGCAGATGTTCTGGACACCGGGCATGCGCAAGGAGTTGCTGGCCTGGCAGACGGAGCATCAGGGCGCTGACTTGCACCCGCTGGCGCAGGCGGCGGTCAGTGGCGCGGGGTGGGAGGCTTAGGTCCACACAATCGCTTGGGGTTGCCCCCCCTGGTCGGTGACGACAGACCAAGGGGGCATTTCAACGCCTTTCAAATCTTGAAATACACCTCCAAAGCCCCCTCCATCACTACGGAGTAAGCTGGTTTCCAATACAGCCGAAACGCCCACCAAATTGCCAAATAAAAACCTAATAGGTTAGTATCTAATCTCATGGAAAAACGCATCCCGCATTGCAAGCTATCCATCGTCAAAGCCTTGGTCGAAGCGGGACAAGTACGCACCACCCACACCGCACGAGCGGGCGCGAATGAGTTGGGGCTAGAGCTGCCAGATATGCTGGCGGTCGTGACGGCGCTGACAGCAACGGACTTCTACAAGAGCATGACGACCCATGCCGATCACATGATCTGGCAAGACGTGTACCGCCCCAGCACGCAGGTGGGCGACGTGTATTTAAAGCTGACGGTTATCGATGACGTGCTGATCGTGTCCTTCAAGGAGTTATGAACATGAAATGTCCTGTTTGCGGCGCGGCGGAGCTGATCCACGATACACGTGACCTGCCCCATACCTACAAGGGCGAAACCACCACGATCACTGCGGTGACAGGCGACTTCTGTCCGGCGTGCGCCGAATCGATCCTGGATATGACCGAATCAGATCGCGTCATGCGTGAAATGCGTGCTTTCTCGAAACAGGTCAACGCAGCCATTGTCGACCCTGGATTTATTGCCAGCGTACGCAAGAAACTCTCTCTTGATCAACGAGAGGCGGCTGAGATCTTTGGCGGGGGAATCAATGCTTTCTCTCGATATGAGAATGGTAAAACCAGACCCTCGTTGGCGTTGGTGAAACTGCTCAAGGTGCTGGACCGTCATCCTGAACTGCTGAATGAAGTCAGAATGGCCTGAGGTCCTGGGGCTCGCACTCCAGCTATACACCTTGTGTTCGTTTGAAAAAAGACCTTGAGTTTCAAGGTCTTTTTTTCGACGGCTGGAAAACAAAAAATACTGTATTGCTATAAATTCCGAGTTTGCTCGCGATGAACGATGACGTACGAAACCTACCAATACTCCCCCTGATTGCTCAACCCGGCATCACTACTTAAGACTCCCCGCCAGAAACTGCTGCAACCGCTCGCTGCGAGGCTTTTCAAAGACACTGTTCGGGTCTCCCTGCTCCTCTATCCTGCCCTGATGCAAAAAAACCACATGGTTCGACACCTGTCTGGCAAATGCCATTTCATGGGTGACTACCACCATCGTCCGGCCTTCCTCCGCCAACTGCTGCATGACCTTGAGCACCTCGCCCACCAATTCAGGGTCCAGGGCCGAAGTCGGTTCATCGAACAGCATCACCTGGGGCTCCATGGTCAGCGCACGGGCGATGGCGACACGCTGTTGTTGGCCACCGGACAGATGGGCCGGATACTGGCTTTCGACCTTTTCCGCCAGGCCGACCTTCGCCAGGTAATGACGCGCCCGCTCCAGGGCCTCCTTGCGAGCGAGACCCAGCACACTCATCGGGCACTCGATGAGATTCTCCAGCACCGTCATATGGCTCCACAGATTGAAGTGCTGAAACACCATCGACAACTGGCTGCGCATCCGCTGCAACTGCCGGGGATTGGCCGCACACAAGTCGCCCCCCGAGTTCTTGCGTGTGAGCAGTTCCTCGGCATTGACAGTGATGCGCCCCGCCGACGGCTGTTCGAGCAGGTTGATACAGCGCAGGAAGGTACTTTTTCCAGAGCCCGAGGAGCCAATGATGCTGATCACATCACCCGCCTTGGCCTTGAGCGAGACCCCCTTGAGAACTTCATGGCTGCCATAGTTTTTATGCACATCTTCAACGATCAATTTATACATTCGAGCCAATCCGCTTGGGGTCAGTGCGTCCGGGGTTTGAGGTAGGCCAGCCAATGCAGCTCGCCACGTCGAAACAGCCAGATCAGGAAAAACGCGCTACCGGCATACAGAACCCCGGCAATGCCAAAGGCCGTGAAAGAGGCGTAGGTCGCCGAATTCACATCCCGGGCAATCTTCAGCAAATCGGGCACCGTGGCGGTGAACGCCACCGAGGTGGAATGCAGCATCAGAATCACTTCATTGCTGAACAGCGGCAGGGCCTGGCGTAACGCCGAGGGCAGGACAATCCGCCGATACAGCATGAAGCGGTTCATCCCGAAGGCGCGTGCAGCCTCGACTTCACCGTGGGGAACCGCCCTGATGGCGCCGGCGAAGATTTCGGTCATATAGGCACAGGTATTGAGCCCGAACGCCAACACCGTGCAGTTGAAGCCGTCACGGAAAAACGCGTTGAGGAAATCCTGCGATCGAATCACCGGCAAGCTGTACACCCCGGTGTAGAAGAACAGCAGTTGGATATACAACGGCGTGCCGCGAAACACGTAGGTGTAACCCCAGACCGGCAGGCGCAGCAGCGGATTGCGGCTGCCCCGGGCAAGCGATAACGGCACCGCCAACAAGAAGCCAATCAGCACTGCCAGAATGAGCAACCACAAGGTCACCGCCAACCCGGAAAAATACGGCCCGTCGCGCCACAGGTAAGCCTGCCAGTAGTCGCCGAGAATGCCGGTCATAGGGCTGCCGTCCTGACACCCACCGAGTAGCGGCGCTCAAGCCACATCAATACCCCGTTGGACACGGTGGTAATGGCGAGGTAGATCAGACCGCCGACCAGGGTGAAGTAGAAGAACTGTAGTGAGCCCTTGCCCGCATCCTGCGTGGCCTTGACCACATCCGTCAGGCCGATGATCGAGACCAGCGCCGTGGACTTGATCAACACTTGCCAGTTGTTGCCGATTCCCGGCAGCGCGTGACGCAGCATTTGCGGGAACAGCACCTTGCGAAAGGTGCTCCAGCGGCTCATGCCATAAGCCCGTGCAGCTTCGAGCTGACCAGCCGGAACGGCCTGGAATGCGCTGCGAAACGTCTCGGTAAAGTAGGCCCCGTAAATGAACGCCAAGGTGACGACACCGGCCAGGAATGGGTCGATATCGACCTGGCCGACGCCCAGCCAATCGGTCATCCGGTTGAGCAACATTTGCAGGCTGAAGAACAGCAACAGCATGATCACCAGATCCGGCATGCTGCGAATCACCGTTGTATAACCGGTGGCCAGTGCTCGCAGTAAACGATTGGAGGATAACTTCGAACTGGCGCCGAGCAGCCCTGCCAGAACGGCGATCGAGAGCGACCAGAGCGCCAGTTTGAGGGTGACCAGGGTACCCAGCAAAATCTGCGGGCCAAAGCCTTCCAGGAGCATTTCACTCTCCTTGTTTTTATTAGAGTGAGGTGAAGGGGATGCTGTAACGGAGCGGTGCGCACGACCGCTCCATTCAAGGTAGCGAGGGGCTTATTTCGCTCCGTAGACGTCGAAATCGAAGTACTTTTTATTGATCCGCGCGTAAGTGCCATTGGCCAGAATCGTCGCCAGGGCCTTGTTCAGATCTTCGCGCAACTCGACATCGTTCTTGCGCAAGCCGATGCCATCGCCGACACCGAAAAAGGTCGGATCATCCAGGGTCTCCCCGGCAAACTCATAGTCCTTGCCCGCCGCGGTGCCGAGAAAGCCGTAACTGGCTTGAATGGCGCCTTGTAGCGAGGCATCGAGTCGGCCCACCACCAGGTCGGCGTAGACCTGGTCCTGATTCTGATACGACAGAACGTCCACGCCCTTCGTCCCCCAGACGGCTTTGGCAAAGGCCTCCTGGGTCGAGCCCTGCTCCACGCCGATGCGCCTGCCCTTGAGTGACTCGAGGGTCGGCAGCAGCCCCGATCCGCGCTTCACCACCAGCCGCGCCGGCGCATTGGAGACCTTGTCGGTAAAGGCGATCTGCTCCTGGCGCTTGGGCGTCACGGTCATCGACGACGCCACCGCGTCGAACTTGCGCGCCAGCAGCGCCGGGATCATCCCGTCCCAGCTGCTTTCCACCCAGACACAGTGGGCTTTCAGCTCGGCGCAGAGTGCTTCGGCGATATCGACGCCAAAGCCGGTCAGGGAACCGTCCTTGTTCTTGTATTCCAACGGTGGGTACGTGGGATCGACACCCAGCTTCAAGGTTTTACCGGACCAGTCGGCCGCGCCGGCCAGGCTGGAGGCCGTCAGGAAAACCAGGGATACAGCCGCAATCATCTTGTTCATTGTTATTTTCCTCTTCAGACCAGAGACGATGTTTCGTACAGACTGACGCGCGAAAAGACGGCGTCTCAACTCAGGAAACGCTCGACCAACTTGACCCAGTAGCTCGCCCCGATCGGCAGGCAGGCATCATTGAAGTCGTAGCCGGGGTTGTGCAACTGGCAGCCGCGCTCGCCCTCACCGTTGCCGATCACCAGATAGCTGCCGGGGCACTTTTCCAGGATGAAGGCGAAGTCCTCACTTGCGGTGAAGGGCCGCAGGTCGTCGATCAGTTGCTCCTCACCCAACCAGTCCAGGGCGACCTCGCGGGCGAACGCGGTTTGCTCGGGATGGTTGATCAATACCGGATGACAATGCTGGTAGTCGATCTCGGCGCGGGCGCCGAAACTGGCAGCCTGGCCCTGGACCAACTCGGTAATCCTGACTTCGAGCAAGTGGCGGATCTCAGGCGTCAGCGCCCGCACGCTCAGGCTCATCCGGGCGCTGGACGGGATGACATTCGACGCACTACCGGCATGCAGGGAGCCCACCGTGATAATCGCCATTTCCTGTGGATTGACGTTACGCGAGACGATGCTTTGTAGCGCCATCACAATGGACGAGCTGACCACCACCGGATCGACCGCCTTGTGCGGCACGGCGCCATGGCCGCCACTGCCGATAATGGTGATCGTCACCGTGTCGGCCGACGCCATGAACGGTCCGCTATAGAAGCCCAGGTGCCCGACGGGATAACCCGGCACGTTATGCATGGCAAAGATCGCGTCACACGGAAAACGTTCGAGCAGGCCCTCCTCCAGCATTTTCCGCGCACCGCCCAGCCCTTCTTCGGCCGGTTGGAAAATCACTTGCAGGGTACCGTTGAACGCCCGGGTGTGGGCCAAGTGCCTGGCGGCGGCCAACAAGGTTGCCGTATGACCGTCGTGGCCACAGGCATGCATGACACCGTCGATCCGGCTGGCATAGGGCAGGCCGCTGGTTTCCTGAATCGGCAGTGCATCCATGTCGGCACGCAAACCGATGGAGCGGCCTTCGCCGTTTTTCAGGGTACCGACGACACCGGTCTTGCCGACGCCCGTGCTGACCTGAAAACCCCATTGGCTCAAGCATTGGGCAACACACTCGCTGGTGGCGAACTCTTCGAAACCCAGCTCGGGATGCGCGTGAATGCTGTGACGCAACGCGATCATTTCATCCTGTATCGCTGCAATACCAGGCAGGACATGGCCGGCATCCATTGTTGTACCCCTTCGACGAGATCTGAGCGGTTGATGGGGTGGATCTTAGGGAAGGGACTCCGGGCTGGGGAGACGCAGTTTGGTTATGATGACAACCATGAGTTGTCACCAGGGTGAGCGGATGAAACTGCATCAATTACAGGCACTGATTGCCAGTGCTGAAACCGGCAGTATCCGGGCGGCGGCGCGTTCGCTGGATATTTCCCAGGCCGCGGTGACCAAAGCGCTACGCGAGCTTGAAACCAGCCAGCAGCTACCGCTGTTCACTCGAACACCCAGCGGCCTGAGCTTCACCGAATACGGCAAGGTTTTGCTGACTCACGCCCGATTGGTGATCAAACAGTTGGAACACGCGCAAACCGAACTCGATCACTTGCGTGGCAAGGCTCAGGGGCGACTGTGTGTCGGGGTCACGCCCTGGATTGCGCTGACTTTCTTGCCCGAAGTGGTGGTGACCTTTCGTGAGCAAATGCCGGAGATTCGCCTGGAGTTGTTCGAAAGCCTGATGGCGGTGGCCCAGCCGCTGTTGCGCGATGGCAGCATGGATTTTGCGATTGGCCAGTTGCACCCGACGCAATCGGCCCAGGAGTTTGCCAGCGAAATTTTGCTGGATTACCAGACGTCGGTGCTGGTCCGTCAGGGCCATGCCCTACAGGGCGCGCGATCGATTCACGAACTGCTGGAACAGGACTGGACGCTGAACTATGCGCCGGACGGGCACGATGGGCTGATGCAGGAGTTGTTCTGGCAGCATGGCGCGCAGATCGATGAAAAACGCATCGTCCGTGCTCATTCGCTGGCTATTTTGCAGATGATGGTCGAGCGGGCTGATATGTGCACCTGGGGGCCATCGATTGTGAGTATGGCGCCGCCCTTTCTTGGTCGATTGGTTTCCCTGGGGCTGAAGGAACAGTTCGAACCGAGGCAGTTGAGCATCGTGACACGCCGCAATGGCGCGCTGAGCAAGCCGGCACAGTGCTTCACGGATTGCCTGTTGCAGGTCATCCGGCGTCATGCTCGCTCGGCGAAAAAGGAAGATCGGCAGCTTTTTGAAACCTTACGGCTGAGACTGTGAGCCCCAACCCGTATTACTGTTTAAGGCAGACGGATCGCTCGTCCGGCCATTCAGCTAACGGTTGAAATGTATGCCTCCATGGGCATACAGCCACATCACTTGTATACCTCTGCCGATGAGAACCTAATTATGGATTCCCCCTTGCTGTCATTTCGTGTCGACGAGGTGTTGGTCGAACAACTCGATCAGTTGTCAGCAGCAACGGACCATGATCGCCAGGACCATCTTAACCGCGCCTTAATCCGTTATCTTGAGCCCGAGTCACGGCACCTCAATGCAATTGCCGAGGGTATCGCCGACGCTGAGGCCGGTAACCTGACAGATCTGCAAACCATCAAGGCCAAGTGGGCGAACCGTGCCAACGGCCGGATGCAAGAGAATTAGCTCTATCCAAACTCCCGTTCAGAGCCCCTTACCGCGTGATTCATGGAGAAAATCCAGATCTTGTGCATCCTTCACCAACGCACGTAGCACGTAGCACGTAGAAGATTGGTGATTGCGGCTATTGCCGAATACACACCTGTGGGAGCCGAGCTTGCTCGCGAAGAACGATAACGCGGTGAGTCTGCCAACACTCACCGCCAGTCTGGACCTCAACCGGACGTCACCCGCCTACACTGACGCCCCGCGCAACATCCCCTGCGTCAGATCATCGATGACCGCCTTACCCATCTCGCCCAGGTAATGCGATGCCCAGGCATAGCGTTCGCCGTCAGTTTCCAGTGCAGCATCGAGGGAGAGTGCTTTGGCGCAATAGAGCAGCAAGGACGCGTGCTCCATGGCTTCCTGCATGGGAACGCCGGGGTTTACGCGGAACAGTTCACGGCCTTGGGAGCCGCATTGGGAAAAGGTGATGACGCCCAGGGTTTTGTTTGAGGGTGGGCTGCTCATTGGGCACCTCCGGCGAATGCGTGGGTACCGAGGGTTAGAACATACAACGTGGATCCGTCAAAAACGCTCATACGCTTGGCTCCTAATGTGAGAGAGCTACCACGTTCGTTTCCAGGCGAATGGAGGCAGCTGACACTCTCAATGCCGGTTCGTGAAACAAGGATAAACCGCATGCTCTCTCCCGGACTGGACCAGATAGTGGCACTTCAGTAGCATCGCCGCCTTTCTTCCATATCCGTCAGCCAGGGATGACTAATGCCGGTTCTGTCACTGTTTCCATCACGCTTGTTAACCACCACAACCCTGCTGCTATCGGCGCTACTCGGAGGTTGCAGCGTCAACGGCACTTACCCGGACGCCACGGACCCAGACGCCGCCAAGCTGCGTTTCATCGCCAATACGCAAAACGCCACGCTCGATTACTTCGATGCCGAGCATTGCGACGGGCAAACCACCGGTATTCTCAACAACCTGCTTCTTGGCGATACCAAGCGACGTGCCGACATGAGTATCGCGCCGCCGGAAAACGCCAGGGGCTATCTGGAAATCAAACTCAAGCCCGAACACGAAACCCTTCTGCGGATCCATACCCAGAACGGTTATTCGGTTTGTGGCAACAGCATCAATCTCAAGCCTGAACGCAATGCCGAATACGAGCTGACCTTCGATTCCGGGAAGGGCCAGTGCAGCAGCCAGTTACAACGGGTCCGCAAGATCAATGGCAAGGAGCAGCGCAGTCCCGTCCTGGTCTTTGAAAAAGGCCTCCCGGCCTGTGTCGGGCGCAACGTGATGTTCCCGAAACCACCGGAACCATTGCCGGACACTCCCCATCGCCTGGAACTGATAGGCCGGATTATCGACAACAGCCTTATTCCAGCCATGAAACCCGACCCGGCTGAAATCGCCAAGAGCGCGGTCTCCGCGGAAAAAATCGACGGTTTGATCGCCGAGCGCAAGGCCAAGCTGGGTTTCACCCTGCCGGACGACTATTGGACCTTGTATCGCCAGAATCTCCAGGCCTTCGATGCAGAAGCTGCCCAGCGCAAAGAGCGGACCTTGCAGCTTTACAAGGACGAGTACCTTCTGCGCCTGCGTCGGTTGAAGGATGAGGACCTGGAACAACGGGCGCAGCCCGAAGACAAGTCAGCCAAATCGACCAACGTGGCCGCGCTCGAAGAATACAAGTCGATGACTCTCTACTATTTCGGCGCCAGCAAACGGGTCATGCTGGAAACCATCGACCACCATCTGGAGCGGATGGCGCAGATGGATGCGCATTACGGCGTCTGCGAGCGTTACGCCGATTGCTGGAGACGCTGAAACCCGAGGCCTCGCGGCAGGGCTCACGCACGCACTGCGGCGAGAAAAGCCCAGCATTCGCTATCATCACCTATGCTTTCAGCGACCACTCCAGTGCACTACCACCACGTGATGAACACAGACAAGGACGCTCCATGCCCCGCCTCTCCCTCGGCCAGCTCTCCCTACTCACTCTCGTGTTCACCTGCGTGATCCTGCCGGCCCAAGCCGCCGACAAGGTCGAACGTCGCTGCGGCTGGTTCGAAAACCCGACCGCGGCGAACGCCACCCTCACCGACCGTGATGGCACCTGGGAAATCGCCACCCAGGGTGGCTACCAGGCCGAAGGCGACTGGCCACAGTTCAGCGATGCGCAATGGGTGCGTACCAACGGGCATTACGGCTACGGCTGTGGCTGCATGACCGCCAGCGCCGATCCCCAGACCCACCGCTTGAACCACCTCACCAACGCCGTCGCCCGCCCACTGGCGGCCTGCCGCAACGATGCGACCTTGCACGAGCCGGCCAATCCGCTGGCGCCACGACCACCCGATGTGCCGGCCTCGGCCAAAACTATGAAGCCCTACCAAGCCACCGGCTTCAGCTTCAACTACCCGAAGGGTTGGAAGGTCAGCAAGAACAAGGAGTGCCTGAACCTCAATCAGCCAAAGACCCAGACCAACGAGGAATACACCCTCAACCTCTGTGTCCAGCACGGCACGCTGCAACAGGCCGCCGACAGCATGATCTTTTCCCAGGAAGACGGCGTCTGGATGCGTAGCGCCGGCATGGACTCGCCCAGCCCCGTCGACATTATCGAAGGCCCCGGATGGAAAGGCATGCAGACGACCCAGACCTGTGGTGTTGGTGACCAAGAGACCGGCTTTCATGCCGCCGGAGGCACTTGTCTGATGGCCATTGTCTACAACGCCAAGACGCAGTTGCTGTTCGATACCGTGGGTTACTATCAGGACTTCGACACGATTGGCGCAATCATTCGGTCGGTTCGGTTTGACGAGAAGCAGTAGAAAGCACGCGCCCCATAAGTGATGTCCGGTGGCCACAGCAGATCCGAGTGCGAATCACGCACCCGAAATCGGCAATGTTTTTAAACCACCGGGTGTTTGAATATGAGCGACCAGATACGGAGTTGAAGCGCCTTCGAGCCCGTGAAGATAAACCGGCCCCGAAAAGTTCATGGCCGCCAGAATCGCCCTGACTTTTTCTGGATCAGTATGAAAGACATCCAAAGCCACTAGAGAACAGCCTTTGTCTTGCAGCGTACTTGCGGGATGAGTCGTCTGTTCCCATTGAATCAGGGTAGGAGCTGCCCCTCCCAAAGGAAGGCTTCCGTCCGCGGGTATTGTTATCTGCCAGGACAATGTTCCTCTGCTCATGGGTTCGACATCTCCGACGATGTCGTGGCAATAAGCGCCGACAGCATGGATATCATCGGTTCGCGCAACCCATGTCGCCAGGCGTGCCGGAGAGTCGGGCGCAAGTTGATCAAGACCGAACCAGCGAGGCCGGCTGGGGCGCTCAGCAGATGGATCAAGGGCAATCACTTCCAGATAGAGCTCGGGACCAAGGCGAAGCAGCCGATTGTGAGTGCCCATGCGTGGATGGGCTCCGCCCGGTTGAAGGTCGACGCCCAGCGAATCAGTGACGAACGCGCAGCCGGTATCGAGGTCCGGCGCCACGATAGCCAGGTGATCGATTGTGCTTTTCACGCGATCAACTCCTTCAAGAGATTTTTTACGCCCCGGCTTTATTCAGCCTCACTCGCACTATCACCCCGCCAAACTGAAGGACACCCTTCCTCTTCGCGCTCAGTCACTTCACGGGACTCACGCAATTGCCTCTTCAGCGTGCGCAGTGACGGCGCGTACAGAAAGCCGAACGACACACTGTTCTTGCGCCCCTTCACCGCATGATGCAACAAGTGCGCTTGATACAGGCGCTTCAAATAGGGATGACGCGGCCGCGGCCGAAATGGCCAGTAGCGGTGGACAACGCCGTCATGCACCACAACATAGATGATTCCAAACACCGCCACTCCGGCACCGATCCACTGCAGCGGGTCGTATCCGCTATTGCCCAGCACGATCAGGGTGATGGCCACCGCCGCCAATACCAGCAGGTAGATGTCGTTGGTCTCGAAGGCGCCCAGGTGCTCCTCATGATGGGAGCGGTGCAGAAACCAGCCCCAACCGTGCATGACGTACTTGTGCGCCAGGTAGCCGACCCCTTCCATGGCCATCAGGGTGCAGAGAAACAGGGCAACGTGGGTAATCATGGAACGCCGTGAGCTCGCAGGTACGTCGGAAAGGCGGCTGGAAAATGCTTGAACCGTGCTCAAGCATACCTCGATAGGCGGGTAAATCGAATGCGATGAGTGATTTGGTGTCCGACTTTCTCGGAAGTCGCTGGCTTTGGCGAGGAAGGAGACGGCCCAACAGCCGCCCCTGGGATCAGAATCAAAACCTGCCCCGACTGAAACCGGGGCAGGCCACTTCAATAACCCTTACCGCTGGTTATCATAGTGATCCCGTAGAAACTCATACAGGTGATAAACCCGTAATAAGTTAACTACGAGGCTCCAGGTACGTCGAAGAATCTTGGACATACATTGACCCCAAAGTGGGCCAAACCTCCAGCATGCTTACCGGAACACGCATACCTTCGAGAACTACGTTATCAGTCTCGGTGAGGTGGCCAGGCTGATGGCCTCCTGAGCCAATCCGGCACGGGTTACTAAGCCGTGTCAGAAGGTCCAAAATGCGCGCGCTGGCTTGGCCACTTCAAAAAGTCTTTTTAACGAAAGAGCCATGAAATCATACCCTAGCTCGAATATGGAGTTAAAAGCAAAAAGTGTTACTTACCAGGAAAACCTCAATCAAAATATTTCAGGCCTTCGCCACTTCTAAACACTTGGAAACATAATGAACTGTTACCAGACTTGCGTGAAAAACATGGCTCCAGTAAAGTCAGGACACGTTATCAGTCTCTGTGAGATGAGCAAGCCGGTTCCACATCCAGCTTGCGGAAAAAACCACCCTACTAAGGTGGTTTTTTTTCGCCTCGACTTATCCGGCAGCGACCACATCGCAGCTCACTCGCCCTCAAAACCAGGGCATGCCCGAGGGCACCGCCCAGCCCGACGGCCATCGCGAGGAAGCGTGTTTTTAGGAAATATCGAGAGGGTAAGGCACAGCAGCTATACAGACAGGACATTCTTCAATCGAACAGGAGCACCCAACGTGCCCCTGCCCACCGGCGCCAACGCCGACAACCAACCCGGACTCACTCAAGCCCAGGGATCAGTGACTCAGAACCAGCCGCGTTTACCAACTACATAAGTCTGCTCGAAGTCATCTTCGGACTTGAGCAGGTAGATGATGAATTCAACAAAGGCGACAATACTGATCACGATCGACGGGATACCCAGCAGCAGCCAGCCGAACAGGAACACCAGCAGCATGATCACGCCCTGGACGTTGTAACCCAGGTAGAACTTGTGCACGCCAAAGGCACCGAGAAAGAACGCCAGCAGGGCCGCCGGGATCTTCTTGGAGTTGCCGCTCGCCGCAGCGCCGTCGGCGAAGATGGCTTCGGCAAACGCACCATTGCTGGCGAAGTCGACGCGCGCGCCGGCCTTGGGCAGTACCGCGGCTTTCCACTCGACCACGTCGAAGGTGTAACGGTTGCCGTCATCACCGGAAATAATGCCGTTACGGGTGTTGGTGTCGTAACTCAGGATCTTGCCTTTCATTTACAGCTCCTTGGGAAGAACGGGACAGGGGGATGCGGGATAGTGTTCAGGGGATTAAAGGCAGGGAAATCACTTTTTCCGGACACCCCGAACCTGCGCGAACGCTCCATCGACAATCGCCGAGCAGCGCTCGTCGACATCAATCAATACGGTCGGGTGTTTTTTCAGGTTTGAGTAGTTGGACCGACAGGCCATCGCTCGTCCTTGAAAAGTGACTACCGGACAAAGCTGAAATCGATCAGCACGTCGTCGGCAGTTTCACTGCGTATTCCTTAACCGCTATGAAGGCCTGAGTCGCTGGCGCGTGGAGAGGGCCAGTAGCAGAGGGCTTTGGGGAGGAAAACTACTATTTCGCTAGCCCGGCGTCTAGAGGGGACAGGAAGGAATGGGGCATTGCGGGTAAAAGTGCGGCAACCGCCGGGATAAAAAGCGCGGGAGCCATGGCTCCCGCGCTTCATGCATCAGAACGCGATACCGACCTTGGCACCGTACTCGTCAATCTTGAGTTTGGTGTTGTCCGCCAAGTCGGAATCACCATCCAGTTTGAACTCGGTGTGGGTGTAATAAACGCCCGCGACAATCGGCAACGAACTTTGCTGGTTGAACAGGAAGTTCACTTCGGCATAAGGGTTGGTATGGTCCTTCAGGTCCACCGTATCGGAGCCTTCGCCAGCGACCCTGATCTGCCCCTCGCTGCCAATACTGCGGCGCACGCCCGCTTCGATGCGCATCGTCGCGGCATCGAACTGATGGTTGTAGCCCAGCGCGGCCTTGGCAAACGGCGAACGGCCGGTGAGCTTGATGTCGTAGTCGGCGGAGTCGGGCTCGTAGCGGGTCCAGCTGTAACCGCCACCCACGATCACATCAAAGAAGTTGTGCGAGTCCAGCGCCGCACGCCAGCCAAGGTCGAGGTCGCCCTGGCCTTCCTTGAGTTTGTTGTCATCATTCTTGCCGTACTTCACTTCAACACCGGCCTGGTAGATCAGGCCGGATTCGGCAGTCATCTTGTTGCCGAAGTTATAGAACAGGCCACCAGTGGGCATATGACTTTTCTCGGACTGACTGCCGCCCTCCAGCTTGAAGTGGCTGTAGCTGCCCAGGACGCCGAGTTGGGAAATAGGGTCGGTGGAGGGGGCCGCCATCGCGATCATCGGGGTGGCGATCACTGCCAGGGCCGAGGATTTGATGAACAGGTGAGTCAGACGATTGAACATAAGCACTACTCCATTAGGGTGTAAACGTGAAGAATCCGGTGGTCTATGAACAGGAAAATGATCATTTGGTTCAAAAAACATTGAGCAAATGTTCATATTTCCGTCATTTTTCTAACTCAGGCAAAAAGCAACGCGCACGCTCTACCCTGCGGCATGCCGGGTAGACGCCAATATTCGCGAGGGGGGTGCACAGCCGAGTACCCAGTCGGCCGCGCACAAGTCAGCCAGTGCGAAGCCTCAAACCAAAGGCCGCCCCATCATCCGTGTCAGGATCGCCAAAGGATTGGACTGAGGGTCGTACTGCTTGTCGGCAGGTATGTGCAGGGTCTGCTCAAGCATGTACTGACCGGACATGACCGCATGGGGCACCTGGTCCGAGAAACACACCCAGACCGAGCCGGCGGCAAAGGGCATCGTCACCTGCTCAGCGGTTTCCTGATAGGTCTGATCGCCCTTCATGCCGTCATGCAACTGCAACATCAGGTGGTCATATTCGCTGCGGTATGACTTGGTGATGTGCAACGCCTTCAACAGGCTGGCCTGCCAGGCCGCATAGGGTTTGGCCCGTGGCAGGAACTTGCGGGCGACCGTTTCGAAAGGCTCGCCGACACGCCACACCCGCGGCACACCCTCGGGATTGATGTTGCTGAACACCCGCAGAATCCGCTCGCCATAGTTGGGACGCGAAGGAAAGGCGTCGACATGCAGGCGACGATCATCCGCACGCCAGGACTGGGCACGGGTCTCGACCTGCATCGGACGGTAGCTGGTAGGTGCCAGGCGCAAAGCACCCTGGTAGCGGGGCAGCAGCGAGTACACCAGCGTCTGCGCCTGCTCACGGAAGCGTCCGATCATCTCGGTCAGCGCCTGTTGCACGGCAGCATCGCCTTCGGCGCCCTTGAGGTGATTATTCGCATCCAGGCTGATATTACGAGCCTTGGGTGAGCGAATATCCGGACGGAGCAAGGGCTTCTCTTCTTCCCGCAGTTCAAACGACAACCGGGGGAAATAAAGCACCTTGCCCGCTTCCAACGCAGCGATCCAGTCCGCGTTCACTTCAGGCATCCGCCAATCGGCGAAATCGATGCCTATTATCTGAGAATCCATTTCCTCAGGGGGCCTCTTTGTGGAGTAGGCCTGCAATGATGCGGCGAGCCGACCGACCATTGCAATGTTTTGTTACCTCTGATTACAAGATGTCGCTCCCAAGAGGGCTCAGCTAGAGGCCTCAACGACCTACGCGGGCGGTTCTGCAGAGCCCGGAAATCCTGACTCAGGCGACAGACGGTGAGCTGTGTCCGGCAACGTCTTTCTCTCAAACCTCCAACTGCACGACCTCGATCCCCAGGCGCCGGTAAGCCTGAATATCCCCCGACGGCACAAAGTGCTCGGTCAGCATCGTCTGCAAGCGCGTACAAGGCGCCACCACAAACGGTTCCACGGCCCCGAGCTTGTCGGCCGTGGTCACCGCCACCACATGCGAGGCGCTGTCGAGCATGGCCTGTTTCACGGCGACTTCGTCGTAATGCAGGGAGGTAATCCCCATCTCCGGGTGAATCGCGCAAACGCCGGTAAACAGCAGGTCGGCCTTGATACCCTGGATCAACCGCACCGCCTCATGCCCGCCAGAGGCCATGGTCGCCGGGTTGAGCTTGCCGCCCGCGAGGATCACGGTAATGCCCGGATGTTCAGCCAGGGTCATGGCGATCATCGGCGAACAGGTGACGGCGGTGATCGACAGCCCGGACGGCAGCGACTGGGCAATCTGCAAGGTGGTGCTGCCGGAGTCGAACAGCACGATCTGCCCCGATTCGACCCGACGGGCGGCCATTTTCGCCAACTGGGTTTTCACTTCATTGGGTTCGGCGACCCGGGTGAAGTAGTCCTTGCCGGTGTCCTTGGGACGCGGCAACGCACCGCCATGGACCCGCTGCAACAGCCCGGCCTGGGAGAGCTCGGCAAGGTCGCGGCGAATGGTGTCTTCCGACACCGCGAAATGCTGGCCCAACTCCGAGGCCATGACCTTGCCATCCCTTTCGAGCAACAACAGGATCTTTTGCCGCCGCAAATACGGCAATTCCGAAGCTTGGTGAACGCTATGCATGTTTTCGCCTGAGTCTGCATGTTTGTGCCGACTTATACGAGACTTCCGGGCGAATAGCAACTCAGGGCGAAGGGGCTCTCAGGCAAAGCGCACCTCAAATACGGAAGCCGCTGACCAGTTGCTCCAACCGAGCCGTCTGCTCCTCCAGGTCGGAACAGGCCAGCAGCGTGGCATTGAGGTTCTCCACCGCATCCTTGTTCAAGGTGTCGATCTGGGTGATGTCCATATTGATCGCCTCGACCACGGCGGTCTGCTCTTCGGTGGCGGCGGCCACCGACTGGTTCATCCCGTCGATCTCGCCGATACGCCGGGTGACCTGCCCCAGATGCTCGCCGGCCTGATTGGCAATGGCCACGCTCTCCGCGCTGTATTGCTGACTCTCGGCCATGGTCCGCACCGCCTGCCGGGAACCGACTTGCAGTTCCTCGATCATCCCGTGGATCTGCTGGGCCGAGGCCTGGGTTCGTCCGGCGAGGTTACGCACCTCATCGGCGACCACCGAGAAACCGCGCCCCGACTCGCCGGCACGGGCTGCTTCAATGGCGGCATTGAGTGCCAACAGATTGGTCTGCTCGGAAATCGCCTGGATCACCTTGAGTATCTGGCCGATGCTCGAAGTGTGGCTATTGAGCTGCTCGATCCGCGCGCTGGAGGAAAGGATCTTGGCCGACAGTTCATTCATCGCCTGGATCGAGCGCTCGACCACCCGCCGTGCCTCATCCGCCGTGTCCCGCGCATCGGAGGCGCCTTGTGAGGCATCCGCGGCATTCACGGCGATCTCCTGGGCCGCGGCACCCAGTTGATTGATGGCCGCCGCGACACTGCTGGTGCGATGGGACTGGTTGTCCGAGTTGCTCATCGAGGCGTTGGAGGCGTTGACCACCCGGCTGGCCACCTGGCTCAAGCGGGCGGTGGTCGAGGCCACTTCGCGGATCGAACCGTGGATACGCTCGACAAAACGGTTGAAGGCCCCGGCCAGGTTGCCGAACTCGTCACGCGACTGGATCGGCAAACGCTGCGTCAGGTCGCCATCACCCTGGGCAATGTCCTCCAGTGCACGGGTCATATGGTGCAAGGGTTTCATCAACAATCGGATCAACAGGCTGAGCAGGACAAAAGTGATGGCCAGCAGCACGACGGTGGCGATCACCACAGAAAGACGAAACTTGGCCAATGCCGCGTAGGCTTTATCCTTGTCGACGGCCAGGCCCACCGACCATTTCACCGAAGGCAGGCCCTGCACAGGCATGAACGTCAGCAACTGCGTGCTGCCCGCCTGATGCACCTCGGTCAGATCGGCGCCGATCCGCGCCGGCTCCATACCGTAGATATCACGCAGGTTCTTGGTGACCAGGGTCTTGTCGGGGTGCACGAGGATATTGCCGTCGGCACTGACCAGAAAGGCATAACCGATGCCGCCGAAATCCTGGGCATTGATCATCCGGGCCATCTTGTCCAGGCTGATATTGACCCCAAGCACACCCAGAACCTGGTCGCCAGACTTGATCGGCGCCGCCTCGCTCATGACCAGATAGTCGCTGCCCACGCCGATATAGGGTTCGGTCAGGATCGGACCGTTTTTCACCGCATCCGAATACCAGGGCCGCTGGCGGGGATCGTAGCCGTCGGGCATGACCCGTTCCGGGAAAATGTCGAAGGCGCCGTCACGCGTCGCCCTGTAGCTGGCGACAAAGGTCGAAGTGAGCGCAGGCTGCTGAAGCAGAGTACGGACCTTTTCCTTCGCGGGGTCGAGCGCGATGACCTGGGCCATGGCGTCCACCAGCAGCAAACGATCGCTCAACCAGGTTTGAATATTCTGGGCCAGGACCTGCCCGGTAGTGTGCAAGTTGTTCTCGATATTCCCACTGATTTCATTGCGCTGTTGATAATCGCCATACAGTGCGAACACCGCAAAGACCACAACAACCACGGTAGAAACGGCGAGCAGGATCTTTTGACTGAACTTCAAGCGCATATTCATGGTTTTGGCTACTGCACAATGGAGGGCTTTTTGTTTGGTTTTATATCAAGGCAGGGCAAAACAATGGGCAGGGCGAAAATCACCCTTAATGGAGAAAGTTTCAGTGTTAGTTAAAAGACTGTCAAACAACAAATATCCGGGGGCTGGCATCAAAAAAACTGATCGCCCCTGGAGTTACAGTGTTCTCTTTACCGTTGTATGAAGTTGCCAAGATTTTATTTGTGAAAGGACGTGATAACAAACACATCCTCCGGGCACCACCTACAAGGCCCCTTGCACCGGCAATGCCACCAGGGCGATCAACCCGCCATCAGCCCGATTGCTCAGGATCAGCGCCCCCCCCTGTTCCAGCACAATCGCCCGCGCCGCCGACAACCCCAGTCCGACACCACCGGTGCTCTTGTTACGCGAACTCTCCAGCCGGAAGAACGGTTCGAACACCTGCTCAAGGTAATCCGCGGCGATGCCCGGCCCACGATCCTGCACGCGGATCAGCAGCCGTTCTCCGTCCGGTTCCAACTCGATCGATGGCTCACGACCGTATTTGATGGCGTTATCCAGCAAATTGCCGATGACCCGCTTCAACCCCAGCGGCCGCCCGAAATATACCCATCTGGACGGTCCCACGAAGTCGACCTCAATCCCCTGGTCGCGATAATCGTCCACCAGGGTTTGCAGCAACTCCGCCAGGTCGAAGGACGTTGCCTCTTCCAGGCGCGCATCGTCACGGAAGAACTCCAGTGCCGAGTTGATCATCGCCTGCATTTCATCGACGTCGCGAAACAAGCGCTGCTGTTGTTCCTCATCCTCGATGAACTCACCGCGCAGGCGCATGCGGGTCAAAGGCGTGCGCAGATCATGGGAAATGGCCGCGAGCATCTGCGTGCGGTCCTTGATGAAATGCTGCAACTGGGCCTGCATGGCGTTGAAAGCGAGGATCGCCTGACGGATTTCATGGGGCCCGACCGGCTCCACCGGCGGTGCCCGGAAGTCAACGCCAAAACGCCGTGCGCCCTGGGCAAATTGTTGCAGGGGCCTGGCCAGGCGGCGGGTGGCGATCAGCGTGACGACAGCGGTGGAAATCAGCACCAGTACGATCACGATCAGCCCACGCGGCCCCTCCTCCAGCCCCCAACTGCGTGAGGCGGCGGAAAACATCAGCCAGGAGTCATCGTCCAACTGGATCAGCAAGGCATAGCGCCCACCTGGGCCTGGCCAGTCGGAGGGCCGATAGGCCTCGATCCGGCGGTTCGGCGCATTGAGAGCCCGGCGTATGGCCTCCGATCCCCGACCCCGGACTTCTTCGACGATTTTTGGCTGGGCGATATCCTGACGGTCGAGGTACCAGTTCACCTGCATATTCGGATCGCTGACCACCGCCGCCAGACGCGCACGCTGCCCGGGGTCGGAAGCTTCGATCACCCGACTGATGGAGGCGATCTTCTCCAGCAGGCCGGTCTCGATCAGGGAGGGATAGGCCCAGACTCCGGCCAGCTTGACGAACAGCGCGTTGAACCCCAGCGCCGTGAGCATGGCCATCAGGATGGTCAGGGCGATCCAGCGTGCCACCGTGTCCTTGGGGCGATAACGCCCGGCTCCGAAGCGGCTCACTGGCGTGTCACATCAGGGGTGAACAGATAGCCGCCATTGCGCACTGTGCGAATCATCGCCGGGCGCTTGGTATCGAACTCCAACTTGCGCCGCAGGCGGCTGACCTGGACATCGATGCTGCGGTCGAACGCGTCATGGCTGTGCCCGCGCGCCAGGTCCAGCAGTTGCTCGCGGGTGAGAATGCGCTGGGAATGCTCGACAAATACCAGCAGCAGATCGAATTCCCCCGCCGACAGCGGGATCATCACCTGATCCGGCGAACGCAGTTCACGCCGGGTCAGGTCCAGTTGCCAGTCGGCGAAGCGGATCAGCGGGCGCGGCACTTCACCGGTCAACGGTCGGCTTTCCCCCGCCCGGCGCAAGACCGCCCGGACCCGCGCCAGCAACTCGCGGGCATCGAAGGGTTTGCTCAGGTAATCATCGGCGCCCATTTCCAGGCCCACCACCCGGTCGCTCAACTCGCCCATGGCGGTCAGCATGATCACCGGAGTGGCGTATTGCCGACGCAGGCGCTGGCACAGCATCAGGCCGTTCTCTCCCGGCAGCATCAGGTCGAGGATGATCAGGTCCGGGGCCTGGCGCTCCAGCGCGGCCCACAGCGCAGCACCATCAGCGGCGACTTCCACCGTGTAGCCGTGCAACACAAAAAATTTCTTCAGCAGGGCAAGGACCTCGAGGTCGTCGTCCACGATCAACAGACTGCTCACCGGCGGCCATCACTCGAAGTGGGAAAGAGCTCCATCTAAAACCATTCGCCGCGCTCCGTCATATATTTCAATGCGGTAACAAACTGTCAGCGCAGCAATAAAGCAGACATCTTTGCGCAAGGCGCGGCTGCCAGCATCAGCCTCCCGTATTTCGCAGAGACCGTTTGCCCATGCCCCCGCTCAAGTGTTCGCCCGCCCTGCTCCGTCACGCCGCGCTGTTGCTGACCGTTTCGTACCTGGCCGGCTGCAGCAGCTCGGCCCCGGTGGCGAGCGCCAGTTGCGCGCAAGTCGACCATCCAGTGTTCGACCCGGCCCAGCGGGTCAATCGGGGAATTTTCGCCTTCAACCAGGTCGTCGATGACTATGCCCTGGCCCCCGTGGCCCGTGGGTATCTCCACCTGCCGAATTTCTTCCAGCGGGGTGTGCATAACTTCACCACCAACTTTGGCGAGCCCAAGGTCTTCGTCAACGACTTGCTGCAAGGCAACCTGAAACGTTCGGCCACGACCCTGGGGCGTTTCACGGTCAACACCACCCTCGGCGTGGCGGGTCTGATCGATGTCTCGGACCCGATGGGCATCCCCCGCCACACCGCCGACTTCGGCCAGACTTTTGGCGTATGGGGCATCGGCAACGGGCCCATCGTCGAGCTGCCGCTGCTGGGCACCGGCAACGCCCGCGACGCCGCCGGGCGTGTTCTGGGGCTTGCCTTCAACCCCTTCGGCACCCACAGCGACACCGTCAAGACCCTGGAGACGGTCAACCTGGTCGGCGGTGTGATCGACCAGCGTGCCGAACTGCTGCCGCTCACCGACAGCCTGAAAAAGCTGCCGGACTACTACAGCGCCCTGCGTAATGTCGTCGCCGAACATCGCGCGGCTTTCGTGCAGGAAGGCAAACAGGGCAGCACCCAGCCTGAGAAGGACCGCTGCCAGGGAGCCGCCCAGGATGGTTTCTGAACAGCGGGCATTGATCCTTGAGCAACGGGTGAGCAAGCGCGCCGATACTGACCTGCACTGCCATGAAGTCAGCCTGCGGCTGTCGGACGATCGGCGCCACCTGATCCTCAGTCACTACACCGAGCACTACAGCCCGCAAGGCTCGCAATGGGTCGAACGCCATCAGCAGGTGGCCATGGACGATCTGTTGCGCTGGCTTGCCCACCGGGCGGAGCAAGGCGCCTGACCTGGCGCCCTTCTCATCGACCTCGAGTGTGAACCCGGCACCCTCGAGGCTTGCCACGCTCCTACAGTTTCTTCTCTATTTACCCCTCGAACCCGCGTAATACTTGAGCCCCGCACCTTCGGGATTTAATATCCACGCCGCTTATGTCGAGCATCAGTACCGGTTGCACGCCTGGCCCGCTCAGGTCGACACCGAGAAGAAAAACTAGAGAAGGTGAAGCAATGACGGGTGAAAACCTGACACCGGGTTTGCTCAAGCGCGGCCTGAAAAACCGCCATATCCAGCTGATTTCCCTGGGCGGGGCCATCGGCACCGGGCTGTTCCTGGGTTCTGCCGGCGTACTCAAGTCCGCGGGCCCGGCAATGATTCTCGGTTATGCGATCTGCGGTTTCGTCGCGTTCCTGATCATGCGCCAGCTCGGCGAGATGATCGTCGAGGAACCGGTGGCCGGCTCGTTCAGCCACTTCGCCCATAAATACTGGGGCGGCTACGCCGGCTTTCTCTGCGGCTGGAACTACTGGGTGCTCTACGTACTGGTGGGCATGGCCGAACTCACGGCCGTCGGCAAGTACGTGCAGTTCTGGTGGCCCGATGTACCGTCCTGGGTCAGCGCGGCGGTGTTCTTCGTGCTGGTCAACCTGATCAACCTGACCAACGTCAAGGTGTTCGGCGAAACCGAATTCTGGTTCGCGATCATCAAGGTCGTAGCGATCATCGGCATGATCGCTCTCGGTTGCTACCTGCTGATCAGTGGCACCGGCGGCCCGCAAGCCTCGGTCAGCAACCTGTGGAGCCACGGCGGGTTCTTCCCCAACGGTTTCAGCGGCCTGCTGATGGCGCTGTGCTTCATCATGTTTTCCTTCGGTGGCCTGGAGCTGGTGGGCATCACCGCCGCCGAGGCCAGCGAGCCGCGCAAGGTGATTCCCAAGGCGATCAACCAGGTGGTGTTGCGGATCCTGATCTTCTACGTCGGCGCCCTTACCGTGCTGTTGTCGCTGTACCCGTGGGACCAGTTGCTGACCACCCTCGGGGCTTCCGGCGACGCCTACAGCGGCAGCCCGTTCGTGCAGATCTTCGCCCTGATCGGCAGCGACACGGCGGCGCAGATCCTCAACGTGGTGGTGCTGACCGCCGCCCTGTCGGTCTACAACAGCGGCGTGTACTGCAACAGCCGCATGCTGTTCGGCCTGGCCGAGCAAGGCGATGCACCGAAATCCCTGATGAAACTGAACAAGCAAGGCGTGCCAGTACGGGCGATTGGGGTTTCGGCGCTGGTGACCTTGCTCTGCGTGGTGGTCAACTACGTGGCCCCCCATGAAGCGCTGGAGTTGTTGATGGCGCTGGTGGTGGCTTCGTTGATCATCAACTGGATCGTGATCAGCCTGACCCACCTGAAATTCCGCAAGGCCATGGAACAGCAAGGCGTGGTCCCGGGCTTCAAGGCGTTCTGGACACCGTTCAGCAACTACCTGTGCCTGGCTTTTGTCGCGCTGATCCTGGTAGTGATGCTGATGATTCCGGGGATCAGTGTCTCGGTGTATGTGATGCCGTTTTGGGTGTTGTTCATCTATGGCTTGTACCGGCTGCGGCTGGCCAAGGGCCGGATGCGTACCGTCAGCTGAGACGCTGGCTTGATAGACGACTTGAACACTCAGGGGACCGCAAGGTCCCCTTTTTGTGGCACCGAGTTATAGAGAACTTTCTTTCTGCACTTCTGCGGCAGTGCCAAATAGAAAGCCCGACGTCAAAACCAGGAGTACGAAGGCGATCAGAAAAAACCAGACGCCCGAGCTTCCGATCAAGCCGGCAATGATCGGCATCGTGACAAACATGATGATCTTGCCCACCGTGGCAAACCCCGAAAGAAAGGTTGAGCGCAGGTGAGGGGGTGCCATTTTCACAATAAAAGCGCCACTGAGCGACGACAGCAAACTGCATGAAAAGAATGCCAGCACCAGGTACAGCACCACCAGGCTCGGAATGACAAAACTCAACGCCATGACCAGCACGGTCGCTACAAGCCCAAGGTAGGAAATCACTTTCAACCAGGATGTGCCGTGGAGGGATTCAATGACTTTTCCTGACAAGGACTGCGCCATCAGAACGACAAAGAACACCGCCCCCAGTAGCACGCCCAACGGCAGATTGCCGTGTTCGATATCGGCCAACACCTGCCAATACTGAATCAGCGACTGCAGCACCAGACCGTAGCCTAGCGCCAGGAGAATCACTGCCTGCCCCACCTGCCCGTTCTGCCTGAACACCTCCCTCATACTGGCCATATCGGCTTTCAAGCGCCCCATCATTGCGCGATCTTTGGGCGCTTTAAAAAAGTTGTCCGAGGGCAGGAACCAGGTAATGAGCAAGACCACCGACATCAGCAGCGCCGCCATGAACCAGGCTAGCCTTGGCTCCAGCGTAAACACGCCGGCTCCCAGCAAAGAGGCGATCCCCATGAAGAAGAACTGATTTTTCTGATAGCGGGCAAATATCGTCACGGCCTGGTGATCGGCCCCCTCGCTTTTCGACACATCATACAAATAGGCACTGAAGGTGCCTGACATCATCCCGAGCGACAGCGCATTAAAAAATTCCGCCAGGAGAAAGCCATAGAAGCCCTCGCTGATCCCGGTCAACGCCAGCCAAATCGCTGAGAAAAGCACACTCAACGCAATGGAAAACTTTCGACTGTAGTGATCGGAAAAATAAGAAAGTGGAATATCGATAAAGACGATGACCGCCGCCTGAAATGACTTCAACAGACCGATCTGCGGTAGGCTCAAACCGGCGCGAATCAAATAGGCGACGGAGAAGGCGCCGATCAGCATTCGCACACAGGCGTAGGCGATACCCACGATGTGTACCGTCAAGGTAGGTGAGTACCCTCTTCGCACGATCATAAAGATAAATCTCCTGGTGCTCGAAAGGCACGGCGATACTCTACGACCCCTCGCTTCGTACTCCCGACAAACCCTGCCCGTTCAAAGAAACGATGAGCGGCCTCGCGCTCGCCGGAACTGAGCAACATGATCTTCGAACAATCCGTTCGCAGACAGAAGGCCTCGATAGCGCGGAACAAGGCGTCGCCGATACCGCCCCCGCGAACAGCAACATCGACCAGCACATTCTCCACCACGGCAAACGGCTGGAAACCGAACATCGCATCACTGCACAACAACAGCAGCGCCGTGGCGCAAACGCGCCCTTCCAGCTCGCCGACAAACAATTCGCTATGCGGATCCTGGGCGATCTGTGCAAGGCGTTCAGGCAAGACCTGTATCGCGCCGTTGGTGACCAACTGGTGATACAGGCCCTCGATAGCCTGGGCATCATCAGGGCACGCGTCCCTGATAATCAGTGCTGGTTTCAACATCGTGCCGGTCAAGGCTTGCCCGGATGCGGCGCCGGATAATCCCGGGCAATATCCAGCGGCCAGGCATAGGGCCCGTCCCACAATTGCTCATGCAAGGCCTCGATCCGCTCGGCCATGGCGCTGTTGTGCATCACCACTTCCAGGTTGCGCGAGTTGTCGAGGTAGCCGCCGAGCCAGTTGCTGGTCCCGACCCAGGCCACCTGCCCGTCGATCTCCATGGTCTTGCTGTGGATAACTCGCGCATAGGGGATAAAGCCCTGCGGGTCCTGCGGCAAGGTGACGATCTTGACCTGCACATTGGGCAGGACCGCCAGGCTCTTGAGGTAGGCAATCTCCGGCTTGCCGGTGTTCCAGTCGGAGACCATCAACTTGATCGACACCCCGCGCGCCGCCGCCGCACGCACCGCGTTATCGATCACGGCGTAGTACGGGCGGGTTTTGTCCGGGCCGTAGGACAGCGGTGCATAGTCGAGCAATTGCACTCGCACTTCATGCTTGGCCTCGGCCAGCAAACGCGGTAATTCCAGCTGCGAATCGCCGACGCCCGGCGGGTTGTAGCGTTGCGGGCTGGCCACCAGATAGTTGCCGGTGCGCGCCGGTTCTTTCCCGGCCTTGGGCAATGGCACCGGCTTGTTCGCCGCCAACGCGGCCTGGGCCTTCCAGTCCTGGTCGAAAATCGCCTGGACCTGGCCGACCATCGTTGCCTCGCTGACAAGCAAGCCGGTTTCATGGATATGCTCAAGCGAGCGCCAGTCGAAATTCTGGCTGCCGATAAACGCCTGCCGACCGTCCACCACCAGGTACTTGGCGTGGATGATGCCGCCACTCAGACGTGCGTAGGGCAGGACGCGGAAGGTCAGGTTGGGGATCTTGCGCAGCCGTTCGAGGGTGGCCTCCTCGGAGAGCTTCACACCCTTCTCTTCCAGCAGGAAACGAATCTTGACACCACGCTTGCCGGCGGCCTCAAGACTTTCAATGACCTTGTCCATCACCGAACCGGGATGGTCCGCGGCATAGAACTGGCAGATATCAATGCGGCTTTTGGCGCCATCGAAGAGCTCGATCCAGACCGGACCGGGTTGACGCAAATCGGGGGTGCCAAGATCGGTGGCGAGCGGGACGGTATGCACCAGCTCGAAACCGGGAATGGAAAAGTCCGCCTGGGCCAGCGGACTGAGCAGCAGGCCGACAAGGCTCGCCATGCCGACGCGCAACAGTGTCGGTTGAAACTTAAGGAAGGGGGACATAAGGGTCTCGCCTGGGAAAATAAAACAGCCTGGTCCTGGAGCGAAACTTGATCAACGGGCTTGCCCCAAGACCAGTGTAGGAGCTGGCTTGCCGGCGATGAGGCCAGTAAGCCTTGCATCGCCTGATCGGTCGCTATCGCCAGCAAGCCGGCTCCTACAAGGGACAGTGGTGACTCAGGCCGTCTGCAACTGCGCCGGGCTCGCCGCCCGATGTGTTACTTCAGCCTGCACACGAGCACCGGTCGACGCGCGGATCAGCAACATCTTGAGCTGGTCGTTGATGCGCTCCAGGCTGTCCTGGAAGAAGTTGTGGAACACCACGCAGAACAACGCGATGGCAATCCCCAGGCCGGTGGCGAACAAGGCCGTCCCGATACCACCGGAGATCTGGCCCGGGTCGGAGACACCGGCACTGGCCAAGGCTTTGAAGGTGTCGATGATGCCGAGGATGGTCCCCAGCAAACCCAACAGTGGCGCGGCGGTGGTGATGGTCTCGATGATCCACAGGCTGCGGGCCAACGGCGCGCGACTGGCCAGGTACTGGGTGTCGATCACATCGTCCAGGTCCTTGCGCGGACCATGGGTGGCCTTCTGTGCCAGCACCGCCGAGGCCATGTCCAGCGGCAGGCTGTCACGCCGGGTCAACGCCTGCGGCAGGTCCTTCGCGCTGTGCACATGAGAGCCCAGTGCCTCCATCAGCGCCCGGGCCGAGCGCCGGACATAAGCGAAGTAGATGGCGCGCTCGATGGCGATAAAGATCGCAATCGCCAGGGCCGCATACATCACATAGAAGGTGATTTCGTGAAGCAGGTTCATGTCCATGATCGGGTGACCTCTGTCGGTAATACGCGTGGGACAAACATCAGAAATTCGCTTCCAGCGACATGGTCACCGTACGATCCAGGCCCACGATGTAGGCCGGGTCGCCATCGCGGAAACCGCTGTAGGTCGCCGAGTTGGTCTTGGTGGTGTACACGCCGTCCAGGTACTTCTTGTCGAACAGGTTGTCGACGTTCAGGCGCAGGGTCGCGCTCTTGACCACCTTCTTGTCCACCGGCAGGTAGATACCGGCGCCAAGGTTGAACACGGTGCGTCCGGAGATGGCTTCGTCGTTGGTCAGGTCGCCATACAGCTTGCTGGTGTACTTGCCACCGAAGGTGCCGTAGAACAGGCCGTCGTCATAACCGATATTGGCCGCCAGCATGTTCTTCGGCACGTTGGCGAACTGCTTGCCGGCAGTCGGCAGCAGGATGGCCTTGCCGGCGTTGTAGACGGTCAGGTTGTCCTTCTGCTCGGCGCGGGTGTAGGTGTACGAGGTATAGAAGTTGAAGTTGTGCGGCAGCAGCCCGCTCCACTCCAGCTCCAGACCCTTGTTGTCGACACTGCCGGCGTTGATGTCGGCGAAGTCGCCGTTGATGTCCTTGGACGACACCTGTCGGTTCTCGAACTGCATGTAGAACAGGGTGGCCGCGATGGTCATGTCCTGTTCGGTGTAGCGCCAGCCCAGCTCATGGTTCCAGCTGGTTTCCGGCTTGGAGTCGATGGAACCCGCCCCCTGGTCATACAACACGTAGTTCTGCGGCACACGCATGTTGCGTGACAGGCTATAGAACAACTGGTCATGCTCGTCGAGCTGGTATTTCAGGCCGGCGTTGGGCAGCAGCTTGTTGTAGGTCTGGTGACGTTTTTCCGCTTTCTCGGTGATGCTGCCGTGGTTGGTACCGTCACGCTCGACGTTCATATAGGCGAGGCCGGCCACCAGGGTCCAGTCCGGGGCGAAGTACCAGGTGTCCTGGGCCCAGACTTTCTGTGCCGGGGTCACGGTGAAGCGGTCACGACCCTGGACCTCTTTGCCATTGGCATCGACCACATAATCGGAATCCGGCCAGATGCTTTCCGGCTTGCCGCTCTGCTTGAGACGAATGAACGGCTGGGTCTGGCTCTGGCGCGCGCGCTCATACCAGTAGCCGAATTGCAGGGCGTGGTCGCCCAGATCCCAGTTCAGCTTGGTGGTGATACCCGGACGCCAGGTCTGGGTCCGTGAAGGCCGGTAGTAGACGCCGGTGTTCGGCTGGCCGTCGGCGTTGTACTGGGCGGCGCTCGGCAGGTTGCTCAGGTCGAAGACCCCGCCGACGTTGGAGCCGCTGTTCAGTGCATAGGCCGAGCTGCCGACGCCACTGCCGTTACCCCAGTAGTAATACGGGATCACCGACAGCGACAGGTTGTCGGCCAGTTTGAACTGGGTGTTGAGTACGCCGGTAAAGGTCTGGAACGGGTTGAGCGCCAGGCCCTCGTAGCTGCTGATCTTGCCGTTGCTGCCCAGGGCCGGAGTCGACGGATAGGGGTCGTAGGTACGCCCGTATTTCTGGAACTGGGCCTTGGTCAGCTGGCTGTAGCTGGCGTTTTCCTGCTCGTGATACTTGAGGATCAGGTTCGCGGTGTTGCCGCTGCCCATGTCGAAGAAGCTGTTCCACTCGACCTTGTCGGCACGCTCGGCGCCGTTGCCGCGCCATTTCTGGCCTTCGGTGTGGGAGAACGACAGCCAGTTGCTCAGGCCGTTGACCTCACCGGTATTGAGCCGGGCGAAGGTCTTGGTGGTGGCATGGCTGCCGACCACTTGCTTGACGAAGGCCCCGGTTTCCTTGGTCGGGCGAATGGTCACCACGCCGATGTTGCCGCCGCTGGAACCGATGTGCGGGCCGTCGGCCTCGGACGAACCCTGGGTGACGAAGATCTGGTCGATGTTCTCCGGATCGCCCAGCAGGTTGGCGTACAAGGCATAGTTGCCGGAGTCGTTGATCGGCATGCCGTCGATGGACATGCCCACCTGGTCGGAGTTGAGCCCGCGCATGGTGAAGCGGAAGCTGCCCAGGCCGGTGGCGTCTTCACTGGAGATGTTCAGGCCCGGGGTGTACTTGAGTTTGTCGATGGCGTTGCCGGTCGCGGTCTGTTTATCCAGCGCTTCCTTGGTCACCGTGGAGCGCCCCTTGACGCTCTCCTCCTGGACCATGTAACCGCCACCCACCGTCGCCTTTCCCTGGACACCGATGGTACCGACGTCACTGTCGTTACTGTCCGCCAACGCGACACCTTGGCTCATGCTCGCGGCAATCAATGCCAGGTGAATCTTTGAGAAGCTCATCACTGTATTCCTGATCGTCGGTGCTTTTATTGCACGCTGTAGTTGAAGGTGGCGGTGAAGCGCTGCTCGTTACGTCCGCCAAAGGCTTGTTCAGGGAAAGGCTTGACCTGCTTGATGCGATGCAGGCTGTTGGTTGCCGCACGGTTGAGCAGCATGCTCGGCGCCGGGGTCTGGATCCCGGAGTCGAGGACACGGCCCTGCCGGTCCACCAGCAACCAGACCACCACCTCGCCGCTGGGGCGTTCGAGGGAGGCCTGACGTCCGGTGGGGTACTGCTTGTAGGTATCCAACTCGTTGCGTAGGCCCTTGAGGTAGCCGCCCTCCAGCGCCTGGCCGTCGACTTTCGGCGGCGGCGGTGGCGCGGCCGGTGCCGGTGCACGGGCGACCACGGGCTCGGCAGCGGGCTTGGCCTCGACCGGCTTCTCCGCCGGTTTGGCCGTCACCGGCTGTGGCTTGGGCACAGGTTTCGGCTTGGGCTTGGGCTCAGGTTTTGGTTCGGGCTTTGGCATCGGCTTGGGCGGTGGCGGCGGTGGCGTGGGCTCGGCCTCCTCGTCCTCGATCACCGGCGGTGGAGGTTCTTGCTCAACCACCGGCTCGGGTTCGGGCTCAGGCTCGACCAACGCCAGCTCGACCGCCGACTCGTCGTACACCGGCTGGACCTTCAGCGGCTGGGACTGGATGCCCATGGCAATCAACACCAGCGCCACGATGGCCGGGACACTGCCCAGCCACTGACGGACTCGAAACAGGACGTACATGGTCAGGACTTACGCGTGGCGATGGAGACGGACGTGAAGCCACCCAGACGCAAGGTGTCCATGACTTCCACCAGGCGCGCGACTTCCACGCCCTTGTCGCTGTTGACGATGATCGTCGACTTGGTATCCGGCTTCTGCGCCGCCTTGAGTGCCGACACCAGCGCGTCCACGGCAATGTCCTTGCCGTCGAGTTGCAACTGGCCGGCGAGCCCCAGGGTGAGGATGAATTTGTTCTGTGGTTTGAGCTGCTGCGAACTGCTCGCGCTCGGCAATTGCGTCTTCATGCCCAGTGCCGGAATCACGTTCAGGCTCACCAGTACGAAGAACACCAACAGGAACATCATCACGTCGATCATGGGGATCAATTCGATGTGTGCCTTGCGCTTTTTGGGTTCGTCCCAGGTTCTCATTCCGATGCCCTCATTCGATTAGGGGCGCCAAGCTAGCAACGGAAAATGACCGAACGGTTAACATTAATTTACGATTTGAAGGCTCTAAACCGGGCCTTACAAGCTGTTACACAGTAAATTTATCCATGTAATGAACACGACACAATGTTGGTACAGTCTTGCAAAATTTGACTGGATGGACCTCCCACCATGAGTGTCGCCTTACCTCACCTGAACACCCGACGCCTGCTATTGATGCCCTTACAAGCGGAGCAGGCGCAAACGTTGGCGTGGCTGGCGGACGATCCGGAAATCGCCAGCAACACGGGAGCGCTTCCCTCGCCTTACACCGTCGAACATGCACGGGAATTCATTGACGATCAGGAAGAGCAATACCGCTCCGCTCGTCAGATGGGACTGGGTATTCATTTGAGTGAAAATCGTGAACTGATCGGCGTTATCAACCTGAGACTCTCACCGGCCCATCACAGCGCGCAGCTGGGATATTGGATCGGGGCGCAGCATCGCAACCGTGGTTATGCAGGAGAAGCCGTCGGCGCGATGCTCGAGCACGGCTTTATCGAGCGCAAGCTGCAGCGCATTGCTGGTCATTGTTTCAGGCGCAACAAAGCCTCCGCACGGGTCCTGGACAAAGCCGGACTGCGCTACGAAGGCTGTCTGAAAGGCTCCTTTCTCAAGAATGGGGTCTACGAAGACATGCTGCTGTACGGGCTGTTGCGTGACCATTGGCAACCTCTCACCTGATCATCCGCGAGCCGTGTCCATGAACGATAAGCTTGTACCGAGCGAAAGCGAAAAGGGGGTCGACCAGGACCGCCGCCGAATTATCACCGGACTGGCTGGGGCGGCGGTTTTGTCGATCCTCAGCCCCTTTGCCCGTAGCGCGGGAGTCGATTATCCCTTCACCCTTGGGGTGGCTTCGGGGGATCCACTGCCGGACGGTTTTGTTATCTGGACCCGGCTGGCGCCGCTGTTCAACGCCGCCGACGGCAGCGGTGGCCTGAGCAAACCGGTGCCGGTGCGCTGGCGGGTGGCGAGCGACGCGGCGATGACCCGCCTCGTCAAACAGGGCGAGGTGGTGGCCGACCGGCGTTTCGCCCACTCGGTGCACGTCGAGGTCGCCGGGCTGGAAGCCGGACGGCCCTACTGGTATCAGTTCGAAGGGCTCGGCGCGCAAAGCCCGGTGGGGCAGTCACGGACCACCCCGGCGCTGACGGCCATGACCCCGGCACGCCTGGGTTTCGTCTCCTGCTCGCATTGGGAGCGCGGCTATTTCAGCGCCTACCGGCACCTGGCGGCGGAACAACCGGACCTGGTGTTTTTCCTCGGCGACTATATCTACGACAGTTCCTACGCCGCCGATTCGGGCAAGATCATCCGCCCCCATGGCACCGGCAACGCCGTCGACCTGGCGGGCTATCGCAACCGCTACGCGCTCTACAAAACCGACCCCGATCTCCAGGCCCTGCATGCCTGTGCGCCCTGCGCCGCGACCTGGGACGATCACGAAGTGCAGAATGACTATGCGAACCAGTGGTCGCAGGATCCGGCTGTTTCCACCGGTGATTTCCTGCGTCAGCGAGCGGCGGCCTACCAGGCCTTCTACGAACATATGCCGCTACGCGCCAGCAGCTTGCCGAGGGGACCGGACATGCGCCTCTATCGACGACTCGACTACGGCCGGCTGGTGCAATTCCATATCCTCGACGGCCGTCAGTACCGCTCCGAACAGCCGTGTATCCCGCCCAATCGCAGCCACCAAGGGCATGTCGCGCCATCAGATTGCGCGGACCTCAGCGACCCGAAACGCACCATGCTCGGCTGGGAACAGGAAGCTTGGCTGGAGCAGGGTTTTGCCCGTTCGAAAGCCCGCTGGAACGTGATTGCCCAGGACCTGCTGGTGGCACCGCTGATGCAACGCGATCCGGCCAGCCAGGCATTGGGACATTGGACCGATGGCTGGGATGGTTATGGGGCGACGCGGAATCGGGTGTTGGCGTCCATAGAACGCAGCAAGGTGAGCAACCCGGTGTTCTGGGGCGGGGATATTCATTCGTTCTGGACCACGGACCTGCACGCGCGCCCAGGTGATCCGCAGTCGAAGGTCGTGGCGACCGAGTTCGTCGGCACCTCGGTGACCTCCGATGGGCCACCATTCGAGTTGTTCAACGGCGTGTTGCCGCTCAATCCTCACGTGCGGTTTTTCGACAGTCGCCAGCGTGGTTATGTTTCGGTCGAGGTGCAGGAGCAAAAGATGCTGACCCACTTCCGGGTGATCTCCGATCCCCGGGATGTGAACGCCAGCGTGTCGACGCTCAAGCAGTTTGTAGTGGAGAGCGGGCGGGCCGGGGCAATCGAAGTTTAACCGGGGGACCGCGTTATCGTTCATCGCGAGCAAGCTTGCTCCTACAGTTTTGTGTCGTACCGTGGTTTTGTGAACGACACAACTCTTGTAGGAGCAAGCTTGCTCGCGATGCAGGCGACAGGGTCTGACAGGCCACCTTCATATCCAGCTCAAGGCAACCGCACACTCCCGTCATAGGGCGTCTGCAGATCCCGCTCCGGGATCTCCCAGATCAGCAACTTCGGCGGCGTCTGCTTGAATGCCGGGCTGTCGAAGTAGGCTTTCGCCGCCCCGGAAAACTCGCCACCATCCTTGGCGAAATTGCCCACCGGCGCGCCCACCGCCGCCTCCAGGAAACCGACAAAATTCGAGTTGCGCGAGAACGATGTACCGATCAACGCCGTGTTCGGCAAATTGTCATCACCAAACAGATCGTCAAGGTTCTCGCCTGTCGCCGCATCAGCCTTCTCCTTGATCAGCGTCGCCGCCACGCTCTCGGCCTTCGGCTGCAACGCCAACGGCAACCAGTCGATCCCCGCCAGGCGCACCAGGTCACCCGGTCGCACGGCACTGGCTTGCGTACTCAGTTCATAGCTCTTGCGCGGCGTCGCGCTGAACTTCAAGGCACCGACCGCCTCGGCAATCCGCCCCGCCGCCGCCTTGGCCCCGGCCTCGCTCCAGTGGGTATCGGTACGCAGGAAAGCGCCCTCCCCCAGCGCCTGCAAACCTGACGTCAGATCCACCGCCGCCACGCCCGCGCCTTGCAGCCCGGTCAACCAGGCGGCAATCCGTGGCTGGAATGCAATCGGACGCCTGAGCGAGCACAACTGCGCCGCCGCGATCCGGCTCTTGTCCGGCACCACCGCCACCAGCAACTCGATGCCGCGTTTGCTCAACGCCTGGCGCAAATCAAGCACCGCCTGCGCCTTAGCCTGGGCATTGGTCGCCGCGTTGCGGTTCACGCGCAACTCGTCACTCAGGAACAACCAACCCGGACAGCCCTCGCGCACCCGTGGCCCGAGGTCGCCGTCGATCAACCAGCTGCCGCCGCGCTCAAGGTCAGCAGCCTGCTTGGGCAGTGGTGCATCCGACAGTGTCTTGGCGAAACGGTGGGTGATCTCGCCATGCAGGAGCATGTCCGGCGTCACCACCTTGGGCACGAACTCGATCGAACCCTTGATCATCAACCAGACGCAGGACAAGGCCCCCAGTGCCAGGAACAAGGTGAAGATCACGCCCGCCAGGGGACTGGCGCGCATCGCCAGCGCGCTAGGCGGCGTGGGTGCAACGGACGGGGATTGCGTTGGCTGGTTCATCAGAATTGAAAGTACAGAAAGGGCACGGCTTCACGGCTGGCGATCAGAGCGAACGACAGGGTGAACCCGAGCACGGGCCAAAGGGCCGCAGCCAACACGAACAACTCGTTGCCTGCGAAACGTCTTTCCACACAAGGCTGCAACAGCGGCGCGAGAATGCACACCAGGCCGAGCAACGCCGCCAAGCCATGCACCGGGCGCAAGGTCACGGCCAGGGCGTCGCCCAGGGCAAAACCGTGCTGGCCGAACTGGCCACCATACATGCTCAGGGCCGTGGCGAAGTCCGGCGAACGGAACAAGGTCCAGGCCAGGCACACGAATAACAGCGTAGCCACATGACAAGCCCAGAGCGGCAACCCCGGCAGGCTGGAGCGCGACCAGGCCCGGTCGACACACAAGGCCACGCCATGGGCCGAGCCCCAGAGCAGGTAGTTCCAGCTGTCGCCGCCATGCCAGAGCCCGGCGATGGCCATGGTCAGGAACAGGTTGCGATAGGTTTTCCACACGCCTTTGCGATTACCGCCCAGGGCGATATACAGGTAGTCCCGCAGCCAACTGGACAACGACAGGTGCCAGCGCCGCCAGAAGTCCTGGATGCTGTAGGCCAGGTACGGGCGGTTGAAGTTTTCCGGAAAGTGAAAGCCCAGCATCAGTCCCAGGCCGATGGCCATGGCGCTGTAGCCGGCGAAGTCGAAAAACAGTTGCAACGAGTACGCCAGGCAGCCGATCCAGGCGTCGACAAAGGACGGGGTGTCCAGATGGAAAGCCACGTCCACCAGCGGTGACAAGGTGTCGGCCACCAGCACTTTCATGCACAGGCCGATCATGAACCGGCGTGCGCCAAGGGAGAAATTGAACCAGTTGAAATAGCGCTGGTTCAGCTCCCGGCGAACCCAGTCATAACGAATGATGGGCCCGGCAATCGAATGACCGAACATGGAGATGTAGGTGGCGTAGTTGATAAAGCTGCGCTCCACCGGCACCACATGCCGGTGCACATCCACCAGGTAGGAAATCGCCTGGAGGACGATAAACGACAACCCCGCCGGCAAGGCCACACGCTGCCAGGCCATGGGCATGGCACCGTAATAGGTGATCAGCTGGTTCCAGGTCGCGGCGAGGATATTCGCGTACTTGTACCAGCAGAGCACCAGGGTGTTGATCACGATCAGCGCGATCAACAAACGTATCCGCCCCCGCGAATCCTCCCGCGAGCGGTCCACCAACAGGCCGCCGACCCAGGCCAGCAGGGTCAGCACCATGTGCAGGAACAGGAACAGCGGGCTCAGCCAGCCGTAGAACAACCAGCTGCCGATCAGCAGGATGACGTTACGCCAGCCCGGTCGGGCCAGCGCATAGACCAGCAGAAAGGCTGGCAGGAACAGCGTCAGGAATTCAAGCGAGGCGAAAACCATGGCAACGGGCGCTTCCGATTCAGTTGGACAAGCTATCCGTGGCGGTAATCAGGCGCGGCCCCGACGACGATGGCAGTAATAACAAACTGTAGCGCTTGTTCGCCTCCAATGCGCCGAGTTCGACCGCCGAACCCACCGGGCTTCCGGCACAGACCAACTGCACCGCCAGCGAAGCCCGCGGGTTCAGTTCCTGACGCCGAGGGTTACCCGGCGGCGCCTTCTGGAACAGGTCGACATCGCGTCCGGCCAGGTTGATCCGGGCGTCAGTGCAAGCCGGGTCGGCATCGAAAAATGCCAGCGAGGCCTTGAGCTGGTTGGGGATATCGAAGGCTTCGCTGATCACTACTTGTCGAATGCCTTGCTGTGCATCCGCCAGGGCGAACACCGTGGCGAAATCGCCGGCGTTGACCTTCACGTCCAGGGCCACGCTTTTGCCGTCACGGCTCAAGCTGCCCCTGATTGGTTGACCACCGGATACCGGAATAAAGCCGCTGACCACCTGGCCCTTCTCCAGCTTCAGGCTACTGCTCGCCCCTTCGGGGGTCAGTTCCAGGGGCGTGTCGACCGCGTTGACGAAACGCAGATAGGCCGAGTCCTGGGACGGGCCGGTGGGGTACAGGGCAATCGGCCCACTGAAGGCACTGGCACTCAGGGCCAGGCCGGCCAGGGCGCCAACGGCATTGAAAATCCGTTTCACTTTGCAGCTCCTTTCACTGCCGTGGCGGGCAGTTCGTTCAATGATTTGCCGATGGCCGCTGCCCATAACTTGTAGCCGGCGATGGTGAAGTGCTGGCCGTCGGAGGTGGTCCACTCGCCGGGCTTGGAAAACTTCGTCGAGTCGATATAGGTGCACGGCGCGACCATATTGGCCAGGGTGCCCGCCACCAGTTGGGTACGGACCTGGTTCTTGCCGTACTGGTTTTCGTTGGTGTTGCTGCCGTTGGCCTTGCCCCATGCAGGTCCGACCCAAACACACTTGGCACCGCTGTCGGCGATCTGCTTGGTCAGCGCGGTGACACTCTGGTAGGCCCAGACCTTGGGAAACGGCGTGGTCTTATAGGAGGCCATGGTGTCGCCCATGATCAGGACCACCAGGTCCGGTTTGTCCTTGGCGATCACGTCCTTGATCGGCTGCGTGTCGAGGGTGCCGCGACTCATCACCTTGATCTTTTCACCCGGTTCGCGAATCGCCCCGCAATCGAGTTTCAGCTTGGGCGTGACCCAGTCCGCCGGGTTGGCGCCGCAGGCACCGATGGCGTGAACCTGGGCGCCTTGCTGGGTCAGGTTGTCGTAGAGCGGGTTCATCAGCGAGTCGGGAAAGCTCATATGGCTTTCGCCAATCACGAGTAGGGTCAAACCAGCCAGTACGGAAGAAGCCATCAATCATTTCCTCGTTGCATCAATTCGAATAGGGGGAGCCAAAAGGGCTGACCGGCAGGGCCATAGGCCCGGTCATGTTCTCGAAGGTGTAGCGCAGGTACACACCGCCGCTGAGCTGTCGGTAATCGCTGGCGTTGTCCACGCCCAGCGTGCCACCGAGGAAGAAGCGCGAACCGAACTTGTATTCGCCCGCCGCATTGAGGCTGTATCCGACGCCGGTCTTGCTCTCGCTGCCATAACCGGTCAGCCCGGCAGCGGTGGCCTGTGGTTGCAGATTGCTGTTGCCGGGGAAGACCTCGGCGCTGTCCTGGCCGATATGCTGGACGCCCACCGAACCCTTGACCCGGTAGGTGAAGTTCTCGGTACGTTGCGACCAACTGATCGGTACGCCCAGGGCGAAGAAGGTCTGCGGGCTGAAGTAGCCGCCATGGCCCACGGTGAAGAAGTCCTGGTTGTTGGCATAGGTCAGCGCCGAACCACTCAGGCCCAGGGTGAGGATGCTGTCGGGGGCATTGCGCAGGTACCAGTAGATACCGCTGCCCAGTTCGAAGCGGTTGTTCGACTCGACGTTGTTGCCTTGCAACACATGCGCCGAACCATAGCCGTAGGCGCCGAATTTCTGGTCGTCGTAGCTCAGTTCGCCGCGCACGCCGTTGGCCGTGACGCCGCCCCACTTGTCGCCGGTGCGCGGATCGCGAGAACCGGCAAAGGAGGTCACGCTGTCGGTGACCGCCCGCCGTGAAACACTCACGCCGTAGCGGTAATCGGAATTGCTGTCGAACGGCCGATTAAGGCTGACACCACCAATCGGCGTGCTGTAGATAAAGCCCATGGGACTGACACCGAGATCCGCCTTGAGGCCTTGCTCCTTGTCCCGATAGGCCACGGCCACGCCGACACCGCTGGCGGTCTGCGAACCGACCGGGTCGAGGCCGCTGGCACCGAAGCGCGCCTGGGCGGAATTGCCCGGGCTGCCTGAAGACAGCGACACCGGAGTGATCTGCAACGCCATGCTGGCGCTGTTATCGCCCACCGGCACGCTGACTTCGAAGGGGGCCTCGACATCCGTCAGCTTGCTCAGGCCCTTTTCGCCGTTGTTGCTGCGCACGGTCAGGCCCTGGACGGCATAGCCGGTACGGTCTTCAACGATCTCGTTCAAGGCCTGTTGCGCCGGGCTCAGCGTCGGGCGCGAAGTACTTTCGCGGGCGTAGGGATCACCGAACGGATTAACCGAATTTGCCGCGATGCCGGTCCCGCGTCCGACCGCCGTCGACACCGTGTCACCGTCGCGGGCGCCCAAACCTGAACCCAGGCCCACGACAGAGGCATTGATCGGCGGCGGAACCAGGTTCGACGACGCCAGGGCCGTCGCCTCCCGGCGTTGACCGGGCAAACCGACAAAGGGGTTGGCCGACTGCGTCGCGGCTTGCGGAGCCGCTGCCATATAGATCTCCTGGCGCTGGCTGTCTTCGATTTCGATGGCCTTGCGCAGCAGCTTGCCGGCCTCACCGGTCTTGCCCATGCCGCGATAGATTCGCGCCGACGCGGTCAGGGTCTGGGGTACCCCGGGCTCCAGTTCAAGAGCCTTTTTCACCGACTGTTCGGCCAGGTCGAAGTCCCGTCCTTGCAGGGCGACATCGGCCAGGCCCAGCTGCAATTTGGCATTGCCCAGGTCGGCCTTGATCAGCGGTTCATAGAGTTCCCGGGCCTTTTGCGTATTGCCGCTGGCTGCATACATCCGTGCCAGAGACGACACCGCCTGGCTGTCATTGGGCCGCTGCTTGAGGGCTGGCGAGAGCATGTCGAAAGCCGCCACCAGGTCGTTCTTTTCCCGCAACTCATCGGCCTGCTTGATCCGGTAGAGGAACAACAGGTCTTCATAACGCTTGCTGGCGGTCTCGCTCATCGGCTTGCCCTGCAAGTCCCGCAGGATCTCGCTGGCCTGGGCGTCCTGATCGGCCTTGAGCAGCACACCGGCGTAGAGCAATTGCAGGTCGGGGGTCGATGGCGAGTGATCGAGCACTTGGCGCATCAGGTTGACCGCCTGCTGTGGATTGCCGGCTTCGGCATAGGCCGATGCCAGCACCGCGACACGCTCGGGTTTCTGCCCGGCCAGCGGCTCACAGCGCGACAGCAGTGCCCAGGACTCCTGGCGCTGACCACGGCGGGCCACGTCCACCGCCAATTCGGTCTGGATATGCAGGCGGATGTCCAACTCCATATCGTTCATGTCGCTGCTGCGCTTGGCCGCTGGAATCCGCGACAAGGTGCGCTGGGCCTTGGTCCACTCACCCAGCTCGGCCGAGAGCAAGGTGCTGGTGTAGAGCGCGTCGGGCTGATCGGGTTGCTGCTTGAGCAGTTCGTCGATCAGGTCCCGGGCCACCTGGGTCTGGCCGTCACGCAGGTAGACACGGGCCAGGGCAAAGCGGGTCCAGGGATTTTTCGGGTCGTCGGCCAGGGCCTCCTTGTAGGCCTTTTGCGCCGCCGCCAGATCACCGCGACGTTCAGCCAACTTGGCCACCTGGATCGCGCGCAGGGAGCGGATTTTCACCGTAGGCGCCAGGCGTGCCTGGTCCGCCGCCGACAGCCCGTCGATCAGGCGCAACGCCTCATCGGACTTGCCTGCCCGCGACAGCACGTTGATCAATCCGGCGAGGGCTTCCGGGTAGTTCGCCGTGCGCGCCAGCACCTGCCGATAGCCGGCTTCGGCGGCATCCAGCTGCCCCGCCTGGGACTGCCAGTTGGCCAGGGCCGTGGGACCGGCCGGCTCGGCGGGGTTCTTGGCGATCGCCTGGTCGATCAGTGCCCGGGCCTGGCTCTGTCGGCCAGCGCGCTGGGCATCGCCGGCCTGGTCCAGCAGGATCCAGTAGCGTACGTCCTCGAGGGCCGCGTTCCACTGCGCGCCACCCGGCAGGCGGGTGGCTTGTATCAGGTAGCTTTCGGCCTCGCCCAGACGCTTCTGTTGCTGGCGCACGATACCCATGCCGCCAAGGGCATCGTAATCGTTGGGGCGCTCCTTGAGACGGGCCTGCAAGGCCTGCTCGGCACCCGCGATATCGCCGGCATCGATGGCCTTGAGACCACGGGCCACCTGCGGGTCGCGCTGCCAGCCGGAACCACCACGGCCCCGGGCGATGCCCTTGTCCATCAGCGCACGGATCTCGGCATCGTCCGGGTGTGCCTGCAGATACTGCTGGAACAACGACACCTGGTCGCGTGAGGGCGGCCCCAGCCACTGCAAGGCGAAACGCCAGGTTTCATCGGCATTGCCGCCGATATCCGGGTTGTGCGACAGCCGCGCCAGGGCACGGATGCCTTCCGGGCGGCTGTCGGAGTTACGCGCCAGGTGCAAGGCCAGGAACAAGTCGAGGATCGCGTCGTCGGGACGTTCCCGGCGCAACCGCTCCAGCCCCACGCGGGCCTCGGGCCAGCCACCAGTGGAGAAGCCCAGGGTGTTGTAGTACTCACGGGCGATCAAGCCTTGCGGCTGATGGCCATCGAGCAACTGCCGGTACACCGCCACCGCCTTGTCGCGCTCATCGGCGTCGCTCAGTTCGCGGGCCTTTTCCAGCAGTTGCTGCTTGTCGCCCGGGCTCAGCGCAATATCCTGCTCCAACTGCAAGGCCAAGCGTGGCAACGGCTTGATCGCCTGCAGCCGCGCCAGGTACTGGCGGGCACCGTCCAGGCGTTTCTGTTGCAGGTCGATCAGGCCCAGGCCATAGAGTGCGTCAGGCTGCTCGGGGGACAGGTTCAACAACTTGCTCCAGGCCTCCGCGGCCCGATCGGGATGCTCCTTGGCCTGCCAGTAGTAGCCCTGCTGGATCAGCAGCGACTGCGGGTTGCCGGTCTCGGCGGCCAGGCCGGGCATGGCCGCCAGCGCGGCGCACACCGCCAGGGCTAGGGTTTGCTGGCGCATGGAGCCTCCCAGGACACTTTCAAGGTACCGTCCTTGTTGAACTGATAACGTTTTTCACTCCAACCCAGTGAGAACAGGCTCAGCATCACATGGTAATACTGGTGCTGGCTGTAGGCCGGATCGGCCGGATTGCTGTAGTGCGCGATGGCTTCGTCGACGATGCGCTGCTGCTGGTCGGCCAGCAACGGCAGGCCCTTGGCCCGCAGATACGGCACCAGGGACGCGGAGAAACCGTAAGGGCCGATGCCCTCGGTAACGCCGGTGACCACCTGGACCTTTTCCGGCGGCACGCCGGTGGAGGCGACGGACTGGGCCATGCCGTCGAGATTGTCGAGGATCGGCTTGGCCAGCGGGTCGGCAGGCGAGGTCAGGCCGGCCCACAGGTAGGTGCGGATGGCGTCGTAGCTGCCCTGGGCCGAGGTAAATTTATCGACCACGAACATGCCCTTGTTGACGTCCGTGCCGCGATAACCGACCCAGTCGGGCACAAAGCCGAAACGGTTCATGTTCTTGTCGGCAATCATCTTCGCGGTGCTTTCGGCGATGTCCTTCCAGGCACCGGACGGGCTCTCCTGGCTGAAGCGTCGCAGCAACGGGATCGGTGTATAGCTGGCGTTGAAGCGCCAGAGCTGGTCCGGATGCTCATAGCCGACCGGGCCCGGCAAGAGCATCTTGCCCAGGCCCGGAATGTTGCGCACCAGGGTCTTGTCCAGGTTGTTCAGAATCCGCTGGGCGTCCGTACGGTACTCGGGCTTGTGCCACAGACGGTCGGCCTCCAGCAGCGAGTACGCGATCCAGAGATCGGCATCGCTGGCGGAGTTGGTGTCGATCACACCCCAGGTGCCAGTGGGCGTTGGGCCCCACAGCCAGCCGGGCAGGTTCTGCGCGATATTGGCCCCGGCCATATTGTCGCGGGTCCAATGCCAGAGCTCCTCGAAGGTCAGCGGATCGTTGCCGACCAGGGCGAAGAACATCCCATAGGCCTGGCCTTCGGAACTGCTCTGGTTGGGGTCCATGCTCGAGCCGAGCATGCGCCCGTCCTTCTGCACGAAACGCTCGGCGTAGTTTTTCCACAAAGGCCAGTTCTGCAACGAGCAGGATTCGGCCCGCGCGACCAGCGGCACCAGCAACGCCAGGGACAGCAAGGTTCGACGCCAGATCATGACAGACGCTTCTTCGCACGGGCACGCAGGGCGAGATACAGCAGGCTGGCTACCAGCAACAGGCCCAGCACGGTCACCAGCAGCATCCACTGCATGTTCTGCGACAGCAGCCATTGCACGCGCTTGAACAGGTTCAGCTCACCGACGTAATACTGCTCGTCGGCCACCAGCGAAGTGATCTCCTTGCCCTGCACCACCGCCAGGCTGCCCTGGAGACTGTCCTTGTAGGCGTCGCCACCGATCATCGCGGCCGTGGCCTCGGCCAAGCCTTCAGGCTTGCCGCTGGCAATCACCACCACGCTGCGACCAGGCTTGAGCGGCGACTCGAAACCGGCCAGGTAGGTACTGCTCTGGGGACCGCTGTAGCTCACGGTCAAGGTCGGTTTGCGCTGGTTGGCCGCAGGGTCCGGGCTGATCCACTGGCGCACGCGCAAGGTCAGGTCGGACAGCGAGAAGCGATGGTTGTCGCCCGAGACACCGGCCGGCAAACGGTCGATCCACTGCTTGAGCAAAGGCTGGTTGTCGCCCGAAGCCAGCACCAGCAGGTCCTTGTCACTGACCGACTGCACCTGCGCGGCATCCACCACCTGCACGGCCGTGGCCGGGTAGCCGGTGGAGTCGCCGAAGCGACCGAGCACGGTCAGGTAGGCGCCCCACTCCGCCGGCCCGCTGCCGTCGGGCAGCACCACGGCGCTCTGGGAAAGGTCGGCCAGGCGGGTGAACGGGAAGCCGCTGTCGTTGAACACGCCCAGGTTCGGCAAGGCGATGTAGTGGTTGTAGCCCGTCAGGTCGAGGGTCGAATCCGGGTCGATCAGCCCACGCATGTTGTCGATGATGATGTCGCGGCATTCGCCCTGCTTGATGTAGTCGAACATGAAGCGCAACTGCAATTGCGACTGCGCGCCGGCGGAACCCAGGGGGATGCGGACGACGGATTCGCGGGGCAGGCTTTCATCTTTCTGCAGCAGTGTCAGCAGGCTTTCAGCACCGCCCAGGCTCTTCATCGAAGGCAGGGGCATCGACTTCATGAAGGTGTTGTTCAGGCTCACCAGCAAGGAGGAATTGCTCGATTCCTGCTGCGGGGTGTAGCGGTATTTCAAGTCCAGCCGGACGCCCTCTTCACGCCAGTTGAACATGTCCGGCGGCAAGCGCAGCGGTATGCCGATGGGCCCCGGGTTGTAGCCGGACACGCTGAACAGCTTCGGATCGAGCAGCTCGCCGAGCTTGACCGGACGATCGGACGGCAGCCAGTTGGGCGCATCATAGGGTTTGCGCGGGCTCAGCGAATCAAGATGCTCGATCAGTACGCTGTTGCCCTCCAGCGCTTTGCTGCCCAGGGCCACGGCCGAGGCCGCGAGCTTGAGTTCGGCGCCGTCGCGACCGGCGACGATCAGGAGCTTGGCATGGGGGTCGCCGGGATGGGTCACGAGGGTGACCGTCGGGCCCTTCGGCGCGGGAATCGCCAGCCCACCCAGTTGCACGGCGTCCTTGCTCTCGACCAGGACAATGGCGTTGCCCTTGTCCGGCAGTTGCCCGACGTTGCTGGTGAAACTGGCACCGCGATAAGCCGCCAGGGCACCCAGCCACGACGACAGCGCACCGGCGCCTTCGAGGGCGGCGTGATCCGGCGCCTTGGCAAACACGAACGGCAGGTTCAAGGGCTGCGAGTCGCGACGATCGAAAAACGGCAGCGGCAGGATCGACAGGTCGTCCTTGAGCGGGATCGGCGACACGTTGAGCTCAAGCTCTGAACTGTTGTTGATCTTGGCCCACAGGCTGCTGTGCTGTGGGTCTTCGCACTGCATGGTGTAGTGCCCGATAAATTGCAGGCGCAGGCGGTTGAACTCGGTGATCAGGTGCGCCGGGATATTCACCACCTGCTCTTGCGGCTTGCCGGCACCGTCCTTGGGCAGCGCCAGGCTGGCGGCCACCTCATCGTTGACCAGCACGTTGATCTGCGACAGGTCGGCCAGCAACGCTGGCGAGTAGCTGTAGCGCAGCAGCAGTTGCGCACTGTTGACCACCTCGTCGGCGCGGACGTTGAAGCTGACGCTGTCGGCCGCTTCCACGCCCTGCAGGTTCATGGTGTCCAGGCGTCCCAACTGCTTGAGGGTCAGGCTGTGGCTGTAACTCCCGGACGGCGGCTGCGGCGCGACATTCGTCGGCACCACCGGCGGCGTCGCGACGGTCTCGGCCCAGGCGTTATGGACCAGCCCCCCCAGGCACAGTGCGGACGAAGCCAGGAGCATCAGCGGACGACGAGTGCAACGCAGGGCGCCGCGGGTCAACGGTGTAGGGGTCATGACTTATCCATAAGAGGTACGAGCGGGTTCAAAGGGGCGTTTTTTCTGGCCGGTACGGCTGGGCGAACAGACGTCGGCTGATCGGCCGGGCGTCGGCGCGTCGGCAGCAACAGCGCCTTGACCAGCGTGCCGAGGCCGATCAGGCCAATGGCACTGACCTCGCGCAGGGCCGACAGCGGTGTATCGAGTTTGCCGTTGCCCCAACTGGTGGCCCAGGTGTCGGCACGGGAGAAGGTCATGCGCACCAGTTCGCTTTGCTGGCGCAGGGTCAACGGATCGAACAGCGCGCCGAGGTACTGGCCCTTGCTGAACACCACCGTGGTGTCGAACTCACAGGTCGTGGCGTTGCGAAACAGTGTCACCCGCACCCGCTCACCGGCCGTGACCGTAGTGCCCGCCGGCAACTTGATGCCGAGCCCGCGCTGAGAGAAGTCCTGGGTGATGCCATACACCGGGGTGCCGTCGGGCAGTTCGACCTTGACCGGCAACTCGGCGCTGACCCGCGGCTCGGCGCGGATCTGCCGCGACTCACTGGCCACCGCCACCGCGGCGCTGGTGATGATCAGGTTGTAGAGGGTCCAGAGGGCGTTGATCAGCACCGTGATCGCGGTGGCGGGATCGCCCCAGATCCATTGGTGGACGGCAAAACCCAGCCCGGTGAGGTTCAGCACCAGCAGGACGATATAGGGCCGGGCCAGCTTCCAGTCGAAGAACTGCTGGTCGATGATCCCGCCCTTGTCGGTGACGTTGAAACCGCCAAAGCCGGGTTTTATCAGCGCCATCAGTACTGGCGGCATGATGTACCAGGCCAGCACCGTCTCGTAGACCTCGTTCCAGAACGAATGGCGGAAGCGCCCCTGGATACAGGAGTTGGTCAGGTTCGAGTGGAACAGGTGCGGCAGCACATAGGCGGTGATCATCAGCGCCGAGGCGTGGAAGATCTGCGCACCGAAGATCAGGTACGCCAGGGGCGCGGTGAGGAACACCAGGCGCGGCAAACCGTAGAAGAAGTGCAGCATGGCATTGGCGTAGCAGACCCGCTGGCCGAGCTTGAGGCCCTTGCCCATCAACGGGTTGTCCAGGCGGAAGATCTGCGCCATGCCCCGGGCCCAGCGGATGCGCTGGCTGATATGTCGCGACAGGCTTTCGGTGGCCAGGCCCGCGGCCTGGGGAATCGCCAGGTAGGCGGTGTTGTAACCGGCGCGGTTGAGCTTGAGGGCGGTATGGGCGTCCTCGGTGACGGTTTCGATCGCCACGCCACCGATTTCTTCCAATGGCTGGCGCCGCAGGATGGCGCAGGAGCCGCAGAAAAAGGTGGCGTTCCACAGGTCGTTGCCATCCTGCACCAGGCCGTAGAACAACTCGCCTTCGTTGGGTACGGCGCGGAAGGTCTTGAGGTTCTTCTCGAACGGGTCCGGGGAGAAGAAAAAGTGCGGCGTCTGCAACATCGCAAGCTGTGGGTCCTTGAGGAACCAGCCCATGCCGATCTGCAGGAAGGAACGGGTCGGCACATGGTCGGCGTCGAACATGGCGATGTACTCGCCGTCGGTGACCTTGAGAGCGGCATTGAGGTTGCCGGCCTTGGCGTGGGCATTGTCATCACGGGTGATGTAGTTGACGCCGATGCTCTGGCAGAACCGTCGGAACTCGTCGCGACGACCATCGTCGAGCACATGCACCCGCAGTTTTTCCTTGGGCCAATCCATCGCCTGGGCGGCGAAGATGCTCAGTTTCACGATGCTCAGGGCTTCGTTGTAGGTGGGGATGAACACATCCACCGTCGGCCATTCGCTGGGGTCGCCGGTGAGCAGTACCGGGCGGCGACGCAGGGGCCAGGCGGTCTGCACATAACCGAAGACCAGCACCACCAGGGCATAGATTTCCGCCAGCACCAGGCCATAGCCAAAGGCGATGTCCAGCCAGCCTTCGAAACCGAGGGTCTCGGTCAGGCGCCAGTACATGTAGCGCAACGAGGCGACCAGAGAGAGCACGATCAGCAGCAGGATCGGCCAGCGCCCCGGCATGCGCTTGACCAGCAAGGCCAGGCCGAAGCACAGCGCGGCAAACAGGCATTGGCTGTACAGGTCCAGCGGTGCGCTGACGATGCTGATCAGTAACAGCCCGCCAATCAGCGAAATGCCCGCGATCAGCGCCTTGCGCAGCGCCCCCGGCCATTGGTTGAAACGCTCCAGCCAGGCGTTGAGACGCAGTTCAGAGCGCCCCGGGAGATGGGGCGTGAGGTTGGGATCGCGGGTCATGACAAAGAGGACTCTTGCGTACCGTACATGAGCAGTTCGCACAGCGAACCTGAGAGGTCGAGGACGTCCTGGCAGCCTCGGGTGCTTGGGGTATGCGCCAGCGGATTACGGTCGTACGCCAAGGCTTCGCTGATGAAATGATCCTGGCGGATCACCCCCAACAGCTGCTGTCCTGTTCTTTTTTTCAGCACTTCGCAGAGGTCGAGGCTGAACTGGCGGGACGTGTCCAACTGGTTGATCACAACTTTGTATTGCGCGGGATTTTCCCGTTGCAGGTAGGGAGCGAGCAGCCGGTCCAATTGATTGAGGCTGGTGTAGGCGGCCGCATCGGCCAGGGTCACCCCAAGCACCACATCAGCGATCTCCAGCGCCTGGGCCAGGTAGACCGTTGCCCCGGGCGGGGTGTCGATCAACAGCGTGTCCTGCTCATCCAGGTCAAGCTGCGCCAGGTGACGGGCCAGCCACAAACGATCGTTTTCCAGGCGCTGTTCCAGGCTCCGACGCTGCGGCTCGCCGACCACGCCGTAGGCCAGGCAACGGCTACCGGAAAAGCCCTTGCGGATCAGCGGCTGCCAATCTTCGTCGGCACTCTCGGACTGGGCAATGCCTGGCCAGTCTTCGTTGCCGCCCAAGTGCAGGCACAAGGCGTTTTGCGGGTCCAGATCGAGCGCGAGCGTGCGCCCGCCCGAACGTTTGATCCCACAGGCCAGGACGGCGGCCAGGGTGCTCTTGCCCACCCCACCCTTGGCCGACACCAGGACAATGACCTTGGCCTTGAGCTTTGGCGCACCCTGTCCAACAGGCTGCGCAGTAGACACGCCGCCGCGCTGTTGTTCGATTTCCACCAGCAGCCGGCTCAGCGGCGTGGAGCCGACGAGCGCCATGGAGGACGACGGGAAAACATCCAAGGGTTCAGTGGGCGGAGGGTCGAGGTTGACAGTCAGCGACTCCTGCATCGGGACTTCGGATACGACAGGCGCCGTGTCTTCGATGTAGTCGTAGCTGGGCTCGATCTCCCGGTAGCTCTCGACACTCCCCCCGAATCGATTGAACAGATTCGCAATGTCATCTGAACGGTGCATGTAGGTGTCCCTTCGTACAATTAGGTTCAACTCAAAAATGTAAGGGGACAAGCACTCGACTAGCTCTACATTCCATTGCCCGTTATTCCCGGATTGCTCCCTCCCCACGCAGTATCAATTTGATAGCGCCATTATTTTGTTGTCCAATAGATTTTCATCAAATAAAAATCGCCTATCGCCAATAAATTGGCGAGCAAAGCCAACCACCTCATTTCACTGGTAAATTTCCTTCTTCCAAGACCGCTGACCGGTTGAGCCGTGACATTGGCGCGTGGGTCCAATAGATTAGGCGCCCTGAAATGCCCCGGCCTTTCGAGCCTCACCCCAGTTAAATGACACTGAAATAGCGAAATTTCGATGCCTGATTCCCATACCGATGAAGCCGTAACCTCCTTGTCCGCCAAGGGCGAATACGAAAACGCCATCCATCTTTCCCAGCATGTGCCCCAGGCCAAGAACATCAGCGAGATGGTTCTCGACGCCTTCCACACCTCGAAAGAGAGCGACCAGATTCGCGAACTGCGCTTGGCGATCCGCCAAGCCCACGACCGTTTCGACGACGACAAAGCCTACGAACTCATGGGCCAGCTCAAGCAACTCAAGGACGCCGAGGCGGCCGACATCGCGGCCCTGGAAGACCTGAGCACGAAATTCCCGATCAGCCGGATTCTCTCCAGCTACAAGGACGACGCGGCGTTCCAGGAACTGGTCTATGGCTTGGCGCTCAAGGTGCTGAACCAGACTCACCAGGCCCTGAGCAACCCCAGCGCCGGCAAGGGCAAGGCCGCACGCGTCAAGAAAGAGGCGCCGGTCTTTGTCATCAGCAAGGACGACACCAGCGTCAACTTCCCGCTGCGCACACCGCGCAGCAAGGCCAATGCCGACCGCGAAGCGTTCGAATTCCTCGGCTTTGCCTTTGCCGGCCACGGCGACCTGGCCGAGTTGCTGAGCGAAACCTTTGTCGACAACGAAGGCAACGAACAGCCGGCCACCCGTCAGAACATCGTCACGGCGATTCAGCAGCAGACGGCGTTTGCCGGGTATAGCGTCGTACAGCAATGACGATCCGCCGCTGAGTGGGAGCGGCGGCGAATGAAAAGAGGTAGGTGCGTTTCGAGGTCAGTCGCGGTGAGGGCTGGCCTGGGGATGGGCCTGCTTTTTTTTCGAATGCGGGAAACCTGCTGGAAGGTTTCTTGGATAACGACCGTAAAAATGACCTCACGCAGCAGCGAGAGACATTCTGATCATGGAGGGTCGAAGCTAAACCAAGGCTCGCGCATGAGCATTCAAATCTATTCCTAAAGCATGCATGACCCTGAGCACCGTCTCGAAACGTGGTTTCGAACCAGGCGCAAAAGTCTTGTAGAGGCTTTCCCGCCCGAGCCCCGAGTCCTTGGCTATTTGCGCCATTCCCCTCGCTTTGGCCACATATCCAATCGCGCGAAGAAATTCATCGCTATCTCTATCGGCCAATACCTGGGACAGGTACTCACTGATAGCCTCGTCGCTATCCAGCAACGCAGCCATGTCAAATGCGATGAGAGCTTGGCTCATATTCAAACCTCCTGTGACAGTTTCTTTGCTCGTCGGATGTCGGCAACCTGTGAAGACTTGTCACCCCCAGCCAGCAGGATGACCACCACACCGTTGCGCACCGTGAAATACACACGATAGCCCGCACCGACATCTACTCGTAGCTCGGATACGCCCTCACCCACCGATTTCACATCACCCCAATTACCTGCGGCGACGCGATCAATGCGGCGAGCAATTGCCACCTTGGCGCGCAAATCACGTACGGATGAATGCCAGTGCGAAAAACTCTGCGTTTGCTGAACAACGTAATTCAAAATCATCAAGTATCCATCTGGATACTAGCAGAAACGCCCGCACTCGCCAACAAGCACCGGGAAAGCGTTATCCACCAGCGCTTTATCAGACCTGATCGCTGCACGTGCAACGACAGAGCGACATTAGCTTTCCCTTGAAACGCAGTAAGTCCGTCGCAGCCGCAATAGGATGTAAGAAGAGGAATCGCCACTAGGCGGCTTGCATGCTTCGATCTAAATGCCTACACAGTCCCTGGCGGGTATCTGACGAAATCCAGCCATTCTCGCCGTGAAATCCTTATCCTTCGGCTTCAGCGCCAATGTCTGCTTCTCAGCCGCGATCGCCCCGGCAAAGTCACCGCTCCTGGCCCGCACACAGGCCAGGGTCTCCAGCGTATTGGCATCGGGTTGCAGCGCCATCGCCCGTTGCGCGGCGGTGAGAGCTTCAGCCTGGAACGCTGCACCCTTGAAGATTTCAGTGCTCGCAATAAGCCAGGCCAGGTTGTTCTGGCCTTTGGGCGAGTGCGGATAAAGCCGGGTTCCGCTACGGTAATCCGCCAGGGCTTTTTCGAGCGCCCCTTTCTTCTGCCAGAACTCGCCGCGCAGCAGCGTGGCATACCCCAGCACCTCGTCGCGGGACAAGGTACGCCCCTGCCAGACCGGCAACTGCGCAGACGGGCTCAAATCCGCCGCCCCAGCCCGCAGGCAGGCCAGCCCCAGGAAAATCATCGCCCGCGCCTTCACTGCCCATGCCTATGCGGATCACCCCCATTGCGCCAAACACCTCGAAAACCCCGAGAGCCAGGGCTCTACATCTATATTTCCCACAACAAACGGTACAGTATTACTGTGCCATAGACCGTTGCGTCCCCGCTTTTGGCCTGAGACACCGAAATCAATGCCAAAGGAGTGAGCAGCGATGGTCGAACCATCCAAAAGCGGACCCTGGAACAGCCAACTCGGCGATATCAACGAAGACGTCGTGCACGCGATCCTTGAACTGGTCAGCGATGGCGTCTGGGACTGGAATGCCAATACCGGCCTGGTCTACCGCAGCCCCGGCTGGTACGAAATGCTCGGCTACTCCCCCAATAGCCTGCCGAACAGCGTCTTCACCTGGGAAAACGTGATTCATCCCGACGACTACCCACAGGTGATGGCGCATTTCGACGACCATCTGAATGAACGCACCCTGGGTTATCACGCCGAGTACCGCTGCCGCACCCGCAGCGGCGACTATATCCTGGTCGAAGACCGCGGCTATGTGATCGCCCGCAACCCCGACGGTTCGGTCGCCCGGATGATCGGCGCCCACCGTAGTCTCGAAGACCAACGGCGCCTGCTCGAACAACTGGAGGCCCGCACCCATTCCTTCGAGGCCATCGTCGCCGAGCGGACTGCCGAGCTGTCACGGGTCAATCGCCAGTTGCAGGCCCAGCTCGAGGAAAACCGCCGCCTGGCCGAGAGCGATTCGCTGACCGGGGTCGCCAATCGCTATTGCCTGGAGAAGATCCTGTTCCGGGAGTGCCAGCGCGCCGGGCGCTTTCGCCAGGCGCTGTCGCTGATTGCGATGGATATCGATGACTTCAAGCTCATCAATGACCGCCACGGGCATCAAGGCGGCGACAGGGTGCTGGTCGAGGTCGCGCAAACACTCCAGGGCTGCCTGCGCGACACTGATCTGCTGGCGCGCTGGGGCGGTGACGAATTCATGCTGGTCCTGCCGGACAGCCCCCTCGCCACCGCCATGAACCTGGCACAGCGAATGCGCGAGCGCCTGCTGCAACGCAACCCCGTGGGCCTGAACTCACTGACAATCAGTTTTGGGGTGGTGGAACGTCACGCCGACGAGCCCATGGCCGAACTGATGGGCCGGGCCGACCAGGCCCTGTATCGCGCCAAGGGTGCCGGCAAGAATGTGATTTCCAATTGAGACCGCACTGGCCTTGGCCGACGCCAGGCACCGCCGGTTTTTCCCGCGTACACAAAAAACCCCGCCGAAACGGGGTTTTCTTTTGACCATTCCAACGTCCTGTCGGCTGCCGTCCTGGCGATGGTCGATCTTCCCTGATCCTGTGCACATCCTTGCGCAGCAGTGATGGATCCAGAATAGGGCAGCCGCTCAAACGCTCATAGAGGCGATTGCGGGCGCGGCGTGTAAGCCTTTCGCTATTGCCGTGTTTTTTTCCCACTGCAATACGCCACACAGCCCTTTCACTATCATCTCGACTTCCTGCTTGTCGATCACCAGCGGTGGCAGCAGGCGAATGGTCTTGCCCCGTGTCACGTTGATCAACAAGCCCTGGTCCCGGGCCGCGATCAGCGCCAGGTCACGTACCGGCTGGTGCAGTTCGACACCGATCATCAGGCCTTGCCCACGTATCGCCAGGACCTGCGGACAACCGCTCAGTTCGGCCCGTAGCCGTGCCAGCAAATGCTCCCCTTGCTGCCGGGCATTCTCCACCAAGCCCTGCTCCTCGATGATATCGAGCACGGTGCAGCCGGCCCGACAGGCCAGCGGGTTACCGCCAAAGGTGCTGCCGTGGCTGCCAGGAGTAAACAGCTCGGCGGCCTTGCCCCGCGCCAGGCAAGCGCCGATGGGAATGCCATTGCCCAAGCCCTTGGCCAGGGTCATCACGTCCGGGACAACGCCTTCGTGCTGGAAGGCGAACCACTGGCCGGTGCGGCCGATGCCGGTCTGGATCTCGTCGAGCATCAGCAACCAGGAGCGCCGCTTGCACAGGTCGCGGACGGCCTTCAGGTAGCCCGGCGGCGGCAGTTGCACACCGCTTTCGCCCTGGATCGGCTCCATCAGCACCGCGCAGATCCGCTGGCCGTGGCTGCGGGCAATGCTGTGCAACAGCGCCAGGTCGCCGTATGGCACCTTGATGAAGTCCCCCGGCAGGTCATGGAAGCCCAGGCGCACCGCCGGACCGTCGCTGGCGGACAAGGTGCCCAGGGTACGGCCGTGGAAGGCATTCTCCATGACCACCACCAGGGGTTTCTCGATCCCTTTGTGCCAGGCATGCAGCCGCGCCAGCTTCAGCGCCGTTTCATTGGCCTCGGCGCCGGAGTTGTTGAAGAACACCCGGTCCATGCCCGATAGCTGGACCAGGCGTCGGGCCAAGTGTTGCTGCCAGTCGATGCTGTAGAGATTGGAGGTGTGCAGCAACAGGCCGGCCTGCTCGCAGATGGCACTCACCAGGCGCGGGTGGGAGTGACCGATATTGGTCACCGCCACGCCGGCCACGGCATCCAGGTACTCACGGCCTTCGCGATCCCACAGGCGGGTGCCGAGCCCTTTGACGAAACCCAGGTCCAGTGGTTGATAGGTGGTCATCAGGCTAGCGGCGGTCATGGCATCGAGCTCCAGGCATGGGGTGGTGCTGGCAGTATCGTTAGCCACCTGAGCTGGATAAACTGCGTTGTGCTTCAATCATTTTAAAGCTGAGATTGATAATGGATCTTTTCCAGGCAATGCGGGTGTACGTGACCGTGGTGGAGAGCGGCAGCATGACCGCCGCCGCCCTGGAGTGCGGCATTTCCACCACCATGGTCGGCAATCACCTGCGCTCACTGGAGCAACGGCTCGGGGTCAGCCTGCTTAACCGCACGACTCGTCGTCAGCGCCTGACCGAGTTCGGCTCGACCTACTATCAGCGCTGTCTTGAGGTGCTGGGGCTGGTGGCGGATTCCGAGCGCCTGGCCGAACAGGCCCAGGGCGAGCCCAGCGGTATCCTGCGGATCACCGCGCCGCTGACCTTCGGCTCCGAACGCCTGGCCCCGGCCCTGAGTGAGTTCGTGCTGCGTTATCCCCGGATCAAGCTGGACGTAATGCTCAGCAACCAGCGCGAAGATCTGATCGATAGCGGCTTTGATGCGGCGATCCGCCTGGGTGCGCCCGAACCCTCGGCGCTGATTGCCAGGCCCCTGGAAAACTATGCGCTGACCGTCTGTGCCTCGCCGTCGTACCTGAAACGGCGCGGGACACCGATCATCCCCCAGGACCTGGAACATCACGACTGCCTGGCCTTCGCCTACCCGGCGGGAGACGACTGGCGAACGGTGGAAAAACAGTGGAGCCTGAGCGGCCCGGAGGGGGAAATCCTGGTACCGGTGAGCGGCCCGATGACCATCAACAGTTCTTCGGCGTTGTACCAGGCGGCGCTCTCCGGAATGGGTGTCGTGATGCTGCCGGATGCGTTGCTGCGCGACGATCTGCGCGAAGGCCGACTGGTGCCGCTGCTGGGGACATACAAGCTGCCCAGCCGGCCGATGAACCTGCTTTACGCGCAAGACCGCTACCGACTGCCCAAGCTGCGCAGCTTCGTGGAGTTCGCACTGGAGAAGTGGGGCAAGCCCTAGCAGGCCGAGTACACATCCTGTGGGAGCGGAGCTTGCCCGCGAAGCTTTTAGCGGTCTCAAGGGCCCCTTCGCGGGCAAGCTCCGCTCCCACAGAATCCCTGATCGGCTTTCAAACCTCACTGTGCCTGTCTGGATGCTCGTGGTTTATTTGGCGATAGCCTTGGCCGCATCTTCAATGATCGCCGCGACCTTGTCCGGATGGGACACCATCACCACATGGGACGCGCCCTTGATATCCACCGTCTCCCTGGAGCCCGCGCGATCAGCCATGAACTTCAGGGCCGCTTCGGGAATGTTCTTGTCCGCCGAACCGTAGATAAACCAGGACGGCAGGGTTTTCCAGGCCGGATCACCCGAGCCTTCCTTCAACGCGGCCTCGGCGACCGGGCGCTGGGTCGCGGCCATCAGCGCGGCCTCCTTGGGGGCGACATCGGCGGCGAACTGCGCGGCGAATTTATCCTGCTGGATAAACAGGTCCACCGTGCCATCTTTCAACGGCACCGGCGGCGCCAGGGTCGGGCCCAGGGTGCTGCCCGGAAAACGGCCGGAGAGTTCGATCGCGGTCTCGCCTTTTTCCGGGGCGAAGGCGGCAACATAGACCAATGCCTTGACGTTGGAACGGCCATGGACCGCGTTGGAAATCACCGAGCCACCGTAGGAATGCCCAACCAGGATCACTGGACCTGGTGTATGTTCGACGATGTCAGCCACATAGTCCGAATCGCTTTTCACGCTGAGCAGCGGGTTGGCGACGGCGATCACCGGATACCCCTTGGCCTGCAGACGGGCAATCACCCCATTCCAGCTGGAAGACTCGGCAAAGGCGCCGTGCACCAGCACCACCGTGGCTTTCTGGCCCGGCTGCGCGGCAGCGGCGGCCGAACCCGCCCAGCCCATCGACAAGGCTCCAGCCGCGATGGCGACGGCGGCGAACAGTTTGGAGACGGCAGAAAAACGGAACATTTGCATTGGTATTCCCTCTCGCATGAAATGGCTGACCCACCGGAAGCGGCGGCGTCCAGGTCGCTGAACGTGGGGCCATGATGGGCAAAACAGCTTTACGAATGGCGCCTTCCTGTCGATGATATGCGCCAGATCGTCTAATTCCAGCGTTAACGAGAGGGAAAGAATGGATCGCCTGTCGACCTTGCTCACGCACTTCGGCATCGCCGCCGACACCTTCCACAGTGGCCTCCTGCGAGGCAATGCCGAGGTCGATGGCCTGGAACCCCGCGGGCACGTGCACCTGCTGAAAAGTGGCCGGGTCAACCTCGAGAGCGGCGGCAAGCTGCTGCGCATCGAAGAACCGAGCCTGATCCTGATCCCCCGTCCCCTGCCCCATCGCCTGGTTGCCAGCAAGGCCGACGCCGCCGAACTGGTCTGCGCGGCGCTGCGTTTCGATGGCGGTATCGACAATCCGCTGTCCGTGGCCTTGTCCGACACCATCGTGATGCCGCTCGCCGCGGTGCCCATGCTCGAGGGCAATCTCGAGTGGCTGTTCGCTGAGGCCTTCGCCGAACACTGTGGCCGCGAAGCAGTGATGAACCGCCTGTTCGAACTGATGGTGATCCAGTTCCTGCGGCACATGATGGCCTACCACAGCATGACCACCGGGATGATGTCGGGTCTGGCTGACCTGCGCCTGGCCCGGGCCATGACCATGCTGCACAACCATCCCGAGCGGCCCTGGACAGTGGCCGACCTGGCGCAGGAGTCGAATATGTCCCGGGCCAGTTTCGCCGCGCATTTTCACAAAGTGGTCGGCCAGACTCCGGCAGACTATGTACTCAGCTGGCGTGTCAGCCTGGCCCAGAAGCGTTTACGCGAGGGCCGGCCGATTGCCCTGATCGCCGATGAGGTCGGTTATGAAAGCCCATCGGCCCTGGCCCGGGCCTTTCGCCGCAAGATCGGTGAAAGTCCGCGGGAGTGGTTGGCGCGACAGTCAGCCTGAATCAGAACAGGCACAAGCTCGGCTATTGTTGAGCCGGGCACCCCAGGGCACTTTCGCCTGGCCAATCGATCAGACCCAAGAACACCGTCGCCTGCCTGCTGCCTCGTGCATCGGCAACAGCGCCCATGGACCGATACAAGGATCAGTACACCGTTATGTTCGAACACATCGACTTCAACTACCTGCTCGCCACCTACGGCTATTGGGCCATCTTCATCGGCTGCCTGCTGGAAGGGGAAACCATCCTGATCCTCGGCGGGGTGGCGGCGCACCAGCAGGTCCTGCACCTGCCGCTGGTGATCTTCTGGGCCAGCCTCGGCGGGATGCTCGGCGACCAGGCGCTGTTCTGGACCGGACGTTATTTCGGCGCCCGCCTGCTACCCCGCCTGCATCGCCAGCAGGCCGCCATAGAACGGGTGACGGGACTCATTCAACGCCACCCGCTGACCTCGATCTTTGCCGTGCGCTTCCTCTATGGCATGCGCCTGGTGGGTCCGCTGGTAATCGGTGCCAGCCGGCTATCGCCGCTGCGCTTCAGCCTGATGAACCTGCTCGGAGCCGTGGTCTGGGCCATGCTCTTTGCCACGGCCGGTTATTGGGCAGGCGGCTTCCTCGAAAGCCTGCTGGGCAATCTCAAACCCTATCGCCTGCGCATCGTGATCGGCGTAGTGGTCATCGTTGCCGGGATCGCCCTGATCCGCCATCTGCGGGCCAAGGCGCGGGAGCGTCAGAAAGCCTGAGTCAGGCTCAGACCCGGAAGCGCCCGACCAGTCCCTGCAACGAAGTTGCCAGCCGCGACAACTCATGGCTGGCGGCGCTGGTCTGGTCGGCCCCGGTCGCCGAGCGGATCGACAGGTCGCGGATGTTCACCAGGTTACGGTCGACTTCCCGGGCCACCTGGGCCTGCTCTTCCGCCGCGCTGGCGATCACCAGGTTGCGCTCGTGGATTTCATGCACCGAGGCGGTGATGGTCACCAGCGCTTCGCCGGCCCGTTCGGCCAGGGCCAACGTACTGGCGGCACGGGCGCTGCTGGTATGCATCGACTCCAGGGCCAGGGTCGAGCCGCTGCGCATGCCGGACACCATCTGTTCGATCTCCTGGGTCGACTGCTGGGTGCGATGGGCCAAGGCACGCACCTCATCGGCCACCACCGCAAAGCCGCGCCCGCTCTCACCGGCACGGGCCGCCTCGATGGCGGCATTCAGTGCCAGCAGATTGGTCTGCTCGGCAATGGCGCGAATCACTTCCAGCACTTTGCCAATGCCCTGGGACTGATCGGCAAGCGAACGCACCAGTTCCCCGGTGCGCTCGACGTCCCCGGACAGCGCGCTGATGGCGCCGAGAGTTTCACTCACCCGCTCCTGGCCGAGCCGCGCCGATTCGCTGGATTTGCGGGTGGCATCGGAGGTGGACACGGCATTGCGCGCCACCTCTTCCACCGCCGTGGTCATTTCGTTGACCGCCGTGGCCGCCTGTTCGATTTCATGGTTCTGCTGTTGCAGGCCCTCGGTGCTGCCCCGGGTAACCGTATTCAGTTCGTCCGCCGCAGTGGTCAGCGAGGTCGCCGAACCGCTGATGCCTTGCAAAGTGTCACGCAAGGTTTGCTGCATGGTGGCCAGGGCTTCGAGCAGGTGACTGACTTCATCGTCACCGTGGCTTTCGATACGCTGGGTCAGGTCGCCCCGCGCCACATTCTGCGCCGCGCTCAGGGCCTGCCCCAGGGGTTTGACGATACTGCGCGTGAGCAACGTCGCCAGGCCCACGGTGGCCAGGGCCGCCAGGACGATAAACAGGATCACGATCATCCGCGAGCTGCTGTAGTGCTCCTCGGACTTCTGGCTCTCGGCCGCCACCTGTTTGGTAAAGAGGTCGGCCAGGTCGGTCAGTTGCTTGCCGGAACCGTCCACCACGGTCTTCATGTCCACCAGCAGCAGCTTGATCAGTTCGTCGCGCCGGCCCTGCTCGGCCAGGGTGAAGGATTGGGCGATACCGGCCCGGTACGCGGCGAAGGTCGTCTTGAACTGGTCATACAACAGCCGGGCCTCGGGGGTGGTGACCAGTTTGTCGTAGGCGACGATCCGCTTGCTCAACTCCTTGTCGCGCACGTCCATCTGGCCGCGGTACACCGAGATGTTCTTCGGGTCCTGGTCGAGGGCCATGCGCAGGGAGATGGTGCGGATGCGCAACATGATCTCGCGAATCTCATCACCGCCACGAATACTCGGCAGCCATTGGGTTTCAACCGCCACCTCGCCTTCGCGGATGTTCGACATCTGGCCCAGGGCGAACACCCCCAGCAAGGCCACCAGCACCGCGATCAAGGCAAAACCCAGCGCCGCGCGAGGCGCGATATTCAGTTGACGAAGAAACATGACGACCGCCTTTTTTGTTATGGCTTCGGGTCAGCGACCCCTGCCCTTAGCTTCAGAGTTGGCAGGCTATCGGCACGTTGTACGACAACTTGAAATAATTGCCAAACCCTTTCACTCGCGCACTGGCTTGTCTCAGGGAGCTTTCTGTCCGGGGCCGGGGACGATATTGACCTTGTAGATAATGCGCGTGTGGTAGCCCGCCTGCAGGATTTTCGTGGCGCGCTGATTGATGGCGTCGGCCTTGGCCTCATCGGCCGAGACACTGTGCAGTTGCGTGCGCTGGGTGCGGGCTTGCCAGCTGGATACGCCCTGGTCCGGCGCGCAGGGCTGCGCGGCGAAACTGACCTTACCGTCCTGGCTGACACACTTGTAGGCATCGGCGCTGAAGGCCGAGCAGGAAGCGCCAAGGAGGAAAACGAAGACCAGGCATTTGCCCATGGGTGTGCATCCCTGTACATGTTGGCTGTCCACAGATAAAAGAAAACCCGCCGAAGCGGGTTTTCTTCAAAGCATTCCGACATCCCGTCGGCGGCCTCCATGGCCCGGCTCGATCATCCTTGATCCTGCACACATCCTTGCGTAGCAGCGATGGGTGTAGATTAAGCCCGGCCATGAACGGTCAACAGAGGAGATCAGTGCCACGGCATGTAAGCCTTTCGCCATACATGGATCCAATCCTCACTGCCACGAGCAGCACCGCTCATGGCGCCAGGGCAGGCATGCTTGCGCGGTCACGGCTGGCATCGGTCGTTTCATCGAGCAGCACATCGGCCTCCACAACCCCCAGTTGCAGGAGGATTGCCTCCCACTTCGAATGATCCTCGGCGGCAAACCCGTGGAGGGCCTTGGGCAGGATCCGCGCAAAGAACAAGTGTTTCTCGGTATCCAGCCCCAGGTACATCACCTTGGCCACTTCAGCGAGCATCTGGCTTCGTGTTCCGGGCGACGCGGCCCCATGGTGACTGCGCGGCTGCGCCCCTGGCTCATCGACGAGCAGCTCCAGGTGATTATTCACGCGGATGTGGGCCACGAGCGCAAAGGTGATCGTGGCCAGATCGCGTTGCCAGCCATGGTGGAGCTCGGCGCAGAGCCCCTGCAAGCGCAGATAGGTCGCGGACAGCGGCAGCTCCAGGTCTTTCCAATCGTCGCTGGCCAGGCAACGGCAGACAGCATTCAGCGCAGCGTCGACGTTTTCGACCGCGAGGGAAGGCGCCCAGGCGTTACCCGCCACGAGCTCATCCCCGGGCTGGACCTTCTCCACCAGAAAGATCAGCGAGGCCTGATACACCGTCCGGCACAGCTCGCGCAGTTTCTGGATATCGCCTGCACGCTTGCCCGCGCAGCCGGCCACCATCACACAGGGTTGCGCGTTCATATCAGACTCCCGGCGGGTTCAGTCATGCAGCGGTACCTCGAATGTTCGATTGGGCAGTTTCAACACGTAGGGAGAACCTCTTCAATCAGCACGGCATGCAGGGGAACAATGGCCTCTTGATACTAGCGAGCGGATGTCTTCTTGATCAGGGCAAGTTCGACTAGAATCCTCCGGACTTTATTGCTCGAGCGACCAGTAAAATGCAGGTTCAGAGAGCCGTGATCGCCGCCATCGAGTTCCTTCCAGGCGAGCCACTGGTACAACAGATCGTCGACCGCGTCTCGGCTGCCATCAACCAGGGCTCCCTGCAGCACGGGGCCAAGTTGCCGCCGATTCGCGAACTCTCGGATCTCATGGGGGTCGGCAAGTCGACGGTGGTCGAATCACTGGACCGGCTGCGGGCCAAGGGCCTGATCACTTCGCGCCAGGGCTCGGGGCACTACGTCTCACGGCTCAGCGCGGCGGTGCAGGCCGGAGTCGGCCGTGAGCTGCTGCCGCAGGACACCCTGAGCGTGGTGCGCCGGGGCCTGCTGCTGGACAACGGAGCCCTGCGCCCCGGCTGCGGTTTCCTGCCCTCCTCCTGGTTGCCTCGCGAGGAATTGCTCAAGGCCGCTCGCGGCACCCTGCGGGCCACCACCCTGCGCATGGGTGAAGTCGGCGTGCCCGCCGGTTACCCGCCGCTACGCCAGGCCCTGCGGGTGAAGCTGTCGACCCTGGATATCGACGTCCCGGTGGAACAGATCATCACCACGGCCAACACCCTCCAGGCCATCGACATGCTTATGCGCCTGTTGATCAAGCCCGGCGACACGGTGCTGCTGGACGACCCATGCTACTTCAACCTGCGGGCGAACCTGGTGCTGCACGGCGCGCGGATCGTCAGCATTCCCCGCGGCCGTGACGGGCTGGACTTCAACCAGCTCGAACAGCTGCTCGACAGTCATCGCCCGATGCTCTACCTGACCAACAGTACGCTGCACAATCCTACCGGTCATTCCTTTTCCCCAGCCCAGGTCTATCGGTTGCTGGAGCTCAGCCATCGCTACGGCTTCCATATCATCGAAGACGACCTGTATGGCGATATCCAGCAGAAACAGACCCCTCGCCTCGCGGCGGCCGGCGGCCTGGACAACATCAGCTATATCTCGGGGTTCACCAAGATACTCAGTGCCAACTGCCGGCTCAGCTACCTGGCGCTGCGGCCGGAGCTGGCCGCGCGGATGATCGACCTGAAGATGTCGAGCGGCTGCGTGACCTCGGAGCTGGTGGAACAGATCATCTACCGAATGCTCAGCGACGGCAGCTACACCCGGCACGCCCGACGCCTGATCGATCGCTTGTATGCGGCCAACAACCGCGTAGCCCGCTGGCTGGGCGAAGCCGGCTGTTCGGTGGCGTCATGCCCGGGAGAAGGGCTGTTCATCTGGGCCCGCCTGCCGGCCGGAATCGAGGCCGAGACCCTGGCCTGCAAAGGCCTGGAAAACGACATCGTGCTGGCCCCCGGGACCTTGCTCAGCGCCGGCCCCGAAGCCTCGAGCTTTCTGCGCTTCAACGTCGCCCACAGCGACGACGAACGGGTCCGCGAGCGCTTCCTGCGTTTGCTCCAGGCCTGAGCAAAAAAAAGCCCCGCGCTTCTTGCGAAGGCGGGGCTTTTTCAATAGCCGGTGGACTCAGCGGGCGTAAGTCAGCAACAACTCACTGGGCACCTTGAAATCCAGCGACATCATCACGCTCAGGGCGGTGATGGTGAAGATCGAGAACACGAACAGCTTGCGTGCCCAGACCGTATCATCCACCGCCTTGTAGCCGGTCCAGGCCATGTACAACCAGTACATGCCCATGGCCGCGGCCACGGCGAGGTAGCTCATGCCGGCATAACCGCTGAACGTCAGCATCAACGTCGCACCGAGGAAGGCCAGGATATAGAGCAGGATGTGCTTCTTGGCCACCAGGATCCCGCGCTTCACCGGCAACACCGGAATCGATGCGGCCAGGTAATCGTTGAAGCGGAAGATCGCGATCGCGTAGGAATGCGGCATCTGCCACAAACTGAACATCACCAGCAGCGTCAGGGCCGCCATGTCGAAGCTGTTGCTCACCGCCACGTAGCCGATCACCGGAGGCATCGCCCCCGACAGACTGCCGATCAGCGTGCCGTGAACCGACTTGCGCTTGAAGTACAGGCTGTAGAAGCCGACGTAGATGACAAAGCCGATCACCGCGAACAGCGCCGCCAACGGGTTGGCGACGCGGTACAGCAGGACCACGCCGGCGATCCCGAGGACGGTGGCGTAGATCAGGGCCAGTTTCAGGGAGATAAGCCCCTGGACCAGCACCCGGTTCTTGGTGCGCTCCATCTTCAGGTCGATGTCACGGTCGATGCAGTTGTTGAACACGCAACCGGACGCCACCACCAGCGAAGTACCGATCATGGCCGCCAGGAAGATGGCCAGATCGACATGCCCTTTCGAGGCCAGGAAGAAACCACCCGCCACAGAAAGCACGTTACCGAAAATGATCCCCGGTTTGGTGATTTGGATAAAGTGCTTGAGCGACATCGGGTTTACCTCACTTCGCCATCATGACGGTGTGGATGCTGAACATGATCCACAGCGACAGACCCACCAGCAGGACGATCACCAGTGCCGCGAAGATAAACGCCACCACATTGTTACGCTGTGCCGCGGAACGGTCCAGGTGCAGGAAGTACACCAGGTGCACCAGCACCTGGATCACTGCGAAGACCAGAACGATCCACAGGGTCGCCGCTTTCGGCAGCGACGGGTACATCACCAGGCCGAACGGGATGATAGTCAGGATGATCGACAGGACAAAGCCGACCATGTAGGACTTCACGCTGCCGTGGTTGGCATCACTGGAATGCTGTGCATTAGCCATTTACAGAGTCCCCATCAGGTAAACAACGGTGAATACGCAGATCCACACGACGTCCAGGAAGTGCCAGAACAAGCTCAGGCAGCTCAGGCGGGTGATGTTGCTTGGCGTCAGGCCGTTTTTCCAGACCTGGTACATCATCACGCCCATCCAGATCAGACCGCTGCTGACGTGGAGACCGTGAGTCCCGACCAGGGTGAAGAACCCGGACAGAAAGCCGCTGCGGTTAGGGCCAAAACCTTCTTCGATCAGCTTGTGGAATTCATTGATTTCCATGCCGATGAAGCCCAGGCCGAACAGGAAGGTGATTGCCAACCAGAACAGAACCTGACTTTTCTTGCCCTTGAACACCGCCAGCATGGCGAAGCCGTAGGTGATCGAACTGAGCAACAGGCAGGCGGTTTCGCCCAGCACATACGGCAGTTCGAAGATGTCGTGGCCCGACGGGCCACCGGCGACGTTGTTAACCAGCACCGCGTACGCTGCGAAGATCGACGCAAACAGGATGCAGTCGGTCATCAGGTAGAGCCAGAAACCGAAGACGGTCATCTCGCTCGTATCGTGGTGGTGGTCATCGTGCCCATGGTCATGACCATGGGCGTGTCCAGCATTGGTCACTAAGTTCGACATGGTTTAAGCCTGTTCCAGCGAAGATTCAACACGGGTGGCAGGAGTCACTTTCGCCGCCGCCAGCACCTTGTGCTGCTCGGCTTCGATACGCTCGATGACGTCCACTGGCACCATGTAACCCTGATCATCACGCGAGATATGGATGATGAAGTAGATCACCGTACCGGCCAGGCCAGCGATCGCCATCCACCAGATATGCCAGATCATCGCGAAACCGAACACGGTCAGCAGAGCACCCATGACCAGGCCGGTCGCGGTGTTGTTCGGCATATGGATCGGCTGGTAGCGCTTGGGCACCGAGTACGCGGTCCCGTTTTCCTTGGCTTCGGTGAACGGGTCAACCCCATCGGCTTTCGGCAGTTCGGCGAAGTTGTAGAACGGCGGTGGCGAAGAAGTCGACCATTCCAGGGTGTGGCCGTTCCATGGGTCGCCGGTCACGTCCATGTTCTGCTTGCGATCACGCACGCTTACGTAGATCTGGATCAATTGCGAAGCGATACCGAAGGCGATCAGAATGGCACCGAACAGAGCCACGTACAGGTAAGGCACCCACTCAGGGTTGGTGCTGGCGTTCAGACGACGGGTCATGCCCATGAAGCCCAGTGCGTAGAGCGGCATGAACGCAACGAAGAAGCCGGAGATCCAGAACCAGAACGCCGCCTTGCCCCAACCTTCGTGCAGCTTGAAGCCGAACGCTTTCGGGAACCAGAAGCTGAAGCCGGCGATGTAACCGAAGACCGCGCCGCCGATGATCACGTTGTGGAAGTGCGCGATCACGAACAGGCTGTTGTGCAGGACGAAGTCAGCACCCGGGATGGCCAGCAGTACGCCGGTCATGCCGCCGATGGCGAAGGTCACCATGAAGCCCAGGGTCCAGAGAACCTGGCTGGTCATGCGCAGACGGCCACGGTAGATGGTGAACAGCCAGTTGAATAGCTTCACCCCCGTCGGGATCGAAATCAGCATCGTCGCCAGGCCGAAGAAGGCGTTGACGTTGGCACCCGAACCCATGGTGAAGAAGTGGTGCAGCCAAACCATGAAGCCCAGCACCGAGATCGCGCCACTGGCGTAGATCATCGAATGGTGGCCGAACAGTCGCTTGCCGGAGAAGGTCGAGATGACTTCGGAGAAGACCCCGAACGCCGGCAGGATCAGGATGTACACCTCGGGGTGACCCCAGGCCCAGAACAGGTTGACGTACATCATCGGATTTCCACCCAGTTCATTGGTGAAAATGTGGAAATCCATGTAGCGGTCAAGCGTCAGCAAAGCCAGTGTAGCGGTGAGGATCGGGAACGAAGCAACGATCAGCACGTTGGCCCAGGTGCAGGTCCAGGTGAAGATCGGCATGTCCATCAGCTTCATGCCAGGGGTACGCATTTTCAGCACGGTGGCCAGGAAGTTCACCCCGGTCAGCGTTGTACCCAGCCCTGATAGCTGTAGCGCCCAGATGTAGTAATCCACCCCCACGCCCGGACTGTATTGCAGGCCCGACAGCGGCGGATAGGCAACCCAACCGGTCTTGGCGAATTCGCCGACACCGAGGGAAACGTTGATCAGCACCACGCCGGAAACCAGCAGCCAGAAGCTCAGGGAGTTCAGGAACGGGTAGGCCACGTCACGCGCACCGATCTGCAACGGCACGACGATGTTCATCAGGCCGGTGAAGAAAGGCATCGCCATGAAGATGATCATGATCACACCGTGGGCGGTGAAGATCTGGTCATAGTGGTGAGGCGGCAGGTAGCCAGGAGAACCCTCGGTGGCCATGGCCAGCTGGGTCCGCATCATGATGGCGTCGGAGAAACCGCGCAGCAGCATGACCATGGCGACGACGATGTACATGACACCGATTTTCTTGTGGTCGACCGAAGTCAGCCACTCGGTCCACAGGTAGGTCCACTTCTTGAAGTAGGTGATCGCCGCGAACAAAGCCAGACCGCCGAGCGCGATCATGGCAATGGTCACCATGACAATCGGCTCGTGGAACGGGACCGCTTCCCAACTTAATTTACCAAACATCGTTTACTCCTCTGCCCCGGCAGCTGAATGCGAACTCATGTCCATTCCTTCCGATGCGGCCACTTCTTTCTTCTCGTGCTCGATCGGCTTGCCTGCTTTCATCCCTTCGTACTTGTCGACGATGTTCTGGAACAGGTTCGGCGTCACGGTCGAATAAAGCGCGACCGGATTGTCCTGGCTTGGCTTGGCAAGGTCCGCGTATTCAGCTTGTTCAAGCTGTTTAGGTGCCTTCTTGACCTCAGCTACCCAGGCATCGAAATCCGCCTGGCTGGTTGCGGTCGCTTTGAATTTCATACCGGTGAAGCCGGCGCCGCTGTAGTTGGCGGAAATCCCTTCGTACTCATGATTCTCGTTGGAGATCAGGTGCAGCTTGGTCTGCATACCGGCCATGGCGTAGATCTGACCGCCCAGGCCCGGGATGAAGAACGAGTTCATCACGCTGTCGGAAGTGATCTTGAAGTTCACCGGGGTCTTGGCCGGGAAGACCAGCTTGTTGACGGTGGCGATGCCTTGTTCCGGGTAGATGAACAGCCATTTCCAGTCCAGGGCGACCACTTCGACGGTGATCGGCTTGACGTCGGATTCCAGCGGACGATACGGGTCCAGGGCGTGGGTCGACTTGTAGGTGACGATGCCCAGGAACAGGATGATGATGGCAGGTACGGCCCAGACCACGATTTCGATCTTGGTGGAGTGGCTCCATTTCGGCGCGTAGGTGGCGTCCTTGTTCGACGCGCGGTATTTCCAGGCGAAGGCAAAGGTCATCAGGATGACCGGCACCACGACCAACAGCATCAGCAGCGTAGCGGTGATGATCAGGTTACGTTCGTCCAGGGCGACCTGACCCTTCGGGTCGAGCAAGGTCATGTTGCACCCTCCCAGCAACAACGTGCCGAGCAGCGGCAATAAGCCTAAGAATCTGGGATACCTTGTTTTACTCATCTCACGACCTCTAAAGCAGCTTGCGCAATGCAGTTGGGTTTCGATAGCCAACACTTCACCCTGCCAAGGGTTGGCAATTTTTTCCGATTGAATAAGGGCCTGTCCGTCGTACCAATCATTGATCGGCACCTCTGGAACGGGCGTGAGTTCTTATTCGATTTCGTGGGTCATAGGCCTTGTTACAGACCAATTCCATTTGGTGCGGATACTTGGAAAGGTCGCCAGCACCAGGGGTCGCATAGCGCCCTTGAGCCCTTCGACCGCCCTATTGCGCTCAGGCAGAGCGGCGCCGGACATTCAGTGCGGCGATTGTAGTGAGGTAGCGTTTTATAAACCACGTCTCATCCTGAAATATTTTTTATCAATTCACGCAACAATCATTAACCGTTTTTGCAACGATCCTGAATCGTATCGCGTTCCATTCTCAACAAAAAGCCATGAACCGCTCTTTTGTCCAACAACTGATCCGCAGTGAAATCACCCTGGCAAGGGCCGTGAAAGAGGCTCTGGCCCAAGCATGACGGGGTATTGGAAGGATCTTCGGGGGGTATCGGGAGGCTCCCCGTATAGACGTGAAACACAGAGCGTGCCAGGGAACTTTTTCGAGGATGGCTGTCAATCAGAAGATGACATCGAGGTCAGAAACGGCCAGTGCGACAGCTTCGACGTGACAATATGTCGCAGTTTTTTCGCGCGTTTTATTGCCGGTTATCAGGGCTTTTTACCAGGGCCGACAGACATAAAAAACGCCCCGATCTTACATGAAAGATCGGGGCGTTTTCCAAGGATTATCGGCAAACCTCAGCCGCATCGACTGACCACCGACATCAGCGGTTTTTCTGGCGATTGCGGTAGATACCCACCGGCACCAGCAACGCCGTCAGCACGAAAGCCACCAGCGCCCATTGCGCCAGGGACAGCCCCAGCAGCGGCGGGTATGGCGTTTCGCAGAAACCCTCGACCTGGAAGCCCAACGGGAAGATCGACGCCAGGGGCAGGCCGTCGACAATCGGTTGCAGCACGTCGATGCCGCAGCTGACCGCCGGATTGGCCTGGATATAGACGTGACGACCCGCCGCAATGATGCCGCCGACGGCACTCAACCACACCAGCACTTCCAGCACCGTGAGGCTGCGCCGGGTGCGCATGCCCGCGCCGATAAAGGCGAACAGCGCAATGAACAGCAAGGCGTAGCGTTGCAGGATACACAACGGGCACGGCATTTCGCCCAGTACCACCTGCATGTACAACGCACCGCCGATCAAGGCGAGGCAGATCACCCCCAGCAGGACCAGGAAGCGTTTTTCCCGTCCCAGCCGCATCATTTCGTCAGTCATCCCGTTTCCCTTTGACTCGTTGTTGGATCGGCCGAAGGGCCGCGCAGCGAGCTGCGGCATCAAACCGAGGTTGTATCCCATAGGCCCACAGGTCGCAATCCGCTCGTTTCAACCCGGTGAACATGTGTTGCCCGGAAGTCTACACGCTGACCATGACCTTTGAGCGTATTGAACACGCGAGGTCGGTGTCTGGGGGAGTATGGGTAAACCACCACAAGATCGCCGACAATGATCGGCGAATTAACGACAAGCCGATTAAACCGGGATTAACGCGCCCAGGGATTTTGCCCATGCGCCCGATCCGGCCGGCCGACCGCCGTGGCCACAGGCTTGGCCACGGCGGTACCACGAATTACTCCAGGGCCGCGGCCGGCCCGAAGAACTCATAACGGCTCTGCTGTTCCGGCACCCCCAGGGCTTTGAGGTGACGCTTGATTGCGCCCATAAAACCCTTGGGCCCGAGGAAATAGGCATCCAGGTCACGCTCCTGAGGCAACCATTCGCCCAACTGTTCCTGGCTCAGCAGACCGACCTTGTCCGCGGCGGGGCTCACACCATCATCCTCGGCGTAACAATAGAAGCGCTTGAGCTGTGGATGACGCTCGGCCAGGGCATCGACCCAGTCGCGGAAAGCATGCACCTGGCCGTTGCGCGCGCAGTGGATAAAATGCACCGGCCGCTCGCCCACCAACGCCGCCTCGAGCATCGGCAAGGTCGGCGTGATCCCGACCCCGCCACTGATCAACACCAGCGGCTTGTCGCTGGCCGCCAAAGTGAACTCGCCCGCCGGCGGGAACAGTTCCAGGCTGGCGCCGACGGCCAGTTGGTCATGCAGGTAGTTCGAGACTTTGCCACCGGCCTCGCGCTTGACGCTGATCCGATACTGACCGGCCTTCGCCAGCGCCGAGAGCGAGTAGTTGCGGCGCGTCTCTTCGCCGTCGATAACCAGCTTCATGCCGATGTACTGTCCCGGGGTGAACGCCAGGACCGGCTGGCCATCCTCCGGCTCGAAATAGAACGAAGTGATTTCCTGGCTTTCCTCGACCTTGGCCACCACCTTGAACAGCCGGGCGCCGCGCCAACCGCCGGGCGCCAGGGCTTTCTCGTCGTAAATGGCCGTTTCGGCCCCGATCAGGATATCGGCCAACTGGTTATAGGCCGCCCCCCAGGCACTCATGACTTCAGGCGTGGCGATCTCCTCGCCGAGCACTTCGTGAATGGCCCGCAACAGGCAAGTGCCGACAATCGGGTAATGCTCCGGGAGGATCTGCAGCGCGACATGCTTGTTGATGATCTTGGCCACCAGGTCGCCCAACTGATCGAGCTGGTCGATATGCCGGGCATACATCAATACGCCGTTGGCCAACGCCCGGGGCTGGTCGCCACTGGACTGGTGGGCCTGGTTGAACAGTGGACGCACCTGCGGGTACTCGGACAGCATCATCCGGTAGAAGTGAGTGATCAGCGCCTCGCCGCCGCTTTCCAGCAGCGGGACAGTCGATTTGACGATGGCACGGTCTTGAACGCTCAGCATGGGTCAACTCCTGGGGGTGAGGTTTTATCTGAATCAACCTTTACTCATCACACTTCATGCCAAGATTAAAAATGATATAAATCAATAAGTTAAAATTGTATTAGTCATAGTGACTACAGGCAACTTATAGTCATTCCGACACCATAGGAGTCAATATGACTGCAAAACTCCTGCTGACGGCCCTACTGCCGCTGGTATCGGATCTCTCACGGGAACTGCCCGAAAGTGAACGCTATCGACGCCTGCTCGAAGCCATGCGCGCCCTGCTGCCCTGTGACGCCGCCGCGCTGCTGCGCCTGGACGGCGAGTGGCTGGTGCCGCTGGCTGTCGATGGCCTGAGCCCGGACACCCTCGGACGGCGCTTCAAGATCAGCGAACACCCACGTTTCCAGATCCTGCTCGGCAGCCACGGGCCGACCCGTTTCGACAGCGACACCGATCTGCCGGACCCTTACGACGGCCTGGTGGAGGGTTTGACCGAGCACCTGGAGGTCCATGACTGCCTGGGCTGCCCGCTGTTTATCGACGAACAACCCTGGGGCCTGCTGACCCTCGACGCCCTGGACCCGGAGCGCTTCGAACGGATCGAGCTCGATGCCCTGCAGGCCTTCGCCAGCCTGGCGGCGGCCACGGTGAATGCCGCCGAACGGATCGCGCGTCTGGCCTTGCGCGCCGAGGACGAACACCAGCGCGCCGAGCTCTATCGCCAGGCCAGCGGTCCACAGAATCGCGAGATGATCGGCCAGGGCAAAGCCCACAAACGCCTGGTGGAAGAGATCAACCTGGTGGGCGGCAGCGACCTGACGGTGCTGATCACCGGTGAAACCGGGGTCGGCAAGGAACTGGTGGCCCAGGCGATCCATGCCGCGTCCCCCCGTGCGGAAAAACCCATCATCAGCCTCAACTGCGCCGCCCTGCCGGATACCCTGGTGGAGAGCGAGCTGTTCGGCCATGTACGCGGCGCCTTCACCGGCGCCGTGAACGATCGTCGCGGCAAATTCGAACTGGCCAATGGCGGCACGCTGTTTCTCGATGAGGTCGGCGAGTTGTCGCTGAGCGTCCAGGCCAAATTGCTGCGGGTCCTGCAAAGCGGCCAACTACAGCGCCTGGGCTCGGACCGCGAGCATCAGGTGGATGTACGGTTGATCGCCGCCACCAATCGCGACCTGGCTGAAGAAGTGCGCAGCGGGCGCTATCGAGCCGACTTCTACCACCGCCTGAGCGTCTATCCGCTGCAAGTGCCGGCCCTGCGCGAGCGCGGTCGCGATGTATTGCTATTAAGTGGTTTTTTCCTGGAACAGAACCGCTCGCGCCTGGGGCTGGGCAGCTTGCGCCTGGGTGCGGATGCGCAGGCGGCGCTGCTGGCGTACAACTGGCCGGGTAACGTCCGCGAGCTGGAACACCTGATCGGACGCAGCGCCCTGAAAGCCTTGGGCAATTGCCGGGAGCGGCCAAGAATCCTAAGCCTGAGCGCCACCGATCTGGATTTGCCGACGACTGCCCCCCAGGCCCCACAGGAGCAAACCCTTGCCCCGCCGGAGCTCGAAAGCGGCGTTGATCTGCGCCAGGCCACGGAAAACTACCAGCGACAACTGATCGGCGCCTGCCTGGAGCGACACCAGCACAATTGGGCCAGCGCCGCCCGCGAACTGGGGCTGGACCGGGCCAACCTCGGGCGGATGGCCAAACGCCTCGGCTTGAAGTAAACACTTAACAGCGAGTTGTGTATTACACCTAAAGCCGGCCCCCATCGGGTCGATAACCCATCATCGATAGCCGTTCAGGGTTAATCTGTCCTGGACCACCTTTTTCCACAGAAGGTTTTTATGTCTTCCAACAAAGCCCGCGCAGACTCGCTATCCCTTCTGCTCTTCACTTTGCGCAGCGGCAAGCTGATGGCAATCAACCTGCTGAAAGTCAGTGAAATCATTCCCTGCCCGCCACTGACCAAGCTGCCGGAGTCCCATCCCCACGTCAAAGGCATCGCCACCCTGCGCGGCGCCTCGCTGTCGGTGATCGACCTGAGCCGCGCCATCGGCGAACGCCCCCTGGTGGACCCGGACGGCGGTTGCCTGATCGTCACCGATGTCAGCCGCTCCAAACAGGGCCTGCACGTCCAGGCCGTGAGCAAGATCGTTCATTGCCTGACCACCGATATCCGTCCGCCGCCCTACGGTTCCGGCGGGCCCAAGGCCTTTATCACCGGGGTGACCCAGGTCGACGGCACGCTGGTCCAGGTGCTGGATATCGAAAAGGTCATCCACGGTATCTCGCCGACGCAAATCGAAGTCACCCCCAGCGAACTGACCATGGAAGAAGCGGAAATCCTCGGCCATGCACGGATCCTGGTGGTCGACGACAGTCAGGTGGCCTTGCAGCAATCGGTGCTCACCTTGCGCACCCTCGGCCTGACCTGCCACACCGCCCGCAGCGCCAAGGACGCCATCGGTTGCCTGCTGGACCTGCAAGGCACCGCCGAACAGATCAACGTAGTGGTTTCGGACATCGAAATGTCCGAGATGGACGGCTACGCCTTCACCCGTACAGTGCGCGAAACCCCGGACTTCCAGGATCTCTACATTCTCCTGCACACGTCGCTGGACAGCGCCATGAACAGCGAGAAAGCACGACTGGCCGGGGCCAATGCGGTGCTGACCAAGTTTTCCTCGCCGGAACTGACCCGCTGCCTGATCCAGGCGGCCCGGACCGTCGCGGAACAAGGTATCTGAGATGTCCGACCGCCACTGCCAGTTGCTGCGCAAGGACCTCGACGACCTGCTGGACATCCCCCAATGGCCGGCCGGCATCCGTATCGGCGTATTGCGCGCACAGCTGATGGAGCCGGTGCATGCCTTGCTCAAGCACGGTTACCAGGATGGCGGCGGCCAGGTCGAAGACTTCGCCCAATGGAGCCAACACTTCACCAGCGATGCCGAGTTCGATCCGGCGCTGTGCCTGGTCGCCCTCGACGAACAGGGCGTGGCCGGTGTCGCGCTGTGCTGGACCAGCGCCTATATCAAGGACCTGGTGGTGCACCCGCGTCGCCGCGCCGAAGGCCTGGGCCTGGCCTTGCTGCGCCAGGCGTTCAAGGTGTTCGCCGCGCGCGGCGAAGCCTTCGTCGACCTCAAGGTCATGGAAAACAACCTCGGCGCCCGGCGCCTGTACGAGCGGGTCGGCATGCGCTTTATCGAACGCTATGAAGTCAGCCCGGCTCAGGCATAATCCCCCTTTTGCCCGCCGCCCTTGAAGGAGACCTGTCATGAAAGCCTTCACTCTGCTCTTCATCAGCCTCGTCACCCTGGCCAGCCAGGCCCAGGCCGCCAGCCCCGACGCCTGGGCGAATGTTCACAAAACCGTGGTTGCCAGTTGCACCAAGGCCAGCAAGCTGAAAAACGTCAAACCCGTGGGCAACCCCGCGCAATTCGACGACAAGGTCGGTTACACCGCGCTGTTGCTGCACGGCCGCTATCCGCAGGCGCACATGAAGAACCAGCCGGGTACCGAGTTGTGCCTGTACAACAAGAAGAGCAAGACCGCCGTCGTCACCGAATGGGACTCGGTCATGCCCGCCCGCAGCAACTGAGTGGCTGGCGCATAACTTGCTTTGACCGAAGCCCATACGGTGAAACAAAACGGAATTACGTCACCGTCCCAGTCCTTGCCCTTCGGTCGGTTCACTTATGAGCACCCACTTTTCCTGCGTCGGTTGCGGCAAATGCTGCACCGATCACCATGTCCCCCTGACACTGGCCGAAGCCCGGCAATGGGCGGCGGACGGCGGCCAGGTGATCGTTCTGGTCGAGGCCTTCCTGGCCGATGGCCTCGGCCAGCCGGAACAGCAACGCGATCACGTGCTGCGCCGCTCCTGGGGCGTACCCAGCGGTCACGCCGAAGCCCGCGTCGCCATCACCTTTGCCGCCTACAACGTGGGGCCCTGCCGGAATCTTGACGAAGACCTGCTCTGCCGGATCTATCAACGGCGGCCACTGGTGTGCCGGATCTACCCGATGGAAATCAACCCGCATATCCCGCTGCGTCCCGAGGCCAAGGACTGTCCGCCGGAGGCCTGGCGGGACACGCAGCCGTTGCTGATCGTCGGCGGGCAGTTGCAGGACCCGGAACTGGTGCGGCTGATCGAAACCTCGCGTCAGGCCGATCGTGACGATATCCAGGCCAAGGAAGTGATTTGCGCACGGCTGGGGATTCGCACCACGGCACTCAAGGGCGACGGTTTCACCGCCTACCTGCCGCTGATGCCGGCGTTCGCGGAGGCGATTGAGCAGGTGCAACAGCTGACGCATTGGCCGGCGGCGAGCGAGTGGAGCTTCCATGTCTCCGGCCCGGCCATCGCAGAGCAGTTGCAGGCAGAAGGGGCTCGGGTAGTGAGCGAAGCCGCGACCACCTACGCCTTTATCCCCTTGCAGGCGGCCTGACCTCGGATAAAGATCCGCCTGGAGAAACACGGACCTGTAGGAGCCGGCTTGCCGGCGATGGCGGCCGATCGGGCGATGCAAGGCCCACGGGCCTCATCGCCAGCAAGCCGGCGCCCACAAGGGATCGCGTTGACCCTGTCTGCCAGCATGGAGGTTCAGCAGCGCTTGCGCCAGAACTCCTGGGCCAATGAACGCAGGTCATCCGCCAGCCCCGCCACATCCCCCGAGCTGAGATGACTCTGCTGGCCGACATTGACCAGTGCCTCGCAGGCATTGCGGATGCTGACGATATTGCGGCTGATGTCCTCGCTGACGGTGCTTTGCTCTTCCACCGCCGAAGCGATCTGCTGGCTCATGGCGGTAATCCGGCTGACCCGCTGGCTGATCCCGGCCAGGGCATCGGCCGCCTGCTGGACCTGTTGCACACTGTCCTCGGCCTGCTGGCTACTGTGCTGCATCACTTGCACCGCGTTGCACGCGCCTTCCTGCAGATTGCTGATCATGCGCTGGATCTCGTTGGTCGATTGCTGCGTGCGCTGGGCCAACCCCCGTACCTCGTCGGCCACCACCGCGAACCCGCGACCCTGCTCTCCGGCACGGGCGGCTTCGATGGCGGCATTGAGCGCCAGCAAGTTGGTCTGGTCGGCAATCCCGCGGATCACTTCCAATACCGTGGAGATCTCGGTGCTGTGGCTTTCCAGATGCAGGATCACCTCGGTAGCCCGCGCCAGCTCGTTGGCCAGGCGCAGCACCGCGCTGCGACTGTCTCCCACCAGTTGATGACCTTCGTGGGTTTCCCTACCGACCTGGTCGGCCACCTCGGAGGCCTGCTGGGCATTGCTCGCGACCTGGGCCACGCTGGCGCTCATCTGCTGAATCGCCGCCGCGACCTGGTCGGTTTCAGCCTGTTGATCCAGGGTGCTGGCATGACTGCTTTGAATATGCCGGGCCAGCGCCTGAGCATGCCCGGACAGGCGCAGCGAGGCATCGCCGATACGTCCCACCACCGCGCCGACCTGGGCCTCGAGCATGTTCAGGGCAAAGCCGATCTGACCGAACTCGTCGCTACGACCGGTGTAGATCGCCTGGCTCAAGGGGTTGTCGGCGATCTCCCGGGCTCGCGCCGTCAGTTCGGCAAACGGGCGCAGCGCCCAGTGGGTCAGCGCGCCGACCAGCACGCTGCCCAGGGCCCAGAGCCCCAGATCAACCTCCAGCGGCTGCCCGGAAAACCCTTGCCCCAGTGCCAGGACAACGGCAAACACCGCGCTGGCCTGCGCCCAGAGCCGGGTCTGCACACGCAGGCTGGGCAGGCGCTGACGCCAGGGCAAACGTCCGCTGCGCAACCAGGCGTACCAACGCTCGGCGGCCTCGACCTGGGCAGCCTCGGGCCGGGTCCGCACCGACTGGTACTCCACCGTCTGACCGTCGCGGGTCACCGGCGTGGCGTAGGCACTGACCCAGTAGTGATCGCCATTCTTGCAGCGATTCTTGACCAGCCCCATCCACGAGCGTCCGCCCTTGAGGGTTTGCCACATATGGGCGAAAGCCTCGGCGGGCATGTCCGGATGACGCAAGAGGTTATGCGGCGAACCCAGCAGCTCCTCACGGCTATAGCCGCTGATCCTGATGAAGTCAGGATTGGCGTAGGTAATCGTGCTGTCCAGATCGGTGGTCGAAAGGATGTTGGCATCAAAGGCGACATCTACATTTCGCCCGGTAATCGGGAGATTGATCTTCATGGAACGCGCGCTCAGAAAGTGAGAGGAGTCGGCAGGGCGTCGACTCTAAGCGCACGGAAAAGCAAAACACTGATCTAGCTCAGGGTCTTGGCATTTAGCCATCTTCATGACAATTCAAAGACGATCCCTGTTTTTGGCGCCAAGTCGCTGGCGATGGCGACCCTATGGGCGAAGCCGGACTCAAGGCTCAGCGCTTGCCCATCGACCGACGCGTGCCATTCGGCGCGCGGCCCGGTCTCTCGTGATGCCCGTCCTTGCCACCTTTCTGGTACCAGGTCTGGCCGGCCTTTTTCGCCGCGGCGAATTCAGCGGGATTGAACGGAAAACTGAAGGCCGGGACGGCGGGCTTTTCGCTGACCGCAAGCTCAGCCTCGACCACAGGCTCTTCACCCGGGTTGGCGGAAACGGACGGTTGTTCAGGGGAAGTCATGGAAGCTCCGAAAAGGCGGGACGGATCAGGTCGAACCGAAAGACCGCAGTATACCTGCCAGCACCCTGCCCGCGCCGCCACCAACGGTCATTTATAGAACAAATCGACCACCACCCCGGCCGAGAACGGCCCGGCCTTGGGCCGATCACTGTTCCACACCAGCTCGGCATCGAAGCGCGCCATGGCCGCCCGGGTTTCGCCCAACAGGTCGGCCAGGTGAAAGGAGCGGTTATAAGGAATCCCCAGGCCGCCCTCCGCCCGGACGATCCGGATGCCCACGCCATCATTGCCCTGGGGAATCAGCAGATCCCCGGAGACACTGCCCGATACCGGCTTCAAGCGCGCGTCCAGGCTGAACGCGGTGTCGCAGGTCCGACTGGTGTGCAAGGCGAAAGGACGACGCGCGGCGACCTGGCCCATGACCACCCGCTCGATGGCGACCCGACCGAAATCGACGGTCTCGGGAATCACCTGCAACTCCGCATCACAGGCCACGAAGCGCAGGCCGGACAGGTTGTTGATCACGTAATTGAGTGAACGTCCGCCCGCGCTCGGCCCAGCGCTGCCGTCCAGCTGGAACAGACGATAGTCCTGCAGATTGCTCGCCACCCCCGAAGGCGGCGTCGGCCCGAATTTCTCGATAAACACCGAGAAAGCCAGATTGAAACTCGACGGCGGGCAGTTCCCCTCAAGGCACCCCGGCACCCGCCGCCCGGTCGCGATGCGTCCGCTGCTCTGGCGATGATCGACGCCGTCATGGGTCAAACCGGCGCGGATGCCCTGGCCGATCACCTGGCCGGCCGGATTGAGGTAGATAAACACGTCCTCGTCGCCGCCCTGGGGATTGTCCCTGGCGCAATCGACCGCCAGGTTGAGCGGTTCCGAACGCCAGATCACGCTGCCATTGGGCGACGAGGCCGGGATCGCGACGGTGCTGCCGAGGTCGGCGTTGACCAGGGTGGCGCCACTGCCCTGCAAGGTGCAGGTCAAGGCAAATGCGCTGGCCGGGCTCAAGAGTCCAAGACACAACAACGGACGCAGCCAGGCACGACAATCAAACTTAGTCATGGGATAAAACCTTCTGTTCGGATTGGGCGGTGTCGCCACTCAGTGACGCGTTGAACGGCGTACCGAAGGCCAACCGGGCGCGATAGGCGCGTTGACCGCCGTAGTCGGTCAGCGCCTTGAACTGCAAGTGCTGCGCGGGGGAACGGGCGAGGATCAGTTCCCGCCGCTCGCCCGGCGGGACCAGCAAATCGTCCCCCTGACGCTGGGGGGCGCCCTGGCGTGGCTCCTCGATCTGGATATTCAGCAGGGCGGCATGGAACACCGTCGGGTTCTCCACCCGCAGTCGATGGACGCCACTGTCGTCGCGCACCAGTGTCCAGTTCAGGCGTTGCGGGGTGGCCGCCGGATCCCCCGGCAGCCCGGGCGGACGAAAAAACACATTGATCCGTTGGCGGATCGCGATATTCAGCAGCCCGTCGCCCGGGCGGGTGCGGGGAATTTCCAGCACATACAGGTGCAGCAGCGACTCACGCCCCGCCGGCATGCCCAACCCTTCATACATCAGGCGCAAGACCTGACGCCCCTCCGGCGCCAGCCGCGACAGCGGCGGTGACAGCACAAAGGGCAAACTCACCGACGGCTCCGCCCCCTCGTTCACGTCGCTCAACCAGGCCTGCAACAGGACCTCCTCCGTCCCACGGTTGCGCGCTTCGATACTCACCTCGCGAAAGCGCCCGTCGAACACCAGCCGCGTGCCGCTGAGGGACACCGCGGCCTGCAACGGGCCGCCGGCGTACAAACCCAGCAGCAACGCCAGCACACCCAAGCGTTTCACTGGCACACCCCACGAATCCGTTCGTAGGTCCGTTGCGGGTCCTTGGCTGGCAGCGTGAAGGAAAACTGGCAGCGCCGATCCGACCAACTGACGCTCAACACGCCTTGCTCCTGCTCGCTGAGCACCAGCGCGCGACTGCTCGGATCGACCACGGCCAAGGTCCGGCCGGTGGCATCCTGAACACTCGCGCCGAGGGGAATCGGGCTGCCATCGGCCTGGCTCAGCTCGAACTGCACGCGCCGCCCGGCACTGGCCTTGAAGGTGGCCAGGACCACCGCGCCACGCCGCGGAACCACCTGGGCGATGGCGTTATCCACCTCGACATCGGCCCCCAGGTCGCGGGTATCGAGGCTGATCCAGTTGGCCCGGTAAGGTTGTGCATAAGGCACCACGGCATAACCGTTGGCGCCGGTTTCGACACCACTGAAATTGTTGAAACGGGCCCCGCTGACACCCGGCACCTGCGCCAGCACAAAGGTGTCGCCCAGGGACTGGCCGAGGTTGATGCCACCGCCATGGGCCACCAGCGAACCCCGAGCCCCGAGGTTCCAGCTGTTGAAATCGCGCCCATGGCTGTAGCCGGCCTCGAAACGCCCCACGGGAGTGGTGCTGTTCACGCTGGCCGACCCCGCACCGGCACCGCTGCCGTCGTTACCGGCGAGTACCGAATAGAAGGTGTCGCGACTCTCCGGTAGCCGGCCGGTCACGCCGGCCAGGGCACTGGAACCGCCCTCGCTGTCGCGCACCCCGGTAAACGAGGCGCTGGTCGCCCGGTCAGGACTGCCGAAGGGCATCGAGAGGGTCAGGGTCAATTGATGGTCGGTACCGGCCTGGCCGTTGATATCCGTGACTTCGGCGCGGTCCAGGGACAGGCTGTAATTGAGATCGCGCCAGTAGCCGCCGTAGGTCACGTTGTACTGCCGGGACGTGCCGGGCAAATCCCAGAAGCGCTGCTCCAGGGCCGAAACGCTCAAGGTCCCGGTGCCCAGCGGCTGACTGAGGTTGAGATCCACACGATCCCTGGCCCGCCCCGGCAGGATCAGACCGGGCTGGCTGCGCTCCTGCACATGCTGGTCGAACGTGCGGTATTGCTCGCTGGAATAGCGGTAACCGGCGATGGCAAAGGTGGTGCTGGTGGCATTCAGGGTATTGGCGTAACGCAGGCGTACGCTTTGCCCGCCAAAGTCCGCTGCCGGCTGGCGACTGATCGAATGGGTCAGGTCCGCCGAAATCGCCCCCAGCCCGGTATTGACCCCCGCCCCCAGGTTGCTGGCCTGGTAATCCCCGGCCAGTTGCAGGCCACCATAGCCGGTCAGGTGTTCGCTCAGGCCGTAGATCAGGGTGGTGCTGGTAAAACCGGGGGTCTGGTAGCCGCTGCTGTTGCTGTCGTATTGCCCGGCTTCGACGCTGTAGCTGAAGGTGCCCTCGGGCACCATGATCGGCAGGGAGGCGAACGCCTGGGTAAAGGTGCGGCGCCGGCCATCGGCCTCGATCACCGTTACCAGCAGATCGCCATTTGAACCGCTGGGGTAGAAGTCGCGGATTTCAAACGGCCCGGGCGCCACATTGGAGCTGTAGAGCAGGTAGCCGTTCTGGCGGATTTCCACCGTCGCGTTGCTCTCCGCCACACCGCGAATGGTCGGCGCATAGACCCGTTCGCTGTCCGGCAACATGCCATCGTCCGTGGCGACCTGGACACCGCGAAACCGCACGCTGTCGAAAACCCGCGAATCGGTATAGGTCTCGCCCAGGGTCAGTTGGCTCTTCCAGGCGGTCAGGTCGCGCTGGGCGAAGGTGCTGTTGCTGCTCCAACGCGCCGATTGATCGGTGCCCTGCAACAACGATGACTGATTACGCAGGCGCCAGTCGCCGAGGTTCACACCGTTGTTCAGGCCCAGGTAGTAACTGTCGGTGCGAATCCCGGTGACCTCGCGACGGTTACCGATAAAGCTGTAGTCGATGAAAGCGCTGTTCACCCCACGGTCCCACAACTGCGGCGAAATGTAGCCTCGGGCGCTGCGGCGCAAGGCGATCTGCGGCACGCTGATATTCAGTTGCAGGCTGTTGGGTTGGTAGTCGACGCTGGCCTGGTCCAGGCGACGCCAATCGAAGCACTGCTCGGGCGCCGTGCCGTCGGTCAACACCCCGAGGCTGCGCAGGCGCTCCAGGTCCAGTCCGAGGTCGTCGAGCACCGGCAAGGTCAGGCACGGCTCGACCTGGCCGGTCGCGGCGTTGCGGGCAAACACCAGGTCCCGGCGCGCGCTGAGGTTGCGATTGAGGTAGATATCCACCCGGTAGGTACCCGGCACGACGCTGTTGCCTTCGAGGAAGGCCTTCAGGTCCGCCGACTGCTCACCGCCGTGAATAAAGGCGGTATTGAAGCGAGGTCCCTGCCCGCTTTCATCCCCCGACGGCTCGGCAAAGGCAGCGCCCGGCGCAATCAGCGCCACCCCCAATGACCATTTGAAGCCCCACGGGCCTCGAGCCTTCTCAAACAGGGAACGTACGAAACCACCGTTGCTCCCATGACGTGATAACGCGAGAACTTCCTTTGTTCGCTGATAAAGCCAATCCATGTGCACCTTCACAATACAATAGCTTGAAGTGTGTTCCAGACGGGATCCTTCCGCCCGCACAATGCCCTGACCTGCGCGCGGGGTCCGGCATCGAAAAATCGGATAACGATCGAAGACGCTGACTAACTGCCCAACGGTTGCGCCTGGCCCTGGGTCCAGTCGCCCGAGGACAACCGATAAGGCACCAGCGCCCCGTGGTCGTTGATGACACTGAAATTCAGCTGGGCATTCTGGGCCTGGGCATGTTCCTGCAGGTCGTAGTCGGCGGACTGCCCCGGAGCCAGCATCGAGTTCTTCCGGCGCAGGACCCGATGCCCCCCGGACAGCAACTGAATGTCCACCAGCGTCACGTGATAGGGCCCGGTGTTGACCACATTCAGCACACCACCCCGAGGCAGGCTCCAACGCAGTTGCGCCGGTGCCTGCTCGATATCGTCGTTGAGCCGACCGGGGCGGTAGAACAGCTTGATGCGCTGACGGATGCCGATCTGCAGGACATTCTCCCGCTCGCTGGCCTGGGGAATTTCCTGCACGTTCAACCAGAACAGCGACTCACGGTCCGCCGGCATCGCGGCCCCGGAATGAATGATCCGCACCGTCTGCCGTCCCCCGGAAGGCAATTGCACCAAGGGCGGGACCACCACAAAGGGCAACTCCCGGGCGACCTCGTCCTCGGCTTCGAGCCAGGACTGCAGCAATATGCTCGAGGAGTTATTGTTCAGTACACTGAGTACCGCTTCCTTGTCTTGCGCCGGATACACCACCCGTGTCGTATTCAACACAATACCCGCCCGCGCATCGGCTCCTATCCACATTGCCAGGACAATGCCGATCATCGGAGCAAAAACGTTCCGCATGTGAACTACCCATTTCAATGAAAAAAAGAACGGAGCCGTGCAAAGCTCCGTTCAAGAAAGCCGCTTAGTTATAAGTCAGGACAAAAGGCACAGTGCCTGTCGCGGCACCGGGGACCGTGGGCACACCGTTCTTGACGAACACCGCCCGCAGGGCCAGTTCGCCACGGGAGCCGGTACCGCTGGCCTCAAGGACGCCATCAATGGTGTCGGTGGGATCCTGGATATTGAGGAAGGCGTCGCTGTCGCGGCGTACCAGGCCGATGCCGACGCCCTTGGCGGCCCCGGCGGTGGTCAACAGGTAAGGATCGTTGGTGTCGGTTTGTGACGGCCGGAACGACATATGCACGGTGTTCTCCGCCGCCGGTTGCAGGCAGGTCACCACCAGGTCGATGTTTTTCGCGGTGCCCAGTCGCGAGTCGGTGCGATTGCCGATATCGGCAAACGACACACGGCCCAGGTCCACCGGAATGTTATCGGCCGAACCGCCTCCGGAAGACACTTCGCAACTGGTGTTGGTCAAGGCACCGGTAAAGTTCAGCGTGCCACTGTTGGCTGCGTGTGCGGTAGTCACTGCCCCCAGAGTTGCCGCCAATAAAGCCAGGGTCATCGAGATATTTTTCATGCGAACACAATCCTTCGAGTTAATTCGTTTGCACCCATTACTTGGGTGGCGAGCACTATAGACCCGAAGAATTTATTACGCTGTAAGCCCTTATCGATTGGAAAACTAAGAGCCCGCTTACAAAGAGGAACGCCAATACTGTCAGAGCTCGGCGTCATTCAAAACCCCAAGAAAAAAGAACAATCACTGTTTAACACTCACACTCTTTCAACGAAATAACTTATCGCTGAAACACAACTTTCCAGCACACTGATATTATTCTGATACCCTGCTGAATAGCTGCAAACAGTACGATTTGCTCGATATGGCCAAGTACCGGACCCATGCGCTCGTGCAGGCCGCCGGATTTTTACCTGTCCGGCAGCCCGTCTATACACGCAACCCGCAACCACGAGGGCTTGAGCCCACGTACAACTTAGTTGTACGTGAGGGTGACCACGCCTTGCGTTGCCACCTGCCGGGTCGTGACACTCGACGCCAGGGGCTGATAGCTTGCGCTAAAAGGCACCCGCCCATCGCGACAGGCATTGGCCGCTGTATCGACATTCAAACTGACTGCGGAAGAGACTTTGAGCAATCGGCTGTCGGTCCCGGGATGACCAGCTGCCGATGTCCCGACTTCGCAACCGGACTCCACGACTTCCCCGAAAAACCTGATCTGTCCGGCGCCATTCACGGCTTGTATGTCGAAACCACCAGCGATCAGCAACAGCACACCGAGACTTACTATTTTTCCGTTCATTTCCAACACTCCCAAAGCAGGGTCGGTATTCACCAGTAAAGATCACTTCAGGCCCATGCACCAGAAAACAAAGAATCATCCGTAGGACATATCAATAGTGTTTGTCCGCCAACAACACTCTTTATCGTTATCGTCCAAAGCGATAGCGGCTTTAATACCCGGGCGTGTTATAAGACGGACGGTTTTCTGACAGCCCTGTCAGGTAGCCGTCACCTTGCTGACCCGGTTGGGGGGTTATAAAGGAGCTACTGTTCTGCCAGCATTCACCTTCCCATCCCTTTGTTCCGGCGTCCTGACAGCATGCGTATCCCGAAGAAAACCGCGTTGATCCTTGGCCTGGTGGTCCTCGTGGCCGCTGCCGCGACCTGGACCCTGACCCGAGCGCCCAAGGCCAAACCCAGCGCCAATACCGCTGTGCCGGTCACCGTGGTCAGCGTGATCCAGCAGGATGTGCCGCGTTATGTCAGCGGTATCGGTTCGGTACTGTCATTGCACAGCGTGGTGATCCGCCCGCAGATCGACGGCATCCTCACCAAGCTGCTGGTCAAGGAAGGGCAACTGGTCAAGGAAGGCGACCTGCTGGCGACCCTCGACGACCGTTCGATCCAGGCCAGCCTGGCGCAGGCCAAGGCCCAACTGGCACAGAGCCAGGCGCAGTTACAGGTGGCGGAAGTCGACCTCAAGCGCTACAAGTTGCTGACGGTCGATGACGGCATTTCCAAGCAGACCTATGACCAGCAACAAGCGCTGGTCAATCAATTGAAAGCCACCGCGCAAGGCAACCAGGCGGCGATTGCCTCGGCGCAGGTGCAACTGTCCTATACCCAGATCCACTCGCCGGTCACAGGCAGAGTCGGTATCCGTGCCGTGGACGAAGGCAACTTCCTGCGCATGAGCGATGCCCAGGGCCTGTTCTCGGTGACCCAGATCGACCCGATCGCCGTGGAGTTCTCCCTGCCCCAGCAAATGCTGCCGACCCTGCAAGGCTTGCTCGGCACCACTCCACCTGCGCCGGTCCGGGCGTTCCTCGGCGACGACGGGCATAGCGGCCTGCTGCTCGGCGAAGGCCACCTGACCCTGATCGACAACCAGGTCGCGGCGGGTACCGGGACCATCAAGGCCAAGGCCGAATTCAGCAACAAGGGCCAGAAGCTCTGGCCGGGCCAACTGGTGAACATCAAGATCCAGACCGCCCTCGAACACAACGCCCTGGTGGTGCCGCCCGTGGTGGTCCAGCGCGGCCTGGACAACTACTTCGTCTACCGGGTCAAAGGCAGCGGCGTGGAAGTGGTGCCGGTGCAGATGGCCTACCAGGACAGCGACCTGAACATCATCACCGGTGTGCAGGCCGGCGATGTGCTGGTCAGCGACGGCCAGTCGCGGCTCAAGCAGACTTCGCGGATCGAAGTGCAGGGCCAGCCGAAAATGGCTGACCGCCAGGCCGCCCTGGAGTCCAAGCCATGATCAAGGAAAGCCGCGGCGTTTCAGCCTGGTGCATCGACCATCCGGTGGCGACCATCCTGCTGACCTTCGCCCTGGTGCTGCTCGGGTCGATCGCCTTTCCGCGCCTGCCCCTGGCACCGCTGCCGGAAGCCGAGTTCCCGACCATCCAGGTCTCCGCCCAGCTCCCCGGCGCCAGCCCGCAAACCATGGCGTCCTCGGTCGCGACACCGCTGGAGGTGCAATTCAGCGCCATCCCCGGCATGACCCAGATGACCTCCAGCAGCGCCCTGGGCACCACCACCCTGACGTTGCAGTTCACCCTCAGCAAAAGCATCGACACCGCCGCCCAGGAAGTCCAGGCGGCGATCAACACCGCCTCGGGCAAGCTGCCCAAGGACATGCCGACCCTGCCGACCTGGCGCAAGGTCAACCCGGCCGACAGCCCGGTGCTGATCCTCAGCGTCAGCTCCAGCCAGATGCCCGGCACCGAACTCAGCGACTACGCCGAAACCCTGCTGGCCCGCCAGCTCAGCCAGATCGACGGCGTCGGCCAGATCAACATCACCGGCCAACAGCGCCCGGCCATCCGGGTCCAGGCCTCGGCGGACAAGCTGGCGGCCATCGGCCTGACCCTGGCCGATATCCGCCAGGCGATCCAGCAGACCAGCCTCAACCTGGCCAAGGGCGCGCTGTACGGCAAGTCGAGCATCTCCACCCTGTCGACCAACGACCAGTTGTTCCAGCCGGAGGAATACGACCAGTTGATCGTCTCCTACAAGAATGGCGCGCCGGTCCAGCTCAAGGATGTCGCCCGGGTCATCCGTGGTTCCGAGGACGCCTACGTGCAGGCCTGGTCCGGTGACGAGCCAGGAGTCAACCTGGTGATTTCCCGTCAGCCGGGGGCCAACATCGTCGAAACCGTGGACCGCATCCAGGCCGCCCTGCCGGGCCTCGAAGCCATGCTCCCGGCCTCGGTGCAGGTCAAGGTGCTGATCGACCGGACCCAGACCATCCGCGCCTCGCTGCATGAAGTGGAAATGACCCTGCTGATCGCCATCCTGCTGGTGGTGGCGGTGATGGCGTTGTTCTTGCGCCAGTTGTCGGCGACCCTGATCGTTTCCTCGGTGCTCGGCGTGTCCCTGGTGGCCAGCTTTGCCCTGATGTACGTGATGGGCTTCAGCCTGAACAACCTGACCCTGGTGGCGATCGTCATCGCCGTGGGCTTTGTGGTCGACGATGCGATTGTCGTGGTGGAAAACATCCACCGCCACCTCGAGGCCGGCGACGGCATGCGCGAAGCGGCGATCAAGGGCGCCGGGGAGATCGGCTTTACCGTGGTCTCCATCAGCTTCTCGCTGATCGCCGCGTTTATTCCGCTGCTGTTCATGGGCGGCGTGGTCGGCCGGCTGTTCAAGGAATTCGCCCTGACCGCGACCTCGACCATCCTGATCTCGGTGGTGGTCTCGCTGACCTTGGCACCGACCCTGGCAGCGCTGTTCATGCGCGCGCCGGTGCATCACGAACATTCCAAGCCGGGCTTCGGCGAGCGCCTGCTGGCCGTCTATGAGCGCAACCTGCGGCGCGCCCTGGCGCACCAGAGAACCATGTTCGGACTGTTCTGCGTGACCCTGTGCCTGGCCATCGCCGGCTACGTGTTCATTCCCAAGGGCTTCTTCCCGATCCAGGACACCGGCTTCGTCCTCGGCACCACCGAGGCCGCCGCCGATGTGTCCTTCACCGATATGGTGGCCAAGCACAAGGCCCTGGCCGAGATCGTTGCGGCCGACCCGGCGGTGCAGGCCTTCTCGCATTCGGTGGGTGTGTCCGGCAGCAACCAGACCATCGCCAACGGCCGCTTCTGGATCGCCCTCAAGCCCCAGGACCAGCGGGATGTCTCGGCCAGCGCATTTATCGACCGGATTCGCCCGCAACTGATGAAGATTCCCGGCATCGTCCTCTACCTGCGGGCGGGCCAGGACATCAACCTCAGTTCCGGCCCGAGCCGGGCCCAGTATCAGTACGTGGTCAAGAGCAATGACGGCGATACGCTGAACACCTGGACCCAGCGCCTGACGGAAAAACTGCGCACCAACCCGGCGTTTCGCGACCTGTCCAACGACCTGCAAACGGGCGGCAGCGTCACCCATATCAACATCGATCGCAGCGCCGCCGCGCGTTTCGGCCTGACCGCCAGCGATGTCGACGAAGCCCTCTACGACGCCTTCGGCCAGCGGCAGATCAACGAGTACCAGACCGAAACCAACCAGTACAACGTGATCCTCGAACTGGACGCCGCACAGCGCGGCAAGGCCGAAAGCCTGAACTACTTCTACCTGCGCTCGCCCCTGACCGGTGAGATGGTCCCGCTCTCGGCCCTGGCGCGCTTCGACGTGCCCACCAGCGGCCCGTTGTCCATCGCCCACGACGGCATGTTCCCGGCCGCCAACCTGTCGTTCAACCTGGCCCCCGGCGTGGCCCTGGGTGACGCGGTGCTGCAACTCAACCAGGCGAAGAACGAGATCGGCATGCCGGCCTCGGTGAACGGTTACTTCCAGGGCGCGGCCCAGGCCTTCCAGAGTTCCCTGGCGAGCCAACCGTGGCTGATCCTCGCGGCGCTGGTGGCGGTCTACATCATCCTCGGGGTGCTCTACGAAAGTTTCGTGCACCCGCTGACAATCATTTCCACCCTGCCGTCCGCCGGCCTCGGCGCCCTGATCATGTTGTGGCTGCTGGGCCAGGACTTCTCGATCATGGCGCTGATCGGCCTGGTATTGCTGATCGGTATCGTGAAGAAGAACGGCATCCTGATGATCGACTTCGCCCTGGAAGCCCAGCGTAGCGGGCTGTCGCCGGAGGAGGCGATCTACAAGGCCTGTATCACGAGGTTCCGGCCGATCATCATGACCACCCTGGCCGCCCTGCTCGGCGCCCTGCCGCTGATGCTCGGCCACGGTACCGGCGCCGAATTGCGCCAGCCCCTGGGGATCGCCGTGGTCGGCGGCCTGCTGGTGAGCCAGGCGCTGACGCTCTTTACCACCCCCGTCATATACTTGTGGCTTGAGCGGCTTTTCCATCGGCCGACACCGGCGCCCGCGCCGGCGATCACACTCTGAGGCGGGTTCATGCGCGTTCTGATTATCGAAGACGAAGAAAAAACCGCCGATTACCTGCACCGGGGCCTGACCGAGCAGGGCTACACCGTGGACCTCGCCCGCGATGGCGTCGGCGGCCTGCACCTGGCGCTGGAAAGCGACTACGCAGTGATCATCCTCGACGTGATGCTGCCGGAGCTGGATGGCTTCGGTGTGCTCAAGGCGCTGCGGGCGCGCAAGCAGACCCCGGTGATCATGCTCACCGCCCGCGAGCGCGTCGAAGACCGTGTTCGCGGCCTGCGCGAGGGCGCCGACGACTACCTGGGCAAACCCTTTTCCTTTCTCGAACTGGTGGCCCGCCTGCAGGCCCTGACCCGGCGCAGCGGCGGCGGCCACGAGCCGGTGCAGATCAGCGTCGCCGATCTCTGGGTCGATCTGATCAGTCGCAAGGCCAGCCGCGCCGGCATACGCCTGGACCTGACCGCCAAGGAGTTCTCGCTGCTCAGCGTGCTGGCCCGGCGCCAGGGCGAAATCCTCTCCAAGACCGCCATTGCCGAGATGGTCTGGGACATCAATTTCGACAGCGACGCAAACGTCGTCGAAGTCGCGATCAAGCGCCTGCGAGCCAAGCTCGACGGGCCGTTCGAACAGAAACTGCTGCACACCATTCGCGGCATGGGCTACGTGCTGGAGAGCCGCAGTGCCAACTAACAGCATTGCCCTGCGCCTGAGCGGCTTGTTCAGCGGCGTGGCGCTGCTGGTGTTCCTGTTGATCGGCTGGGCCCTGTACCAGCAGGTCGGCGAGGGCCTCGGCCTGCTGCCGGAAGCCGAGTTGGAGGCACGCTCCAGCGTGCTGCTGTCCTCACTCAATCGCGACAGCACCCTGGAGCACTGGGCCAAGGTCAGCGCCAAGCTCAAGCAATTGGGCGAAGAGGACAAGCGCATTCGTTTCTGGGTGGTCAGCGGCGATAGCAACTACGAGTACGGCACCCCCGACGGCCTGGTTCGTGCCTTCGCCGAAGGCCCCGCGGGCATGCGCGACCTGCGCTTGCCGGGACACGCCTACCCCTTCAAGGTGCTGGTCAACGCCCTGCCGGCCAAGGGGCCTCGCCCACCGTTGAAGTTCCTGATCGCCATCGACACCGAAACCTTCCGACAGACCCAACACCACCTGCTGATCGCCCTGATCGGCTTGGCCATCGCCGGCATCGCCCTGGCGTCCGTGCTGGGTTACTGGGTGACGCGGATCGGCCTGAAACCCTTGATCAAGCTGTCCGAGGAGGCGCAGAAGCTGGCCCCGCCACGGCTGTCCGGGCGCCTGCAGTTGTCACCGCTGCCGCCGGAGCTCAGCCAGTTCGTCAACTCCTTCAACTCGACCCTGGAACGCGTCGAGCATGCCTATTCGCGCCTGGAGTCGTTCAACGCCGACGTCGCCCATGAGTTGCGCTCGCCGCTGACCAACCTGATCGGCCAGACCCAGGTGGCCCTGACCCGCGGACGTTCGGCCGAGCATTATTTCGAGGTCCTGCAATCGAACCTCGAAGAGCTGGAACGCCTGCGCTCGATCATCAACGACATGCTGTTCCTGGCCAGCGCCGACCAGGGCAGCAAGGCCACCAAGCTGATCAGCACCTCGCTGGCCGGCGAGGTGGCGACCACCCTGGACTACCTGGACTTCATTCTCGAAGACGCCCAGGTCCAGGTACGGGTCAGCGGCGATGCCCAGGTACAGATCGAAATCGCCCACCTGCGCCGGGCGCTGATCAACCTGCTGAGCAATGCGGTGCAGCACACAGTGCCGGGCCAGGTGATCGTGGTACGCATCGAACGCGAGGGCGAGCGGGTCGCCATTGGCGTATCCAACCCCGGCGAAGCGATTGCCGCCGAGCATCTTTCGCGGCTCTTCGAACGTTTCTACCGGGTCGACGCCTCCCGCAGCAACAGCGGCGCCAACCACGGACTGGGCCTGGCAATCGTCAAGGCCATCGCCCTGATGCATGGCGGTGATGTGTTCGTGCGCAGCCGCGACGGGATCAATACCTTCGGCCTCTACCTGCCAGCCTGAAGCACTCCAGGGACAGAACGGCAAAGGCCAGTCTCAAGAGACTGGCCTTTTTCTTGCGTGGGCCGTATACATGCGCCAATAAACCGATGCAATCGAGAGTGCGACCATTCCTCACGCCCCGGCAAATTCCGTCAAGCCGCAAACCCTGCTGATGCTGGTCAGCGGAATGACGGTGATCGCCATGCTTGCCATCGTGACCTTCCTGCTGATCCGCGAGCGCGGCAGCGCCACCGAGGCCGCCGCGCGCTCGGCGAACAATATCGTGCAACTGATCGACGCCGATGTATCGCGCAACATCGAGCTCTATGACCTCGCATTACAGGGGCTGATCCAGGCCTCGCAGCGCCAGGATCTGCGCACGGTCGCTCCCGAAGTCCGTCATCTCGCCCTGTTCGACCGCGCCTCGAGCACCTCGCACAAAAGCGATATCCTGCTGCTGGACCGACTGGGCAATGTGGTCGCCGACTCCCAGTCGGTCATCCCCAGGGCCGAGAACTTTTCCGATCGTGAGTATTTCCAGTCCCACGAGGGCGACCCGGACCCGAGCCTGATGATCAGCCACCCGTTCAAGTCCCGCCGGGCCCCGTATCCCTGGCTGATCAGTTTCAGCCGCAGGATGACCTCCGCGGACGGTGAGTTCCTGGGAGTGGCCGCCGCCGGCATGCGCCTGAGTTACGTCGATGAGCTGTTCATGAACCTGAGCGTCGGCAAAGGCGGTTCCATCAGCCTGGTCAGCACCGACGGCACCCTGCTGTCTCGACAAACGCCGCTGCCCGACGAGCTGACCGGCCAGGACTTCAGCAACTACCCCAACTTCATCCGGATCCTGAAACAAGGCAACGGCAGCTTCAGCACCACCTCGGGGATCGATGGCAGCGAGCGGCTCTATACCTTTTCCCAGGTCGGCACGCTACCGCTGATCGTGGTGGTGTCCCAGTCCGCCGATGAAGTCTATGGCGCCTGGAAACGCACGACCCGCCTGGTCGGCCTGGCCACGGGCGTGCTCTGTATCGGCCTGCTCTGGCTCAGTTGGCTGCTGGCCCGGGAGCTGCGCCGACGCCAGCGCGCCGAGCAGGAGCTGGCGCAGCTGGCCGCCACCGACTCGCTGACCGGCCTGGCCAATCGCCGGGCGCTGGACCAGGGCCTGGCGACCGAATGGGCGCGGGCACAGCGTTCCGGCAAACCGCTGTCGGTACTGATGATCGATGCTGATCACTTCAAGGCCTTCAACGACCGCCACGGTCACCCGGTCGGCGACGAGGCCTTGCGGCGGCTGGCCCAGGTGATCAGTGACAACATTCGGCGTCCTGGCGACATGGCGGCGCGTTATGGCGGCGAAGAGTTTGCCGTGGTGCTGCCGGAAACCGATGAGCAGGGGGCAATGAACCTGGCGCAAAAGATCCGCACGGCCATGGCCGCACTGGCGCCCTTCAAGGGCGACCATCGGGCGATCACCGTCAGCATCGGCGCCAGCACCGCCTCGCCGCCCAGCGACGGCAGCGTGGAGCAGTTGCTGCGCAAAGCCGACCAGGCGCTGTACCAGGCCAAGCACGAAGGCCGCGATCGTGCGGTGCATGCCAGCCTCGACCGGTTGTAAGCGCCCCCTGTAGGAGCGAGCTTGCTCGCGATGGACGTCAACGATAACACGCGGCATCTGATACCCCGCGGTGTCTGGACTACCCTCGCCGGAACGCCGCCCGGAGCAAGCTCGCTTCGACAAGGGAAGGGATATAAAAAAAGCCGCCCGAGGGCGGCTTTCAAATACAACAAAAGGAGAGAGTCGTTACACGGCCGCAACGGGACGCATGTAAGAGATCGGCGCGGTGCTGGCGTCTTCGAAGGTCACCACTTCCCAGGCATCTTTCTGCTCGATGAGCTTACGCAGAAGCTGGTTGTTCAGGGCGTGACCGGACTTGAAGCCTTTGAACTCACCAATCAGGCTATTGCCCAGCAGGTAGAGGTCACCGATAGCGTCGAGGATCTTGTGTTTGACGAATTCGTCTTCGTAACGAAGGCCGTCTTCGTTCAGTACACCATCCGAATCGACCACGATGGCGTTTTCCACGCTACCGCCGAGTGCGAGGTTGTGCTTGCGCAGGTACTCGATATCACTCATGAAACCAAAGGTCCGGGCGCGGCTGACTTCTTTTACGAACGAAGTGCTGGAAAAATCCACGCTGGCACTCTGGATGCGGTCACGGAACACCGGGTGATCGAAATCGATCTCAAAGCTCACCTTGAAACCTTCGAAAGGCACGAAAGTGGCGCGCTTGTCGCCGTCTTCCACTGAAACTTCACGAAGGATGCGGATGAACTTCTTGGCTGCGTCCTGTTCTTCCAGGCCGGCAGATTGAATCAGGAATACGAAGGGTCCAGCGCTACCATCCATGATCGGGACTTCGGACGCGGAGAGCTCGACGTAGGCGTTATCGATGCCCAGGCCGGCCATGGCCGAGAGCAAGTGCTCAACCGTGTCCACCTTGACGTCACCGTTGACCAACGTGGTCGACATCGTGGTTTCACCAACGTTTTCCGCGCGAGCAGGAATCTGCACCACAGGGTCGAGGTCGGCACGACAAAACACGATACCGGTGTCCACAGGCGCGGGCTTGAGGGTCAGGTAGACCTTCTCGCCGGAGTGCAGGCCGACACCTGTAGCACGGATAATATTTTTCAGGGTGCGTTGTTTAATCATGGCATGGGCCGCTTCAGCGCAAATTGCGAACAGGTATCAACAAAGGCTGGCGATAATAGCAGACCAGGCCTTTGCTGAACACCAATCACCCTAATACTCCTGATACATTCCATCAATCGGCCTGGCGACGCAGGAAAGCCGGGATATCCAGATAGTCCAGGTCATCCTGCGGGTTCATCTTCGCGGCAGTCGCAGCACCGGCCTGGGCCTGGTTGCGCATGACGGTCGGACGATCCAGGTCACGGTAGTTCACCGACGGCAGTTCCTGACGCGAAGGTGCTTGCGTCTGGGCGGCAGCCGATTGGCTGGTCTGCAGCGTATTGTCGATGACCTTCACAGGCTTCTCGATACGCGCACCCAGGCCGGTGGCAACCACGGTCACGTGCAGCTCGTCGCGCATGTCCGGATCGATAACGGTACCGACCTTGACCATGGCGTGCTCGGAGGCGAAGGCTTCGATGATGCTACCCACGTCGGAGTACTCACCCAGGGACAGGTCAGGACCGGCGGTGATGTTCACCAGGATGCCGCGCGCGCCTTGCAGGTTGACGTCTTCGAGCAGCGGGTTGCGAATCGCCGCTTCGGTGGCTTCACGTGCACGGTTGGGACCGCTGGCGCAACCAGTGCCCATCATCGCCATGCCCATTTCGCTCATCACGGTACGCACGTCGGCGAAGTCGACGTTGATCATGCCCGGACGCTTGATGATGTCGGAGATACCGCGAACGGCACCGGCGAGTACATCGTCAGCCTTGGCGAAAGCCGACAGCAGGCTAGCGTCCTTACCCAGGATGGTCAGCAGCTTCTCGTTGGGAATGGTGATCAACGAGTCGACGCTTTCGCTCAGCGCGCGGATGCCTTCATCGGCGATCTGCATGCGCTTTCGGCCTTCGAACGGGAACGGACGGGTCACCACCGCAACGGTGAGGATACCCATTTCCTTCGCCACTTCGGCAATGATCGGGGCCGCACCGGTACCGGTACCGCCACCCATGCCGGTGGTGATGAACACCATGTTGGTGCCCTGCAGCACTTCGGCGATGCGCTCGCGATCTTCCAGAGCGGCCTGACGACCGACTTCCGGATTGGCGCCGGCACCCAGGCCCTTGGTCACGCCGGTACCCAGTTGCAGGATAGTCCGCGCGCCAATGTTTTTCAGGGCCTGGGCATCGGTGTTGGCGCAGATGAACTCGACGCCTTCAATGTTGCTCTTGACCATATGGTTAACGGCGTTGCCGCCGCCACCGCCTACGCCGATAACCTTGATTACCGGACTTTGTGGGACGTTGTCTACGAGTTCGAACATGTTCCCTCTCCTTTCATTCTCTAGTTTTTTCGCCTACTTCTACTGCTTTGAAACTTTAAAAGTTGCCCTGAACCCAGCGCTTCAAGCGCTCCAGCACAGGTGCTTTCTGTTCTTCATCGCGATAGTCGTTTCTGTTGCCGCCGTTGTAGCCGGACAGGGAAATGCCGTCCGACTGCTTTTGCAGCCCGTACAGCAACAGCCCTACCCCAGTTGAATAGATCGGGTTGCGGACCACGTCCGACAGCCCTTTGACGCTATGCGGCACGCCCAGGCGCACCGGCATGTGGAAAATCTCTTCGGCCAGTTCGACCGCGCCTTCCATTTTCGAGGTACCACCGGTCAGCACGATGCCGGCCGGAATCAGGTCCTCGTAGCCGCTGCGACGCAGTTCGGCCTGGATCAGGGTGAACAGTTCGTCGTAGCGCGGCTCGACCACTTCGGCCAGGGCCTGGCGCGACAGCTCGCGTGGCGGACGGTCGCCGACGCTCGGCACCTTGATGGTTTCACCGGCACCGGCCAGTTTCGCCAGGGCACAGGCGTAGCGGATCTTGATCTCTTCGGCGTACTGGGTCGGGGTGCGCAACGCCATGGCGATGTCGTTGGTCACCTGATCACCGGCAATCGGGATCACCGCGGTGTGGCGGATCGCGCCTTCGGTGAAGATCGCGATGTCGGTGGTGCCGCCGCCGATATCCACCAGGCACACGCCCAGTTCTTTCTCGTCGTCGGTCAGCACCGAGTAGGCCGAAGCCAGTTGCTCAAGAATGATGTCGTCGATTTCCAGACCGCAGCGACGCACGCACTTCTCGATGTTCTGTGCCGCGTTCACCGCGCAGGTGACCACGTGGACCTTGGCTTCCAGACGTACGCCGGACATGCCCAGGGGTTCGCGAACGCCTTCCTGGTTGTCGATCACGTAGTCCTGCGGCAGGGTGTGCAGGACCCGCTGGTCCGCCGGAATCGCCACGGCCTGGGCCGCATCGAGCACACGCTCGAGATCCGCCGCGCTGACTTCACGGTCGCGGATCGCGACAATCCCATGGGAGTTCAGGCTGCGGATGTGATTGCCCGCCACGCCGACGAACGCCGAGTGGATCCGGCAACCGGCCATCAGTTGCGCTTCTTCCACCGCACGCTGGATCGACTGCACGGTGGACTCGATATTCACCACCACGCCCTTCTTCAGGCCGCGAGAAGGATGGGTACCGATACCGACGATTTCCAGCGTGCCATCGGCCGCGACCTCGCCCACCAGTGCCACCACCTTGGAGGTACCGATATCCAGTCCGACGATCATTTTGCCGCTTTGCACGTTTGCCATGGTCCTGCCTCTTCTTAATTCTTCGCAACGGCGGGTTTGGCCGTCACGGGTGCCACAGGTTCCCGCCATCCGACGGCCAGGCCGTTGGAATAACGCAGATCGATGCTGGCAATGTTCGTAATCTGTTCTTTCAGCGTTTTTTCATAAATGGCAATAAAACGGCGCATCTTCTCGACCAGATGATCGCGACCCAACAACAACTCGATCCCCGGCCCCGCGCTGCCCGCGCCGGTGGTCAGGAACCAGCTGCCGCGTTCACGCAGTTCCAGCCGGACAATCGAGAAACCCAACGGGCGCAGCATCTGACTCAACACCTGATACTGCTGCATCACCTGTTGCTGGGCCCGTTGGGGACCGAACAACTGCGGCAGATGCTCGTAGTTCGCCAGTTCCCGTGGCGCGAACGCCTGGCCCTGGTTGTTCAACAACGCCCCGTCGCCCCAGCGGGCCACCGGCAATTGCTCTTCCAGGCGGATCACCACCTGGTCCGGCCACACACGCCGGACCTCGGCATGGGCGATCCACGGCATGGTTTCCAACTCGGTGCGCATGCTCGCCAGGTCGATGGTGAAGAAGCTCGACGCGACGTACGGCGCGATCCGCTGCTGCACCGCCTGCTGGCTGATGTAGCTCAGGTCGCCCTGCACGTTGATCTTGCTGATCGGCCGATCGGCATAGGGCAACAGGCGCTGGGCACCTTCGTAGGTACCGAAACCCAGGGCCACCAGCAGCACCGGCCACATCAGGCGCTTGAAAATGCTGAAGTTGGCTTTCGGCAGGCGCACCGACATCGGCTCTTTAGCCACCATCCGGCTGGCACCCCGCGGCACCGGCTTGTTACGGCCGGGGGCGGGTGACTGATGACGAATCGATGCGCCGTGCATGGTCTTAACCTCGTACCTCGATGCTTGCCGCCAGGATCGCCAGCACCAACTGCTGGAAATCCAGGCCGGCGGCCCGCGCGGCCATGGGGACCAGACTGTGGTCGGTCATGCCCGGCGCGGTGTTGACTTCCAGGAACCAGAACTGCCCGTCGGCGTCCTGCATCACGTCGGCCCGGCCCCAACCGGCGATACCGAGCGCCTCGCAGGCCTTGGCCGTGAGGTCCATCAGTTCCTTTTCCTTGGTGCTATCGAGGCCGCAGGGAATCCGATACTGGGTATCGGAAGCCAGGTACTTGGCGTCGTAGTCGTAGAACGAATGCGGGGTGCCGAGGGCAATCGGCGGCAGGATCTGGTCGCGCAGGGTGGCGATGGTGAACTCCGGACCTTGAATCCACTGTTCAACCAATACTTGCGAATCGTAGGCGGCGGCGGCTTTCCAGGCGGCGATCAGATCGTCGGCGCAGGTCACTTTGGCCATCCCAATACTGGAGCCTTCATGAGCAGGTTTGACGATCAAAGGGAAACCCAGTTCCGCGCCGGCTGAAATACAGTCGGCCGCGGAGCTCAACATGGCGTGACGCGGTGTCGGGATGCCCAGGCTGTGCCAGACCTGCTTGGTCCGCAGCTTGTCCATGGCCAGCGCCGAGGCGAGGATGCCGCTGCCGGTGTAGGGAATCCCCAGGCATTCGAGCAGGCCTTGCATGCTGCCGTCTTCACCGCCGCGACCGTGCAGAATGATAAAGGCGCGGTCGATCTTTTCATTGAGCAGGCGTTGCAGGAAATCGTCGCCCACATCGATACCGAAGGCGTCGACACCGGCGCTTTGCAGCGCCTCAAGCACCGCGTTGCCGGACTTCAGCGAGACCTCGCGCTCGGCGCTCTTGCCGCCGAACAAGACGGCGACGCGGCCGAAGGCTTTCGGCTCGACGGTCGAGAACAGGTTGGCGTAGGCAGCGGTCATTTCGACTTCTCCTGGCTGGCTACGGCAACGGCGAACAGCGGGCTCTTGAGCAATTGCGGGGCAAGGCCACCGATATCGCCGGCACCCTGGCAAAGCAGGATGTCACCGGGCAGCAGCAACGGCTTGACCAGCGGTGCCAGTTCGACACCACGCTCGATATAGATCGGGTCGAGCTGGCCGCGCTGGCGAATGCTGCGGCACAGCTGGCGGCTGTCCGCGCCCGGAATCGCTTCCTCCCCGGCCGGATAGACTTCCATCAAAAGCAGAACATTGGCGTCGGCCAGCACCTGGACGAAATCGTCGTACAGGTCGCGGGTGCGGGTGTAGCGGTGCGGCTGATAGACCATCACCAGGCGGCGCTCCGGCCAGCCACCGCGGACAGCCTTGATCACCGCCGCGACTTCGGTCGGGTGGTGACCGTAGTCGTCCACCAGCATCACGCTGCCGCCGTCCACCGGCAGTTCGCCGTAGACCTGGAAGCGTCGACCGACGCCCTGGAAGCCCGACAGCCCCTGGACGATGGCTTCATCGCTGATGCCCTCGTCGCTGGCGATGGCGATGGTGGCCAGGGAGTTGAGCACGTTGTGGTTGCCCGGCATGTTCACCGACACGTTCAGCGGCTCGCGGTCGCGACGCAGCACGGTGAAGTGGGTCTGCATGCCGGCCTGGCGAATATTGATCGCACGCACGTCGGCGTCTTCGTGGACACCGTAGGTCACGGTCGGACGGGCGATCTGCGGAAGGATCTCGCGCACCACCGGATCGTCCAGGCAGACCACGGCCAGACCGTAGAACGGCAGGTTGTGGAGGAACTCGACGAAGGTCTTCTTCAGCTTGTTGAAGTCGCCTTCATAGGTGTCCATATGGTCGGCGTCGATGTTGGTGACCACGGCGACCAGCGGCTGCAGGTGCAGGAAGCTGGCGTCGCTTTCATCGGCTTCGGCGATCAGGTAGCGGCTGGTGCCGAGCTGGGCATTGGTGCCCGCGGCATTCAGTCGGCCACCGATGACAAAGGTCGGATCGAGGCCACCGGCGGCGAACACCGAGGCGATCAGGCTGGTGGTAGTGGTCTTGCCGTGGGTACCGGCGACGGCGATGCCGTGGCGATAGCGCATCAGCTCGGCCAGCATCTCGGCGCGCGGCACCACCGGAATGCGTCGCTCCAGGGCGGTGGCCACTTCCGGGTTGGACTTGTTCACGGCACTCGAGACCACCAGCACATCGGCGTCGGCGGCGTTCTCGGCGCGGTGGCCGATAAAGATGTGGGCGCCGAAGGACTCCAGGCGCTCGGTCACCGGCGAGGTCTTCAGGTCGGAACCGGACACTTCATAGCCCAGGTTCAACAACACTTCGGCAATCCCGCACATGCCCACGCCGCCGATCCCGACGAAGTGGATACGACGGATACGGCGCATTTCCGGTTGCGGCATGGCTTTCTGATTCTCAACCATGGGCCACCTCCAGGCAGATCTCGACCACGGTGCGGGTGGCATCTGGCTTGGCCAGGCGGCGGGCAGTGCGCGCCATGCTGTTCAGTCGTTCCGGTTGCATCAAAACCTCTGTCAGGCGAGCCGCCAGGTCGGCGGCGCCAGTCGTTCTTTGCGGCAGCAGGAAGGCAGCGCCCTCCCCGGCCAGATATTCGGCATTGCGGGTCTGGTGATCGTCGATCGCATGGGGCAAGGGCACCAGCAACGAGGGCAGACCGGCGGCGGCCAGTTCACTGACGGTCAAGGCGCCGGCACGGCAGACCACCAGGTCGGCCCAGCCATAGGCTTGGGCCATGTCTTTGATAAACGGCGCCACTTGCGCCTCGACGCCGACCGCCTGGTAGCGTTCGGCGGTGATTTCGTCGTGATTGCGCCCGGCCTGGTGAAACACTTCCGGACGGTATTCGGCCGGCACTTGCGCCAGGGCTTCGGGCAACAGCTTGTTCAACGGCTCGGCACCCAGGCTGCCGCCCAGGATCAGCAGGCGCGCGCGGCGTCCGGCGAGGTCCTGGCGCGGGGTTTCCAGGAACAGTTCGGTGCGCACCGGGTTACCGGTGGTCCGACGTTTGTCCGAAGCGCCGAAGGTATTCGGGAAAGCTTCGCAGACCCGGGTCGCCAAGGGCACCAGCAGCCGATTGGCGGTACCCGCCACGGCGTTCTGTTCATGAACGATCACCGGAATACCGGCCATCCGCGCGGCAACACCGCCGGGGCCGGTCACATAACCGCCAAAGCCCAGCACACAGACCGGCTTCAGTTCCCGCATGACCTTGCGTGCCTGCCACACCGCCTTGAGCAGGACGAACGGCGCCTTGAGCAGCGACAGCTTGCCCTTGCCCCGCAGGCCCGTGACCTGGATCAGGTGCAGCGGCAACCCGGCGCCCGGCACCAGTTCGTTCTCGATACCCCGCGGCGTGCCCAACCAGTGCACCTCGTAGCCGCGCGCCTGGAACTCCCGCGCGCAGGCCAGCGCCGGGAACACGTGTCCGCCGGTGCCACCGGCCATGATCAGCACTTTATCGGCCATGGGGTGACTCCTCGGCGAAGTCACTTTCATCGAACTCCATCTCTTCACTGCCCAGATGGGTTCGACTCTCCCACTCGATACGCAGCAACAAGCCGAGCTGGGCACAGCAAATCACCAACGAACTACCGCCGTAACTGAGGAACGGCAGGGTCAGGCCCTTGGTCGGCAGCAGGCCGACGTTCACGCCGATATTGATCAGGAATTGACCGATCCACAGAAAGGCCAGGCCGTAGGCCATATAGGCAGCAAAGAACTGCTTGGCCTTTTCCGCCCACAGGCCGATGTACATGGCCCGCACACTGACGAAAACAAACAGCGCGACCGTGAGCAGCGAACCCACCGCACCCAGCTCTTCAGCCAGTACGGAGAACACGAAGTCGGTGTGCGCTTCAGGCAGGTAGAACTGTTTCTGCACGCTGTTGCCCAGGCCCACGCCCAGCCATTCACCACGACCGAAGGCGATCAGTGCCTGGGTCAGCTGGTAGCCGGAACCGAACTGGTCGGCCCAGGGGTCGGTAAAGGTGGTCAAACGCGCCATCCGGTAGGGTTGCGCCTTGATCAGTACCACCACCGCCACCACCGCGAGCATGACCATCAAGCCGAAGCGCAACAGCCCGACCCCGCCGAGGAACAGCATCGCCGCCGCCGCGCCCATCATCACCACGGTGGCACCGAAGTCCGGTTCCATCAGCAGCAGGCCGGCCATCGGCAGCAAGACGATGAAGGGCTTGAAGAAGCCCATCCAGCTTTCGCGGACTTCCTTCTGTCGCCGCACCAGGTAACCGGCGAGGTAGATCACCACGAAGACCTTGGCGATTTCCGAGGGCTGCACGTTAAAGAAGCTGAAGCCGATCCAGCGCATCGAACCGTTCACCTCGCGGCCGATGCCCGGTAGCAGCACCATGACCAGCAAGCCGAAAGCACCCACCAGCATCATGAAGCCCATGCGCTGCCAGGTGGCGATCGGCACCATCATGGTGGCAATGCAGGCACCCAGGCCGATGACCATGTAGATCAGATGGCGAATCATGTGGTACAGCGCGTTGCCCGACTGCACGGCGGCGACTTCCGAGGACGCCGAGGTGATCATGACCAGGCCCAGTCCCAGCAGCCCCAGGGCGCCGGCCAGCATCGGAAAGTCAATATCGACGCCACGCCCGCTGATGATCGGCGACGGATAGGGTTTGATAATGTTGAAATTCATACCAACCCCTCCACGGCCTGGGCGAACAGGCGCCCGCGTTCTTCGTAGTTCTTGAACATGTCGAAACTGGCGCAGGCCGGCGACAGCAACACCGCATCACCCGGCTCGGCCAGCTCGGCACAGCGCTGTACGGCCTCGTTCAAGCTCTGCACGCGAATCAGCGGTACGGCGTCGCCCAGGGCCTGGGCCAGGAGTTCAGCATCGCGGCCGAGCAGGACCACCGCACGGCAGTGGCTCGCAACCGGGCCGCGCAGGCCGCTGAAGTCCGCGCCCTTGCCGTCGCCACCGGCAATCAGTACCAGCTTGCCGGCAATATCGGCCCCCAGGCCTTCGATGGCGGCCAGGGCCGCACCGACGTTGGTGGCCTTGGAGTCGTTGTAGTAGTTCACGCCGTTCAACTCACGGACCCACTGGCAGCGATGCTCGAGGCCGGCGAAGGTCCGCAGGCTCGAGAGCATGGCGTCGAACGGCAGCCCGACCGCATGGCCCAGGGCCAGGGCCGCCAGGGCATTGGCCTGGTTGTGGGCGCCGCGAATCCGCAGTTCGCTTACTGGCATCAGGTTCTGGAATTCGAAGGCCAGGTACTTCTCGCCATTCTCTTCGCGCAGGCCGAAAGCCTTGAAGTCCGGTTTGCCGAGGCCAAAGGTCCAGCACGGCAGGCCTTCGCTCATCAGCGGCCGGGACAAGGCGTCCTGACGGTTGACCACCACCTGCCTGGCGCCACGGAAGATCCGGTGCTTGGCCAGGTGATAGGCCGGCAGGCCACTGTAGCGGTCCATATGGTCTTCGCTGACATTCAGCACGGTGGCCACTTCGGCACCGAGGTGGTCGGTGGTTTCCAGCTGGAAGCTCGACAGTTCCATCACGTACAGCTCGACGTCGTCGCTGAGCAAGTCCAGCGCCGGGGTGCCGAGGTTGCCGCCGACGGCGACGCGCTTGCCGGCCGCGGCCGCCATTTCGCCGACCAGGGTGGTGACGGTGCTTTTCGCATTGGAACCGCTGATGGCGACGATCGGCGCCTTCGCGTGACGCGCGAACAGCTCAATATCGCCGGACAATTTCACGCCACGGGCGGCCGCCGCTTGCAGGGCCGGAGTCGCCAGGGCCAGGCCGGGGCTCACGTAGAGCTCGTCGGCACGGCAGAGGAATTCGACGTCCAGCTCGCCACAACGCACTTCCACCTGCGGATAGTCACGGCGCAGCGTGGCCAGCTCCGGTGGATTTTCCCGCGTATCGGCCACGGCAAAGGCAATGCCCCGGTTCGCCAGGAAGCGAACCAGGGACATGCCGCTCTTGCCGAGGCCGACAACGATGCGGAAGTGGTCAGAAGCGATCAGTGACACGTGTTCTACCTCAGCTTCAGGGTGGCAAGGCCGACCAGCACCAGGATCACGGTGATAATCCAGAAACGGACGATCACCCGTGGTTCGGGCCAACCCTTGAGTTCAAAGTGGTGGTGAATCGGCGCCATGCGGAACACACGGCGGCCAGTCAATTTGAAGGAAGCGACCTGGATCACCACCGACAGGGTTTCCATCACGAACACACCGCCCATGATGAACAGGACGATTTCCTGGCGGACGATCACCGCAATGGTGCCCAGGGCCGCGCCCAGCGCCAGTGCGCCAACGTCGCCCATGAAAACCTGGGCCGGGTAGGTGTTGAACCAGAGGAAACCCAGGCCGGCACCGATCAGCGCGCCGCAGAACACAATCAGCTCGCCCGCGCCCGGGACATAGGGAATCAGCAGGTATTCGGCGAACTTCACGTTACCCGACAGGTAGCAGAAGATCCCCAGCGCGCCACCGACCATCACCGTCGGCATGATCGCCAGGCCGTCGAGGCCGTCGGTCAGGTTGACCGCGTTGCTCGAACCGACGATGACCAGGTAGGTCAGCACCATGAAGCCTGCACCCAGGGGAATGCTGACATCCTTGAGCATCGGTATCAGCAAGGTGGTCTCGACCGGGCTTTGCGCGGTCATGAACAGGAAGATCGCTGCACCCAGGCCGAACACCGATTGCCAGAAATATTTCCAGCGACTCGGAAGACCACGGGAGTTCTTCTCGATCACCTTGCGGTAATCGTCGACCCAGCCGATAGCACCGAACAGCAGGGTCACCAGAAGGACTACCCAGACATAGCGGTTATGCAGGTCAGCCCACAGCAGGGTGCTGATACCAATGGAGGACAAGATCAACACCCCGCCCATGGTCGGCGTACCCGACTTGGAGAGTTGAGTTTTTGGACCGTCATCGCGAATCGGCTGACCGATCTGCCGATTTTGAAGGGTCCGAATCATCCATGGGCCGAGAAACAGCGACAGAGACAGCGCAGTCAGTACCCCGAGAATCCCGCGCAGGGTCAGGTACTGAAAGACCGCAAAGCCTTTGTAGAACTGTTGCAGGTACTCCGCTAGCAGCAGCAGCATTAATGCTTCTCTCCCTTGTGTTCGTCAGAAGCGGGCCCACACAAAGCCGCCACGATGTTTTCCATCGCAGCGCTGCGCGAACCCTTGATCAAAATGGTGGTGTCCGTGTCTTGCTCGGCGCCCAGCGCCGCGATCAGATCGGCCTGGGTGGCGAAATGACGGGCGTGCGGGCCAAAGGCGTTGACGGCATGAACCATCATCGGTCCCACCGCATACAGCGCTGAAACCTTGTCGGCGGCATAAGCGCCTACTTCACGATGTCCTTGCTCCGCCCACTCGCCCAACTCGCCGATATCTCCGAGCACCAGAACGGTGCGGCCGGAAAAGCCGGCGAGTATATCAACGGCGGCCGCGATTGAGGCAGGGTTGGCGTTGTAGGTGTCGTCAATGACGCGAATGCCATTGATTGCTAATTGCGCCACCGCGCGCCCCTTGACCGGTTGTACCGCTTCCAGCCCGGCAACGATGCCCGGCAGGGAAACGCCGAGGGCATGGGCGGCGGCGGCGGCGGCCAGGGCATTGGCCACGTTGTGGGTGCCCAGCAGGTTCAGTTGCACCCGGGCACTGCCCAGGGGACTGTGCAAATCGAAACCCGGGCAGCCCCGTGGATCACGGGAAATCTGTGCGCCATGGAAATCGGCGGCGGTGTTTTCCAGGGCAAAGCTCAGGACTTTTCGACCGGCGGCACGGGCTTGCCAGATAGCGAAAGCCTTGTCGTCCAGGTTGAGGACGGCCACGCCATCGGCTTGCAGCCCTTCAATGATCTCGCCCTTGGCCTCGACGATTTTCTCGGGACCACCGAACTCGCCGACATGGGCGGTTCCGGCATTGTTCAAGATGGCCACATGGGGCTTGGTCATGGCGACGGTATAGGCAATTTCACCGAGGCGCGAAGCCCCCAGCTCGATGACCGCCGCACTGTGTTCCGGGGCCAGCTCGAGCAGGGTCAGTGGCACGCCCAGTTCGTTGTTCAGGTTGCCGCGAGTGGCCAGGACCAGGCCACGGGTGCGCAGGATGCTCGCGAGCAGCTCCTTGACCGTGGTCTTGCCGCTGGAGCCGGTAATGGCCGCCACCGGCTGGGTAAAGGCGGCGCGGTTCAGCGCGCCCAGCTGACCCAGGGCCAGACGGCAGTCGGCGACCAGCAACTGCGGCAGCTTGCTGCCGACCACTTCACGCTCGACCAGCGCCGCGACGGCGCCTTTGGCGGCGACATCGTCGAGATAATCATGACCGTCGAAACGCGGTCCGGTCAGCGCGACAAACAACTGGCCAGGCTGAATCGCCCGGCTGTCGATGCTCACGCCATTGAAACTGGCATCGGCCGTCAACAGGCGTGCCGACAAGGCCTTCGCCACTTCGCTGAGTTTCATCGCCTCAAGCATGGGCGACCTCCCAGGCATCCAGGGCCTTGGTGGCTTCGACCAGGTCGGAGAAGGCATGGCGCTGGCCGTTGATTTCCTGATAGTCCTCATGACCTTTACCGGCCAGGACAATCACATCGTCGGCCGAGGCGCCGGCAATCAGTTCGGCGATGGCCAGACCGCGACCGGCGACAAAACGGACCTTGTCCGTGGCCACGAAGCCGGCACGGATATCGTCGAAGATCCGCGAAGGGTCTTCAGTACGTGGGTTGTCATCGGTGACCAGCGCCACATCGGCCAGACGCTCGACCACTTCCGCCATCAGCGGGCGCTTGCCGCGATCACGGTCGCCACCGCAGCCGAACAGGCAGAGCAATTGACCCTTGGCGTGAGGACGCAGGGCCAGCAGGACTTTTTCCAGGGCATCCGGGGTGTGGGCGTAGTCGACCACCACCAGTGGCCGGGCACCACCGCCCAGGCGTTGCATGCGACCGGCCGGACCTTCGAGCTGCGGCAGTACGCGCAGGATCTCGTCCAGCGGGTAATCCAGGCCCAGCAAGGCGCCGACCGCCGCCAGCAGATTGCTCAGGTTGAAGCGTCCGAGCAGCGCACCGCGCAAGTGATGCTCGCCTTGCGGCGTCACCAACGTGGCGCGCACACCTTCGTCGCTGAATTGCGCATCGCGACAATAGAGGTAGGCGCTCGGATCTTCCTGGCTATAGGTCAGCAAACGCGACTCATGCTTTTCCGCCGCCAACTGGCGACCGAACTCATCGTCGATATTGATGACCCGGCAGCTCAGGTCGGCCCAGCCGAACAACTTGGCCTTGGCCGCACCGTAGGCTTGCATGGTGCCGTGATAATCCAGGTGATCGCGGGACAGGTTGGTCAGCACGGCCACATCGAATGCCAGCGCGGTCACCCGGCCCTGATGCAAGCCGTGGGAAGACACTTCCATGGCAACGGCCTTGGCCCCGGCTTTCTTCAAGTCGGCCAGGCTCGCCTGCACGGCAATCGGGTCCGGCGTCGTCAGCATGCCGCTCTGCAGCGCGCCGTAAAAGCCCGTACCCAGGGTGCCAAGAATGCCGCAATGCTGGCCCAGCAAATCGAGGGCCTGGGCAATCAACTGGCTGACACTGGTCTTGCCGTTGGTTCCGGTCACGCCCACCAGGTTCAGGTGGCGACTCGGATCACCGTAGAAACGCCCGGCGATATCGGACAGTTGCGCCGCCAGGCCCTTGACCGGGATCAGCGGCACATCGGTGATCGGCAGCACGGTGGCGCCTTCGACTTCATAGGCCACCGCCGCCGCGCCACGCTGCAAGGCGTCGGCAATATGGTTGCGACCGTCGACCTTGCCGCCCGGTATCGCCAAGAACAGGTCGCCGGCGCGGACTTTACGGCTGTCGAGGGCCAATTCGCGAATCAGCAGATCGCGACCGGCGTGGGCAAAAATCTTGTTCAAGCTCAGGGACATTAACCACGCCCTCCTTTTACCGGGGCAGGCGCGACAACGGCCTGCTGTTGGGGCGTTGTCGGCAAGTCGTCGGGGATGACGTTCATCAGGCGCAGGGTGCCGGACATGACTTTGCTGAAGACCGGTGCCGAGACCAGGCCACCGAAGTAACCAGCCTTGCTCGGTTCGTCGATCACCACCACGATGGCGTAGCGCGGATCGCTCATCGGGCCGAAACCGGCGAACAGCGAGCGGTAGGCGTTTTCTTCATAACCCTTGGTGCCGACCGAGGTCTTGCGCGCCGTACCGGACTTGCCGGCCACGTGATAGGCCGGCACTTTCGCGCGCCAGACACCCCGCGGCGCCTCGATCACTTGTTGCAACATACCTTGCATGGTCTTGGCGACATTTTCCGGGATAACCTGGGTACCCTCGGGAGCCTTGTCGGTCTTGATCAAGGTCAGCGGCACGATCTTGCCGTTGTTGGCCAGGGCCGAGAAGGCGTGCACCAGCTGGATCGCGGTCACCGACAGGCCGTAGCCGTAGGACAGGGTCGCGGTCTCGGCCTTGCGCCACTCGCGGTAGTTCGGCAGGTTGCCGACCCGCTCGCCGGGGAAGCCAAGGCCGGTGTCCTGGCCCAGGCCGACTTTCTGCATCACGCGGAAAATCGCTTCGCCGCCGATATCGAAGGCGACCTTGCTCATGCCGACGTTACTGGAGTTGATCAGGATGCCGGTCAGGTCGAGTACCGGGCCTTCGGTCTTGGACACGTCACGAATGGTGTACTTGCCCAACTGCAGGGTACCGGGGTAGACCTCGACCGTATCGCTGGGCTTCCAGCGGCCGGTTTCCAGGGCCGCGCTCATGGAGATCGGCTTCATGGTCGAACCCGGCTCGAACACGTCGATCATCGCGCGGTTGCGCATCATCGCCGGTTGCAGGTTGCGCCGGTTGTTGGGGTTGTAGGTCGGCTGGTTGACCATGGCGAGGATCTCGCCGGTCTTCACGTCCATGATCACCAGGCTGCCGGCCTTGGCGCCGTTTTCCACCAGGGCGTTGCGCAGCTCGCGGTTGGCCAGGTATTGCAGGCGCAGGTCAATGGACAACGCCAAGGGCTTGCCGGCCTTGGCGTTTTTGGTCACCTGGACATCCTTGATCAGCCGGCCGCGCCGGTCCTTGATCACCTGTCGCTTGCCGGGCACCCCGGCCAGCCACTCGTCGTAGGCCAGCTCCACCCCTTCGCGACCGTGGTCGTCGATGTCGGTAAAGCCGACCATATGGGCCGCCACTTCACCGGCCGGGTAGAACCGCCGGAACTCCTCGATGCCGTAGACGCCGGGAACCTTGAGGTCGAGCACGGACTGGCCCTGCTCCGGGGTCAGGCCACGGACCAGGTAGATGAATTCTTTATTGGCCTGCTGTTCCAGGCGCTCGGTCAGCAGCTTCGGGTCCTGCCCGAGCGCCATCGCCAACGCCGGCCAGCGATCCTTGGCCAGTTGCATTTCCTTGGCGTTGGCCCACAGCGTGGTCACCGGGGTACTGACGGCCAGGGGCTCGCCATTGCGATCGGTGATCAGGCCACGGTGCGCCGGAATCGGGATATGCCGCATGCTGCGCGCATCGCCCTGGCCGATCAGGAACGCCCGGTCGATCACCTGCAGGTCGACGATCTTCCAACTGATATAGCCGACCATGATCGCCAACGCGCCGAGGACCACGCGGAAGCGCCAGGGATAGAGCGCGCCTTCGAGTTTCATCATGGCGCCACCATCCTGACTTCGGATGGGCTGGGGATGCGCATCTTCAGTTGTTCGGTGGCCAGGGTTTCGATCCGGCTGTGGGCGGTCCAGGTGCTCTGCTCGAGAATCAGGCGACCCCATTCGGCCTGGGCCTTGTCACGCACGCTCAGCTCGTTGTACAGCGAGTTGAGCAGTTGACGGTTCCAGTGCGCGCTGTAGGCCACGCCGATGGCGGAAACCAGCACGGCGACAAACAGCAGAAACATGAAAAAGCTTCCGCCGGGAAGTGGCTTGGCGTAGAGCTTGCTCACCGCAACTTCTCCGCGACACGCATGACGGCGCTGCGCGCACGCGGGTTGGCCTTGAGCTCGGCTTCGGAGGCAAACCGGGCCTTGCCATGCACTTTGATCCGCGGCTCGAAAGCCTGGTGGCGGACCGGCAGGTTACGCGGCAGGTTGTCGCTTTCGCCCTTGACCAGGCGGCGCATGAACAGTTTGACGATACGGTCTTCCAGCGAGTGGAAGCTGATGACCACCAGGCGACCACCGACTTCCAGGGCGTCGAGCGCCGCTTCGAGGCCGGTTTCCAGGTCGCCCAGTTCGTTGTTGACGTGGATGCGCAGGCCCTGGAACGCGCGGGTCGCCGGATTCTTGCCCTTTTCCCAGGCCGGGTTGGCCACCTTCAGCACTTCGGCCAGGTCGGCGGTGCGCTCGAAGGGTTTGATCACACGACGCTCGACCACGGCCCGGGCCATACGGCCGGAGAAACGTTCTTCGCCGTATTCCTTGAACACCCGGGCAATTTCTTCAGCCGGTGCGGTGGCGATGAACTCAGCCGCACTGATGCCACGGGACGGGTCCATGCGCATATCCAGCGGACCGTCGTTCATGAAACTGAAGCCACGCTCCGGGTCGTCGAGCTGCGGCGAAGACACGCCAAGGTCCAGCAGGATGCCGTTGACCTTGCCAGCCATGTCACGCTCGACGATTTCCGAACCGAGCTCGGCAAAGCTGCGCTGCACAACGACAAAGCGGCCGTCTTCGGCCGCTAGCGCTTGCCCGGTGGCAATCGCCTGAGGATCCTTGTCGAATCCGAGGAGTCGGCCACCCGGCCCGAGCTTGCTGAGGATCAGCCGGCTATGCCCGCCACGGCCGAAGGTGCCATCCAGATAGCAGCCATCAGGGCGTACGGCGAGAGCCTCGACGGCTTCGTCAAGCAGTACGGTGATGTGGTTAAAGCCGCTATCAATAGTCACAGGATCAGATCACGCAGTTCATCAGGCATCGCGCCCGGTTGTTGAATGGCCGCCAGGTCCGCTGCCGATACAGCGTTCCAGGCGTCCTCGTCCCACAGTTGAAACTTGTTCAGTTGGCCTACCAGCATCGCGTGCTTGTCCAGCTTCGCGTACTCACGCAGGCGCGGCGGCACCAGGAAACGGCCGCTGCCGTCGAGCTCGAGGTCGACGGCATTACCAATCAGCAAACGCTGCAGCCGGCGGTTCTCTTCCCGCAACGACGGCAACGCCCGCAGCTTGGTTTCAATCAGTTCCCACTCGTCGAGCGGGTACACACACAAACAGGGGTCCACGGCATCAATGGTCACGATCAGTTGGCCGGAACTACGCGAAACGAGCTCGTCACGGTACCGGCTCGGCATAGCGAGACGGCCCTTTGCATCGAGACTGATAGCGTTGGCTCCGCGAAACACAGCTGCGTTTCTCCAAATATTAGCGTTTTACGTCAAAAAAACCCACTTCATGCCACTTTCCTCCACTTGCGCACACTATAGGAATGCGCCCACCACACCGTCAAGGCGCGGTCTTAAGGAAAAGCCTTACAGATCGGAGATTTAGGAGCATAAAAGGAGGTAATTCGACAATCGGGAGAGTGTTTCCGGAGACGAACTTCAACGCGCTGAGAAATTTGAGCGCGGAAGTTAAAGTGATTTGTGAAGAGTAAGATTTTTTCGGTATTACAAATGCGCTTCTGCCAGCGATTGCGTGCAGGGAGGGAAAGAGGTGGAGAGTCGATCTGTAAGCCGGGTTCTGTCGAGGACAGTCATTCCTCTACGATGGCCATCACTGGACATCTTTAGCAACCTACCCGGTTCCAGCGCGGGCCACGCCTTGGAACCCTATTTGGTCTTGCTCCGAGTGGGGTTTACCTAGCCACGAACTGTTGCCAGCCGTGCGGTGCGCTCTTACCGCACCTTTTCACCCTTACCGGCGCCGAAGCGCTTAGGCGGTTATTTTCTGTGGCACTTTCCGTAGGCTCACGCCTCCCAGGCATTACCTGGCACTCCGCCCTATGGAGCCCGGACTTTCCTCCCCCCCCTAATTTTCATAGGGGGCAGCGACTGTCCAATCGACTCTCCGCCGCGAAGGTTACCGGCACATGCCCTGAAGGACAAGCATTAAAGGCGTTTCGCCACAGGGTGCTGTCCCGGCAAACACCGCCAGGCCGGATCCCACACCTGGATCGGATCCAACCCACAGCAAAATCAGTCAGGCATTTTTCTGCCGATCCAGCGCCACCTGATACAGCAGGTTCTTGCGCACCCCAGTGATTTCCGCCGCCAGGGCCGCGGCGCGCTTGAGCGGCATTTCCTCGAGCAACAGGTCGAGGACGCGCATCGCCTCGCTGCCGACCGCGTCGTCGTTTTCCGGTGCCGTCCAGCCGGCGACCAGCACCACGCACTCGCCACGCTGCTGATTGGCGTCGGCCTCGACAAAGCCGCGCAGCTCGCTCAGCGGCAAGCCCTTGAGGGTTTCGAAGGTCTTGGTCAGTTCACGGGCCAGCAGTGCCGGGCGCTCGGCGCCGAAGACCGTCTCCATGTCCTGCAGGCATTCAAGGATCCGATGCGGCGCTTCATAGAAGATCAACGTGCGCGGTTCTTCCTTGAGCAACTCGAGGCGAGCACGACGCCCCACCGCCTTGGCCGGCAGGAAACCTTCGAAAATGAACCGATCGGACGGCAGCCCGGCCGCCGAGAGCGCGGCGATCAAGGCGCAAGCGCCGGGAACCGGCACTACACTGATACCTGCCGCCCGCGCCTGACGCACCAGGTGATAACCGGGATCGGAGATCAACGGCGTGCCCGCATCGGAGATCAGGGCCACGTCCTCGCCCGCCAGCAACTTGGCGATGAAACGGCTGCCTTCGTCACGTTCGTTGTGCTCGTGACAGGCCGCAAGCGGTGTCGTAATTCCGAAGTGCTGCAACAATCTGAGGGAGTGGCGGGTGTCTTCCGCGGCAATCAGCGACACGTCGCGCAACACCTTCATGGCCCGCGCACTGATGTCATCCAGGTTGCCAATGGGCGTCGCCACCACATAAAGCGAGCCGACAGCGGAATTCAAAGCACCTGGAGCAGTCAAAGCGCATACCTCGAGAAGAACGAAAACGCCATTGTAGCGCGTAGCCGCCCTGCCGATATGCTTCACAACGGCGAGCGCGGGCCCAAAAGGCGAGCGATTCGAGCGCCGTGACACGCTTTGTACGACCTAATTTGACCGTTTCACGCCAGTAACATCGCGCCCCGGCCAGTGCTTGGGTACAATTCCACGCTCATATGATCGAGTATCAGGAACACTACATGATCGCTTGCCTGCGGCTGTTCTCTGCCCTCTGCCTCGCTGCCTTGCTGGCGGCTTGCGCCAGCTCGCCCTCTTCCAGCCTTGGCGAACTCCCACGGACCCCGAATGCCAGCATCGAGCAACTGCTCGAGCAGGCGGCTTCCAGCAAGACGCCGGAACAAGCCGCCCTGCTGCGCCTGACCGCTGCCGACCTGGCCTATCGCCAGAAAGACAGCGGCCGCGCCTCGCAGATTCTTGCGCAGGTACCGCTGGATACCCTCAAGCCGGCACAGCAGGTGTACGCCAGTACCCTGGCGGCCGAACTGGCGATGACCCGCAACCAGCCCAAGGCGGCGCTGACCGCCTTGAGCCACCCGAGCCTGGAGCGCCTCAGCGAGCTGCCGGTGGACCAGCAGATTCGCACCCAGACCGTGCGCGCCCGCGCCCTTGAAGCCGACGGCCAGACCCTGGCCGCCGCTCGCGAGCGCATCTTCATCGCCCCGCTGCTCAGCGGCGATGCGGCGAAAAGCAATCACGAAGCCATCTGGGCACTGATCGCGGCCCTGCCGACCGACCAGCTGCAACCCACGGGCAACGACGATCTCAGCGGCTGGTTGAGCCTGGCGCTGGCGGTGAAATCGTCCGGTACCCTGGAACAGCAACAGGCGGCCATCGATACCTGGCGCGCGCAGAACCCCAAGCACCCGGCCGCCGTGCAATTGCCGCTGCCCCTGGTGAAACTCAAGGAACTGGCCAGCCAGCCGCTGAGCAAGATCGCCCTGCTGCTGCCGCAGGACGGCCCGCTGGCCTCGGTCGGCAAGGCCCTGCGTGAAGGCTTCATGGCCGCTCACTACCAGGCCCAGCAGGCCGGCCAGAAGCCGCCGGTCATCGAGTTCTACGACAGCTCGCGCCTCACCTCCCTCGACGACTTCTATCGCAAGGCCCAGGCCTCCGGCGTGCAGTTGGTGATCGGTCCGCTGGAGAAGCCGCTGGTCAAGCAGCTCAGCGCCCGTGCGCAATTGCCGATCACCACCCTGGCGCTGAACTACAGCGAAAGCGCGCAGAACCCGGCGCAGTTGTTCCAGTTCGGCCTCGCCGCCGAAGACGAAGCCCGCGAAGTGTCCCGTCGCGCCCGCGCCGACGGCCTGCACCGTGCTGCCGCCATGGTGCCGAAAGGCGAATGGGGTGATCGCGTGCTCAAGGCCTTCCGCCAGGATTGGGAAGCCAACGGCGGCACCGTGGTCGGTATCGAACGTGTCGATCAACCAGTCGCCCTGGCCCAGCAGATCGCCGATCTGTTCCAGCTGCGCCAGAGCGAAGGCCGCGCCAAGAGCCTGCAAAGCACGGTAGGCGGCCAGGTCGCCGCCCAACCGTCGCGTCGCCAGGACATCGAGTTCATCTTCCTCGCCGCGACACCGCAACAGGCGCAGCAGATCAAACCGACCCTGAACTTCCAGTACGCCGGTGATGTACCGGTGTATGCGACCTCCCACGTGTTCAGCGCCACCGGCGACCAGAACCAGTACAACGACATGAACGGCGTTCGTTTCTGCGAAACCCCTTGGCTGCTGGACGCCAACGACCCGCTGCGCAAACAGGTCACCGCGCAATGGCCACAAGCCAACGGCGCCCTCGGTCGCTTGTATGCCATGGGTGTCGACGCCTATCGCCTGGCACCACGCCTGGGTCAACTCAAGGCCCTGCCCGACAGCCGTATCGAAGGTCTCTCCGGCAGCCTGAGCATGGATCCGGGACAACGGGTCGAACGCCAGCTGCCCTGGGCCCAGTTCGTCAGCGGTCAGGTCCAGCGCCTGCCGGATACGCCGCACTGATGGCACCCGCCGCCCACCTGGAACACGGCAAGGATGCCGAGCTCCTGGCGCTGCGGCACCTTGAACAACAGGGGCTGCGCCTGCTGGCGCAGAACTGGACATGCAAACGGGGCGAGCTTGATCTGGTCATGCTCGACGGCGATACAGTAGTATTCGTCGAAGTTCGTTACAGGAAAAACACCCAATGGGGTGGCGCACTGGGCAGCATCGATGCCCGCAAGCGCAAGAAGGTAATATTCGCCGCGCAGTATTTCCTGCAACGCGAGTCACGCTGGGCCCATTGCCCTTGCCGCTTTGACGTGGTGGCCATAGACGGCCCGGTCGAGGCGACACCCCAGTTGAACTGGCTACGGAATGCCTTCGACAGCTGATCCAGGCTGTCGACCCGGTTACTCTTTTCACCCACCGATTTTGCTCTTTGCTTTGCGGGCTGCACATTCTTGTGCCGGGCAGCTACCGGGAAAACCCGGTCCGCGCTCGACCAGCCGCCCTACTTAAGGTTACGTAGATGGACATGCAATCCCGAATTCGCCAGCTTTTCCAGGCCAGTATCGACACCAAGCAACAGGCGATGGACGTTCTTGCACCTCACATCGAGCAAGCCAGCCAGGTCATGGTCAATGCCCTGCTCAACGAAGGCAAAATGCTCTCCTGCGGCAACGGCGGCTCCGCCGGCGATGCCCAGCACTTTTCCTCGGAACTGCTCAACCGCTTCGAGCGCGAGCGACCGAGCCTGCCGGCCATTGCCCTGACCACCGACAGCTCGACCCTCACCTCGATCGCCAATGACTACAGCTACAACGAAATCTTCTCCAAGCAGATCCGCGCACTGGGCCAACCGGGCGACGTGCTGCTGGCGATTTCCACCAGCGGCAACTCCGCCAACATTATTCAGGCCATCCAGGCCGCACATGATCGCGAAATGGTTGTCGTAGCCTTGACGGGACGCGACGGCGGCGGCATGGCCTCCCTGCTGCTGCCCGAGGATGTCGAGATTCGCGTCCCGGCCAACGTCACCGCACGTATTCAGGAAGTCCACCTGCTGGCGATCCATTGCCTCTGCGATCTGATCGACAGCCAATTGTTCGGGAGTGAAGAATGACCATCAATCGCCTTAGCCTGCTGGCCTTGACCCTGTGCCTGGGCATCAGCGGCTGCAGTTCGGTACTGACCGCCACCCGCGACGAGCCGATCAACGACGATCGCGGAACCCGCACCCTGGGCAGCAAGATCGATGATTCGCTGATCGAGACCAAGGTCGCGGTCAACGTCGCCAAGGCCGATCCCGCCCTGGATAACGGCTCGCATATTGTCGTCACCAGCTATAACGGCATTGTCCTGCTGGCCGGCCAGACCCCACGCGAAGACCTCAAGGCCAAGGCCGAACAGGCCGCCGCCGCGGTTCAACGAGTGAAGAAGGTCAACAACGAGCTGCAGATCATCGAACCGTCCTCGCTGCTGGCCCGCAGCAGCGACAACTGGCTGACCACCAAGATCAAGACCCAGATGCTGACCGATAACAGCATTCCCGGTTCGCGCATCAAGGTCGTCACCGAGAACGGCATCGTCTACCTGCTGGGCCTGGTGACCCAGGACGAAGGCGCCCGCGCCACCAACCTGGTGCAGAGCGTCGGCGGCGTGCAGAAGATCGTCAAGCTGTTCGAGTACATCGACTGATCCGCTGCCAGAATGCAGATGTAAAAAAGGCGCCTCATTCGAGGCGCCTTTTTTATTACTTCACCACCTTCAAGCTTGGCCGACCGCTAGGACGCGGCGGCTCGGAACCTGGCGGCGGACCGTCATCATCCGGCTCGACCCCATCGTCGCCCTCCAGGGGCGCTTCCAGCTCGAACACCATGCCCTGGCCGTTCTCCCGGGCGTAGATCCCGAGAATGGCGCTGATCGGCACGAAAAGCGTGTGCGGTACACCACCGAAACGCCCTTCGAAGCTGACCGCCTCGTTGTCCATGTGCAAGTGACGCACCGCGCTGGGCGAAACGTTCAAGACGATTTGCCCGTCGCTGGCAAAACCTTGCGGCACCTGGACCGAGGGATACTCGGAATTGACCAGTATGTGCGGCGTACAATCGTTATCCACTATCCATTCGTACAGAGCACGAACCAAATAAGGGCGACTGGAGTTCATAAAACGGCTCCTTAGCGCATATCGCGTTCGACACCAGACAAGCTTGCCTGGAAAGCCTCACGCGCAAACTGGCGCTCCATATAATCGAGCAACGGCTTTGCGGGCCGCGGCAATTCAATACCCATAATCGGCAGACGCCAGAGTATCGGTAATAGACAGCAGTCCACCAGACTTTGCTCATTACTCAGGAAAAATGGCTTGTCGGCAAACAACGGCGATGCCCCTGTCAGGCTCTCGCGCAATTCCTTACGCGCCTGCACCCGCGCCGGCTCCTTGCTGCGCGAATCCAGAATCACATCCACCAACGCACACCAGTCGCGCTGAATGCGATGGATCAGCAAACGGCTGTTGGCCCGTGCCACGGGATAAACCGGCAGCAGCGGTGGATGCGGATAACGCTCATCCAGGTATTCCATCACCACGGTCGACTCCCACAACGCCAGGTCACGATCGACCAGGGTGGGCAGGCTGCCGTAAGGGTTCACCTCGATCAGCTTCGGCGGTTGACGCCCCGCTTCCACGGTAATGATCTCGGCGCTGACACCCTTCTCCGCGAGCACGATGCGCACCCGGTGGGAATAGTGGTCGGCGGGGTCGGAGTAACAGGCCAACCGGTTGGTCACGCCCATGGCGGTCCTCCTCGCTTGTTGAAATTATTGAAAACGGAAAAACGAGCGCGCCCAAGACAAGCCTCCCGCAGCCCCAAAACAGAGCGAGGGTGAAACCGTTGCCGGCTCACCCCGCCCGTCCTTGCTGGCTACATCTTCAGAGGCACCCTTGGGCGCGCACGATTGACAGCTATGTTACAACGTTATCAATGCACATCCTTCCAGTATTCGCGCTTGAGCAGATAAGCGAACACGAAGAAGAAGGCCAGGTACAGCAAAACGTAGGTACCGATGCGCTGATGTTCCAGCTTCACCGGGTTGGCCGAGTAGGCCAGGAAGGTCACCAGATTCTTGACCTTCTCATCGAATTGCTCTTCGTTCAAGGCACCGGTTTTCGGCACGATGGTCAACTGGTCGCACGCTTCATGGGTCAAAGGCGTACCGGTCAGCGGATCATACTGCTTCTTGCCCTCCTCGACGATTTGAACCTGCTTGCAACCGACGACCTGACGCCCCTGCAGGCCCACCAGCACGTTGGGCATGCCGACGTTCGGGAAGACCTTGTTGTTCACGCCCCAGGGACGCGCAGGGTCTTCGTAGAAGGATCGCAGGTAGCCATAGAGCCAGTCGGTGCCGCGTACGCGGGCCACCAGGGTCAGGTCGGGCGGTGCCGCGCCGAACCAGGCCTTGGCGTCGGCCGGCTGCATGCCGATGGTCATGTGGTCGCCGATCTTGGCACCAGTGAACACCAGGTTCTTGAGCATCAGGTCATGGGGAATCCCCAGGTCATCGGCGACACGTTCATAGCGCTGGAACTTGGCGCTGTGGCAACCCATGCAATAGTTGGCAAAGGTCCGTGCACCATCCTGCATGGCCGCCTTGTCGGAAACATCGATGGCGACTTTTTCAAGATCAGGACCATGCTCGTCAGCGAAAGACAGGAGTGGCAGGGCCACAAGCATCAAGACTGCAAATAATTTTTTCATCAGCCAGTCACCCTTTCCGGTACCGGTTTGGTCTTCTCGAGCCGGGTATAGAACGGCATCAGAATGAAGTAGGCGAAGTACAGGACCGTGCAGATCCGCGACAGCAGCGTGCGCTCCGGCGTCGGCGGCATCACACCCAGCCAGCCGAGGGTGACGAAGGCGATGCAGAACACCCACAACCAGATCTTGCTCAGCCACCCCTTGTAGCGCATCGACTTCACGGGACTGCGGTCCAGCCACGGCAGGACGAACAGCACGGCGATCGACGCGCCCATGGCCATGACGCCCATGAGTTTGTCCGGAACCGCCCGCAGGATCGCGTAGAACGGCGTGAAGTACCAGACCGGGGCAATGTGCTCGGGGGTCTTGAAGGCGTTGGCCACTTCGAAGTTGGGTTTTTCGAGGAAATAGCCGCCCATTTCCGGGAAGAAGAACACGATGGAGCAGAAGATGAACAGGAACACCACCACGCCGACGATATCCTTCACGGTGTAGTACGGGTGGAAGGCAATGCCGTCCAGCGGTACGCCGTTCTCGTCCTTGTGCTTCTTGATGTCGACGCCATCCGGGTTGTTCGAACCGACCTCGTGCAGCGCCAGTACGTGCAGCACCACCAGGCCGAGGATGACGATCGGCAGGGCCACCACGTGCAGGGCGAAGAAGCGGTTCAGGGTGATCCCGGAAATCAGGTAGTCACCACGAATCCACTGGGTCAGGTCGTTGCCGATGACCGGGATCGCACCAAACAGCGAGATGATCACCTGAGCCCCCCAGTAGGACATCTGCCCCCACGGCAGCAGGTAGCCCATGAACGCCTCGGCCATCAGCGCCAGGTAGATCAGCATGCCGAATAGCCACACCAGCTCACGGGGCTTCTGGTACGAACCGTAGAGCAGGCCACGGAACATGTGCAGGTAGACCACGATAAAGAACGCCGAAGCGCCGGTGGAGTGCAGCAGGCGCAGGATCGAGCCGTACTCGACGTCGCGCATGATGTATTCGACGGAGGCGAAGGCTTCTTCCGCCGAAGGGGTGTAGCTCATGGTCAGCCAGACACCGGTGACGATCTGATTGACCAGCACCAGCAGGGCCAGGGAGCCAAAAAAGTAGAAAAAGTTGAAGTTCTTCGGAGCGTAATACTTGCTGAGATGGTCTTCCCACATCTTGGTGGCGGGAAAGCGCGCATCGACCCAATCCATGAACTTGCTCATCACGCTTTCTCCATATCGACGCCAATCACAACAATCGTGTCGGACTCATAGGAATGCGGCGGAACTGGCAGGTTCAAAGGCGCGGGTTGCGACTTGTAGACTCGGCCAGCCAGATCGTAGTGAGAACCATGGCAAGGGCAGAAATAGCCACCGACCCAGTCGGCGCCCAGATCGGCGGGCGCCACTTCCGGACGGAAGGTGGGTGAGCACCCCAGATGGGTGCAGATACCGATCAACAGCAGTAGCTCTGGCTTGATCGCGCGGTTCTTGGGGTCGACATAGGTGGGTTGTGTAGAAGCCTTGGACTCGGGGTCGGACAAGCGATCCTCGATCTTGGCCAGATTACCCAGAATCTCGGGGGTACGATGGACGATAAAGACCGGTTGACCTCGCCACTCAGCAATCATCTGCTGCCCACGCTCGATCTTGCTGATATTCACCTTCACGGGCGCCCCCGCAGCTTTCGCCTTGGCACTGGGAAACCATGACCCCACGAACGGGACCGCAGCCCCCACCGCTCCTGCAGCTCCTACCACGGATGTGGCTGCTACGAGGAAGCGACGCCGGCCTGCATTCACGCCGTCATTGCTACTCATTCAGTCCTCTCCCATCAGCTTTGTGGCCTGTTAAATCAGGCGTCTACTAAGTGAATTTTTGTACTTATAAATTTTGCCGAATGGTAATGAAAAGCCACACGTATGACAAGGTAATTACCAGCCCCACCCTGCCCCAAGCCTTGTAGTATAGGGGCTCTACGGATGTGGCAAGTTGTCACAGGAAAATATTTCGCCCATAAAAAAACCCGGTTTCGCGAGGAAACCGGGCTTTTTGTAGAACGTATGCTGAAACGTAGAGCCGGTACGGGACCGAATTAACGCTTCGAGTACTGCGGACGCTTACGCGCTTTACGCAGACCCACTTTCTTACGTTCAACTTCACGAGCATCGCGGGTTACGAAGCCGGCTTTGCGCAGAGCACCGCGCAGAGTCTCGTCGTAATCCATCAGAGCGCGAGTGATACCGTGGCGGATTGCGCCAGCTTGACCACTTACACCACCACCGATGACAGTGACGTAGATATCGAATTTCTCGGTAGTCTCAGTCAGTTCCAACGGCTGGCGAACTACCATGCGGGCAGTTTCGCGACCGAAGAACGTGTCCAGGGTGCGGTTGTTGATGGAGATGTTACCAGTACCCGGACGCAGGAAAACGCGTGCGGTTGCGGTCTTGCGACGGCCAGTGCCGTAATTTTGAGTCGCCGACATAATGAACTATTCCGTTAAATCTTCAGTTCTTGGGGCTGCTGAGCAGTATGAGGGTGAACAGCGCCCGCATAGACTTTCAGCTTACGGTACATGTCGCGACCCAGCGGGTTCTTAGGCAGCATGCCTTTGACCGCGGTCTCGATCACGCGCTCAGGGGCTTTAGCGATCAGCTTTTCGAAGTTGATCGACTTGATGCCGCCCGGGAAACCGGAGTGGGAGTAGTACATTTTGTCGGTGGTTTTAGCACCGGTTACACGAATCTGCTCGGCATTGATCACAACGATGTAGTCACCGGTGTCGACGTGCGGAGTGTATTCGGCTTTGTGCTTGCCACGCAGGCGGCTCGCGATTTCGGTGGCCAGACGACCCAGGGTCTGACCAGCAGCGTCGACGATAAACCAGTCGCGCTTAACTGTTTCCGGTTTAGCAGTAAAAGTTTTCATTCTTTATAGCCTCAGGGGCCGCCTGTAAATAAGACGGCGGATCTTACTGAATAGTGCGTACTTTGACAAGGTCAAAGGCAGCCGGATACAGACGCTTTCGGGGGCTCGGGTCGGCGCGTCCGTTCAACGGCAAGATTCTTTGGCGGCGGCGCATCACTTCCACTGCATAAAGAGGTGCGTAATTATGCAGATTGCGAAAAAAATTTCAACCTGCTTTTATGATCGTTTCCCCACAGGAGCAGCCAATGGAATACCGTCAGCTAGGCCGGACCGATCTGAACGTGAGCGCAATTTGCCTGGGGACCATGACCTGGGGCGAGCAGAACACCCAGGATCAAGCCTTTGCCCAGATCGAACGGGCGAAAGGTGCCGGGATCAATTTCATCGACACCGCCGAGATGTACCCGGTGCCGCCCAAGGCCGAAACCTACGCCAGCACCGAGCGCATGATCGGCAACTGGTTCAAGCAGCGCGGCGACCGTGCCGACTGGATCCTGGCGAGCAAGATCGCCGGACCCGGCAACGGCATCGGCTATATCCGCGACGGCCAGCTCAAGCACAACCGCCAGCATATCGTCGAAGCCCTGGACGCCAGCCTCAAGCGCCTGCAGACCGACTGGATCGATCTCTACCAGTTGCACTGGCCGGAACGCAGCACCAATTTCTTCGGCCAACTGGGCTACAAGCACAAGGCCGACGAAGACTTCACGCCGATCGAGGAGATCCTCGAAGCGCTGGACGAACAGGTCAAGGCCGGCAAGATCCGCCATATCGGCCTGTCCAACGAAACCCCGTGGGGCACCATGAAATTCCTGCTCGAGGCCGAGCGCCGCGGCTGGCCGCGGGCGGTGTCGATCCAGAACCCCTACAACCTGCTCAACCGCAGCTTCGAAGTAGGCCTGGCGGAAGTCGCCCTGCGCGAACAGTGCGGCCTGCTGGCGTACTCGCCGATGGCCTTCGGTTTCCTCTCGGGCAAGTATGAAGGCGGCGCCCGGCCGGACAAGGCACGCCTGAGCCTGTACAGCCGCTTCAGCCGTTATTTCAACCCGCAATCGGAAGCGGCGTGCAGCCGTTATGTCGCCCTGGCCCGTGAACACGGCCTGGACCCGGCGCAGATGGCCCTGGCATTTGTCACCCAGCAACCGTTCGTCACCAGCAACATCATTGGCGCGACGACGCTGGAGCAGTTGGACAGCAACATTGCCAGCGCCGACCTGAAGCTGTCGGAGGAAGTGCTGGCGGGGATCGAGGCGATCCACAAGGATCATCCGAACCCGGCGCCGTAAGCCTACCGGTGTAGGAGCGAGCTTGCTCGCGATGGTAGTCGGAACACCGCGGGGTATCAGGTTTCCCGCGTCATCGTTGACGGCCATCGCGAGCAAGCTCGCTCCTACAGTGAGATTGAGGCGTGCCTGTCAAAGCGACCGGGCAATGATCTCCTTCATGATCTCGTTGGTCCCGGCATAGATGCGCTGCACCCGTGCATCCGCCCAGGCCCGGGCCACCGGGTATTCCCACATGAACCCGTAGCCGCCATGCAACTGCACGCACTCGTCGAGCACCTTGCATTGCAGGTCGGTGCCCCAGTACTTGGCCATCGCCGCCGTCGGCACATCGAGCTGGCCTTGCAGATGCAACTCCAGGCAGCGGTCGACAAACACCCGGCCGATCTGGATCTCGGTGGCCATTTCCGCCAGCTTGAAGCGCGTGTTCTGGAAGTCGGCAATGGATTTGCCGAAGGCCTTGCGCTCGCGGGTGTACTCCAGCGTCCATTGCAACGCCGCCTCGGCCGAGGCCAAACCGCCGATCGCCACCGTCAGGCGCTCCTGAGGCAGCTCCTGCATCAAATAGGCAAAACCCGCTCCGACCTGCCCCAGCAGATTTTCCCGGGGCACCCGCACATCCTGGAAAAACAGCTCGGAAGTGTCCTGGGCCTTCATGCCGACCTTTTCCAGGCGCTTGCCCTTGGCGAACCCCGGCGTATCGGCCTCGACCAGGAACAGGCTGATCCCCTTGGCTCCGGCCTGGGGATCGGTCTTGGCGACGACGATCACCAGGTCGGCGAGAAAGCCGTTGGTAATAAAGGTCTTCGAGCCATTGAGCACATACTCGTCACCGTCCAGCACTGCCGTGGTCTTCACCCCTTGCAGGTCGGAGCCGGCCCCCGGCTCGGTCATCGCAATGGCCGTGACCATTTCGCCGGACACCAGCTTGGGCAGGTACTTGAGCTTCAGCGCCTCGCTGCCGTAATGCAGGATATAAGGCGCGACAATATCCGAATGCAATGAGAAACCGATGCCGCTCAAGCCCTGCCGGCTGATTTCCTCGATCACCACGGCACTGTAGAGAAAGTCCGCCGCCATGCCGCCGTAGGCCTCCGGCAGATGAGAACAGAGCATCCCCTGCGCCCCCGCCTTGTTCCACAACTCGCGGTCGATATAGCCGCGTTTTTCCCACTGCCCATGGAAGGGCGCCGCCTCCTGCTCGAGAAACTTGCGCACACTGCTGCGAAACAGCTCGTGCTCGGAACTGAACAGGGTTCTGGGAATCATCGGGGGCACCTGCAAGGACGCTGAGGCCAGGATTGGCCCGTAAAGCCTATGCCAGTGTTTTGCCGGGTAACACTGGACACATGCGACAAAAAATAAGACGATCCAGCCGTCTGTTGACCACTTTCCCCTATAAGAACTTCCCGCTAATCCGCTAATAAGAACAATGGAATTATGGCTAACCCACTCTCCACGCCCTTGCGGCGCGTCAGCATCCTGGCTATCGACCGGGTATTCGCTTCCACCCTTATGCAAGCCAAGGACTTCTTCCACCTGGCCAGCCTGCGCTACGGCAAACAGCTCGGCCATGGACTCACCAAGGCCTTCGAGACCCGCCTGGTCAGCCCCGACGGCAAGCCGGTGTGCAGCTTCAGCGATGTGATCCTGCCGGTGGACGGCGGCCTGGAAAATGCCGATGTGATCATCCTGCCGGCGTTCTGGGACGACTTCGAAACCCTCTGCCGGCGCTACCCCCAGGTCATGCCCTGGCTGCGCGAGCAGCATGCCCGCGGCGCCGTGCTCTGCGGCGAGGCCACCGGGGTGTTCTGGCTGGCAGAAGCCGGCCTGCTCGATGGCAAGGAAGCGACCACCTACTGGCGCTTCTTCAACGCCTTCAGCGAACGCTACCCCAATGTCCAGCTGAACCAGGACAAGCACCTGACCGACGCCGACAACCTCTACTGCGCCGGCGGCACCACCTCGGCCTGCGACCTCTATATCTACCTGATCGAACGCTTCTGCGGGGCCAACGTCGCCCAGGCCGTGGCCCGCGATATCCTCTATGAAGTCCAGCGCAGCTACGCCCCGGGGCGTATCGGCTTCGGCGGCCAGAAGCTGCACCAGGACGTGATCATCCTGCAGATCCAGCAATGGCTCGAAGAGCATTTCGCCGACAAGTTCCGCTTCGAGGATGTCGCCCGGGAACACGGCATGAGCATTCGCAACTTCATGCGCCGCTTCCAGACCGCCACCGGCGACAAGCCGTTGCACTACCTGCAACGCTTGCGCATCGAGACCGCCAAGGGCCTGCTCTCGGGCACCCGTAAAAGCATCAAGACCATCAGCTATGAAGTCGGCTATGACGATGCCAGCTTCTTTGCCCGACTGTTCCGCCAACACACCGAACTGTCGCCCAACCAGTATCGCCAGCAGTTCCAGCAAGCGGCGTGAAGCCCGTGCGCCGTTTTCGACACTAAACGAAAGCGGCGCGCAACCTTGCATAATTAATTACCACAGCGCCCTGCCCTCGCCTTCGTAGACTCGCTCCGGCAATCACTACCGATTGCCACTGACAAGGAGCGTCGTACATGCCTATTGGATTGGCTCAACAGCAGCCCTCATTCCCTACACCGACGGTGGAACCCCAGCGCGCCTGGCGCGCCCGTTTCCCCAACCCGCCGGACCTGTGCTTCGACTACCGCCGGTTGGTCGAGCAACCCGGCGGCGTCGCCCGCGCCACGGACCGCGCCCACCGGATCTGCATCATCGGCGCCGGCGTCACCGGCCTCAGCGCGGCTCACGAGCTGCTGCGCTGCGGCTTCACGGACATCACCCTGCTCGAACAGTCCCGGCGCATCGGCGGCCGGCACCTGACCGTGATCGACAAAAGCCAGCCCGCCACCACCGGTTCCACCCCCTTCGAAATGGGCGCGATGCGCCTGCCGTACTTCAACCGCGAGGGCGAGGCACCGCTGCAAGGGCGCTCCGTGCTCGCGCACTACACCGAGCAGTTCAACCTGCGCCTTTCGGATTTCGCCAACCCCGGCAGCGCCCAGGTCAGGAGCACCGGAATTTTCCTCCGCGAGGGCCTGCTGGAGGGGCAGGAAACCCCGCGGATGCTGATCTGGGACAACCGCGACGGGCAGACCCCGCCACCGGGAAAACTGCTGAAACAGGTCCACGAAAAATGGCGCCTGTTCGCCGAGCGCATGACCCGCCAGGTCGAGGCCCACTACGCCAGCGACGGCTGGGAAGACCTCTGGGCGGCGATTGTCCGGCGTTATGAGAGCCTGTCGTTTCGCAACCTGGTCACGCTGCCGGCCATCAGCCACTGGCATGCGGACGACCCGGGCAATTTCGGCGGCGTCGGCATGAGCGCCGAAGAGTCGGCGATCTTCTATGCCATCGGCATCGGCGACGGCAGTTGGGGCGCGTTCTATGACGCCTGCAGCTTGTACCCGATCCGCACCGCGATCTTTGGTTTCAGCCATCGCCTGCAATTGATGCACGGCCGCGTCGATGAGCACGGCAATCCGCTGCCGTCGCCGCATCTGCAGGCCGGCACGCTGCTCGACTGCAACGGCCTGGCCTTCGATGCCCCGCGCTACCTGGGTGTCGCCGCCCTGGACGAATGCCTGTTGTTCATGCCGGTCGAAGGGCGTGGCCTGTCCTTCTACGAACATTGCCGACAGCGCGGTGCCGGGTTCGCCACCCAGGCCCAGGTCAACGGCCTGAGCAAACTGCCCAACCAGCAGATTCGCGTCGACTACGCCTGGCAATGGGACGATCCGCAACGCCGCGAGCTGCGCAGCGAGGTCTTCGACTCGGTGATTCTCACCCTGCCGTCCTGGTTGATCGAAACCACCGTCGAGCTCAAGGGTTTCGACGAGCGGATGCTGCCGTTCCACATCCGCAGCGCCTACAAGACCGCCCACTGGGAAACCAGCTGCAAGGTGTTTGCGCCGCTGAAAAAAAGCTTTTTCACCGAGCCCCACGGCATCCCCCAGGCGCTGGTCACCGACAGCCTGATCCACGACATGTACACCTATAGCTACAACGACACCTATCCATATGACTGCATCCTGCTGAGTTACACCTGGGAGGACGATGCAACCAAACTTGCGCTGTTTTCGGACCAGGAGCTGGTGGAAAAATGCGTCGGCGAACTGGATCGGATCCTGCTGCACGCGAGCAATATCAATCAGCGGATCTCACCCTATATCGATACGCAAAGGGCCGCGGTGCATCGCTGGATGAGTGATCGTAATGCCCTGGGAGCCGCCAAGCTCTATCGCCCCGGCACCTATTACGAAGCCATCGACCTGATGAACTACAACCGCCACTACTCCGCCCGCTCCGGGCTCTACCTGTGCGGCGAATCCTTTTCGGTCGACGCCGGCTGGACCGAGCCCTGCCTGCGGGGCGCCCTCGATGCCACGATCCATCTGTGCCAACGCACCGGTGCAATATTCAATGGAGGTTTCAGCTTGAAGCACTACCCCGAATACAGCGGGCGACCACCCGCCAACAACCCACCAACTGCGTTCAGTATTCCCAGGGCGGTCTAGGAAATACCCGACTGACTTACCGGAGGGCCACCGACATACACCACTCATTGAATGGCTTCTCATAGGTTCATCAACCCATTCGGGTTGAATAACAAGAATGAGAGCACCTCAAATGAATGAATCTCGCCCCGCTGTCAGTCCCGTACGCGTTGCCGTCGTGCAGTTCGATCCCCAGGCTGGTGTTGCCCACACCCCGTATAACCTGGACCGCAGCCTTGCGCTGGCGGGCCAGGCGGTGCGCGGCGGCGCCAACCTGATCGTGCTGCCGGAACTGGCCAACACTGGCTACAGCTTCCAGAACCGCCAGGAAGCCTTCCTCCACGCCGAAGCTGTACCGCAAGGTCCCAGCGTGCAGGCCTGGGTAAATTTCGCACAAGAGCATCGGATTTACCTGGCGGCCGGCGTCGCCGAATGTGACGGAGTGCAGCTGTTCGACACCGCGGTGCTGGTGGGCCCGGACGGGTTTATCGGCAAGTACCGCAAGGCGCATTTATGGAACGAGGAGAAGCTCTGGTTCACCCCGGGGGACCTGGGCTTTCCGGTTTTCGACACACCCATCGGGCGGATCGGCCTGCTGATCTGCTGGGATATCTGGTTTCCCGAAGTACCACGCCTGTTGAGCCAGCAGGGCGCGGATATCATCTGCAGCCTGAACAACTGGGTCTGGACCCCGCCGCCGCTGTTCGACGAGACCGGCAAATGCATGGCCTCGTACCTGACCATCACCGCGGCCCACGTCAATAACGTGTTTATCGCCGCGGCCAATCGCGTCGGCAGCGATCGCGGCGAGCGCTTCCTCGGCTGCTCGCTGATCGCCGGGACCAACGGCTGGCCCCTCAGCGAGGTAGCCTCGCCCATCGATGAGACCGTGCTGTTTGCCGATATCGATCTGGTCAGCGCCCGCAGCGCGCCGATCTGGAACAGCCTGAACGACCTGCCCAGGGACCGCCGGACCGACCTCTACGACGGTATGCTCGGCTACCTCCGCCATCCTTCCCTGCCGCGCTGAAGGAGGTCGGGATGAACACTGTCTCCAACCCGAGCCGGCTCGCCGGCCTGCTCGGCCTGGGCCTGATCCTGCTGGTCTGGCTGAGCCTGCCCTTCGGCGGGTCCGGCTACCTGCATATGATGGACAACCTGCCCGCCCCCGGTGCCTGGCTGCGCTGGGTGCTCGGCGATATCAGCGAAATGGCTTTCTACAAACATGAGCTGGCTTCGTTGGGCCTGCTGGCCGGTGCCGGCCTGGCCCATTGGGCCCATCGCCGGGGCAAGGCCTGGCAGGGCTTTGCCATCTGCTATGGCAGCGGCCTGTGGCCCTGGCTGATCGGCAGTTCGCTGCTGGGCCTGCTGCTGAGCAACCTGCTGTGGGGCTGGAGCGTGCCGCGTTATGGCTGGCAACCGACCTTCGCCGCCTTTGTCTCCGTTCCCGCAGCCACCGTGCTGCTGTTTGGCCCGGGGACGCGGATCGCCGCCAGCGGTGCAGTCATGGGGGCGCTACTGGTCACGCCGTTATGTTTGCTGCTGGTCAACTTTGTCTGCAATCCGTTGAACCTGCCGGCAGTGATCGGCAATGTGCTGGGGATGGCTCTCGGCAGCGTGATGGCCTTTACCCTGTGTCGGCGTTGGCCGGCGCTGGTGAAACCGGAACCGGCGATGGTCACCGCACCAGCGCCTGTGCCGAAAGCCAGTAATCACGGGCTGGTCTGGGGCATGCGCCGGGTACTCGCCGACTTTTCCGAAGCGCCGTTCTTCGGTAACGAATGGGCGAGCCTGGGATTGCTGTTGGGGGTATTGCTGGCCTACGGGCTCAACCCCGCCGGGCCAGCCTACGGCTCGGACCTGCTGCTGCCGATACTCGCGGCCCAGGCCCTGGCGTCGGCCATCGGTGTGATGGTCTGGCGACAGCAATGGATTACGCGGGGCTGGTACCCGACCTATATCCCGATTGTCTCCGTCGCCCCGGCCGCCGTACTGATCCATGGCGGCGGAACACTGGTGGTGATCGCCAGCGCCCTGCTCGGCGCCTTGATCGCACCGCCGCTGGCCGTCGTCCTGTCGCGGCGGGTCCCGGGGCATATGCACCCGTATATCGGCAATGTGCTGTCGATGGCGCTCAGCACGGCACTGATCGTGCCGCTGCTCGGCGGGTTGCTCAGGCTGGTCTGAATCGAACAGCGCTTTTCCCTCCACCCGGCGGTACTCTGGTGCCGCCGGCATCGCCTCTTCCCGACCTTTTATCAGCGAGAGCTCCATGTCCTTGCCTCAACTTTCCATCGCCGCCCTGGGCGGCACTGCCAGCATGCAAGCCGCCCGCCCGGACCAGGGCGTGGTGCCCAGCGTCAACGGCCAGGCCCTGCTGGAGCGGGTGCCGCTGCTGGCGACTCTGGCCCGGATCCACGTCGAGACCCTGTGCCTGCAACCCAGCGCCTCGCTGGACTTCGACTTTCTGCTCGATGTCCTCGACTGGGCCAGGCATCAAGTCGAACAAGGCGCCAGCGGCGTGGTGGTCACCCAGGGCACCGACACCCTGGAGGAGACCGCGTTCTTTTTCGAACTGCTCTGGGATCGCGAGGAGCCGCTGGTGCTGACCGGGGCGATGCGCTCAGCCGCCGAGATCAGCGCCGATGGTCCGGCGAACCTGCTGCATGCGGGCTTGGTTGCCCTGTCGAGCACCAGTCGCGGGCGTGGCGTGCAGGTGGTGATCAATGGCCAGGTCCACGCCGCGAGCCGTGTGCGCAAGAGCGATGCCCTGGCATTGGAAGCCTTCAGCTCACCGGTGTTCGGCCCCAATGGTCTGATCATCGAAAATGCCGTGCGTTATCTGCACGCTCCTGCGCCGAGAAAAATTTTGCCGTTGCCGGTTCGCAGTGGGCAGCGGATCGCTCTGCTCGAAGCGACACTGTCAGCCGATACGCTGATGTTGGAGAAGCTGCCGGAGTTGGGCTACGACGGTCTGGTGATCGCCGGTTTCGGTGCCGGTCATGTCAGTGAAGCTTGGGCCAAGGCGATCACGTCATTGGCGTTGAAGATCCCGGTGGTGATCGGTACACGTACCGGGGCCGGTTCAACGGCGAGTCACTCCTATGGCTTTGTCGGCAGTGAAATTGACCTGATCCAGCGTGGAGCGCAGATGGCGGGGTTTCTGTGTCCACGCAAGGCGCGGATTCTGTTGTGGCTGCTGATCGGCTGCCAGCGAAGCAGCGAGCTGCCGGAGTACCTGCGTCATTTCGGATATGCCCTGTAGAAGTCAAGACCGCCAAAAGCTTCGCGGGCAAGCCCTGCTCCTACAGGTCCATGCCGTACAAAAGATCTGTGTCCGACGCTGTACTGTAGGAGCTTGGCTTGTCGGGATGCCGCATCGCAGCGAAGAGGCCCTCAACGCCGCCCAAACTGCTGCCGGTACTCAAGCGGGGTCAAGTCGGTCAGTTCCTTGAACATCCGCCGCAAATTCGAATCACTGCTGAACCCCAAATCAGCACTGATGGTATTGACCGCCGTGGACGTCAGCATCAGCCGCTCACTGACCTGGTTGAGCTTGATACAACGCGCATAGGCCGCCACCGCAACACCGGTTTCCGCACTCACCCTGCGCGCCAACGTGCGCGGGGACAAACCCAACTGCTCCGCCAACCGCTGCACGGTGATCTGCTCCGCCGGCGATTGTTCAACGCACCGGTGCAACTGCCGCAACAACGAACTCGACTGCTCGATCAGGCTCATCGCCGCAAAGGCCGGATGCGCCTGGACCGGACGCGCCAACACCATCAATTTGGCCAGGTCGTGAAACAGCTCCTGACCGATCGCCCGCTCGATCAACGCCTGCGCAATCGGCAAATAGCCCGTCACCCCGCAAGCCGTCGCAGTCGACGGATTGATCACCCAGTGACGCTGGCTCTGCCAGTCCACCTTGGGATAACGCTGAGCCATGGCACCCGCCAGCCACCAGGTCACCGTCGCGGCCTGCCCCTCCAGCCGCCCGCTCGCGGCGATCAGGCAGACACCCGTGCAATAACTCCACAACTGCACACGCTTCGAACAAGCCGCCAAGGCCAACACCAAAGCGTTGTTATCGCTCACGACCTTCTCGACCTGCCGGGAAGACTCGGCCCAGAAGCCGGCAATCAGCAGCGCATCAACGTCCGTCTCCGACAAGGCCTGGGACACCTGCAACGACACACCACCGGCACACGCCACCGGGCCTGCCTGCAAGGCGACAAACAAGGTTTCGAAGAGCGTCTGCGAAGCGCGACGGTTGGCGGCATACAAAAGATCGGCAAAGGCCAGCAGCCCCGACGGTATGCAACCCGGGTACAGCAGCAATCCAATTCGAAGAGGCCGGCTCATGGCAGAAACTGAATCCATTATGTCCAATCCCGCCATTCTGCGTGACCGCCCGGTCGAACACAATGCAACCTCTTCCCAGAGGTATGAGCATGCACATCCATCAGCTACGCAATGCGACGATTATCCTGGAGTTCGGCCGCCATCGTATTCTGGTCGACCCGATGCTCGCGCGTAAAAACGCCCTGCCATCGTTACGCGTATTTCGCGCCAGGAATCGCAACCCGCTGGTCGAATTGCCGGTATCGGCCACGGAGGCACTCCAGTCGGTCACCCATTGCCTGATCACCCATTGTCAGAAAGGCCACTTCGATCACCTCGATCGCGCCGCGAAAAAATGGCTGCGCGACACCGGCACACCGGTGATCTGCACGCCCCACGACGCGGCCTATCTGGCCACCCACGACCTGAACGTACAGCCGTTGCCCAGCGACCATGAACGACCCAGCCCTTTCCTCGACGGTCAGATCCGCACGGTGCGCTGCACCCACGGCCTGGGACTGGTGGGCAAGCTGATGGAGCACGGGGTGGGTTATCTGCTTGAAATACCGGGCGAGCCCAGTCTCTTCCTGAGTGGCGATACCCTGCTCACCCCGACCGTCAAGGCATTCATCGCCGAGCATCGGCCACAACTGTCCGTCGTACCGGCGGGCGGCGCGCGATTCGATCTGGGTGGGGACATCATCATGGGGGTTGAAGAGGTCGTCGAGTTCACAAAGCTGTCAGCGGGCCTGGTGATCGCCAATCACCTGGAAGCCCTCAGCCATTGCCCGGTGAAACGCCGCTCACTGGCCGACGCGGCGCAACTGGCCGGCATCGAAGCGCGCCTGCTGATTCCCGAGGATGGAGAAGTCTTGACCTTCCCCACCGTCGGCTAACCCCGAATACTGCGCGGCTCGTGGGCCGCGCCGGGGATGGCGGTTAAGGCTTGTGCGCCCGCGACAGGAACTCGTGGGACTGCATTTCCAGCAAACGGCTCAAGGTGCGCTGGAACTCGAAGTTCAAACGCCCGCCGGTGTAGAGATCCTTGAGTTCCACTTCCGCCGAGATGATCAGCTTGACGTTGCGGTCGTAGAATTCGTCGACCATGTTGATGAATCGACGGGCGATATCATCGGTGGTGACGCTCATCTGCTCGACACCGCTGAGCAACACGGCATGGAAGATCTTGCCCAGTTCGATGTAGTCGTTCTGGCTGCGCGGGCCGTCGCACAGTTCGCGGAAGTCGAACCAGGCCACGTCGTCGCAGGTACGGATCGCGCGGATCTCGCGATTCTCGATCATCAGTACGTCGTTCTCGACGGCCTGGGTGCATTCCGGCGTCAGCGCGCGGAAGCTCTTGCGCAGGCTTTCCTGGGCCGCTTCGTTCAGCGGAAAGTGGAACAGCTCGGCCTGCTCCAGGTGCCGCAGGCGATAGTCGACGCCGCTGTCGACGTTGACGATCTCGGTGTTCTGCTTGATCAGGGCGATCGCCGGCAGGAAGCGCGCGCGTTGCAGGCCGTCCTTGTACAAACCGTCCGGCACGATGTTCGAGGTGGCCACCAGGGTCACGCCGTTCCTGAACAGCTCTTCCATCAAGGTGCCGAGAATCATCGCGTCGGTGATATCGGAAACGAAGAACTCGTCGAAACAGATCACCCGGGTCTCGGCGGCAAAGCGCTTGGCGATCAGGGTCAGCGGGTTTTTCTCGCCGGTCAGGGTCTTCATTTCTTCGTGCACCCGCTTCATGAAGCGGTGGAAGTGCGTGCGGGTCTTTTCCTTGAACGGCAGCGCTTCGAAGAAGGTGTCCACCAGGTAGGTCTTGCCGCGACCGACGCCGCCCCAGAAATACAGGCCCTTGACCGGCGCCTGGTCTTTCTTGCCGAACAGTTTGCCGAGCAGGCCCGGCTTGTTCTGCGAGGCCGCGATCAGGTCGTCGTACAGGCGCTGCAAATGGCGCACTGCCGTTTCCTGGGCCGCGTCGTGAAAGAACTCGGGGCGTTTCAGATCAGCTTGATATCGTTCTAGGGGCGTCATAATTTCGTTAGCAAGGTAACAAAAACGGGCCGTCACTTTAGCGACGGCCCGTGGGAATGGCAATCAACCCTTGGTCGGGAAGGCCTCGAATCAATCCTGTGCCGGGGTCAACGCGACCCGCAACGCCTCGATGGCCGCGTCACGCGACACTTCGTCGGCGAACTCGGCGCTGTCGGCCACGCACTCGCCTTCCAGCCAGACGCTGAAACGCCCGGCCTCGCTGCGAATATCCAGGGCCTGGCCGGCTTGCAATTGCTTGGTCACCGCACCGGCGGCCTTGCCATCGGCAAAGTGCCGCGACAGCAGCAGTTGTTCGCCATCGGCGGCCAGCAGGCGGAAACGGAAACTGCCGTCGTCTTCCCGGAAGCTGACAAAACGCGCAGCCTTGGCGGCTTTCTTTTTGCTGCTCGCGGCCACCTGGGTCTGGTTGACGAAGGAGCGCAGGCCCACCGCCTCGCGCAGCTCGCCGAGGAACGGGGTGGCGACGCTACGGGCTTTCTTCGCCCCGGCCTGGAGAATGTCTTCCAGGTCCGACGGACGGGTGATCAGCTCGTGATAACGCTCGCGGGCCTCGCCCAGATCGTTGTCCAGCAGGGTGAACAGGCGGCTCTTGGCTTCGCCCCAACCGAGGCCCGCCAGCAGCTCGCCACGGAATTCGGCAGCCTGCGCCGGGGTCGAAAACGCCTGGAACAGGGTGAACAGGTGCGAATTGTCCGGGTCCTTGGCTTCGCCCGGCGCACGGGAGTCGGTGACGATCCGCGAGATCGCCTCCTTCATGTCCTTGGCGCTGCTGAACAACGGGATGGTGTTGTCGTAGCTCTTGGACATTTTCCGGCCATCGAGGCCCGGCAGCGTGGCGACGCTTTCCTCGATCAGTGCTTCGGGCATGACGAAGAATTCCTTGCCCTGGCCGAACAGGTGGTTGAAGCGCTGGCCGATGTCGCGGGCCATTTCCACGTGCTGGATCTGGTCGCGACCGACCGGCACCTGGTGGGCGTTGAACATCAGGATGTCGGCGGCCATCAGCACCGGGTAGCTATACAGGCCCATGGTGATCCCGGCATCCGGGTCTTCGCCGCCTTCGACGTTCTTGTCCACCGAGGCCTTGTAGGCATGGGCGCGGTTGAGCAGGCCCTTGGCGGCGACACAGGTCAGCAGCCAGGTCAGCTCGGGGATTTCCGGGATATCCGACTGACGATAGAAGGTCACGCGGTCCACATCCAGGCCACCGGCCAGCCAGGTCGCGGCGATTTCCAGGCGCGAGCGCTGGATGCGCAGCGGGTCATCGCACTTGATCAGGGCGTGGTAGTCGGCCAGGAAGTAGAACGAATCGGCGTTGCTGTCGCGGCTGGCGAGGATCGCCGGGCGGATCGCGCCGGCGTAGTTGCCCAGGTGCGGCGTGCCCGTGGTGGTGATACCGGTAAGGATGCGCGTACGTGTGGTCATGGAGGGTCGCTTGTTCAATTCGAGAGGCGCGGCAGGATCAGATCCTTGAGATCGGTCAGCTTGCCGTGGAAAAAGTGTCCGCATTCTGCCACTTTCAGCAGCTCATGGGGACGTTCCAGCGCGGCGGACCAATCATAGACAAGCTGCGGATCGATGACTTCGTCGGTTTCCGGCTGGATCAGGGTCAGCGGACAGTTTTCCGGCAGACGGTCGACCGCCTGCAAACGCATGACCGCCGCGGCCACCAGGAACAGGTGCTGCAAGGTCTGGCCCTGGGCTTCCAGGCGACCGCCGAGGCTCGCCGCGACAAAACCGCCGAAGGAAAAACCGAACAGGGTCAGGGGCAAACCCGGGTGCCGTTCGAGCAGCCATTGCGCGGCGGCCTGGGCGTCATCGACTTCGCCGTGGCCCATATCGTGGCTGCCGGCACTGGCGCCGACGCCGCGATAGTTGAAGCGCAAAGTGATCAGGCCGGCATCGCGCGCAGTGCGCTGCAGGGTCGAGACGACCTTGTTGAGCATCGTGCCGCCCTGCACCGGATTGGGGTGGCAGATCAGCGCCAGGCCCCGTGGTTCGGGGATATCCAGGTACAAGGCTTCCAGTTGGCCGACAGGGCCATCGATCAATACAGGGGTTTCACGCATCAGCAAGGAAGGAACTCCGTGACCTCTCAAGGGGTCGACTCGTCTAGCTAAAAGTCTGTGCCTGACATGACTGCGACCTTAAGATCGCGGTATACAGCGCAGGTCCGAGCCGTTAACGTAAAGCAAAGCCGTTTATAGAGGAAGGACTCGTGGAACACTCGCTCTTAGTTTGGTTGTTGCCGACTCTTGCCCTGGTTGCCGGTGTCGCCATTGGTTTCCTGGTCGCCCGTCTGGTCCCGAGTGCCGCTCCGAGCAGCACGCAGCGCCAGTTGGACGATATCCAGGAACGTTTCGACAGTTATCAGAACGAAGTGGTCACCCACTTCAACAGCACCGCGAACCTGGTAAAAAAACTCACCCAGAGCTACCAGGAAGTGCAAGACCATCTCGCCGAGGGTGCCAACCGCCTGGCCCTCGACGAACAGACCCGCCAACGCCTGCTCGCCGCCCTGCACGCCGATGCGGTACAGAGCCCTCGGGAACGCCTGACACCACCGCGCAGCCAGGAGCCGCCACGCGACTACGCCCCCAAGGCGCCCAATGCGCCCGGCATGCTGGATGAGCACTACGGCCTGAAAAAATAAGCCGGTTTCCAGCGCTATTAAAAAGCCCGCCCGATCAGTGATCGGGCGGGCTTTTTTACACCTGGGGTTCAGTCAGGCAATCAAGGGTATTGCTGCACCGGCTGACCGTACTGCTGGCCCTGCTGGTATTGCGGCTGACCTTGTTGCTGGTACTGTTGGCCCTGCTGCTGGTACTGCGGCTGGCCTTGTGGCGGATACGGCTGAACTTGAGGTTGGCCCTGAGGCTGGCCGTAGTTCTGGCCGGGAATCGCCTTCAGGTTGACCTCCACCCGACGGTTCTGCGCCCGACCGTTGACATCGGCGTTGCTGGCCACCGGATTATCCGGGCCGGCACCGCGAGCCGAAAGATTGGCCCCGCTGACCCCCTGGGAGGTCAGGTAGTTGGCAACGCTCTGGGCGCGGCGCTGGGACAGGTCCATGTTCAACTGGCGACTGCCGGTGCTGTCGGTGTAGCCGACGATTTCGATCTGATTCTGGCTGAACTCCTTGAGGGAGTTGGCCAGGTTGTTCAGTGGCTGATAGAAGCTGCTGGCGATCGCATCGGAGTTGGTTGCGAAGGTAATGCTGCCGGGCATGATCAACTTGATCTGATCACCCTGGCGCTGCACCTGGACGCCAGTGTTGGCCATACTCTCGCGCAGTTTCTTTTCCTGCTGGTCGGCGTAGTAGCCGTAACCGGCACCCGCCAGGCCAGCCAGGGCACCACCGATCAGCGCTCCCTTGCCATGGTTCTTGTGGTCGATCAGCGCACCGGCCGCGGCCCCGGCGAGCACGCCAATGCTGCCGTACTTGGCGGTGTTGCTCATGCCCCCTGAGCTTTGTTGCTGCTGTGCCTGTCCCTGGCTGTCATACGGGTTTGGGTTTTGCGATGCACAGCCGGACACGAGGGCGACGGCGGTAGCGACGATAATCAAGCGACGCGAGGTGAACATGAATCAGGCTCCTACTCATTTAAGGTGCAACAGTCGATGACAATAGACTCCTGCTGGCCTTGGAACATGACGAATGGTAAAAATTCCATGAAACTTCTCAGCCACGAACAAAAGGATTTTCGCGCATTTCCTCGCCCAGGCAGGTGTCGGGGCCGTGCCCGGTGACCACCGTCGCCTCTTCGTCCAGGGTATACAGGCGCTGCTTGATCGAACGCACGATCGTGGCCTGGTCGCCGCCCCACAGATCCGTGCGCCCAATCCCGCGACGAAACAGCGTGTCACCGGCAATCAACAGTTTGGCGTCGGCAAACCAGAAGCTCATGGAGCCCGGGGTATGCCCCGGCGTATGCAGGGCCACCCCGCAGCCGCAGGCCAATTCCTCATCATCGGCCAGCCACTGGTCCGGTGACGGCACCGGTACGTAAGGCACGCCGAACAGGTTGCATTGCATTTCCAGGTTGTCCCAGAGGAACTGGTCTTCCTTGTGCAGGTGCAGGGTCGCGCCGGTTTTTTCCTTGAGTTGGCCGGAGGCCAGGAAGTGATCCAGATGCGCGTGGGTATGGATGATGCTGACCAGTTTCAGCCCATGGGCTTCGAGCCGGGCGAGGATCAGCTCCGGGTTGCCGCCCGGGTCGACGACAATGGCCTTTTTCGTGATCGGATCGCCGATCAGGGTGCAGTTGCACTGCAAGGGGCCGACGGGGAAGGTTTCGCGAATCAGGCTAGGTTTTGCAGCGTCCATAGGTGTTCACTGTGAAGTTAGTAGGGTTTGATTCAGCCCGGGGTTCATTCCTGCTGCTGGGGACAATACTGTGTCTGGCTTAATTCATCGCTGTTCACGCCGGCACGGCCACTGCCCTTGGGCACGAGCAACACCAACACACCAGCGATAACTTCTAGAATCCCACTCCCGACGATGACACTGCCCGGTTCGAAGCGCGCATAAAGCGCCGCGCCACACGCGCCGGCAATCAGGATCGAGGCCCCCATCGCGGCAAAACGCAGCCTGGCCAGACCGGCGATCTCGCTCTGCCTGAAGGTGGTTTGAATCAGCAGGATAAACGAGATATCGATCACCGGACCGCCAAGGGCCGCCAGGCCGGCGCCGAACATCATGCCGGCCAGGACGTGCTCCGCCGGCAGGTACAGCACCGCCGCGCCAATGATCGCAATGCCCAGGCCATTGAGCACCGAACCGAAGCTGAAACCACCATACAGGCGACGGATCTGCAGGTTGCCGACGACAAAAATGCCGATCAGGTTGCCCGCGCCATAAGCCCCCATGATCAGGCCGTAGACCGCAAAGCCGTGGAAGCCAAAGCCCTGGATATCATACTTGACCACCGCCAGCGCCATGCCGATGGACATCCCCAGGCTCCAGGCAACGTTGCCCAACCCGGCACACACATACACCACCTGCATCCGCCGCCGGCCGACCAGGCTGCGCCAACCGGCGGCAAACGCGGCGCGCCGGCTGATCATTTTGGCCGGTTGACGCGGCAGGGCCTTGCCCAGTTTCATCAGCGCCCAGGCCGAGATCAGGAACGTCAGGCTGTTGAGGGTAAACAGCTGCTCCAGCGGAATCAGCAGGGTGATGGCCGCCGCCAGCATCGGCCCGATCACCCGCGCCACCCGGAGGATCACGTCGAACAGCGCGTTAACCGCCTGCAACTGCCCCGGCGCCGCGACAATCCGAGGGAGGCTGGCGCGCAACGCCGGTTCGAACAGGGAGTTGACGATCATCATCAGCATGACCGGTATCGCCAGGGTCCACAGGCTCATAAAGCCCAACGCCCAGGACAGCATCGGTATCAGGGCAAACCCGGCGCGCACCAGATCGGCGCCGATCATCGTGCGTCGATGGTCCCAGCGCTCGGCCCAGATCCCGCCCAGCAACGCTCCCGCCAATGCGGCCGTGCCGCGCAAGGCACCGAGCCAACTGGCATCGCTGCCCGCGACCTGCACCGCCATCCAGGCAACAGCAATCGCGAACAACTCATCACCGATGGCCGAGAGCGCCAGCCCTCCCCACAGCAAGGCCACCGGTCGCTGCAGTAAAGGTCTAAACAGTTTCATCAAGCATGCGAGTCCAATCCCTCTCCAAACCAGGACCAAGGCTCAAGAGAACGGCCCCGAAGCCACCTCCCTGGGCGAATCCCCTCGATACCCGGTGCCAAACGCCGTCTGCAACTGCTCGACACTGCGCACCAGCAGTTCCTTGAGTTCCGGCAACCATTGCGGGTCCTCCAGCACCCGCAGCACCGCCGCCGCATCACCATACATCAGCTCGCGTTCAAGGGCACTGGCACGCTGCGACAAGGCCCGCGCACCGACAGTGCCGGAACTGCCCTTGATCGCATGCAGCACCGCCGCCACCGCCGGCCCGTCACGGTCCTGCAGGTGTGTCGGAAGCAACGCCAGGTGTTTTTCCAGCTCCGCGCCAAAGGTGTAAAGGACGGTGCAGATCAGTTCGAGATTGCCACCGAAGCGGCTCATGATCGAATCCCGTGGTTCGATCACCGACTCCGTCGAATACTGGCGCACCTCACTCATCATCAACGGCTGAGGCGCCTCGCGCCCGGTCTGGACGCGCAACTTCAGCACCAGTTGTTCAAGGTCGATGGGTTTGCTCACATGATCGTTCATGCCCGCCGCCATACAGGCCTCACGGTCGCTGCTGGAGGCGTTGGCGGTCATCGCCAGGATCGGCAACAGGGCAAAATGCGGGTGGCGACGAATCCGCCGCGTCGCTTCCAGGCCATCGATGTCCGGCATCTGGATATCCATCAGCACCGCATCGAACGGCGTCGACGCCGACATCACCTGGCTGACGCCCTCCAACCCACCTTCCGCCAGGATGACCTGGGCACCTTCGCCCCTCAGCAACTCGTCGGCGACCTGACGGTTGAGGGCGTTGTCTTCCACCACCAGCAAGCGCAAGCCGGCCAGGCGCCGGGGCCTGACCGGCCCGGGCAAGGCCTCGGGTAGCGGCTCGCTGGTGCTGAAGGCACGTTGGACCGCATCGGCCAACTGCCGCGGCGTCACCGGTTTGGTGAGAAACCCCACAAAGGGCGCATCGCCTTCGTGGTGTACATCCGCCAGGACCTCACGCCCGTAGGCGGTAATCATGATCACCATCGGTGGCGGCGCGGCCCGTTCCTGCAAGCTGATCAAGCGGGCGGCGCTGAGGCCGTCCATATCCGGCATGCGCCAGTCCATCAGCACCACATCGTAGGGTTCGCCGCGTAATTGCGCTGCGCGCACGGCCTCGACCGCCGCCGTGCCACCGCTCACCGTGTCGGCGGTCCAACCCAGGGAGCGCACGGTACGCAGCAGCAGCTCACAGGCCATGGAGTTGTCGTCGGCCACCAGCAGGCGCATCGTCGAATCGACACCGGGACAGGACAGCCGCAGGGCCTCCTCGCGGGCCACATCCAGGCTGATATCGAACCAGAACCGGCTACCGACCCCCACCTCGCTCTCGACCAATAACTCACCGCCCATCAGGCCGACCAGGCGCTTGCAGATCACCAGGCCCAGCCCGGTGCCGCCGAAACGGCGGCTGGTCGAAGCTTCCGCCTGGGCGAAACCGTCAAACACCCGCTGCAGTTGTTCGGCACTGATACCGATGCCGGTATCGCACACCTCGACCCGAACCTTCACCGAGCCCGGCAGGCGCTTCAACTGTCGGATACTGACCACCACCTGGCCCTGCTGGGTGAACTTCAGGGCGTTGCCGGCCAGGTTGATCAGCACCTGCTGCAAGCGCAGGCTGTCGCCCACCAGGCTGCCGGGCAGGTCGGAGTCCAGGTCGAACATCACCTCGACTTCCTTGCTGCCCTGGTTACCCGCGAGCACCACCGCCAGGTCGCGCATCAGCGGCTCGAGCTCGAAGGGGTGGGGGTCCAGGCGCAGTTTGCCGGCCTCGATCTTGGAGTAGTCGAGGATGTCGTTGAGCAGCCCGAGCAGCGATCTGGCCGCCGTCTGGGCCTTGACCACGTAGTCGCGCTGGCGGGCCTTGAGGTCGGTGTGCTGGACCAACTGCAACATCCCCAGCACCGCGTTCATCGGCGTGCGGATTTCATGGCTCATATTGGCCAGGAAGAACGACTTGGCCGCACTGGCGCTGTCGGCCTGGTTCTTGGCCCGCAGCAGATAGGACTCCAACTCGCGCTGGGCGGTGATATCGCGGTTGATACCGGTGACCCGCAGGGCTTGCCCCTGGGCATCACGCTCGACCTGGGCGCCGGCCTGAATGAAACGTATCCGGCCGTCCGGCGCCTGCACGCGGAAGATCGGGTCATACACGCCCTCCCCGGCGACGGCGGCCGCCAACTGCGCGGCGGCCGCCTCGACGTCCTCGGGGTGAACCCGCTCGTACCAGTGCGCATAGTTCAAGCCGTTATCACGCAGGGTCAGCGGCTGGCTGTAGAACTCGAACATCCGGTCGTTCCATTGCAAGCCATTGTCCGCCAGGGTCCAGGTCCAGATACCCAACTCGGCCACATCGGCGGCCATCAACAATTGATCCCGGATCACCCGGCTCGCTTGCAGACTCAACTCAAGCTGATGCTCGGCGGCCTTGCGCTGGGTGATATCGACGGCGATGCCCAGGTAACCGATCAATTGCCCTTCGTCGTCGCGCAGGGACGTCACCACCAGGCTGACCGGCACATGGGAGCCATCCTTGCGCACATAGGTCCACTCGCGGGTCTCCGAGTGTTCGAACTCCGGCTTGTGGGTAAAGACCCTGAAACCTTCGATGACCTGCCCATACTCAATGCTGAGCTCAGCCCCACGGCGGGTGACTTCCTGTTCGACATGAAGGAGTGCCGGCGTGGTCTTGCCCAGCAACTCTTCGGCGCGATAACCGAGCATATGCTCGGCGCCTTCGTTGAACACACTGATCACATCGTCCAGATCGGTGGCGATGATCGACACCTCGGAGGCCGAACGCAGCACACTGCTGAACAGCAGATTGATCCGCCGCAGCTCCGAGGTGCGTGCCGCCACCTGCTCTTCGAGGCTGGAGTTGAGTTCGAGAATCCGCGCCTCGGCGGCCTTCTGCGCGCTGATGTCGCGAAGAATCTTGGAAACACCGACCACCCGACCGTGTTCGTCGCAGATGGGGGAAACATTGACCGACACATGGATATTGCAACCGTCCTTGCGCCGCCGCAGGGTATCGAAGTTGGTAATCGTCTCGCCGAGTGCGATACGCGCCAGGATATCGACCTCTTCCGGAGCCAGCTCGGGCGGTACGATCAGCTTCACCAGCGGCAGGCCCACCGCCTCCTGCGCGGTATAACCCAACAGCTTCTGCGCCCCCTTGTTCCAACTGGTCACCACACCTTGCAGAGTCTTTCCGATGATCGCGTCCGCCGAGCCCTCGACGATCGAGGCCAGCCGCGCCTGCTCGGCGATCACCTGCAGACGACGCTGGGAGCTGATCCCGGCAATGGCCGCGAGCGCGGCCAGCAGCAAGGTCGCCAGGACACCGAGGAAAAACACCACCGTTGGCGACACCAGGTGCAGGCGCTGGGCGAACAGCGGCAACGCCTCCAACTGGACCTGCCAGCGCCGACCGAAGATGTCGCGCTCCAGGGTTTGGGTCATCAACCCCACCGGCTGCGCTCCCGCCGCATAGCTCGTCTGGTAGAACTGCTCCTCCTTCCCCGGCACGGTAATGTCCGTGAGCCGCAGGTTCACGGCCTCGCTTTCCGGTAACAAACCGCCCAGCACACTCTCGATCAGCAAAGGTGCGTAGCCCCAGCCCACCACAGCCGCCTCGCGCTCCGCCTCGGTGGGCGGGACGATACCGTCCTTGTAGATCGGCAACAGGATCAGGAACGACTGTTCCGGGCTGCCCAACGCCTGTACCAGCGTGATCGGCGATGTGATGCGCGCGCTTGCGCTACGTGCAGCCCCCCGGGCTGCCTCGGCCCGGTCGGCCTCCGAGGCGATGTCCAGGCCGAAGGCCGCCGACTGGTCGGCGTTCGGCTCCAGGTACTGGATCACATAGAGGTCGCCGTCATGAGGCGCAAACTGGCGAATAGTGAAGTCCGGTGCACCATCGGCCCGGGCCCGGCGCACAAACGCATCCAGTTCCTGAACCGGTACCCGGCGGATAAAGCCGAACCCGCGGGCCCCGGGAAACTCCTTGGGCACGTCACGCATCTGGCTATAGCGGTGGAAAATCTCCCGCGTCATGCCATCCACGCCGGCGGTGATCATCGCGCCACGGGTACCGCGCAAGCCGTACTGGTAAAGCTGCAGCCGGGTCAACACCGACTGCACCGCGCTTTCGGCCTCGGCGTCGAGGGCTTCGCGGGTACGTTGCTCATTGCTATTGTGCAGGATCAGGCATCCCACGACCGTCGCCACCAGCCCAAGGGCCAGGATCATCGCGACACGCCCATTCAGGGCAGACAGGCTAGCTCGTTTCAACACTGGGGCTCCCTTGAGCAGTGCGGCGATCCCGAGGGTCGGGATATCGATCGGCGGCAACTGGCCCCACGGCCCTCATGCCGTTCGTGGCCATGAAGACAGGAAGGCGCATATCTGGGTAAACGGAATTGGTCGGCAATACAGATAGCCCTGCATGATCCGGCAACCCCGTTCCAGCAGGAGGGCGGCCTGTTGCGGGGTCTCCACGCCTTCGGCCACCAGTTCAAGGCCCAGTGCCTGCCCCAACTTGATGATCGCCTCGACAATGGCCAGGTCGCTCTTGTCGGTGAGCATGTCGCGTACAAAGCTCTGGTCGATCTTCAACACATCGATGGGAAACCGCTTGAGATAGGCCAGGCTCGAATACCCCGTGCCGAAATCGTCGATGGCCACATGCACGCCCAATTCCTTGAGCGCCACCAGGGTTTCGCGGGCGTTGTCGATGTCCCGGGCCAGGACCCCTTCGGTGATTTCCAGCTCCAGCCAGCGCGGCTCCAGGCCCGAGTCGAGGAGGATGCCCTTGACCATGCCGAGGAACGACTCTTCGCGAAACTGCACGGCGCTGATGTTCACACTGACGCAGATCGGATAGCCCAGCTCGTGGAGTTTGCAGGTGTCCTTGCAGGCCTGGAGCAGCACGTATTTGCCGATGGGGATGATCAGCCCGGTTTCTTCGGCCAGCGGAATGAAGTCCGCCGGCGAGACCAGGTTGCCGTCGCCGTTGCGCCAGCGGATCAGTGCCTCCATGCCGACCACGCACTGGTCCTGGGCATCGACCTTGGCCTGGTAGAACACCTCGAACACCCCCTCCTCGATGGCCGCGCGCATATGCCGTTCAAGCAAGTGGCGGGCACGCATGCCGCTTTCGATACCGGGAGAAAAAAACAGGTAGCGGTTACGCCCCGCCAGCTTGGCCTGATACATCGCGGCGTCGGCATGTCGGTAGAGCGATTCGAGATCATCGCTGTCTTCCGGGAACACCCCGATGCCGATACTGGCGCTCAGGTCGTAGCGCGTGCCCTGCAATGAAAACGGGCTGGAAATGGCCGCCAGAACCTGCTCGGCGAAATCGCCCACCGCCTCGAAACCGTCCACCTCCGAGAGCAGGATGATGAACTCGTCGCCGCCTTGGCGACTGAGGGTATCCATGCCGCGCAGGAGCATCGACAGGCGCGTCGCCACATATTTGAGCATCTGGTCGCCAACCGAATGGCCCATGGAGTCATTGATAGCCTTGAAATTGTCCAGGTCCAGCAACAACATCGCCAGCCGCCCGTGATCGCGCCGGGCCATTTTCAGCGCCTGCTCGGCACGATCCTGCAACAGCATGCGATTGGGCAAGCCGGTAAGGGCGTCATGGTTGGCCAGGCGCTTGGCTTCGTTGCGCAGGGTGATATGAGCGTTGATATGCGCCCTGGCCACCGGGATATTCAGGGGCTTCTGGATAAAATCGATACCGCCGTAGCCCAGGGCCTGGAGCTCGTAATCGGCCTGGGCATGGGAGGTAACGAAAATCACCGCGGCGTCGGACAGCTTGGGATCGGCCTTCAGCGCCTTGCAGACCTCAAAGCCGTTCATGCCGGGCATCTCGATATCCAGCAGGACCACATCGGGACGGCATTGGCGTGCCACTCGCAGCGCTTCCTCACCACTGGTGGCGACATGCACCTGGGCCAGGTCCCGCACCGACTCGCGGAGAATCATCGCTTCGGTCGCCTGGTCGTCAACGATCAGGACAACCGGAGAGGGACTAAATGTGGACTCGCGCATTCCTTGCTCCCAGGCAATTCCTTTGTAATTCATGACCAAAGAGCGCTGACGTGGCGCCGTTCCTCCCCCCTCGTCAGCCTTCAGTCGTTCAAGGCGTTGAAAGTGAGTGCTGACGTCTATTGGTTATAGCTGACGCAAGGCACATAGCCACCCCGTCGAAGCTTCTTCGACGGCTCGTGGGGCGAACGGTAGGCCGAAGCGCTCAGCGCGATTCGCCCAGCAACCCCAGCTCCTGCGCCCGCGCCACGGCCTGGGTCCGCCGCTCGACCCCCAACTTGCTGTTGATATGGCTGGCATGGGTTTTCACTGTGTGCAGGGAAATGAACAACTGGTCGCTGATCTCCTGGTTCGAACAACCCTGGGCGATCAAGTGCAGGACCGCCAGCTCACGGGTACTCAGACTCTCGACCGGCTGCGCCAGTTCCCCCGCTTCACGCACCGTCGGGGCCGGCAGCAGCGCCAGCAGGCTTTGTCGCAGCGGCGTGTCGGGGCCGTGCAACAGTTGCTCGCGCATCCACTCCGGATGCGCCTTCACCAGGGCCTGGAACGGCAACAGCGCGCCGCCCGTGGTGGCCTCCACCGCGCGGGCGAACAGCGGCCGGGCTTCGGCCTCCCGCGTCGTCGCCAGCAACACCAGCACCCACTGGTTCCAGGCCATCACGCTGAGCAATTGGCCGCCGCTGGCCTGGCCCTGCTCCACCAGCTTAGCCAACCGCTGCCGCGCGGCCGCCGGTTTGTCGCGCAAGGCTTCAAGCAACGCCTGCTGCAACTGGATATGCAGGGGCAGTTGCAGATGGAACTCCGGTGCCGCCGCCGGTTGATCGCCGTTATAGGTCTGTTCCAGACGCCCCAGCCAGACTTCGGCCAGGTCGATACGGCCCTGGGCCAGCCACAGTTGGCATTTCATCAGGGTGATCATTGCCAGGTAGTAGATCGGCGGCACGTCCCAGATATGCATCAAGCGCTCGGCCTCGGCCAGTTCGGCAAAGGCCTTGGCGAACTCGCCATTGCGCCCGTCCTGGCTGGCAATCACGCAATGCCCGACCAATACGCTGATATCCCGGCAGGCCCGCGCCTCGTGAAGGCCGGCAAGCAGGCGAATGCGCCCGGCTTCGGGTTGCAGGCGCAGGGTCAGCAGATACCCCTCGTACAGCGTCAACCGGGCACGGGCGGCGTACAACCGCTGGGCGGATAACCCCTCCAGGCGCTGCAAGCCCTGGCGGACCTCATCCAGTGCGCGCAGCACCTCGCCACGGGCCTGGAGCACCCGCGCCCGGTCGTAATGGGCCAAGGCCTCGAACAAGGGGTTACCGACCCGCTGGGCCAGCTCCAGGGACTCACGATTCAGGCCACGGGCGCGCCACAGGTCGCCATCGGCAATCGCCAGGTTGGACAGGGTCGACAGGCACACCAGGCGCTGGCCGTAACGTTTATGCGGCAGGCTGAGCAAGGCTTCGCCGCAATAGGCCTGGGTCTTTTGGCGATCGCCCCGACCACGGGCGATGATCCCGCTCAGGGCCAGCCATTGCGCAAGCATGGACTTCTGCGCCGTGGCCGAAGGTGCGGGCAGGAAGCGGCTCAGATGGCTGGCCAGTTCTTCGGCCGCGTCCAGCTGGCAGGCCAGGCCCAAGGCCCAGGCATAGAGCACGATCAGCCGCGGCGTGCTGACCAGCAGGCGGTCGGGCAAGTCGGTTTTCCAGCGCAGCAGCATGCCGACGTTCTGCTCGGCCAGCAGTTGTTCTTCCGAGAGGTTCTGCACCAGGTTGGCCGCCACATCCAGATGCCCGGCGCGCAGTGCCTGTTCCACCGCTTCATCGAAAAGGCCCTGGGTGCTGAACCAGCGGCAGGCCCGCAGATGCAGGCTGGCGGCGGGGACCAGGGCATTGCTCGGCGGGCGGCTGCGCAGCAGGTCGGAAAACAGGTGGTGATAACGGAACCAATGGCCGTGTTCGTCCAGCGGTACCAGGAACACCTGGTGTGATTGCAGATAGCTGAGGATCTGCGCACTGTCGTGGGATTCGCGAATCCCGTCGCACAGTTCGCTGCAAAAGCGCTCCTGGGGCGCGGTGTCGTAGAGAAAGGCCTGGACCTCGGGCGGCAGGCAATCGATCACCTCCTCCAGCAGGTAGTCGCGAATCAGCCCGGTCCCCCCTTGCAGGACCTGGGGCAACGCCATGTCGCTGCTGGCCTGGGCGGCAGCCAGCAGCCAGAAGCGCAGGCCGGCCACCCAGCCCTCGCTGCGTTCGATCAGGTTGTTCAGCGCTTCGCCACGCAAGGAACTGCTGTGGCGCTCGAACAGGTCCAGGGATTCGTCGTGGGTCAGGCGCAGGTCCTGCTCGTTCAATTCCAGCAGTTGCCGCGACAACCGCAGGCGCGCCAGGTGCCACTCCGGCCGCTGTCGACTGGTGACCAGCACCAGCAGACCGGCGGGCAGGTGATTGAGAAAGAACTGCAGGCAACGATCCAGCACCGGGCCCTGGGCCAGATGGTAGTCGTCGAGCACCAGCAACAGCGGCGCGGTGCTGGAGAGATGCAATGCCAGTTCGTCGAGCAGGCCGTCCAGCCATTCCTCGAAAGCGAAGGGTTGATGGCGCTGGCGCATTTTCAACAGGCCCAGCGCCTGGCTGCCGACGCCTGGGAAGTAATGTTGCAGGCCATCGAGCAGGCGCTCGAGGAAACGCCCCGGATCGTTGTCCCGCGGGCTGAGCCCCAGCCACAGGCTTTGCCAATGCCCGGGCAGGCCCTGGCAGAACTCCACCGCCAGCGAACTCTTGCCGAAGCCGGCCGGGGCACTGATCAGCAGCAGGCGGCCGTGTAACCCGGCGCCGAGGCGTTCGCACAGGCGCGGCCGCAATACATAGCCGTCCGGCAGTGGCGGACGGTAGAAGCGTCCTTCCAGGGCAGGTATGGCCGGGCCCACGGGACCTTGCACACGGGACAGATCAGTCATGGCCGGCTCTTGTTGAAGGGCTGTTATCGGCAGGCAGATGTCCGCAGACTAGCGGTAAAAAGCGCCGTAATGAAGGCTTATTGTCGTAATTTTGTCGAAAAGCATCGAATCTGAAATATTTAGCCACACATATCCCGCGAGCAAAAAAACGCCCCGAATCAGCCGGGGCGTTTCAACGCAGGATGCGCCTGCGCTTGCAACGGGGTTTCAGCGAACGCCGTCCTGGCGCAGGGCGGCCGGAGTGAAGTCGCTGGTGGTGGCGGTGAAGCCGAAGTCATACGCCTGCTTCTCTTCGTTCTTCATGCCCAGCGCCAGGTAGCGGCCGGACTGCAGGTCGTAGAGGGTTTCCAGGGCGTACCAAGGCACCTGCTTGTCGTAGTAGTTCTCGGCATGGGCTTCGGCGACACGCCAGAGCTGACCGCGACCGTCGTAGTGGTCGATCACCGCCGCCTGCCAGGTGTCTTCGTCGATATAGAAGTCACGCTTGGCATAGATGTGCCGCTGGCCTTCCTTCAAGGTCGCGACCACGTGCCAGACGCGGCGCAGCTCGTAGCGCGCCAGGTCCTGGTTGATATGCCCGGCCTTGATGATGTCGGCGTACTTCAGTTGCGGCGAATCGAGCTTGTAGCTGTCGGAGGCGATGTACATCTCCTTCTTGCCTTCTAGCTTCCAGTCGTAGCGGTCCGGCGCGCCGTTGTACATGTCCAGGTTGTCGGAGGTGCGCAGGCCGTCGGCGGCAGTACCCGGGCCGTCATAGGAGACTTGCGGGGCCCGGCGCACACGGCGCTGGCCGGCGTTGTAGACCCAGGCCGAACGCGGTTCCTTGACCTGGTCGAGGGTTTCGTGGACCAGCAGCACGCCACCGGCCAGACGCGCCGGCGCGGTCACTTTCTGCTTGAAGTAGAAGAGGATATTGCCCGGGTTGGCCGGATCGTAGTCCTTCATCTTGTCGCGGAAGACGAACTGGTCCTGGAAATACACCAGGCTGTACGAACCGTTGGCCTGGGGCGTGGCCTGGGTCACCAGGCGAGTCACGCTGCCGCCGCGATAGCGGGTGATATGGTTCCAGATCACTTCCACACCGCTTTTCGGGATAGGGAACGGCACCGCGGTCTTGAAGTTTTCCAGGCCGTTGCCGCCGCTGACCAGGTTGGTCCTGGTGGCGTTTTCCTTGATCGCGGCAAACACGTCATCCGGTACGGTGGCGCCGCGATGGGACGGGTAGACCGGCATCTTGAAGGTCTCCGGGTAACGCTTGAACATCGCGTATTGCCCCGGGGCCAGCTTGTCCTTGTACTGCTCGACGTTCTGCGCGGTGATGATGAACAGCGGTTTTTCACTGGCGTACGGGTCGGAGAGGAAACCCTTGCTGTCGACCGTGCCGATGGTCTTGGCCATCGGCGTCCAGGCCGGGATGGTGCCGGCGGCGTTGCCGGCCTTTTCCGCGCCCATCGGGGTCAGGCTCGCGCCCAGTTTCGCCGCCTCGTCGGCGGACACCGCCGCCATTACGCCGGTGGCCAGCAACGACAATCCCAACACACCGACCTGAAGCAGATTCTTGGTGATTTTCATCTTGTTGTTATTCCTTCAAGTGCAACGGTCTTAGAAGTTCATGCCAACGCTCAGGGCCACGAAGTCACGGTCATCCACCGTGCTGTAGTCGCCGCCGAAGAAGTTGGTGTAGTTCAGGCTCGCGGTGTAGGTGTTCTGGTACTCGGCATCGAGGCCCAGGCTGACCGCCTTGCGCCCTTGTTCGAAGTTGCCGCCAGGGCCCGGCGAGTAGCCTTTCACGTCATGGGACCAGGCCACGTTGGGCTTGAGGTTCACCCCGGCGAAGACATCCGGGTATTCCCAGATGGCCCGGGCGCGATAACCCCAGGAGGTGGCGGTGGTGAAGCCGTCGTTGTTGCAGTTGGTGCTGCGGTTGCTGGCATCCGCGCCGGGACCCGCGCCAGCGATGGTGCTGCCATTGAGGGTTGGGCAAAAACCATTGGGCAAGGTGCCCGGCCCATAGACCGGATCCCGACCGTAGCGAACCTTGTCACGGCTTTCCAGACCGCCCACATAGGTGATCCCCGCTTCACCGACGAGGGTCAGGCGACTGGCCCCCATGACCTGATCGAAGAAATGCGTGAAGGTGGTCTGGAACTGGGTGATTTCCTTGCGGTTATAGCCGTTGATCGTCTGACCCGGCGAGCCCTTGAGGATCGAGGCATTCCCCAGGCCCGGCAATGGCGTGACACCGGCATACAGGATATCGGTGGAGCTGATCTGCACCGGCGCATTCGGCCGGTAGCTCAACTCACCGCTCCAGGCCGTGCCGGTGGGCAAGGTGGTGGAGAAGCTCAAGCCATACAGGCGGATATTGTCCGGGTACTCCATGAAGTAGCTGGAGTTGCCGGCCACCACCAAGGGGGCCGCCGCACCGAAACCTGGAGCAGCATTGAAAACCGCCTGGGAGGCGCCCTTGGCACTGAAGATCGGCGCGCGACTGTGGTAGTTCATGAAATAGGCGCCGAACTCGGTGTCCAGCGGCTCGAAGTTGTAATGCATGGCCAAGCCGAACTGACCGCCGCTGCTGGGATCCTGGTCGGGCGTGCGCCGAACCAACACACCCTCGCCGTTGATATCGACACCAAACGGCCGTAGGCCTGCTTGCTGGGCCGGACTGATCGTGGCGGTCGAATTCAAGACCCGCAGGTTGTTGTTACAGCCATGGGAGGAAATATCCGACTGCGAGAAGAAGGTGCCGCAGTTGTCGGTGACCGTCGCATCCCAGCCAATCTGGTAGAAGCCTTCCGCCGAGAGGTTATCGGTGAGGCTCTGGTTCATGTAGAACATGTTGACCGGAATCAGGCCTTCCTTGATTTCGGCCCCCGGACGACGGAACGCGGACACATCGATCGGGTTGATCGCATTGATGCCGCCACCGATAAAGGTACTTTCACCCCAGCTCACCACCTGCTTGCCCAGGCGCACCGTGCCCGGCAGGTCGGCAATGCTGTAGTTGTGATAGGCGAAGGCATCGAGGATTTCCGCGCCGGAAGAGCGGGCACCTTCCTGGCGACCGTCGTTGCTGACGTTCTTGAAGTCGAGGTCCTGGTTCTGCAAGGCAAAGTCGTACCAGTACTTGCCACGCACGAACACGCCGGTATCGCCGTATTTCAATTCAAGGTCATGCACGCCCTTGAAGATCTTCGAAAAAGTGTCCCCGGCCTTGAAGTTCTGGTGCCCGTCATCGGAGGTCTGCGACAACCCCGCGCCGCCATTGTTGACGCCGATCAGGTTTCTGTTGGGATTCTGCGTCGACCAACTGGCCCCCAGGGACAGGGACGAGTCGAAGCTGCCTTCGATTTCACCGACATTGAAGCTGACGCCAAAGGCGGGACCGGCGAGTGTAGAGGCGAGGCTGACGGCCAAGGGCAGTTTCGCCCGGCGCCAGAACGGGTTTAGCGCGATCATCGACATACTCCATGTGCTTTATTGTTTTGGCAGTGAGTACCTTCAGGAACGCCTCGGACGAAAGGGAAGCAGACACTCCCAACCCTAGCCCGAAGTGGCGGCTTATCGCTGGCCCGCCCCACTCCTGAAAATCCGTCAGCGGACTATATCCAGCAGGTAGTACCGCTTGATCCCTCTAAAGTGTGATTTGCACCCTGAGGTCACTGCACAAACAATGCGTTCGCCAAGCCGCTGAAAAGCGGCGGGCAAGAATGACTGAAAATTCGGATTCGACAAGCCAAGCACTTGCCTGGTGGGGCTGCCACGCCCTTTCGGGCGTGGTGGGGACACCTCAAAGGGTCGAGAGGAAGCTGCTGTTGCTGGCCTGCCATTGGACGATATCAATGCGGATGCGCTTCTTGTCCAGTTTACCGACGCTGGTCTTGGGAATTTCCGTAACAAGGGCGATCTGACTCGGAATCGCCCACTTGCTCAAATGCCCCTGCTCGACGAACGGCTTGAGGTGTTCCTTGAGCTCCCGGGCACCGATTTCATGGCCTTCACGCAAGACCAGCAGGGCAAACGGACGCTCGCCCCATTGCGGATCGGCAATGCCCACCACCGCGACTTCACGTACCGACGGATGACGACTGACCAGGTCTTCCAGGGCCAGGGAGGAGATCCATTCGCCGCCGGTCTTGATCACGTCCTTGATCCGGTCGCGGATATCGATCACCCCCAGGCTGTCGAGGGTCGCCACGTCGCCGGTGTGCAGCCAGCCGCCGGCCCAGAGCTCGGCGCCCTTCTGCGGTTCGTTGTAATACCCCTCGGTCAGCCAGGGCGCGCGCAGCACCAGTTCGCCCTGGGTCTCGCCGTCCGCCGGGAGGAAGTTGCCGTCCTCGTCGACAATCGCCGCCTCCACCAACGGCCCGGGTACACCGGCCTTGATCCGGTAGGTGGTGCGTTCGTCCTCGCTGCCGGCCATCAACTCTTCGCTGAGGTGGGCACAGGACACCAGCGGGCCGGTCTCCGACATGCCATAGGCGGCGGTCAGTTGAATGCCCCTGCTCTTGGCGGTCTCATACAGCGTGCGGTTCAACGCACTGCCGCCGATCACCATCTTCCAGCCCTTGAAGTCGGTGCCCTGGGCCGCCTTGGCGTTGAGCACCATCTGCAGGATGGTCGGCACGCAGTGGGAGAACGTGACCTTTTCCTTGCGCCACAGCTCCACCAGCAGCTCCGGGTCGTAGCGGCCGGGATAGACCTGCTTGAGCCCGAGCATGGTCGCCACATAGGGCAGGCCCCAGGCGTGCACATGGAACATCGGGGTGATCGGCATATAGACGTCGTTGGTACCCAGCAGGCGCACGCTGTCGATACTGCCCATGATGGTCGCCACGCCCATGGTGTGCAGCACCAGTTGGCGATGGGTGAAGTACACGCCTTTCGGATTGCCAGTGGTCCCGGTGGTGTAGAAGGTGGTGGCGACCGAGTTCTCGTCGAAATCCTCGAAGTCGTAGACCGGGCTCGCCGCCGCCAGCAGTTGCTCGTATTCACCCACCAGGTTCGGCAACTCGGCGCTCTTGTCCTCCGTGTCGGTGAGCAGCAGGGTCTTGTCCACCGTGGTCAGTTGCCCGGCGATCGCCTGGTACAGGCCGACGAACTCGCTGTTGACCAGCACGAAGCGGTCCTCGGCGTGGTTCATGGTGTAGAGGATCTGCTCGGGCGAGAGACGCACGTTGATGGTGTGGATCACCGCGCCGATCATCGGGATGGCGAACATGCATTCCAGGTAGCGATGGCTGTCCCAGTCCATCACCGCGACGGTGTCGCCGGCCTTGACCCCCGCCGCCGTCAGTACATTGGCCAGGCGGGCGACGCGCTCGCTCAAGGTCGGATAGCTGTAGCGCAGCTTGTCGCGATAGACGATCTCGCGGGTTTTCTCGTAGCGGCTGCCGGACATCAGCAAGCGCTTGATCAACAGGGGGTATTGATAAGCCCCTTCGGCGGGCGGAATGATACGAGTCTGCAACATGGAGCTTCCTTGGTCTGTCTGCACGGTCGAAGCTAAAGATAGGCACTCTAGAGCCACCGCGCATCCACTAAATCACCCAAAGGAATGATTTGCAGACGAACGTGAGTGCTAGCTCACAGCCAGCACCCACTTGAACCTCCGCCAAGACTCAGGCTGGCTGTCCGGCGGGCTGCTGGGCCGGGGTGCGCGGAAACACCAGCGCGGCGACAAAGGTCAGTGCGGCAAAGCCCGCGAGGATCAGGTACAGGCCGGCAAAACCCTGGCGCGGTTCGACAAAGGCGATCAATGGAATGGCCGTCGCGCTGGCCCCGAACGACAGGCAGTAGCGCAAGGCAAAGACCCGCGATTGCCACTGCGGCGCGACAAAATTGGCGACCATCGCATCATTCACCGTTACCTGGCCGAACACCACGAACATCAGCGCCGCGCCCAGGACCATCACCGACAGGCCGTCGACGTAGGCCAGGCCGAACAGCAAGGGTGCCTGGCACAGGGTCAGCACCACGAACGGCCACTTCAGGCTCATGCGGTCGAGCATCCGCCCGATGCTCAACTGCGCCACCGCGCCAAAGGCGTAGGCCAGGCTGACGATCACCCCGAGCAACTGCGGCGAAGCGAGCCACTCATGCAGGCGCTCCTGGAACAGTTTCGGGTAGGTCATGGTGGTGGCATTGAACACCACCCCGCCGGTGGCCGTGACCAGTGCCAGGACGCTGAACACCATGATCATGGAAATCTGCTGGCCGCTGGCGTTGCGCAGTTTCACATGGGGCTGCAGCGGGATCGGTTCTTCGCGCACCTGCCAGGCAAACAGCACGCCGAGGATGATCGACACCGCCCCCGGCAGGATAAATGCCGAACGCCAGCCGAACTGCGCCACCAGAAAGCCGGTGACCAGCGCCGAAAACGCCACGCCGAGGTTGCCCCACATGCCGTTGACGCCGATTTCACGGCCACGGTTCTGCGCGTAGCTGACCAGCATCGCCGTGCCCACCGGGTGGTAGATCGCGGCGAAGACGCCCACCAGGGTCAGCCCCAGGGTCAGCATCGGCACCGTGCTGCTCAGGCCGGTAAAGATCGACGCGGCGCCAATGCCGAAGAAGAACAGCAGCATCATGCTCCGCCGGCTCCAGTGGTCCCCCAGCCAGCCGGCCGGCAGCGAACAGGCGCCGAAGGCAATGAAGCCGCCCAGGGACAGGCCGATCATCTGGGCGAAGTCGAGACCGAAGGCCTGGCCCATGCCAAGCACGGCCGCGGGGTAAATCAGCATGAACATGTGGTCGATCACATGGGCGGCATTGATGTAGCGGATTACGTTTCGGGGTTGGTTCATCGCGGCACACACGTCAGGATTGTTATCGGTCCGTTATGCTAAGTTGGCGACAAAACGTATTTCTGCCAACAAACTCATCAAACCAGACAGACTTGTAGAATCAGACATGCTAATCAGCCACTTCCTACACGGCCCAGTCAGCGCCTATCCCCGCGACTACGTCGACGGCGCACACCAGGAACTGCACGTCCATCAGGAAGCGCAGTTGCTCTATGCCGTGTGCGGGGTCATGCGCCTGGTCACCGCCGAAGGCGCGTGGATCATCCCGCCAACCCGCGCCGTGTGGATTCCGCCCTGGGTCGAGCATGAGATTTTCATGAGCGGCGAAGTGCGCATGCGGTCGTTATTTATCGCCGCCGAGTATTCGCCGGCCAACCTCCACGGTTGCTGTGTGCTGGCGGTGACGCCGTTGCTGCGGGAGTTGATCGTGCGTGCGGTGCAAGGCCCGGAACAGGCGAAAAACCCGCTGATCCAGCAGCTTATGCTGGAGGAACTGGCGGCCCTGGAGAACCTGCCGCTGCATATCCCGATGCCGACGGACCGGCGCCTGCAACGGATCTGCCTGGCCCTGCTGGAAACCCCGGACCACCCCAACAGCCTGGAAGACTGGGCACAGCAGGTCGGCGCCAGTACCCGGACCCTGGCGCGGCTGTTCCAGCAGCAAGTACGGATGAATTTCAATGCCTGGCGCCAGCAACTGCGCCTGATGGAGGCCTTGCCACGCCTGATCGCCGGGGAAAGCGTGCAGCACGTGGCCAAGGTGTTGGGCTATGGCAGCGCCCGGGCCTTCAGTTCGATGTTTCGTCGCCTGCTTGGCGACAACCCGCGGGACTACCTGAATGCCCTGAACCAGTTCAGTTCGATCAATGCATCTCGGTGAAGGCCAGCTTCACGCCGATGGCGATCAGCACCGCGCCCATGGTCCGGTCGAACCAGTGGCCCATGCGGGCGAAACCGGCGCGTACACGCTGCTGGCTGAACAGCATCGCCACCAGGCAGAACCACGACGCGGTGGCCACGGCCAGGTAAACGCCGTAGCCGGCCTGGACCAGTAGCGGCGTGTGCGGGTTGATCACCACGGTGAACAGCGAGAGGAAAAACAGCGTGGCCTTGGGGTTCAGGCCGTTGGTCACGAAGCCCGAGGTGAAGGCGCCGCGCGCGGTGCGCTCACCGACCTGCAAGGCCAGCTCGTCGCTCACCGGTTGGGCCGGCTTGGCACGGATGGCCTTGAAGCCGATGTACAGCAGGTAGGCCGCCGCCAGCCATTTCAAGGCGTTGAACAGCACGATCGATTGCGACACGATCAGGCCGATCCCCAGCAGCGAGTAGCCCACATGCAGGAAAATCGCCGTGCCGACGCCCAGTGCGGTCCAGGTGCCGGCACGTCGACCATGGGTCACGCTCTCGCGCACCACCACGGCAAAGTCCGGGCCGGGACTGGCCACCGCCAGCAGGTGAATCAGGGCAACGGTCAGGAATTCCGTCAGGTAGATGGACACGGCGATGGGCTCCTCGGTAACTGAATATGTCTGTTAGGCTCGTCACCTTACGCGTTCATCCAATAGCACAAAAGGTACAGTTGATGAGCAACTCCCGCCGCGCGGTATTTCTCGATCACCCTTCCCTGGATCTCGGCGATCTTGACCTCGATCCGCTGCGGGCCTGCTTCGACGAGCTGTGCCTGTATGCCACGACCACGCCGGAGACGGTCATCGAACACCTGAAAGGCGCCAGCGTCGCCATCAGCAACAAGGTCCCGCTGACCGCCGCCACCCTGGCCGCCTGCCCCGAGTTGAAGCTGATCCTGATCAGTGCCACCGGCACCAACAATGTCGACCTGGCCGCCGCCCGCTCCCTGGGCATTACCGTGAGCAACTGCCAGGGTTATGGCACGCCGTCGGTGGCCCAGCACACCCTGATGTTGCTGCTGGCCCTGGCCACGCGCCTGACCGATTACCAGAAAGCCGTCGGTGAAGGCCGCTGGCAGCAGGCCAAGCAGTTCTGCCTGCTGGACTTCCCGATTGTCGAACTGGAGGGCAAGACCCTCGGCCTGCTTGGCCATGGCGAACTCGGCGGCGCGGTGGCGCGGCTGGCGGAAGCCTTCGGCATGCGTGTATTGCTCGGGCAGATTCCCGGTCGCCCGGCCCGGGCCGATCGCGTACCGCTGGAACAATTGCTGCCGCAGGTCGATGCGCTGACCCTGCACTGCCCGCTCAACGAATACACCCGCCACTTTATCGGTGCCTCGGAACTCGCGCAGCTCAGGCCCGGGGCCTTTGTGGTCAACACCGCCCGCGGCGGCCTGATCGACGAACTGGCCCTGGCCGACGCCCTGCGCAGCGGCCACCTGGGCGGCGCCGCCACCGATGTGCTGAGCGTCGAACCGCCAACCAACGGCAACCCGCTGCTGGCCGGCGACATTCCGCGCCTGATCGTCACCCCCCACAACGCCTGGGGCAGCCGCGAGGCCCGGCAACGAATTGTCGGCCAGTTGGCGGAAAACGCCCTGGGTTTCTTCAACGGGGCAGCGTTACGGGTTGTCAGTTGATAGACTGCGGCACTTTTTTCAGGGAGCAGACCATGGATCCGCGCAGTGAAGTACTGCTTCGTCAGGCCGATTATTTCCAGGGCAAGCTGTTGCTCGCCGGGCTGCCCGCCGACGACCTGCTCGGACGCCTGCCCAACGCCCACGGCTGGTGCTGGCACGCCGGCGATCAGGCGGCATTGGAGACGCGCTTCGAAGGCCGCAGCCATTTTGGCGTGCATATCCCCGAGGTCCCGTTCGACAGTGCCGTGGTGTTCCTGCCCAAGTCCAAGGACCTGACCGACTACCTGCTCAACGCCATCGCCTCGCGCCTGCCGGCTGGCGAGGTGTTCCTGGTCGGGGAAAAACGCAGCGGTATCGAAGGCGCGGCCAAGCAGCTCAACCCCTTCGGCAAGCCGCGCAAGCTCGACAGCGCCCGACATTGCCAGCTGTGGCAGGTCACCGTGGCCGAAGCACCGGTCGCCAAAACGCTGGAAAGCCTGGCGCAACATTACCAGCTGGACCTGGCCGAAGGGCCGCTCAAGGTGGTCAGCCTGCCCGGGGTGTTCAGCCACGGCCGGCTGGATCGCGGCAGTGCCCTGTTGCTGGAACACCTGGACAAACTGCCGAGCGGCAACCTGCTGGACTTCGGTTGTGGGGCTGGCGTCCTCGGCGCGGCCGTGAAGCGGCGTTACCCGCACAACCACGTCATCCTGCTCGACGTCGACGCGTTTGCCACCGCCAGCAGTCGCCTGACCCTGGCCGCCAACGGCCTCGACGCCGAGGTGTTGACCGGTGACGGTATCGACGCCGCGCCCATGGGCTTGAGTGCGATCCTGAGCAATCCGCCGTTCCATGTCGGGGTCCACACCGATTACCTGGCGACGGAGAACTTGCTGCGAAAAGCAGCGAAACATCTGAAAAACGGCGGCGAACTTCGGCTGGTGGCAAACAGTTTCCTGCGTTATCAGCCGCTGATCGAAGAGCATCTCGGACGCTGCGTGACCAAGGCCGAGGGACAGGGCTTCCGGGTCTACAGCGCCAAGCGCGGTTGAAAAAGAAGGCTTGCGCAATGGATTCTGCCTAGGCAAAATCCGCTCCGTCCTAGGGGAGTAGTCTCCCACGAGCGCCACGCTCGTCCGGCATGCGTCAACATACTTGGTCAACAGACCATGGCGCATGCGACCCACGGTCCGCACAGACGGACCCGGGGTTTGACAAGACCTATGACACGAACACCTTACCCGGGGCGGGAAGGCTGTACGTGTCATAGCCGTGTCGACCCGCCCCTTAGGAAAACCTGATGCTGGATTCCCTGCTCGTCCCCACTGCAATCGTTGCCTTGGCCGAAATCGGCGACAAGACGCAGTTGCTCGCGCTCATTCTCGCTGCACGCTTTCGCAAGCCCTGGCCGATCATTGCCGGTATTGTCGCGGCAACCCTGGCCAACCATGCGGCAGCCGGCGCGGTAGGCGCCTGGTTCGGCAGTTTCTTCTCCGATGCGGTGTTGCACTGGATCCTCGCGGCGAGCTTTACCGCCACCGCCCTGTGGACCCTGGTACCGGACAAGATCGACGATGACGAGACCACCACGGCGCGCAAGTTCGGCCCGTTCCTGACGACCCTGATTGCGTTCTTCCTCGCGGAAATCGGTGACAAGACCCAGATCGCCACGGTGATGCTGGCGGCGCAGTATCCGGAGCTGTGGCTGGTGATCATCGGCACCACCCTGGGCATGCTGATTGCCAACGTCCCGGTGGTACTGGCGGGCAACTTCGCCGCCGACAAGCTGCCGCTGACCCTGATCCGTCGCCTGGCGGCGACAGCGTTCTTCATCCTCGCGGTGGTCGCGGTGTACAAGGCGATGCAGAGCAGCGGCTGGATCTAAAGCAGGTTCCTTGTGGCGAGAGGGTTTGCCCTCTCGCTACACAGGGTCAGGACTTCCTGGCCTGCTGATACAACGGCATCACCTTCGGAATCGCTGCCTCCAACGAAGCAATACGACTATCGGACGCCGGGTGGGTGCTCATGAACTCCGGCGGCGCACCTTCAGCCGCCTTGCCCATCTTGTTCCACAGGCTGATGGCCGCGTTCGGGTTGTAGCCGGCGCGAGCCGCCAGCTCCAGGCCGATCAGGTCCGCCTCGTTCTCATTGGCCCGGCTGTTGGGCAAGGTCATGCCGTAGTTGGCCACGGTATCGGCCAGCGCCAGGCTGTCCTGCCCCAGGCCGAACAAGGCGCCCGCGCCCTGCTTCGCCATCTCGACCCCATAAGCCTTGGACATCGCCTCGCGACCGTGCTCGCGCAAGGCGTGGGCAATTTCATGGCCCATCACCGCGGCAATCTCGTCGTCACTCAGCTTGAGCTTATCGATCAGGCCACTGTAAAAGATGATCTTGCCGCCAGGACCGCAGTTGGCATTGAGCTCGTCACTCTTGATCAGATTGACCTCCCACTGCCATTGCGCCGAATCCGGACGGAAGGTCGGCGCCTGGGCGATCAGGCGCCTGGCGATCGCCTGGACCCGCTTGGCATTGGCGCTGGTCTTGTCCAGAACACCCTTGCCACCCGCCTCCCCCAGGGTCTTCTGATACGACTGCGCGTACATCTGGTCGACTTGCTGGCTCGACAGCAGGCTGAACATGTACTGCTTGCGCTCAACCCCGACCGCCCCCGCGTTGGTGGTGTTAACAGCCTGGCATCCGCCCAACAGCAAACTCGCGCTCAACGCGCTCAACGCGCCCAACACCCAAGCTCTAGCCATGAACACTCTCCCTGAAAACTGCGGCTATCCTAGGCGGTGATTTGTATCAATGCCAGATACAAACGACGTGTAGCACATCAATTTCGGATACATCACGCACCTCCCGTAGGAAAAGATTCATAAATCCGACAAAGCCGCGCGGAGCGGGCCTGCGTACCTATCCATTTGCGACCTGCACACATCCAAAGCAGTCATTTCGTCACTGGCCACTCATGCTCGTGAAAAATGCAGCCGATACAAACTGGCAGATGTCACTCCTTGCGTCCGGGGTTCCCATGAAATTCAAGTCGATCCAGTTTTCCGTCGCGGCCCTGGCCGGGGCCATTATTCTCAGCGTGGTCGGGGCCCTGGTGGTCTACGCCCTGTTTTCCGGGGCCAGGACCCAGGACATGGTGCAACAGCGCACCCAGGAGCAATTCGAACAGGTGATCCAGCAGCGCCTGGATGCGCTGGCCCGCACCCAGGTCAGCCAGATCCAGCGCGAACTCGAAGCGCCGCTGCTGATTGCCGGCGGCCTGGTCCGGGTCAACAGCCTGATCGGCACCACCGGCGCCGACGGCAAGCCCGCCTTGAGCCTCAGCCGCGAACAACTGATCAGCCTGGTCAAGGAAAACGTCCAGCAGAACCCGAAGATTCTCGGCACCTATATCGGCTGGGAAAAGAACGCCCTGGACCACAACGACGCCGCCTATGTCGACACCAAGGTCGCCGGTATCGACCCCAAGGACGGCCGCTTCCTGCCCTGGTGGTTCCGTAACGACGACGGCACCCTCGGCGAGTCGAGCCTGGTGGATGTGGACGACCAGAAACTGCTCTCCACCGGCATCCGCGCCAGCGAGTACTACCTGTGCTCCAAGGAAACCAGGAAGTCCTGCGTGATCGACCCGGCGCCCTACAAGGTCGGCGACAAGATGGTCATGCTTGCCTCCTTTATCCAGCCGATCCTGCTCAACGGCGCGTTCCAGGGCATCGTCGGCGCCGACCTGTCGGTGAACTTCATCCAGGACATGCTGCTGGCCGCCAACCAGAAACTCTATGGCGGTGCCGGCAACATGGCGCTGGTGGGCAGCAACGGTCGCCTGGTGGCCTACACCAAGGACTCAAGCAAATTCGGCGAGAAGGCCGGGGACGTGCTCGGGGCCGACAAGGTCGCGACCATGGGCAAGCTCAATCGCGGCGAAGTGACCTATAACGTCGACAAGGACAAAGGCACCATCGAGCTCTACCTGCCCTTCGGCATCGGCCAGACCGACGCGCGCTGGACCCTGATGATGCAGCTGCCGCTGGACGCCGTCATGGCTGACCTGCACAAGCTGCAAGGCGACCTCGACACCCAGCGCAAGGCCGATGTCTTCGGCATGGCCATGGTCGGCCTGGTGATCGCTGGCCTGGGCCTGTTGGTGATCTGGCTGGTGGGTCACGGCATCGCCCGTCCCCTCAAGCAGATGGTCGCCATGCTCGACGACATCGCCCAGGGCGAAGGCGACCTGACCCGGCGCCTGAGCAGCGACCGTGCCGACGAACTGGGCTCGATCGCCAAGGGTTTCAACACCTTCCTGATCAAATTGCAGGCGATGATCACCCAGGTGGTGACCTCGGTGCAGAGTGTCAGCGACTCCTCCGAACACACTGCGGATATCGCGATCCGCACCAACCAGGGCGTGCACAAGCAGATGGCCGAGATCGACCAGGTGGCCACCGCCGTGCAGGAAATGACCGCCACCGCCCAGGATGTGGCGCGCAATGCGACCCAGGCGGCCCAGGCCGCCAGCCATGCGGATATGGCCGCCAGCGACGGGATGCGCATCGTCAAGGACACCTCGACTTCCATCGGTGCCCTGGCCCTGGAGATCGGCCGCGCGGTCAGCGTGGTGCAGACCCTGGCCAAGGACAGCGAGAACATCAATGCGATCCTGACGGCCATCCGTGGCATTGCCGAACAGACCAACCTGCTGGCGCTCAACGCCGCCATCGAAGCGGCCCGGGCCGGCGAGCAGGGCCGGGGCTTTGCGGTGGTGGCCGACGAGGTGCGCAACCTGGCGCAGAAGACCCAGAAGGCCACGGAAGAAATCCAGTCGATGATCCAGCAGTTGCAGCAAGGTACCCGCGACGTGGTCAAGGTCATGGAAGACAGCCAGGCCAAGACCGACGAAAGCGTGCAGCACGCGGCCAAGGCGGCCCAGGCGCTGGAAAGCATCACCCAGGCGGTGTCGGTGATCAACGACATGAACACCCAGATCGCCAGCGCGGCCGAGGAACAGAGCGCGGTGGCCGACGACATCAACCGCAACGTGATCAATATCGGCCAGGTGGCCAATGAAGTAGCGGGCGGCGCCGACGAGTCGAGCGCGGCCAGTGCGCAATTGACCAAGCTGGCGGAGCAGCAGCGGCGATTGATCAATCAGTTCAGGGTGTAGGACTTCACCAAATCAACCCGGCGTCAGGCACTCCGGCGCATTGAGCTTCGGATCGTTCACCAGATTGGCCAGCACCCGCTCGCGCAAGGGCGCCTGGGGGCTGGCCAGCAGCGCCTGCAAATCCGTCATGGAGGCCTGCGCCGACAACCAGGTTTCCTGCCCCGCCGCATCCAGGATCAGCGGCCGCCGTTGATTCGACGCCGCCTGGGTCACCACCGCGGTGCTCAACCAGACATGTCCATCCACCGGATAAGCCTCCCAGATCGCCGCGAAAAACAGGCTGGAACCTTCCGCCGGGGTCAGCCAGTAGGGCCGCTTGCGCTGGGTTCCGCGCCACTCGTAGAAACCGTTGGCCGGCAGCAGGCAACGCCGCTCGCGGAACGCCTGGCGAAACATCGGCTGCTCGGCCAGGGTTTCGGCCCGGGCATGGGCCGGTGTCTTCGACAGATCGGTCAGCCACGCCGGGGTCAGCCCCCAGCGGGCACGGGCCAGCTCACGCTGCCCCTCGGCGGCACGCAGGATCAGCACCGAGTCATTGGGCGAAATATTCCACTGCGCCTGCTGGTCGGCGGGAAAGCCGGGCAAGGCCGCGAAGGTGGGGTTCCAGCGAAACAGGGCATAACGTCCACACATGGGGCAATACGGCTCTTTTCAAAAACGCGGGGCAATCAAGGTACAACACAGCCCCTGTAGGAGCTGGCTTGCCGGCGATGAGGCCCTTGAGCCTTGCAGCGCCCTGACGGACGCCATCGCCAGCAAGCCGGCTCCCACAAGGTGCGCGGTGCTTTCAAGAAACTAACAGACCAGCACATCCGGAAAACTCTCCGGCTCGTCGCCGGCCAGCGGCAACGCCGCATTGTACGCGGCGATCAACTCCCGCGCGCATTGCGCCTGGTCATTGTCCACCGCCAGGGCCAGCAAGCCGAAGACCGGCAACTCCCCCACCCCACCCAGCAAGTCACGCCCCACCAGGTGCGCCTGAATCCCTTCACTGGCGAGCATGCCTTGCAGCAGCTCGCCTTCCATCAGGTTTTCCGGCTCGTAGATACGCTGCATGGGGCGCCCTCATCGCTCGTTCTCGCTGTAAACGTCGAGCATCCATTCCTCGCCATCGGTCTGCAGGACAAAGGTGATCGGTCGACAACACACCGCACAGTCCTCGATATAACTCTGGTCGCCGCCAGTCAGATCCAGGACCGCCTCACCGATTTCACCACAATAGGGACATTCGTAACGCTCAGTTTCCAGCATCGCGGCCTCCGAAGTGACTTGTGCGTATAATCGCCGGTCTATTTGCAAGGCTATTTTATGTCTGGGCTTTATTTTCCAGACCGGGCTTTGTTATTTATCACTCAAACCTCTACTTACCCTAGCCGTTTCCAACAAGAGAGAATATGGGCGAATTCGATACCATCCGACCTTACGACGACAGTGAAGTACCGGCCGTCATGGCCCGGCTGTTCGGCGACCAGGCGTTTCTAGATATCCTCACCCACTTCCGCTTCCCGCGCCTGGCCGGTGCCTTCGGCTGGCTGCTCAGACCCTTGATCGCCCACCGCCTGCGCCGTGAGTTCGCCGGCGTGACCTCGGTCGCCACCTTGCAGGACAAGGTCGAGGTCTACGTCGACCAGACCATCGAGCGCGCCACCGACGGCGTCACCTACACCGGCGTCGAACAGTTCAAGTCAGGCCAGGCCTACCTGTTCCTGGCCAACCACCGGGACATCGTGATGGACCCGGCGTTCGTCAACTATGCCGTGTATCACGCCGGTTTGCCCACACCGCGTATCGCCATCGGTGACAACCTGCTGCAGAAGCCGTTTGTCAGCGACCTGATGCGCCTGAACAAGAGCTTTATCGTGCACCGCTCGATCGCCGGACGGCGGGAAAAGATGGCCGCCTATCAATTGCTCTCGGCCTATATCAACCATTCGATCCGTCATGATTGCCAGTCGATCTGGATCGCCCAGGCCGAAGGCCGGGCCAAGGACGGTGATGACCGTACCGAATCGGCGATCCTGAAAATGTTCCACATGAGCCGCAAGGACGAGCCGTTCGCCGAGGTCATCCGTTCGCTGAACCTGACTCCCGTGTCCATCAGCTACGAATATGATCCCTGCGACCAGGCCAAGGCCCGCGAGTTGTATATCCGCGCCACCACCGGCAGCTACACCAAGGCGCCAGGCGAGGATGACGTCAGCATCGCCAAGGGCATCACCGGCTACAAGGGCCGGGTCCATGTGAATTTCGCCGCGCCACTGACCGGCGAGTTCGAGGACACCAAGGTCCTGGCCACGGAAATGGACCGGCAGATCCTCGAAGGTTATCGCCTGTTCCCGGTGCATTACCTGGCGTATGCCCAGTGGAGCGAAGCCGATCCGCAATTGCAGGTACCGGGCGCCGCCCAGGTGTTTGCCGCCGACGAACTGGCCAAGGCCCAGGCGCAATGGCAGGAACGCCTGGACGCCTGCCCGGTCGAGTACCGTCCGTACCTGGTGCAGCAATACGCCACGCCGGTGCGTAATCAGTATCGGGTCAAAGCCGGTCTGGGGCTTCCATAGCCACGATCTGCAAACAACAACGGCGCCCACGGGCGCCGTTGTTGTTTCTGTTGGTCGGGTTAATTTCCGTTGTCACCGGAACGTCACCTTAACAAGCCAGTCTGTCGCCCCTCGATAGCCCACGGAGCTTGTCATGCTGCACGCAGAAAACCAGGATCGGCTTTATCTGATCGCCCCCAGTGACGAACAGCAAGCCCTGGTGGACGCCATGTCGTTCAATGTCCAGGACCGCCATTGGCTGGTCTATTGCGCCCTGGGCGGGCACCAGCACGCCGACCTGCCGGAAGCCGATCTGCTGACCGGAGTGAGCATGCTGGATCTTTATGTGGAGGCGGCGTGAGCCGGCTCCACACCACTCAGCTTACTCGCTCAGCACCTGGCCGATTTTCGGGTCCTTGAACACCCGGGTCAGCGCATCGCTCAACACGTCGCTGATCAACTTGGTGTTCGACTCTTCGTTCGGCGCCATGCCGAAACGCTGGTTCAACGACGCCCCGTAGCTACCGCTGTAACGACGGTTGGCGTTGGTCACATCGGAGCGGAAGTTGGCTCCGATGGTCGCTTCGGTCACGTAGACGCCTTCTTTCGGCGACTGATAGGTCAGGTCGGACAAGGTCACGGTCAGGGTCGGCGCATTCATCGCATTCGGCGAAGGGGTAAAACCCAACAGGCGCACGGCCGCTTCAGCCTGGGCCTGCAGTTTCGGGATCAGGTCGGCGCCTTGCACGGTAATCGCGCTGGTTTCAGGGTACAGACCGCCCCGCGTGCCCAATACCGGCGAACGACGACCGTCCACCACCCGCACCACCACCGGCTGGCCATGACCGACCGGCGCCAGTTGAGTAGTGAGCGTGGGCTGCGGGCTGAGTTGTTGCGGGCTGTTGGCACAGCCGACAAGTGTCAAACTGGTTACAGTGATCAAACCGAACAACAGGCGTTGCAACATGCTCATCTCTCCAAGGACCAGGCATCATTCAGACGCTGAGTATAGCGGGGCCCGGGCGTCGCTCACCAGCGCCACCACGGCTTGCTGAAAAGTCTGACAAACCCGGGCGGCCAGCGTTCCCGTCACACCCCTGTCACAGGGTTCTGCAACCCTGCGCACGGCCTCTGAACGATGCCGCTGCCCGGCATCTGACCAGATGTCGAATAAAAGTCATTAAACACGACCATTTCCCCCCGTTTCTTAGTTACAATCTCCCCCCGATTATAAGGACGTCTCCTGATCGGGCCTCGCAGCACCGCCAATGCGCTTGCATCGGCACCTTCGTATTGCCCACAGAGAGCCGCCCACACAGATCGAGTGAAGCCGGCGAGCTTGCTGTTACCTGCGCAAACCACCGTTTTCAGCGAATCTGCCAGAGCTGCCCTTGTGCTCGCTCACTGAGTTGTTGGCCCGTGCCGCCTGCCCTTCCCGGCGGGTATTCGCACCGCGGGCCCGGTGACAGACCGCGGCAGCCCTTTTTTGAGGTTCACGTCTTCAAAAGAGCGTGAAAAAACGGGTTTTCACAACTTCACGAGAGTGTGGCGAACAAATGAATAGTTTCGCGTCTGAACAGGCACCATCAGCGTCCCCAACGACCTCATCACACAGGACCCGATACACCCCGACAGGTGCTTGACGCCTGTTCGCTTACGGATTTGGTTGCACGAATCGGACGCTCTTGACCATAAGTCGAATTGCCCGTGTTGCCCACACATGCGTTCATACGCACCTTGGGCCCACCGGCAGCGTCCGCTGAAGTTGCAAGAAATTGCGAAGAATCGGACATGGCCATCCTGGTCGGGTCATTGCTGGGCTAACGTCAAACGTGCCCCGCCCATGCCCGGCAGCCATGCCGTCAATGTGGTGCTGCAGATTTTGGAGACGCGTTAATGGCGCATAACGAAGCAGTTGATGTGGTCCTGGTTGGGGCCGGCATCATGAGTGCCACCCTTGCGGTGCTGCTCAAGGAGCTCGACCCCGCGATCAAGCTGGAAGTCGTCGAGCTGATGGATTCCGGTGCCGCGGAGAGTTCCAACCCGTGGAACAACGCCGGCACCGGCCATGCCGGGCTGTGCGAGCTGAACTACACGCCGCAGGCGGCTGACGGCTCCATCGACATCAAGAAAGCCGTGCACATCAACACCCAGTTCGAGGTGTCGAAGCAGTTCTGGGCCTATCTGACCCAGAAAGGCACCTTCGGCTCGTGCAAATCCTTCATCAGCCCGGTGCCGCACCTGAGTTTCGTCCAGGGCGAAAAAGGCGTGGACTTCCTCAAGAAGCGCTTTGAAGCCATGCATCCGCACCATGCCTTCGCCGAGATGGAATACACCGAAGACCGCGCGAAGATGGCAGAGTGGATGCCGCTGATGATGCCGGGCCGCGCGGCCGACGAGGCGATTGCCGCGACCCGCGTGATGAAAGGCACCGACGTCAACTTCGGCGCCCTGACCAATCAGTTGCTCAAGCACCTGACCAGCACACCCGATGCCCAGGTCAAGTACTGCAAGCGCGTCACCGGCCTCAAGCGCAATGGTGCCGGCTGGACCGTAAGCATCAAGGATGTGAACAGCGGCAACAGCCGTGACGTCGATGCCAAGTTCGTCTTCCTCGGTGCCGGTGGCGCGGCGCTGCCGCTGCTGCAGGCTTCGGGCATCGAGGAAAGCAAGGGTTTCGGCGGCTTCCCGGTAAGCGGCCAATGGCTGCGCTGCGACAACCCGGATGTGGTCAAGCACCACCAGGCCAAGGTCTACAGCCAGGCCGCCGTGGGTTCGCCACCGATGTCCGTGCCGCACCTGGACACCCGCGTGGTCGATGGCAAGAAATCCCTGCTGTTCGGGCCCTATGCCGGTTTCACCACCAAGTTCCTCAAGCACGGTTCGCTGATGGACCTGCCACTGTCGGTACGCGCCGGCAATATCGGCCCGATGCTGGCCGTGGCCCGTGACAACATGGACCTGACCAAGTACCTGATCAGCGAAGTGATGCAGTCCATGGAGCAGCGCCTGGAATCCCTGCGCCGCTTCTACCCGGAGGTGAAAGCCGAGGACTGGCGCCTGGAAACGGCCGGCCAGCGGGTACAGATCATCAAGAAAGACGCGAAGAAAGGCGGCGTCCTGCAGTTCGGTACCGAACTGGTGGCGGCGAAGGACGGTTCGCTGGCCGCCCTGCTCGGCGCATCGCCGGGCGCTTCGGTGACCGTGTCGATCATGCTGGAACTGATCGAGCGCTGCTTCGCGGACAAGGCCAAGGGTGAGTGGGCAGCCAAGCTCCACGAAATTTTCCCGGCACGGGAAAAAGTCCTGGAGACGGATGCAGCGTTGTATCGCCAGATCAATGCGCAGAACAACGTTCGCCTGGAACTGGTTGAGCCGAGCAGCGAGACCGAAAGCTACGCTTGAGGTGATCGCTGACAAAAAACGCCCCGCTCTTCGGTTGAAGAGCGGGGCGTTTTTTTGGTCAGGATTCAACGAAAGCCCGCGTTATCGTTCATCGCAAGCAAGCTTGCTCCTACAGGAATGGCGCCGTACGCGAAATGTCGGTTCGCCGCAGCATTGTAGGAGCAAGCTTGCTCGCGATGCAGGCGACGCGGTCTTGAATCTTACCCGCGAGCCTTGTCGATCAACTCGATATAGTCGCCGGCATTACGCTGGTCGCGGATCAGACTCACGAAGTCCTGGCCGTGCTCGTCTTTGCCGTCGAGGTCGTAACCGGCTTCCTTGAAGAACCCCAGGAAGCGCTCGAAATCGTCGATACGCAGTCCACGGTAGGCCTTGATCAGTTTGTGCAGGGACGGCGAAGTGGCGTCGACCGGCTCGAAATCGAGAAACAACTTGATCTGCGCATCGCCGATCTCGTCACCAATCACCTGTTTCTTATCTTTGCGCATTACCGGCTCCAGCCAACAGACATTACACGGGGCAGGCAGTTTACCCCCGCCTCTGCTCCGGTCTCAACGAGTACGAACTGATCCGGTCCACACAGGCGCCAACGGCTCAACCCCGAGCGTAAAAACTGTGCTCCGAAGCCCGCACGCGGCGTCTAGCAGCATGTAGCCCCGCAACCCGGCGGGAAGTGACTGCGAGCCCGAGCATGCAAGCGCTGTTGAACGAGATCCTCGATGAAGTCCGGCCCTTGATCGGCCAGGGCAAGGTGGCCAATTACATTCCGGCGCTGGCGGATGTGCCGGCCAATCAGTTGGGTATTGCCGTGTATGGCAACGACGGCGAAATGTTCTGCGCCGGCGACGCACAGACGCCGTTCTCGATCCAGAGTATTTCCAAGGTCTTCAGCCTGGTGCAGGCGATCAACCACTCCGGCGAGGCCATCTGGGAGCGGCTGGGCCATGAACCCTCCGGACAGCCGTTCAACTCGCTGGTGCAGTTGGAGTTCGAACGCGGTCGCCCACGTAACCCGTTTATCAACGCCGGCGCCCTGGTGATCTGCGATATCAATCAATCGCGCTTCGCCGCGCCGGCACTGTCGATGCGCGATTTCGCCCGGCGCCTGTCGGGCAATATGCAGGTCATGGTGGACGGCAAGGTGGCCGAGTCGGAGTACCAGCACCGGGCGCGCAACGCGGCCATGGCCTATCTGATGCAGTCATTCGGCAATTTTCACAACGATGTCGAAGCCGTGCTGCGCAGCTATTTCAGCCACTGTGCCCTGCGCATGAACTGCATCGACCTGGCGCGGGCGTTCGGTTTCCTGGCCAATGACGGCTTCTGCAAGCACAGCGGCGAGCAGATCCTGACCCGGCGCCAGACCCAGCAGGTCAACTCGATCATGGCCACCAGCGGGCTGTATGACGAGGCCGGGAACTTTGCCTATCGCGTCGGCTTGCCGGGCAAGAGCGGCGTGGGTGGCGGGATTGTCGCGGTGGTGCCGGGACGCTTTACCGTGTGCGTCTGGGCACCGGAGCTGAATGTGGCGGGCAACTCGTTGGTGGGGATGGCGGCGTTGGAGCTGCTGAGCGAGCGGATTGGTTGGTCGGTGTTTTAAAAACACCACAATGTGGCGAGCGGGGTTGCTCAAATACCAGTCAGTTAAGGAAGTGAGATATTGAAAACGCCAAATAACCTGTAGGAGCAGGGCTTGCCCGCGAAGCTTTTGGCGATTTTACGGGCCCCTTCGCTGGCAAGCCATGCTCCTACAGGATTGATGGCGTCCTTGAGACTCAGGTAATCGGTGCCGGATTGAACAAGGTAATGTCGTTGTGCAGCTTGTGCTGCTCGGCCCAGGTCTTTTTCCGGCCGCTGGCGACATCCAGGTAGTAGTTGAACAACTCCCAACCCAGGTCCTCGATCGTTGCCCGCCCGGTGGCAATCCGCCCGGCATCGATATCGATCAGGTCCGGCCAACGCTGTGCCAGCTCGGTACGGGTCGAAACCTTCACCACCGGCGCCATCGCCAGCCCATAAGGCGTACCCCGCCCGGTGGTGAACACATGCAGGTTCATCCCGGCCGCCAGCTGCAAGGTGCCGCAGACAAAATCACTGGCAGGCGTCGCACAGAAAATCAGGCCCTTGCGCGTAAAACGTTCGCCAGGGCCAAGCACGCCGTTGATCGCACTGCTGCCGGACTTGACGATGGAGCCCAGGGACTTCTCGACAATATTCGACAACCCGCCCTTCTTGTTCCCCGGCGTGGTATTCGCGCTGCGGTCCGCCTCGCCCTTGGCCAGGTAGCGGTCGTACCAGTCCATCTCACGCACCAGCGCCTCGGCCACCGGCAGGTTTTCTGCCCGCGAGGTCAGCAGGTAGATCGCATCGCGCACTTCCGTCACTTCGGAAAACATCACCGTCGCCCCGGCCCGCAGCAGCAGGTCGGAGGCATAACCCAAGGCCGGGTTGGCGGTGATCCCGGAAAACGCATCACTGCCGCCACACTGCATGCCGAGGATCAGCTCCGACGCCGGCACGGTTTCCCGACGCCGCAGATCGAGCTTCTTCAGACGGGTTTCCGCCAGCGCCATGATCTGCTCGATCATCTCGGTAAACCCGTGACTGGAATCCTGCAGCCGATACAACCAGGGCTCACTCAGATCCACCGAGCTGTCGCCCTCGTGCATCACCTGGCCGGCCTGCAACTTCTCGCAGCCCAGGCTGATCACCAGCGCTTCACCGCCCAGGTTCGGGTTGCGCGCCAGGTTGCGCACGGTGCGGATCGGGATATAGGCATCGGTCGCGGTAATCGCCACGCCGCAGCCATAGCTGTGGGTCAATGCCACCACGTCATCGACATGGGGGTACTTGGGCAGCAATTCATCCTTGATACGCTTGACCGCATGGTCCAGCACACCGGTGACGCACTGCACCGTGGTGGTGATGCCGAGGATATTGCGCGTACCGACGGTACCGTCGGCATTGCGATAACCTTCGAAGGTGAAACCCTCAAGCGGCGCCTGGGCCGCCGGCACATCGGTGGACAGCGGCAGGCTGTCCAGCGGCGGCGCGGTAGGCATGCGCAGTTGATCTTCCTTGACCCAACTGCCCTGGGGAATCGGCAGCAACGCATAACCGATAACCTGGCCGTAGCGGATCACTTCGCCGCCCTCGGCGATATCCACCAGCGTCACCTTGTGGCTCTGGGGAATGTGCTCGCGGGTCACCAGGCCGTCCGGGAACTCGGTACCGGCCGGTACACCCTGGTCATTGACCACGATCACCACATTGTCCCGCTCGTGCAGGCGGATATAGCGCGGCGAGTCGGAATGTTCAATCAACTGCATGACGCCGCTCCTCAGGAATGGGCTTGGGACAGACGGGGCTCGCTATTGAGCTTGGGACCGGCGGGCGGATCGCGCAGTTCGACGCGCTTGATCTCACCGACGATCACCACATAGCTGATCACCGCCAACAACGCATTGGCGCCGACAAACACCAGGGCCCACTTGAACGAACCGGTGGCGCTGATGATGTAGCCGATCACGATCGGCGTGGTGATGGAGGCGATATTGCCGAACATGTTGAACAGGCCGCCACTCAAACCGGCAATCTGCTTCGGCGAGGTATCGGAAACCACTGCCCAGCCCAGCGCACCCACGCCCTTGCCGAAGAAGGCCAGGGCCATGAAGCCCACCACCATCCATTCGATGTCTACGTAGTTGCAGGCGACGATGGTGGTCGAAAGCAACAGGCCGCCAATGATCGGCGCCTTGCGGGCGAAGGTCAGGGAATGGCCGCGGCGCAGCAGGTAGTCGGAAATGATCCCGCCCAGCACGCCACCGATAAAACCGCAGATGGCCGGCAAGGAGGCGATAAAGCCGGCCTTGAGGATGGTCATGCCGCGCTCCTGCACCAGGTACACCGGGAACCAGGTCAGGAAGAAATAGGTGATGCCGTTGATGCAGTACTGGCCCAGGTAGACACCGAGCATCATCCGGTTGGTCAGCAGTTGGCGCACGTAGTCCCACTTCGGACCGCCACCGGCGGCCTTGCCCTGGTCCATGTCGACCATGCCGCCGTTCTCGGCAATATGGTTGAACTCGGCGTCGTTGATCATCGGGTGCTGGCGCGGGCTGTGGATAACTTTCAGCCAGATCAGCGAGAACACCACGCCCAGGCAACCCATCACCAGGAACACATGCTGCCAGCCGAAGGTGTACACGATCCAGCCCATCAGCGGCGCGAACAGCACGGTGGCGAAGTATTGCGCGGAGTTGAAGATCGCCGAGGCGGTGCCGCGTTCGGCGGTGGGGAACCAGGCCGCGACGATACGGGCGTTACCGGGAAAGGATGGCGCTTCGGCCAGGCCCACCAGGAAGCGCAGCATGAACAGCGCGACCACCGCGGTGGAGACACCGAACTCGCCGACATAACCTTGCATGGCGGTGAACAGCGACCAGGTGAAGATGCTCAGGGCGTAGACTTTTTTCGAGCCGAAACGGTCGAGCAGCCAGCCGCCGGGAATCTGCCCGAGCACATAGGCCCAGCCGAAGGCGGAGAAGATATAACCGAGGGTGACGGCGTCGATGCCGAGGCTTTTTTGCAGGCTGGAACCGGCAATGGCGATGGTGGCACGGTCGGCGTAGTTGATCGTGGTCACCAGGAACAGCATGAGCAGAATCAAATAGCGGACATGTGTCTGCTTGGTCGCTTGCATGTAGATGTACTCCCACTCTTTATTTTTTTACGCGGGTAAAACATTCAGTGATGTACCGCACGAGGCTTCAGGCAAGAGCCCCGTGCGGGTAAAGCGGATTACGAACCGATGTAGCTGGTTTTGACCACGGTGTAGAACTCCTGGGCGTAGCGACCTTGCTCGCGGGAACCGTAGGACGAACCTTTGCGCCCGCCGAACGGCACGTGGTAATCCACGCCGGCGGTCGGCAGGTTGACCATCACCATCCCCGCCTGGGAGTGGCGCTTGAAGTGGTTGGCGTACTTCAGCGAGGTGGTGGCGATACCGGCGGAGAGGCCGAACTCGGTGTCGTTGGACATGGCCAGCGCGGCTTCGTAATCGGCGACGCGGACGATATTGGCCACCGGGCCGAAGATTTCTTCACGGCTGATGCGCATCGAGGCTTCGCTGTCGGCAAACAAGGTCGGCGCGAGGAAATAGCCTTCGGTATCGCAGGTCACCAGCTCACCGCCGGAGACCAGGCGCGCGCCTTCGGACTGGCCGATGTTGATGTAGCTCAGATCCTGCTCCAGTTGCGCCTGGGACACCACAGGACCAATGTCGGTACCGCTCTTGAGGGCGTGGCCGACCTTGATCGAACGCATGCGCTCGGCCATGGCTTCGACGAACTTGTCATGAATTCCGGCGGTGACGATCAAACGGCTGGACGCCGTGCAACGTTGGCCGGTGGAGTAGAACGCGCTCTGCACCGCCAGCTCGACGGCCTGCTTGAGGTCGGCGTCATCGAGGATGACCTGCGGGTTCTTGCCGCCCATCTCCAGCTGCACCTTGGCCTGGCGCGATACACAGTTGACCGCGATCTGCCGGCCGACGCCGACCGAACCGGTGAAGCTGATGCCGTCGACTTTCCGGCTGTTGACCATGGCGTCGCCGACCAGACGGCCGCTGCCCATCACCAGGTTGAACACACCGGCCGGGAAACCGGCGCGGGAAATGATTTCCGCCAGGGCCCAGGCACAACCCGGAACCAGTTCGGCCGGCTTGAGCACCACGCAGTTGCCGTAGGCCAGGGCCGGAGCGATCTTCCAGGCCGGAATCGCGATCGGGAAGTTCCATGGGGTGATCAGGCCGACCACGCCCAGCGCTTCACGGGTCACTTCGACGTTGACGCCGGGACGTACCGACGGCAGGTAGTCGCCGGAGAGACGCAGGCATTCGCCGGCGAAGAACTTGAAGATATTACCGGCACGGCTCACTTCGCCAATGGCTTCGGGCAGGGTCTTGCCCTCTTCCCGGGCCAGCAGGTTACCCAGCTCTTCACGACGGGCGAGAATTTCCGAACCGACTTTATCCAGCGCATCGCTGCGGGCCTGGATGCCGGAAGTGGACCAGGCCGGGAACGCCTCACGAGCGGCGTCGATGGCCGACTGCACCTGGACCAGGTCAGCCTTGGCGTACTCACCAATGACATCGGACAAGTCCGACGGGTTGATATTGGCCGAGTACTCGGCACCGGCGACCCATTGGCCACCGATGTAGTTGTCGAAACGTTTTGCATCTGCCACGGAAAACCTCCTGAACCGAAAAAGCCGCTGATTGCTCAGCGGCCTGTTTATTCGTTCTTACTGTGCGCCTTGCTTGTCGATCAGCGCGGCCAGGGCGTCGTATTCGTCCGGCAGCAGATCGGTCAGCGGCGTACGCACGGGACCGGCGTCATAACCGGCGATCTTCGCGCCAGCCTTGACGATACTCACAGCGTAGCCGGAGCGGCGGTTGCGGATGTCCAGGTATGGCAGGAAGAAGTCGTCGATGATCTTGCCGACGGTGGCGTGATCGTCCCGGGCAATGGCGTGGTAGAAATCCATCGCGGTTTTCGGGATGAAGTTGAACACCGCCGAGGAGTAGACTGGCACGCCGAGGGCCTTGTAGGCCGCGGCATAGACTTCCGCGGTCGGCAGGCCGCCCAGGTAGCTGAAACGATCGCCGAGACGATGACGGATCGACACCATCAGCTCGATATCGCCCAGGCCATCCTTGTAGCCGATCAGGTTCGGGCAGCGCTCGGCCAGACGTTCCAGCAGCGGCGCGGTCAGGCGGCAGACGTTGCGGTTGTACACCACCACGCCGATCTTCACCGACTTGCACACGGCTTCAACGTGGGCGGCAACGCCTTCCTGGCTGGCTTCGGTCAGGTAGTGCGGCAGCAGCAGCAGGCCTTTGGCGCCAAGACGTTCGGCTTCCTGGGCGTATTCGATGGCCTGGCGGGTCGCACCACCGACACCGGCGAGGATCGGCACGCTACCGGCGCAGGTATCGACGGCGGTTTTCACCACTTCGGAATATTCACTGGCTGCCAGGGAGAAGAATTCACCGGTACCGCCGGCGGCGAACAGCGCGGTGGCGCCGTAAGGGGCCAGCCACTCCAGGCGCTTGACGTAGCCGGCGCGATGGAAATCGCCCTGGGCATTGAAATCGGTCACCGGAAAGGACAGCAGGCCGGAGGAGAGGATGGACTTCAGTTCTTGTGGATTCATTATTCGAACACCCTGGGAAGCACGTTGTGATGAAAGAGACAGCGCAGACTGGCTGATGTCGTACGTCATCGTACAACTTAAATAATAAAGGTCAACAGGAATCGCTCAGCCGATCCCACAAGAATCTCCCTCCTTGACGTAGGAAGTTTTTCATCTAAGCTCAATTTTAACTGTATATACATACAGTTAATTTGAACGATAAAAACGACATATCAAGGAGCCAGACATGTCAGCCACTCCACAGCACGCGCAGGATTTCCTGCTGCACGACGGCAAGGTCATTGCCGAGCTGGACACCCTTTTCACCGAGCAAGGCATCGCCATTCCGGGTGACGGCGCAGCGGTGATTCTTCTCGCTGAAGGTCATCACACCCTCAAGTATCATCAGCCAACGGCGTTCGACAGCGCGCTCAAGGGCAAGCCCCAGGCGCGCTTCGAAGGCGGTGAACACACCGCCATCGGCGACAGCGCCCAGCTGCGTTTTGCCAAGGACGCACCCGCCATTCCGGCCTGGCAGGTCGAACTGCACCTGACCAACGGCCTGGCCCTGACCTACGGCCAGATCGTCGCCCTGGGTGGCGATTTCTACGGGATTGCGGACCGACCGATCGCCGACGGCAGCACCCCGGCCGACCGTCAGGCGCGCTTTACCGCTGCCTTCAACTCTCTGGCAGTGCTGCCCGCCTCCCGCGACGAAGCGCAGAAAATCCTGCAGGTGATGAAAACCGAGATCAACGCCGCCAACCAGGCGATCAAGGACGGCAAGCAGCCTCACGAAGCCTACGACGAACTGGGCGATACCCTCTCCGGCGAGTGGAACAAGATCACCGGTGGCGGCAGCTTTGCCTCGCCGCTGTTTCCCCTTGGCCGCTACCTGAAACTGGCCGCGAGCAACTGGGACCACTTCGGCGAATGGGCTCTGCTGGCTTACCAGGCCGGGCACGCCGCCGCCCTGCAACAGGCCGCCCTGGCGCACAAGAGCGGCGTCGACCAGGATCTGGAATTGGCCTACGCGATGAACGCCTTTGCCGACCACTTCCTCACCGACCTGTTCTCCGGCGGCCATCTGCGGGTACCGCGCAAGCAACTGGCCGACAGCGTCACCCCCAGCGATGTGGGTTCGCTGATCTCGCGTTTCATGCACGACGAAGACAGCAAGTTCGGCCTGAAAGTCAGCAACGCCCAGGGGGATCGCTGGAACTGCTACGGCGACAAGCGCTATTTCGACACGGTCGACAGCGGCAACCGGCTGCGGGTCAAACAGGCGGTGCAGCAATCGGTGGATGAAGTCTTCGCAGTGTTTCTCAGTGGCGTCGTCGTACCTCCCGAAGCCTATGCCGCGCTACGTTCGGTGCCGGACCTGACGAAGGTGGAAAACAGCCAGGACAGCCTGAATTTCGCCCCATTGTTCGCCCTCAAGGGCAAGACCGTGCTGCGCCGCAACGACGTCAACAACCTCAACGATCGTAGCCAGAGCGACAGCTGGTGGGGCTGGAGCACCTACCTGCTGCTCAAGGACTACAAGCCGAACCTGCCTGCCGGCTACCTCAACCCGCCCGGCGTGGCCCCGACCCTCAAGGCCGATGGCTGGCAGAGCCGCATGCCCAGCGAACCCAACTGGCTGCCGGGCAATGCCGTGCGTTATGCCTTCAGTTACACCAAGGGGCTGGATGAGTCCTATATCGGCCCGTGGACGGCCTATGCCGAACTGACCGATCGCTTTCAGCCGACGTTGAATGTGCCGGTGGGCGGGACGGGACGTAATGTGTTCCGTCAGTTCCGTGGTGGCTCGCCGGAGCTGATCGGCACGCTGGACGGCCAGGCCACCACCTTTATCGACAACCATCAGTGACAGGGAGATCAGTCATGACCTTTACCGTAAAACTCGAACTGGCTTCCGGTCAGTCACTCAAGGATATGCCGCTGGAACTGCTGGCCGATGGCGTGGCGATTGCCCGGGCGACGGCGGATGAGACGGGGAAAGTGGTATTCGCCACCCAGGCGAAAGCCGCGAAATGGGCGGTGCGTGTGGACCGGACTATTCTGAAGCGGTAATCCGCCAAGGGCACCACGTTATCGTTCTTCGCGGGCAAGCCCTGCTCCTATAGTTTGGTGTCGTTCACTGGTTTTGTGCACGACACCAAACTATAGGAGCAGGGCTTGCCCGCGAAGACGTACGACCAGACAACATCATAAACGGCAAAAACGCCTGGTTCTTCTGCAACTCAGCCTCGTCAGGAGCATGCCGACTGATTAAAACATTCACTGCATCAAAGAGGGTCAAGGTCAAAAATTTTCCGAGGGAGAAAAAACGAATACATCAGCCGCCACGTCAAACTTTCAGGCCTAGTTCAATAGCTCCGTAACTTGTCGTATAAGAAACCCATCTTCCGCGAAGTCATAATACTCAACACCGATTATTTCATTGCGTTGATCAGGGTACGCCGCGTAGGTGATGATGTCGCCTTTTGACAAATAGGCGGAAGCAAAATTCTCCCACGACCCCCAACTTGCCATGATACTTCCATCTTTAATCTTTGTTACGGTGACAGGCTCTTCCTGGTGACTTTCTTTCTTGGCTTTCGACCTAGGCAAGCCGGATTCAGGCGAGGTTGCTTCCGTGCTGACATTTGCCACAAAAGCAACGTTCACTCGATAGCTTCTATTGGCAATACTCAAGGCCGACACAACGTCTTTGTTAACGACTCTAACTTTTTGGCCTTTTATATATAAAATCTCTCCAACCTTTATCCTGATGAGGGCAGCTTCATATTGCTCTCGGGGTTCAGGCATTTCAACGAGAACATCACCAAGAAAAATTTTTATGTTCCAGGCTTCTGGCTGAGTTTTCATACTGGCACCCTTTCATCATTTATTGAATATCGATTAATTCAATGGAGGCCTGAAAAACAAAAATACGCTTTCAGGTGTGAGAAGCCTAAACCTAGGATGCGTCTTGGTGTAACTGTCAGAAATAACAGTTACGACGAACGGTCAGATCCCCGTGCGACAGCGGATGCGACGGGGGAAGTGGCATTTGATGTGCAGGCAAAAGCCACGAAATGGGCCGTGCGCGTGGATCGGACGATCCTCAACGGCGGTTGATCCAGGAGCAGACCGTTTGTCGCTACTGTCATTTCTGACAGTAGCGACAAATCTCACGGGGGAATTGAATGATTTCAGAAGGCCTGAAATCACTTCAGGTCCGGTGGAAGGAAACCCGTCATGGCGCATTCATATAGGATCAAGTTACCCGAAAACAAAGTTTCCAAGGGGGCCTCCGTCAAGGAGATAACCCTGGACGACTCCATAAACCGAGGCGACCTTCTCAGATTTGAAGTCTTTCCCGAGTTCACCTACATCGTCACCCAAAAGACCTATGAGGTGAGGCTGGACGATACCTTCCGAGTAGAGCTTTAGACGGATCTCTACACCCCCTGAGAAACTAGCCTTTCTGCGCCTCGGCCTCTTCATGGGCCTGGCGCAACCGCTCGCGGCTGTTGGTCAGATGCAGGCGCATCGCTGCCCGCGCCGCATCGGAATCCTGGCGGGCAATCGCCTCATAGATCTCTTCGTGCTCGCGCCCCAGCCGATTCATGTAGTGCTGCTGGTCATCATGGGCCAGCCGCGCCGAATTCAAACGGGTCCGGGGAATGATGCTGGTGCCCAGGTGGGTCATGATATCGGTGAAGTAGCGGTTGCCGGTGGACAGGGCAATCTGCAGGTGGAACTGGAAATCCGACGCCACCGCATCGCTGGCATGGGCCGCACTTTCATTCAACGCGTCCAGCGCCGCCCGCATCGCCGCCAACTGCTCGGCGCTGCGCCGCTGCGCCGCCAACCCCGCCGACTCGACTTCCAGGCTGATCCGCAACTCCAGGATCGCCAGCACATCGCGCAGGGTCACCACCGTCGCCGGATCGATCCGAAAACCGCTGGGGCTCGGCGTGTCCAGCACAAAGGTGCCGATGCCGTGGCGGGTTTCCACCTGCCCGGCCGCCTGCAGGCGCGAGATCGCCTCGCGCACCACCGTGCGGCTGACACCATGGGCCTCCATGATCGCCGACTCGGTGGGTAACTTGTCCCCGCGCTTGAGCTGACCATCACGGATCTGCTCGGAGAGCACGGTGACCAGCTCCTGGGCAAGACTACGGCGCTTTCGGGTCGGGCGAAGCCCGGCGCTCTGGTTTTCCATATCGAACATCTATCTCGGCTGAACGGCTGAGCGCGCATCATAGCTCAACCGGGTTGTACGATCACTGTTGGCTATGCGCTGACCGCTTCCTGAGTGACCAGGTGTCCACGCTCGATCCGCAGATGCCGTGGGTGGAATTTCTTCAAGCTGCTGCGATGGCCGACGCTGACAATGCCCAGCCCCGGAATCTGATCGATCAGGGCCTGATAGAGGTCCGTTTCGTCTTCTTCATCCATGGCCGAGGTGGCCTCGTCCATAAACAGCCATTGCGGCGCATACAACAGCGCACGGGCGAAGGCCAGGCGCTGTTGCTCGCCCGGGGACAACATGCGTTGCCAGTGATTGCTTTCCTCCAGGCGCCCGGCCAGGTGCGGCAGACGGCAAGTCTGCAAGACCTCCTGATAACGCTCATCCGAGTAGGCATCGCTGGGCTGTGGATAACTCATTGCCTCACGCAGGCTGCCAATCGGCAGGTAAGGTTTCTGCGGCAGGAACAGCGAGCGCGCGGCCGGCAACCGGATACTGCCACCGCCCCGTGGCCAGAGATTGCCCATGGCCCGCAACAGGGTACTTTTGCCCGTGCCGGAACGCCCGCTGAGCATCACCCGTTCGCCCGGAGCCACATTCATGTTCGCACCGGCCAGCAGATGCCGACCGTCCGCCAGATCCAGCTCCAGGTTGTTCACCTGCAAGGCTTCACCCTGGCTCTGCACGTCGATGGCTGGAACACGCTCTTCATTGTCGACCATGGCCTGACGGAAACTCAGCAGACGGTCACAGGTGGCTTTCCACACCGCGAGGTTGGAGTACGCATCGATAAACCAGCTGAAGTTTTCCTGCACATTGCCGAACGCCGAGTTGATCTGCATCAGCTCGCCGAGCTGGATCTTGCCGGCGAAATAGCGCGGTGCCGCCACCATGAACGGGAAGATGATCGCAATCTGGCTGTAACCGGCGGTGAAGAACGTCAAGCGCTTGGTCACTCGCATCAGCGCCCAGTAGTTGGACCAGACCTTGCCGAAACGCGAGCTCAGGCGCTGCGTTTCATTCGGCTCGCCATCATAAAGGGCAATGCTTTCGGCGTTTTCGCGAACCCGCACCAACGAGAAGCGCATATCGGCCTCAAAACGTTGTTGTTGGTTGTTCAACGGAATCAAGTGGCGACCGATCAGCCGGGTCAACCAGCTGCCGACGGCCGCGTAGAGGAAGGCGCACCAGAACATGTAGCCGGGAATGCTGATGCCGAAGACTTCGATACTCCCCGATACCCCCCAGAGGATGATCGAGAACGACACCAGGCTGACCACCGTGCGAAACAGGCCAAGGCCCAGGGTCAGGGTATCGGCGGTAAAACTGTTGAGGTCTTCACTCAGCCGTTGGTCCGGGTTGTCGGTGTTCCCGCCCGCCTCCATCTGGTAGTAGTTCTTGTGCTCGAGCCAGCGCTTGAAATGCTGCTCGGTCAGCCAGCGGCGCCAACTGATGGTGAGCATCTGGGTCAGGTACAGTCGATAGACCGCGCCGAGGATGGCCACGGCGGCAATCCCGCCGAAATACAGGATCAGGTGCCAGAAGGCCGCACCGTTTTTCTCCTGCAAGGCGTTGTAGAAATCCTTGTACCAATTGTTCAGCCAGACCGAAATGCCGACGCTGAAGAGTGACAGGGCCACCACACAGATCAGCAACAGCCAGGCCTTGCCCTTCTCCTCACTGCGCCAGTAAGGCGAGGCCAGTTGCCAGACCCTACGAAAAAAATGCCCTTCTACTGCATCGTTGACCGCGGAATATTCAGCGTTCTTAGTCATTCTAAGGCTCGGTTGGCGTAAGAAATTTCACCAACCGATCATAGATGATTCGCACCCGGCGTAGCGCGATTTGAAAAGGATTCGTTCAGCGCCGGTTCAGCGCCGCACCGGCCGTTTCTGCAATTTGCGCTGCAAGGTCCGCCGATGCATGCCCAGGGCGCGGGCGGTGGCGGAGATATTGCCTTCGTGCTCGGTCAGCACGCGCTGGATGTGCTCCCATTGCAGGCGATCCACCGACATCGGGTTTTCCGGCACCAGGGTATCGAGGTCGGCATGCTCGGAGAGCAGGGCCGCCAGCACGTCGTCGGCATCCGCCGGCTTGCACAGGTAGTTACAGGCCCCGCGCTTGATCGCCTCTACCGCCGTGGCGATGCTCGAATAGCCGGTGAGGATCAGCACGCGCATCTCCGGATCGAGCTCCAGCAGCTTGGGCAGCAGCACCAGGCCGGAATCGCCGTCCATCTTCAGGTCCAGCGCGGCGTAGTCCGGCAGGTCCTGCTGGGCCAGGATCAGGCCCTCTTCGGCGGAACCGGCGGTGCTGACGCGAAAGCCGCGACGGCTCATGGCCCGCGCCATCACGCGGGTAAAGGTGGCGTCGTCGTCCACCAGCAACAGGTGCGGCAGTTCCTCGCCTTCGACCTGGATCTCGTCACTCATGCTTCTTCTCCTCGGGCAACACGGGGCAGGCGCAGCTCGGTGAGCGTGCCACCTTCCTCATGACTGTAGAGTTTCACCGAGCCGCCAGCGCGGGTCACGCTGGCCTTGCTCAAGAACAGGCCCAGGCCGAAGCCTTTGCCCTTGGTGGTGAAAAACGGTTTGCCGATCTGCTCGGCGATGGCCAGCGGCACACCGGCGCCGTGGTCACGAATATTGATGGTGAGGTTTTCCTCATCCCAGTCCAACTGCACTTCGAGGCCTTCGGGACAGGCATCGGCGGCGTTGTTCAACAGGTTGAGCAAGGCCTGGGTCAGGTCCGGCGGCGGCGCCAGGCGCGGCACATCGCCCTGGCCAAGGCGCTGGAAGCGGTAACTGGCTTCCGGGCGCATCAGGTGCCAGCGGTTCAGCGCTTCGTCGAGCCAGACCGTGACATCCTGCATCTCCACCGCCAGCCGGCGATTGGCCTCGGCGGCGCGGACCAGTTGCTGCAAGGTCTGCTTGCATAGCTTGACCTGGTCCTGGAGCACGCTCAGGTCGTCCTGGAGCAGCGGGTCCGAATGGTCCTGGCGCATTTCCTTGAGCAGCACACTCATGGTTGCCAGGGGCGTACCCAATTCATGGGCGGCGCCGGCGGCCTGGGTCGCTACCGCCAGCAGTTGCTGGTCCCGCAGGCCCTCTTCACGGCGCAGGGCGCGCAACTCTTCCTGGCGGCGCAATTCCTCGGCCATCTTCGCGGCGAAGAACGTGATCACCGCGGCGGCCAGGGCAAAGCTCAGCCACATGCCATAGATCTGCAGCTTCTCCCGGGAGATCGGGAAGGTTTCCAGCGGGTAGAACTGCACCAGCAACAAGGTGTAGAGCACCAGCGCCGCACCGGAGAGCACCACCGAATAGCGCCAGGGCAAAGTCACGGCGGCGATGGTCAGGGGTACCAGGTAATAGGAGACGAAGGGGTTGGTCGAGCCGCCGGAGAAATACAGCAAGGCGCTGTGGATAAACAGGTCGCAGGCCAGTTGCACGGCGTATTCGAGTTCAGTGACCGGCCAGGTGGTCCGCAGGCGCACCACGGTGAAGGCGCAGAGCACCATGGAACAGGCCAGGGTCATTGCCAGTTGCAGCCAGGGCAACGGCAGCAGGTCGAACCAGTAGGCGATACCCACGGAACCGGCCTGGGCCGCCAGCACCAGAATACGGATAAAGGTCAGGCGCCAGAGGTTCTGACGGGTCGCGGACAACAACTGAACGGGGGCGAGCATGAGCTCTCCTGATGAGCGCTCCAGGCGGATCGCCACGAGTATAACCAGCCGGGGCGCGGACAGGCGAATGTGCGGCAAACCGCCACAGTCGGCAGACATCAGCGAGCGTTGTGAAACCGGCCATTGGAAAACGATTCAACGGCCGGCTGAACGCCACTGTTTATCCATGCAATCGCACCAGAGCAAAGGCGGCGGACTCGTCCACTTTGTAAATGAAGATAATTTTCCCGTCCGGCTGTACAGAAAGCCCATTGATAATGGCCTCACCGTCAAACATGACAACCCCCTCATTACCAAAAGCACCGTCCCACCCCATATCCTGCTCGATGCTGGCAATAAAAACTTTACTAAAGCCAGAAGAGGCAAGCGCAACAGAGCCTGCAACGACCACGGTTGATCGCGGATTATAGAGCGCCGCTTTCCAGACCACAGTGTCAGCCGTGTTTGGACCACCGACAGAGCCACCCCATCCTTGCTCTCCAAAAAGCGGATCCACCTGGCCATCCATTCCACGACGTTGGAGCACAATGAACAAATGCTGGGAGGCTGTATTTGCAGAGGTCCCGACAAAATACAATTTCGCGTCGCTCACCCTAGGCAAAATGACGTTTTTGACACTCGGCGGGCCATCATAGTAGCCATCGGTCGCAAAATGAGTATCCAAATTACCATCAGCATCATATCTGGCAATAAACCACTCCCCCTCCCCAGTAAAGCGAGAGGTGACTGCCACCAGAAAATGGTCACCTTGGCGCAAAAGGTCTTCGGCCCAGACATGCCGATTATTTCGAGAAATAGACTTGTACCCCACTTCACAAAATGTTTTGTCCAGGAAACCATCATTACCCACTTTCGTGAGAAAAGTCACATCAAAAACACCAACATGGAGAGTCGACAGGATCATGACGCCGCCGTCATCCAGTAACGCCATCGCCCCATGATAACTCCGGGAGCCGGCGTTTCGTATAGCCTCCTCATCAGGTGAAACCGCTGCCCACGGAACATTGCTTGTATCTTCATAGCTCCAGATCATTACCCCGTCAATCCCGAAATCCTCATCTAAATTCCCATTCAACTCAAACCTTGCCAACCCCGTGACTCCGGTATTAGATCCATCACCGACAAAGAAACCCATCACAACCTTATTACGATCAACATCAAATTTCACATTATAAGGTTGCGCCAGCCCCATCCCTGGAAAAAAATCAGACAGCTTAAATCGAGAAATCCCCGCACTACCAAAACTTGCATCTACAACACCCCGATCATCAAGCCTGATCAGATAGGTCATCTGAAGCTGAACCGAGTAGGCTGCGCACAGTATTTTTCCGTCTGGGAGTATATGAGTAGCGCAGGGCTGCAGATAAATTCCGGTGCCATCAAACAAATAAACTTTACCGGCCACACCAAACGTATAGTCCAGGCTACCCCGAACCTCTGCTTTTTCGCTTGAATCATTTGAACCAGTCATATATTAACCCTCCATAAGGATTGACGAAAAAAAGACATTAACGCGCCTGATAGTAAATCGTCACCTGTCAGAAATGACAGTTCACTAGATGGATTAGATATAAAAACCCTTATTAACGATCAGCGATTGATCTAAGTATAAAGACATAAATTTTCTCGTATAATTTGTGCATTCTCTGTCTTTGCTCAAAGTCGTCCATGAGACGCGCAACCACTCCCTGCGCTACCGACGTACAAGCGTTGAATGCCACCAGCACGGTGAAAAGCCGCCTTGTGTCGATCTGCGCCCACGGGTAAAAACAGCGCAACCTCGTGGGCAGTGGCCGCTATATGTATTGAAGTTGTAACGACGCGAACCGGACAATCCCGGCGTAGTCTGATGCCTGCACGCGGGACTGCCCGACACCACCCGCGCATCGAATCCCAAGGAGCCTTTATGCACTTCACGCGCCGCGCCGCCCTTCTCGCCCTCAGCCTCAGTACCCTGGCCAGCCTGCCGGCCCTGGCCGCCGACGAGCCGCACTACAACCAGATTTCCCTGCGTGCCGAAGCCAGCCAGGAAGTGGACCGCGACCTGATGATCGTGACCCTCTATACCGAGGCGCAGAACAGCGATCCGGCCAAGCTCGCCGCCGATATCACCACCACCCTGAACAAGGCACTGGGCCAGGCCAAGGCGGTCAAGGAAATCACCCTGCGCCAGGGCAGCCGCAACAGCTACCCGATCTACGACAACAAGACCCAGAAGATCACCGGCTGGCGTGAACGCGCCGAGCTGCGCCTGGAAAGCGCCGACTTCGCCGCGCTGTCCAGGCTGACCGGTGAGTTGATGCAGGACCTGAAAATGGAAAGCATGAACTTCGCCATTTCCACCGCCACCCGCGAGACCAGCGAGGATGCCCTGTTCAAGGAAGCCATCGCCGCGTTCAAGGCACGTGCCCAACTGGCCACCGAGGCCCTGGGCGGCAAGAGCTACAAGATCGTCAACCTGAACCTCAGCAGCAACGGTTATCCACAGCCGTTCGCCCGTGGCGCGATGATGATGATGAAAGCCCCAGCCATGGATGCCGCGCCGACACCGGACGTGGAAGCCGGCAAGGCACAAGTCAACATGAATGCCGAGGGGGTGATCGAGGTCCAGCAGTAAACACCCTTCGCTGACCCCGTATTGTCGGCACCAAGGCCTCGATAGGCCGTGCTAGAGTCGGAACCCTCCCCGCTCTATTACGCACCTTCGAGGCTTTTCAATGGAAAAGATTGCCTTCAAACCGCTGCTGCTGGCGGCCACCCTGCTGGCCTGTACACCCTTGGCCCAGGCGGCCTCGACCCTGGTCTACTGCTCCGAAGCCAGCCCGGCCGGCTTCGACCCGAGCCAGTACACCAGCGGCACCGACTTCGACGCCTCGGCCGAAACCGTGTTCAACCGCCTGGCCCAGTTCAAGCGCGGCGACACCGAGGTCGAGCCCGGCCTGGCCACCCGTTGGGACGTTGCTCCGGACGGCCTGAGCTACACCTTTCATCTGCGCTCCGGCGTGAAGTTCCACACCACCGACGACTTCAAGCCGAGCCGCGACTTCAATGCCGAAGACGTGCTCTTCACCTTCCAGCGCCTGCTCGATGCCAATCATCCGTTCCGCAAGGCCTACCCTTCGGAATCGCCGTATTTCAGCGACATGGACCTCAACACCACGATCAAGAACGTCGAAAAACTCGACGAGCAGACCGTGCGCTTCACCCTGAACCATATCGACGCCGCCTTCGTGCAGAACCTGGCCATGAGCTTCGCCTCGATCCAGTCCGCCGAATACGCCGCGCAACTGCTCAAGGAAGGCCGCGCCGCCGACATCAACCAGAAGCCGGTGGGAACCGGGCCGTTCGTGTTCAAGCGCTACCAGAAGGACTCGCAGATCCGCTATGTGGCCAACAAGGACTACTGGAAACCCGAGGACGTCAAACTCGATAACCTGATCTTCGCCATCACCCCGGATGCCGCCGCCCGCCTGCAAAAACTCAAGGCCGGGGAATGCCAGGTCAGCGGCTACCCGCGCCCGGCCGATATCGAGATCATGAAACAGGACAAGAACCTGGTGGTGCTCCAGCAGCCAGGTTTCAACCTCGGCTTCCTCGCCTACAACGTGACCCACAAGCCCCTGGACCAGCTGAAGGTCCGCCAGGCCCTGGACATGGCCATCGACAAGCCGGCGATCATCAAGGCCGTCTACCAGAGCGCCGGCCAACTGGCGCAGAACGCCTTGCCACCAGGCCAGTGGTCTTATGACCCGACCATCAAGGACGCGCCCTACGACCCGACCAAGGCCCGCGCGCTGCTCAAGGAAGCCGGCGTGGCCGAAGGCACCAGCATCGACCTGTGGGCGATGACCGTGCAAAGGGCCTCCAACCCCAACGCGCGGATGTCGGCGCAGATGATCCAGGCCGACTGGGCCAAGGTCGGAATCAAGGCCAATATCGTCAGCTATGAGTGGGGCGAGTACATCAAGCGCGCCAAGAACGGCGAGCATGACGTCATGATCTATGGCTGGACCGGCGACAACGGTGACCCGGACAACTGGCTCGGCGTGCTCTACAGCTGCGCCGCGGTCAAGGGCAGCAACTACGCGAAATGGTGCGACCCGGCCTATGATCAACTGATCCAGAAAGCCAAGCTCAGCAGCAACCATGACGAACGGGTCAAGCTCTACCAGCAGGCGCAGAAAGTCCTCAAGGAACAGGTGCCGATCACCCCGATCGCCAACTCGACGGTGTTCCAGCCGATGCGCAAGGAAGTGCACGACTTCAAGATCAGCCCTTTCGGCCTGACGCCCTTCTACGGCGTGAGCCTGGGCCAGTAACTTAACGCCCCAACCGGGTGCGCCAGACGCCCCGGTTGCCCGCTTGAAGTGCGTCCCGCGCACCTGAAAAAACCCTCGAAACCTGTCAAATGCGTCAGAATTTACACATATGCGACATTCGTGTACGTTCGTGCCACTCTTTGAGGCTTCGCACGTATCTGCATCTTGCAATGGGTATGGGGCCTGCATAAGTATCCGCAGGTCGACTCACGAGGTCGTCCTCAAAACCAAAAATGACAACAAATCATGAGGCCACCATGCTTAAAAAAGCAGTCATTCCGTTTTTAGTCGGCGCAGGCCTCTTGGCCAGCGCACCGTTCGCCGTCGCCGCGACTAACCTGGTGTTCTGCTCCGAAGGGAGCCCGGCCGGTTTCGATCCAGGCCTGTACACCGCCGGAACCGACTTCGACGCCTCCGCGGAAACCGTCTTCAACCGTCTGAGCCAGTTCGAACGTGGCGGCACCGCCGTGATTCCTGGCCTGGCGACCAGCTGGGACGTGACCCCGGACGGCCTGAGCTACACCTTCCACCTGCGTGAAGGCGTCAAGTTCCACACCACCGACTACTTCAAGCCGACGCGTAATTTCAACGCCGACGACGTGCTGTTCACCTTCAACCGCATGCTCGACAAGGACATGCCGTTCCGCAAGGCGTACCCGACCGAATTCCCGTACTTCACCGACATGGGCATGGACGGCAACATCACCAAGGTGGAAAAACTCGACGACAAGACCGTCAAGTTCACCCTGAAAACCGTGGACGCCGCGTTCATCCAGGACTTGGCGATGAGCTTCGCCTCGATCCAGTCCGCCGAGTACGCCGACAAGCTGCTCAAGGAAGGCAAGGCCAGCGACATCAACCAGAAGCCGATCGGCACCGGTCCGTTCGTGTTCAAGAGCTACCAGAAAGACTCCAACATCCGCTACACCGGGAACAAGGACTACTGGAAGCCTGAAGACGTCAAGGTCGACAACCTGATCTTCGCCATCACCACCGACCCGTCGGTACGCGCGCAGAAGCTCAAGAAAGGCGAATGCCAGATCACCGCCTACCCACGTCCGGCCGACATCGCCCCGCTCAAGGCCGACAGCAGCCTGAAGATGCCTGAACAGGCCGGCTTCAACCTGGGTTACATCGCCTACAACGTGATGCCGGTCCTCAAGGACCAGACCGCCGCCAACCCCTTGGCTGACCTGCGCGTACGCCAAGCGCTGGACATGTCGGTGAACAAGAAGCAGATCATCGAATCGGTCTACCAGGGCGCCGGCCAACTGGCCGTCAATGCCATGCCGCCGACCCAATGGTCCTACGACACCACCGTCAAGGACGCCAAGTACGATCCGGAAAAAGCCAAGGCACTGCTCAAGGAAGCCGGCGTCAAGCCTGGCACCGAGATCACCCTGTGGGCCATGCCGGTCCAGCGTCCGTACAACCCCAACGCCAAGCTGATGGCTGAAATGCTCCAGTCCGACTGGAAGAACATCGGCCTCAACGTCAAGATCGTCAGCTACGAGTGGGGCGAATACCTCAAGCGGGCCAAGGGTGGCGAGCAGCAAGCCATGCTGATCGGTTGGAGCGGTGACAATGGGGACCCCGACAACTGGCTGGGCGTGCTGTTCGGCTGTGATGCGGTCAACGGCAACAACTTCTCGAAGTTCTGCTACAAACCTTTCGAGGACCTGATCAAGGAAGCCAAGTCGACTGCCGACCAGGCCAAACGCACCGAGCTGTACAAGCAGGCGCAACACATCCTCAAAGACCAAGTCCCCTATACACCTATCGCACACTCGACGGTGTACCAACCCATGAGCGCCAAGGTGCAGGACTTCAAGATCAGCCCGTTCGGCTTGAACTCCTTCTACGGCGTCAGCGTCAGCAAGTGAGGTTGCGCGAAGACAGCGTCCTAGGACGTTGTCTTCGCCTCCCCGCCAGAATTGCAGGAATTGTCCGGAATCCGTCGGCGGAAACACGCAAACGGATGACCGCTGCACAGAGTTTTCCTACAGCTCTCTAAGGCTCTACGCATTTACCGCATCGACTTGGCCTCGTAACGTCAAGACTTCGCTGATATGCGTTCACGAGCGGCATTGCTGCATTCACTGACTTGATCGGCGAGAGTTCCCGTGTCCCCAACACGGCCATCGTTCGCCGATGACAATAACAAAAGGATTGGGACCGTCATGCGCCAGACCTTCACTTTATCCGCTTTGGTGGGAGCCGCCCTGTGGGCGGGTGCCCCTTTTGCCCAGGCTGCCGGCAGCCTGGTGTTCTGCTCCGAGGGCAGCCCGGCCGGGTTTGACACCGCGCAGTACACCACCGCCACCGACAACGATGCCGCCGAGCCGCTGTACAACCGGCTGGTGGAGTTCGTCAAAGGTGAGACCTCCGTCGCACCGGCGCTGGCCGAAAGTTGGGATATTTCAGCGGATGGCCTGGTGTATACCTTCCACCTGCGCCGTGGCGTGAAGTTCCACACCACCGCCTATTTCACACCGTCCCGCGACTTCAACGCCGACGACGTGGTGTTCACCTTCAACCGCATGCTCGATCCCGTGCAGCCGTTTCGCAAGGCCTACCCCACCGAGTTTCCGTACTTCAACGGGATGAGCCTGAACAAGAACATCGCCAAGGTCGAAAAGACCGGGCCGCTGACCGTGGTCATGACCCTCAATTCGGTCGACGCCGCGTTCATCCAGAACATCGCCATGAGCTTCGCCGCGATTCTCTCCGCCGAATACGCCGACCAGTTGCTCGCCGCCGGCAGACCCAGCGAGATCAACCAGAAGCCCATCGGTACCGGACCGTACGTGTTCCAGCGTTATCAGAAAGACGCGCAGATCCGCTACGTGGCCAACAAACAGTATTGGGACCCGGACAAGGTCCAGCTCGACCAGCTGATTTTCGCCATCAACACCGATGCCTCGGTGCGGGTGCAGAAACTCAAGCGCGGTGAATGCCAGATCACCCTGCACCCGCGCCCCGCCGATGTTGACGGGCTGAAGAAAGATCCCAAGCTGCAGGTCATCCAGAAGCCCGGTTTCAACCTCGGCTATATCGCCTACAACGTGCAGCACAAACCCTTCGACCAGCTCCAGGTCCGCCAGGCGCTGGACATGGCGGTGAACAAGCCGAGCATTCTCAATGCCGTCTACCAGGGCGCCGGGCAACTGGCGGTCAACGCCATGCCGCCGAGCCAGTGGTCCTACGACGAGAGCATCAAGGACGCGCCGTACAATCCGGAAAAAGCCCGACAGTTGCTCAAGGCCGCCGGCGTCAAGGAAGGCACCGAGATCACCCTCTGGGCCATGCCGGTGCAACGCCCGTACAACCCCAACGCCAAGCTGATGGCTGAAATGCTCCAGGCCGACTGGGCGAAGATCGGCCTGAAGGTGAAGATCGTCAGCTATGAATGGGGCGAGTACATCAAACGGACCAAGAATGGCGAACACGACATCAGCCTGATCGGCTGGACCGGTGACAATGGCGACCCGGACAACTGGCTCGGCACCCTCTACGGTTGCGACGCGATTGGCGGCAACAACTATTCAATGTGGTGCAACCCGCAATACGACAAGCTGATCAAACAGGCCAAGCTCATCACCGACCACGATCAACGCGTGGCGCTCTACCAACAGGCCCAGCAGTTGCTCAAGCAACAGGTGCCGATTACACCCATCGCCCATTCGACGGTCAGCCAGCCGCTGAGCACCAGAGTCGAAGGTTTCAAGGTCAGTCCCTTTGGCCGGAACACATTCTCGGGCGTCAGTATCGAACAATAAAACCGTGACCCGCGCTGTAGGGGCGAATTTCGCCCCTACACAAACTTGCAGCCGAAATTCGGCAAAACTCTGCCAAGCAAACGATTGCGCAAGCAAATAATGTGTCCACCAAAAAAGCCGGACCAGCCTAGAAGGCCGGTATTAAAAAAAGAAAATAAGGAGCTTTAACCTTGAAACTCTCTCAAAAAGCGTTGTTGGCTTTAGCGATCAGCAGCGCCACCGTGATGGCCCACGCTGAAACCCAGAGTCAGGATTTCGTACCGACGAGCCTGAGTTCGACCAATGCCCAGGAACAGACCAAGGGCTTTTTCGAAGATCAGAGCCTGAGTGGCCTGACCCGCAACTGGTATGCCAACGAGCAACTCAAGCGTGGTGGCAAGTTCCACTACAACGACCATGGTGTATTGACCCCTACCGACCGTCGTATCAACTGGCTGCAAGGCACCATCGTCAAGTACAACTCCGGCTTCACCGAGGGTACTGTTGGGGTCAGCACTGAAGTGGCGGTGTATAACGTCGTCGCCCTGGAACGCGATACCGAACGCCTGGCTTCGGCCAATGGCGGCGCACCGATTCCAGGTGTCGGCGGCCTGGGCAACAACCGTACCTTGACCAAAGATGGCGGCGACGCGCAGGGCCAGTGGAGCAAGCTCGGCCTGGCCAACGTCAAGTTCCGCGTGTCGAACACCACCGTGACCGCCGGCCGGCAGAGCTACAGCACGCCGATCGTCGATGTGATGCCCAACCGCGTACTGCCCTCGAGCTTCGAAGGCGTGAGCATCCATAGCGAAGAGTTCAACAACCTGTCGTTCGACGCCGCCACCTTTGACCGGGTGTCGCCAAGAACCGAAGAGAGCCTGTCGAAATTCCGCTCCGAGTACACCAACATCGATGTCGAGACCGATCACGTCAACATGGCGGGGCTCAACTATCAGCCGTTCAAGAGCCTGAAAACCAGCCTCTACGTGTCCAACGTCGAAGACTTCTGGAACCAGTACTACTTCGGTGCCACCCATGAACTGGGCGACAGCTCGATCCTGGGCCTGACCACGGGCCTGAACTACTACAAGACCCTCGACACCGGCAAAAAGAAGATGGGTGAAATCAACAACGACGCCTACTCGCTGTCGTTCGGACTGACCCACCAGGCCCACAGCCTGACCTTCTCCTACCAGGAAATCGACGGTAACGAGTACTTCGACTACCTGCACGAAACCAACGGTATCTACCTGGCCAACTCCCTGCTGTCGGACTTCAACGGCCCGAACGAGAAGTCCTTCCAGATCGCCTACGGCCTGAACATGGCCGAGTACGGTGTTCCCGGGCTGAAGTTCAATATCTACCAGGCTCGTGGCTGGGGCATCGACGGGACTCACTACACCGGCACCGCTTACGCCGATGTGAAGAGCATGCATGACGAGAAGCACTACGAATATGGCATCGGCGCGTCCTATGCCATCCAGAGCGGCCCGCTCAAGGCCGCTTCGATCCGCGCCAACTACACCGCGCACCGTGCCACGGCCAACCAGGCCGACGGCAGCATCAACGAGTTCCGCCTGGTCACCACCATTCCATTCAACATTCTCTGACACCTGACTGCGCTGGGACCGATTCGACGAATCGGTCCCAGCGACTAATCTGGCTCAATCGATCAAGGAGGGTTTACATGAAGAAGCTTCCCCTGCGCGCCGCCATCGCGGCCGCCGTATTCAGCGTGGCTATCGGTGTTTCAGCCAAGCCCTTGGTGGTCTGTACCGAAGCCAGCCCGGAAGGTTTCGACCCGGTGCTCTACACCACCGCCGTCACCGCCGACGCCGCCGCTGAAACAATCTTCAACCGTCTGGTGGACTTCAAGCCCGGCACCACCGAGATCCAGCCGGCCCTGGCCGAAAGCTGGGAGATCAGCCCCGATGGCCTGCAATACACCTTTCACCTGAGAAAGGGTGTCAAGTTCCACACCACCGACTACTTCAAGCCGACCCGCGAGCTGAACGCCGACGACGTGGTCTGGAGCTTCCAGCGTCAACTGGACCCCAATAACCCATGGCACAAGGCGTCCACCGTCGGTTTTCCGTATTTCGAGAGCATGGACTTCCAGAACCTGCTCAAAAGCGTCGAGAAAGTCGACGACCTGACCGTGCGCTTCACCCTCAATCGTCCAGAGGCACCGTTCCTGTCCGACCTGGGCATGGCCTTCACCTCGATCCACTCCGCCGAATACGCCGACCAGTTGCTCAAGGCCGGCAAGCTCGACGAACTCAACAGCAAGCCGATCGGCACCGGCCCGTTCATCTTCCAGCGCTATGCCAAGGACGCCCAGGTCCGCTTCAAGGCCAACCCGGAGTATTTCCGTGGCAAGCCGCCGGCGGACAGCCTGATCCTGGCCATCACCGTCGACAACAACACCCGCCTGCAGAAGCTCAAGGCCAACGAGTGCCAGGTCGCCCTGTACCCCAAACCCGATGACGTGCCGAACATCAAGGCTGACCCGAACCTGAAGATCGATGAGATGGCGGCCATGGCCACCGGCTACGTATCGATCAACACCGAACACAAGTACCTGAGCGATGTGCGGGTGCGCCAGGCCATCGAGCTGGCCCTGGACAAGCAGAACTACGTCGACACCCTGTACGGCAAGGGCAATGCCATCCCCGCAGTGAATCCCTACCCCTCGACCCTGCTGGGCTACAACCACAAGCTGAAGAACCCGGCCCAGGACCTGGACAAGGCTCGCGCCCTGCTCAAGGAAGCCGGCGTCCCCGAAGGCACGGTCTTTACCCTCTATACTCGCAACGGCGGCGGCCCGACCAACCCGAACCCGCAACTCGGCGCGCAACTGATGCAGGCCGACCTGGCCAAGGTCGGCATCAAGCTCGATATCCGCGTCATGGAGTGGGCCGAGATGCTCAAACGGGCGAAAAAAGGCGAGCACGACATGGTCTCCGCCGGCTGGAGCGGGGACAACGGCGACCCGGATAATTTCCTCAGCCCGCTATTGAGTTGCGAAGCGGCGAAAAACGGCGAAAACTACAGCCGCTGGTGCAATCCTCAGTTCCAGGCGCTGATCGACCAGGCTCGCGCCAAGACTGAACCCGCCCAACGTGCCGCACTCTATGAACAGGCCCTGGAGATCCTGCACAACCAGGTCCTGTGGGTGAACGATGCCCATCCGAAGATGTTTACCGCTATGCGCAAGAACGTAGAGGGCTACCACATGAGCCCGCTATCCACGAATAACTTCGCCACCACCCAGGTGAAGTAGAACAACAAACGCTCTTCGGTGCCCGACCCCGGGCACTGATGAGCACGCCTAACCGGCTGATGAGGTACACCACACGATGTTTAGTTTTATTGCCCGCCGACTGGGGTTGCTGATCCCCACGTTCTTCGGCATCACGTTGCTGACTTTCGCGTTGATTCGCATGATCCCGGGCGATCCCGTGGAAGTCATGATGGGCGAGCGCCGGGTCGACCCGGAAATGCACGCCCAGGCGATGGAACGCCTCGGTCTTAACAAGCCGCTTTATGCCCAGTACATCGACTACGTCGGCAAGCTCGCCCATGGCGACCTCGGCGAGTCCCTGCGTACCCGCACCAGCGTGTGGACCGAGTTCACCACGCTGTTCCCCGCCACCCTGGAACTGTCCATGGCCGCCCTGCTCTTCGCCGGGGTCCTCGGACTGCTCGCCGGGGTGATTGCAGCCCTCAAGCGAGGGTCCCTGTTCGACCATGGGGTGATGGGCATCTCCCTGGCCGGCTATTCGATGCCGATCTTCTGGTGGGGCCTGATCCTCATCATGTTCTTCTCCGTGAGCCTGGGCTGGACCCCGGTGTCCGGACGCATCGACCTGCTCTACGACATCGAGCCCAGAACCGGCTTCATGCTGATCGACACCCTGCTCAGCGACCAGCCCGACGCGTTCTGGGATGCGCTGCACCATCTGATCCTGCCGGCCATCGTGCTGGGCACCATTCCGCTGGCGGTGATCGCCCGGATGACCCGCTCCTCGATGCTCGAAGTATTGCGCGAAGACTACATCCGTACCGCCCGGGCCAAGGGCCTGTCGCCGGCTCGCGTGGTGTTCGTCCATGGCCTGCGCAACGCGCTGATTCCGGTGCTGACCGTGGTCGGCCTGCAAGTCGGCACCCTGCTGGCCGGCGCCGTGCTGACCGAAACCATCTTCTCCTGGCCCGGTATCGGCAAATGGCTGATCGAAGCCATCGGCGCCCGGGACTACCCCGTCGTACAAAACGGCATCCTGTTAATCGCCTGCCTGGTGATTGTGGTCAATTTCGTCGTGGACATCCTCTACGGCCTTGTCAATCCACGCATCCGCCACCAGCGCTGAGATCAAGATCATGAGTACTACTATTGCTTCGACCGCCGTCGATCAAAGCCTGCTGTACCCCTCTCCGTACAAGGAATTCTGGCAACACTTCGCCAAGAACAAAGGCGCTGTCGCCGGCCTGCTGTTCATGTCGCTGGTGGTGTTCTGCGCGATCTTCGCCCCCTGGGTCGCCCCGCACGACCCGAGCGAACAGTTCCGCGACGCCCTGCTGACCCCGCCGTCGTGGCTTGCCAGCGGCCAGATCCAGTACCTGCTGGGCACCGACGAACTGGGCCGCGACCTGCTCTCGCGGCTGATCCACGGTTCGCGCCTGTCGTTGCTGATCGGCCTGTCCTCGGTGGTGATGTCGCTGATCCCGGGCATCTTCATGGGCCTGCTGGCCGGTTTCTTCCCGCGCATCCTCGGCCCGACCATCATGCGCCTGATGGACATCATGCTGGCCCTGCCCTCGCTGCTGCTGGCCGTGGCGATTGTCGCCATCCTCGGCCCTGGCCTGATCAACACCGTGATCGCCATTGCCATCGTCTCGCTGCCATCCTACGTGCGCCTGACCCGGGCCGCCGTCATGGGCGAACTGAACCGTGACTACGTGACCGCCGCACGCCTGGCCGGTGCCAGCCTGCCGCGCCTGATGTTCATCACCGTGCTGCCCAACTGCATGGCACCGCTGATCGTCCAGGCCACCCTGAGTTTCTCCTCGGCGATCCTCGATGCCGCCGCCCTGGGCTTCCTCGGTCTGGGCGTACAGCCGCCCACCCCGGAGTGGGGCACCATGCTGGCCTCGGCCCGCGACTACATCGAGCGCGCCTGGTGGGTGGTCAGTCTGCCTGGCTTGACCATTTTGCTCAGCGTGCTGGCAATCAACCTGATGGGCGACGGCCTGCGCGATGCGCTGGACCCGAAACTCAAGAACGCCGCCTGAGGAGATTCCCATGTCACTGCTAGAAATCAAGAATCTCAACGTTCGCTTCGGCGACCAGACCGCCGTGCCGGTTGTCGACGGCCTCGACATCACGGTGGACAAAGGCGAAGTCCTGGCCATCGTTGGCGAGTCGGGCTCGGGTAAATCCGTGACCATGATGGCGCTGATGGGCCTGATCGAGCACCCTGGCATTGTCACCGCCGACGCCCTGCGCTTCGACGGCAAGGACATGCTCAAGCTCAGCGCCCGGCAACGTCGGCAGGTGGTCGGCAAGGACCTGGCGATGGTTTTCCAGGACCCGATGACCGCGCTGAACCCCAGCTACACAGTAGGTTTCCAGATCGAGGAAGTGCTGCGCCTGCACCTGAAGATGTCCGGCAAGGCGGCACGCAAGCGTGCCATCGAGCTGCTGGAAAAAGTCGAGATCCCGGGCGCCGCCAGCCGCATGGACGCCTACCCGCACCAATTGTCCGGCGGCATGAGCCAGCGCGTCGCGATCGCCATGGCGATTGCCGGCGAACCCAAGCTGCTGATCGCCGACGAACCGACCACCGCCCTGGACGTGACCATCCAGGCACAGATCATGGACCTGCTGCTCAGCCTGCAACAAGAGCAGAACATGGGCCTGGTGTTGATCACCCACGACCTCGCGGTCGTTGCCGAAACCGCCCAGCGGGTCTGCGTGATGTACGCCGGCCAGGCCGTGGAAGTCGGCATGGTGCCAGGCCTGTTCGATGTGCCGGCGCATCCGTACAGCGAAGCCCTGCTCAAGGCGATTCCGGAGCACAGCCTGGGGGCCGAGCGCCTGTCGACCCTGCCGGGCATCGTGCCCGGGCGTTATGACCGGCCGGTGGGTTGCCTGCTGTCGCCGCGCTGCCCCTACGTGCAGGAAAGCTGCCGGCAGCAGCGTCCGACCCTGGACCCGAAAGCCAAGAGCCTTGCCCGTTGCTTCTTCCCGCTGAACCAGGAGGTGGCGTAATGGCCGTCGTTCTCACCGCCCGCGACCTCACCCGTCACTACGAAGTCTCTCGTGGCCTGTTCAAGGGCCATGCGCTGGTGCGCGCCCTCAATGGCGTGTCGTTCGAGCTGGAAGCCGGCAAGACCCTCGCCGTGGTCGGCGAGTCGGGTTGCGGCAAATCCACCCTGGCCCGGGCCCTGACGCTGATCGAGGAGCCGTCGTCCGGCTCATTGAAAATCGCCGGGCAGGAAGTCGCCGGCGCCAACAAGGCCCAGCGCAAGCAACTGCGCAAAGACGTGCAGATGGTGTTCCAGAGCCCCTACGCGTCGCTCAACCCTCGGCAGAAGATCGGCGACCAGTTGGGTGAACCGCTGCTGATCAACACCCAGCTGTCCGCCGCCGAGCGTCGGGAAAAAGTCCAGGCGATGATGAAGCAGGTCGGCTTGCGCCCTGAACACTACCATCGCTACCCGCATATGTTCTCCGGCGGCCAGCGCCAGCGGATCGCCCTGGCGCGGGCAATGATGCTGCAACCGAAAGTGCTGGTGGCGGACGAACCGACCTCGGCGCTGGACGTCTCGATCCAGGCCCAGGTACTGAACCTGTTCATGGACCTGCAGCAGCAGTTCAACACCGCCTACGTATTCATCTCCCACAACCTGGCGGTGGTCCGTCACGTGGCCGACCAGGTGCTGGTGATGTACCTCGGTCGACCGGTGGAAATGGGCCCGAAGGAAGACATCTATGCCCGTCCCCTGCACCCGTACACCCAGGCCCTGCTCTCGGCGACGCCGGCGATCCATCCGGATCCGTTGAAGCCGAAGATCAAGATCGCCGGTGAACTGCCCAACCCGCTCAATCCGCCGTCCGGCTGCGCCTTCCACAAGCGCTGCCCGTACGCCACCGAGCGTTGCAGCACGGAAGAGCCGGCCTTGCGCGAGCTCGACTCGCGTCAGGTGGCCTGCCATTACGCAGAGCAGTTCCTCGGCTGACGGGCAACAAAAAAGCGCTCTCCTGAATAAGCGAGAGCGCTGAAAACGGTAGTACGGCCTCTTTCGTCGAGCGCGTTATTCGCTGGGCGCAAGGGGCTTTTTCATTCGTGCGACTCAGCTATCGCTGTCACCGTCTTCATCGCTGTCGCCTTGATCATCCTGATCCGGGGCTTTCTTTTCCGTGTCATCGGCGTAAAGCGCGTGCACCGCGGATTTCGAAGGAGAAACCGCTCCATGATCCGACACCGCATTACTGGCCCAGGCACTTGAAGCCCCCACCATCAACAGCACCAGCACCTTGATCAGCAGCACGCTGCGTTGAAAAATTTTCATCGTCGCTTCCGTCCCTCTGTGGATAGATCACCAGCACCTTGCAGCCGACTTCAAGAAGCCAACGGCAACTTGTCTGAACCTAGACCCGTTGAACGGACTTTTCCATACTGGCTAGATGAAAACTGCTGGCTGGCGATAGAATCATTCTGAATTACAATTAGACTCAAAAAGAATATAGATCTTTTTGATTACCCCTCTCGGCGCTGCCTAAGCTCGATTTTTTTGCAACGCCCATAATAAAAAACCCGCGGCCTGGGCAGCGGGTTTTTCAAAGGTGCGACAAATACCGCCGCGAGCAACGCCTTAGTGGTGTTCGCGCGTCGCGCGGAATTTCACGTCCGGCCAGCGCTCTTCCATCAGCGCCAGGTTGACCCGGGTCGGCGCCAGGTAGGTCAGGTGACCGCCGCCGTCCAACGCGAGGTTTTCCACGGCCTTGACCCGAAGCTCGTCGAGCTTCTTCTTGTCGCTGCAATCAATCCAGCGCGCGGACCACACGGTGATCGGCTCATAGGAGCACTCGACCTTGTATTCCTCTTTCAAGCGGCTGGCGACCACATCGAACTGCAGCACACCGACGGCGCCGAGGATGATGTCGTTGCTGCGCTCGGGGAAGAACACCTGGGTCGCGCCCTCTTCCGCCAACTGCTGCAAACCCTGGCGCAGTTGCTTGGACTTGAGCGGGTCACGCAGGCGCACGCGACGGAACAGTTCCGGGGCGAAGTGCGGGATACCGGTAAAGCCCAGGGCCTCACCCTCGGTGAAGGTGTCACCGATCTGGATGGTGCCGTGGTTGTGCAAGCCGATGATGTCGCCGGCATAGGCCTCTTCCAACTGCTCGCGCTCGGAGGAGAAGAAGGTCAGCGCATCACCGATCCGCACATCCTTGCCAGTCCGCACATGGCGCATTTTCATGCCCTTGTCGTACTTGCCTGAACAGATGCGCATAAAGGCGATCCGGTCGCGGTGCTTGGGGTCCATGTTCGCCTGGATCTTGAACACGAAACCGGCGAACTTCTCTTCCACCGGCTCCACGGTGCGTTCGTTGGCGACTCGAGCCAGAGGCATCGGCGCCCAATCAACGACGGCGTCCAGCACATGGTCAACACCGAAGTTGCCCAGGGCGGTGCCGAAGAACACCGGGGTCAGCTGACCGTCGAGGAACTCCTGCTGGTTGAACTCGTGGCAGGCGCCCTGCACCAGCTCCAACTGGTCGACAAAACGGTCGTACTCGTCACCCAGGTGGGCACGGGCTTCGTCGGAGTCGAGCTTCTCGATGATTTTCACATCGGTGCGTTCATGCCCGTGACCGGCGGTGTAGACAATGATGTAGTCGTCGGCCAGGTGGTACACGCCCTTGAAGTCGCGGTAGCAACCGATCGGCCAGGTGATCGGCGCGGCCTTGATTTTCAGGACGGCTTCGATCTCGTCGAGCAGTTCGATCGGATCACGGATATCCCGGTCGAGCTTGTTGATAAAGCTGACGATGGGCGTGTCCCGCAGACGGCAGACGTCCATCAGGGCGATGGTCCGTGGCTCGACGCCCTTACCGCCATCGAGGACCATCAGCGCCGAGTCGACCGCGGTCAGGGTGCGGTAGGTGTCTTCGGAGAAGTCTTCGTGGCCCGGGGTGTCGAGCAGGTTGATCATGTGATCGCGATACGGGAACTGCATGACCGACGTGGTAATCGAGATACCCCGTTGTTTTTCCATTTCCATCCAGTCGGAGGTGGCATGGCGGTCGGATTTACGGGATTTCACCGTGCCGGCCACCGCGATCGCCTTGCCCATCAGCAGGAGCTTCTCGGTGATGGTGGTTTTACCGGCATCGGGGTGGGAAATAATGGCGAAAGTGCGGCGTTTCGCGACTTCGGCGGCCTGGTGGGTCATGGGAAATCGCCTGGCAGGTGAGTCAAAAAAGGGCGGCGAGTATAGCGCAAACCGAGGCCCACGGACCACCGCTCACCCGTTTGCAGTGACTTCAAGGGTGGCTAAATACCGCCAACCATGGAACCTTTTAAAAGGTGGAGGCGTCCACTCCCCTGCTACCTGAATCGTACCGGGGGCTGAAATACCTGCAAGTCAGCCTGACGAGGCTGCGCTTATGGCTCGACCGCCTGCCGCTTTGCCGGCAGTGACGAGCTGCATTTCGCGAACATATTCGCCGACAGCCAGGAATGGCATTGCCGCTCGGGAATGTGCTCGCCGACTGAAATAAAGGAGTCCGCCTGTGGCTATTCGCTATGGCAAAGGGCTGATAGGAGGAGCGGTTGTCGTCGCTCTCCTGGCCCTGCTGGTCCACTGGATTGGCATCAACACGATCGAACTGTACCGCGACGATTTGCTGTTTTACCTGCAAGCTCATCTGATCCTGGTTCTTGTCTCCATGCTTGCCGCCCTGATCGTAGGGATTCCCGCCGGTATCCTGCTGAGCCGACCGAGCATGGTCGGGCGCGCGGAACGCTTCATGCAGATCTTCAATATCGGTAACACCGTCCCGCCCCTGGCCGTACTGGCCATCGCCCTCGGCGTGCTGGGCATCGGCAGCGGCCCGGCGATCTTTGCCCTGTTCCTCGCCTCCCTGCTGCCCATCGTGCGCAACACCTACGAAGGCCTGAAAAACGTCCAGGGTTCCCTGAAAGAAGCCGCTGTCGGCATCGGCATGACCCCGCGCCAGGTGCTCTTGCAGGTGGAACTGCCCAACGCCGTGCCGATCATCATCGGCGGTGTACGGGTGGCCCTGGCGATCAACGTCGGTACCGCGCCCCTGGCGTTCCTGATCGGCGCCAACAGCCTGGGCAGCCTGATCTTCCCCGGCATCGCCCTGAACAATCAGCCGCAACTGCTGCTCGGCGCCGCCTGTACCGCGCTGCTGGCCTTGCTGCTCGACGGCCTGGTGACCATGACCAGCCGCCTCTGGCTGGAACGCGGGTTGCGCCCGTCTTAAGGCTCGGCAAAGGAATCAACATGAAAAGACTGACTGCAATACTGGTCTGCGTCCTGCTGTGCGCAGGAATCGTACAAGCCGCTGAAAAACCGCTGATCCGCATCGGCGCCCGGGTCTTCACCGAACAGACCCTGCTGGCGGAAATCACCGCCCAGTACCTGCGCACCAAGGGCTACAACCCCCAGGTGACCGGCGGCCTGGGCAGCAACCTGGCGCGTAGCGCCCAGGAAAGCGGGCAACTGGACCTGATCTGGGAATACACCGGCGTGTCGCTGGTGGCCTACAACCATGTCGACGAAAAACTCGACAGCGAACAGTCCTACGTAAGGGTCAAGGAGCTCGACGCGAAAAAAGGCCTGGTCTGGCTGGCGCCGTCAAAGTTCAGTAACACCTACGCCCTGGCCCTGCCGGAGAACGTGGCCAAGCAATACCCGCGGATCAACAGCATCAGCGACCTGACCCAGGCCCTGGCCGAAGACAGCCAGGAAAACCGCCTGGTGGCCCTGGACACCGAGTTCGCCAACCGTTCCGACGGCATGGCCGGCATGGTCAAGCTGTACCAGATGAACCTGACCCGCAAGAACACCCGGCAGATGGACGCCGGCCTGGTCTACACGGCGCTACGCAACGGCCAGGTATTTGCCGGCCTGGTCTACACCACCGACGGTCGCCTCAACGCCTTCAAATTGAAGCTGCTGGAAGACGACAAGCATTACTTCCCGGACTACACCGCCGCACCGGTGGTGCGCCAGGTCTATCTCGACGCCCATCCGCAACTGGCCGCCGATCTCAAGCCACTGGCGGCGCTGTTCGACAACGACACCATGCGCCAGTTGAATGCGCGGGTCGATGTCGACCATGAAAGCCCGTCCGCCGTGGCCGCCGATTTCCTGCGCCAACATCCGATCAACTGAGGAGAAGACATGGAATTTCTCAACGCCTTTTCCCATCTCGACTGGACACAGGTCCTGCATCTGACCTGGCAGCACATCACCCTGGTGGGCATCGCCGTGATTCTCGCGATTGTCGTCGGCGTCCCCCTGGGCGTGCTGATGACCCGCTTCCCCACCCTGGCCGGGCCACTGCAGGCCAGCGCCACCGTGCTACTGACCGTGCCGTCCATCGCCCTGTTCGGCCTGCTGCTGCCGTTCTACTCCAAATTCGGCCAGGGCCTGGGACCGCTGCCGGCGATCACCGCCGTGTTTCTCTATTCCCTGCTGCCGATCATGCGCAACACCTACCTGGCCCTGACAGGTGTCGAGCCGGGTATCCGCGAAGCCGCGCGGGGCATCGGCATGACCTTCGGCCAGCGCCTGCGCATGGTCGAGCTGCCCATCGCGGTGCCGGTGATCCTCGCCGGTGTCCGCACCGCCGTGGTGATGAACATCGGTGTCATGACCATCGCCGCCACCATCGGTGCCGGTGGCCTGGGGGTACTGATTCTGGCCGCCATCAGTCGCAGTGACATGTCGATGCTGATCGTCGGCGCCGTCCTGGTCAGCCTCCTGGCCATCGCCGCCGACCTGCTCCTGCAATGGCTGCAACGCACGCTGACTCCAAAAGGACTGCTCAAATGATCGAACTTCAAAACCTGACCAAGACCTTCCAAAGCAACGGCAAGACCATCACCGCCGTTGATTCCGTGAGCCTGACCGTCAACGAAGGCGAGATCTGTGTATTCCTCGGCCCTTCGGGTTGCGGCAAGAGCACCACGCTGAAGATGATCAACCGCCTGATCAAGCCCACCTCGGGCAAGATCCTGATCAACGGCGAAGACACCACCGACCTCGACGAGGTGACCCTGCGCCGCAATATCGGTTATGTGATCCAGCAGATCGGCCTGTTCCCCAACATGACCATCGAGGAAAACATCGTGGTGGTGCCGAAACTGCTGGGCTGGGACAAGCAGAAATGCCACGACCGCGCCCGCGAGTTGATGAGCATGATCAAGTTGGAGCCCAAGCAGTACCTGCATCGCTACCCGCGTGAGTTGTCCGGTGGACAGCAACAGCGGATCGGCGTGATCCGCGCCCTGGCGGCCGATGCGCCATTGCTGCTGATGGATGAACCGTTCGGCGCGGTCGACCCGATCAACCGCGAGATGATCCAGAACGAGTTCTTCGAGATGCAGCGGGCGCTGAACAAGACCGTGATCATGGTCAGCCACGATATCGACGAAGCCATCAAGCTGGGTGACAAGATCGCCATCTTCCGCGCCGGCAAGCTGTTGCAGATCGACCACCCGGACACCCTGCTGGCCCACCCGGCCGACGATTTCGTCAGCAGTTTTGTCGGCCAGGACAGCACCCTCAAGCGCCTGCTGCTGGTGAAAGCCGAAGACGCGGCGGACAACGCGCCCTCGGTAAGCCCGGAGACCCCGGTGGCCGATGCCCTGGAACTGATGGACGAACATGACCGTCGCTACGTGGTGGTCACCGACGCCGGGAACAAGGCGTTGGGTTATGTAAGACGTCGCGACCTGCACCGTCAGACCGGGACCTGCGCGCAGTTCCTGCGCGAGTTCAACGCCACGGCGGCCTACGACGAGCACCTGCGCATCCTGTTGTCGCGGATGTACGAGTTCAATCGTTCGTGGCTGCCGGTGATGGACGCCGAGCGGGTGTTCCTTGGCGAAGTGACCCAGGAGTCGATTGCCGCCTACCTGAGTTCCGGGCGTTCGCGCGGGGCCAAGACCAGTATCGTCTCGCCCGCTGAAGTGGCCATGGCCTGAGACCATCGGTCAGTGATCGGGAACATCAGACTGTCATCCGGGTCGGTTAAACAGGTGACTGATCCGGGCTACGCGACGGGCGCGTGTAAAAACGCGACATTTTTAGTTGATCTCAAGCCCTTCAAGTCCTAAAGTTCGCGCCGAACGTCCATGCTGGAAACGATCCATCCGGCTCAAGTACTGACGACGAGACAGCAAGGCCAAGGGAAGCGGTTGTTCCCATGGCCTTTTTGCTTTCGGCGACATGCCTTGGGAAGTAGGCGAACCAAAGTGGGGATACGGAGGACGTTCATTTGCACCCATTGATCAATCTAGTTTGCCAGTAGGAGTTCCCAGCATGTCGATTCAGGTCGAAGACTATTTCGCGCGCGCCACTTTTGACAAAATGAAGGCGTTCGCCGACCAGCAAGAAACCCCGTTCGTGGTGATCGACACCGCGATGATCAGCCAGGCCTACGATGACCTGCGCGCCGGTTTCGAATTCGCCAAGGTCTATTACGCCGTCAAGGCCAACCCGGCTGTCGAGATCATCGACCTGCTGAACAAGAAAGGCTCCAGCTTCGACATCGCGTCGATCTACGAGCTGGACAAGGTCCTGGGCCAGGGCGTCACCCCCGACCGTATCAGCTACGGCAACACCATCAAGAAATCCAGGGACATCCGCTACTTCTACGAGAAGGGCGTGCGTCTGTTTTCCACCGACTCCGAAGCCGACCTGCGCAATATCGCCAAGGCCGCCCCGGGCTCGAAAGTCTATGTGCGCATCCTCACCGAAGGCTCGACCACCGCTGACTGGCCTCTGTCGCGCAAGTTCGGCTGCCAGACCGACATGGCCATGGACCTGCTGATCCTCGCCCGCGACCTGGGCCTGGTGCCTTACGGCGTGTCCTTCCACGTCGGTTCGCAACAGCGCGATATCAGCGTCTGGGACGCGGCGATCGCCAAGGTCAAGGTGATCTTCGAACGCCTGAAGGAAGAAGACGGCATCCACCTGAAGCTGATCAACATGGGTGGCGGCTTCCCGGCCAACTACATCACCCGTACCAACAGCCTGGAAACCTACGCGGAAGAAATCATCCGTTTCCTCAAGGAAGACTTCGGCGACGACCTGCCGGAAATCATCCTGGAACCGGGCCGTTCGCTGATCGCCAACGCCGGTATCCTGGTCAGCGAAGTGGTACTGGTCGCGCGTAAATCCCGTACCGCCGTCGAGCGCTGGGTGTACACGGATGTGGGCAAATTCTCCGGCCTGATCGAAACCATGGACGAGGCGATCAAGTTTCCGATCTGGACCGAGAAGAAAGGCGAGATGGAAGAAGTGGTCATCGCCGGCCCTACCTGCGACAGCGCCGACATCATGTATGAAAACTACAAGTACGGCCTGCCCCTGAACCTGGCCATCGGCGACCGCCTGTACTGGCTGTCCACTGGCGCCTACACTACCAGCTACAGCGCCGTGGAATTCAATGGCTTCCCGCCGCTGAAATCCTTCTACGTGTGATGCGCCGGGCCGCTGAAAGGCGGCCTTGCGGACACCGCGCGTTGCTCCCGAAAGGCCCGTGAACCCTCACGGGCCTTTTCTATTTCACATGCTGCAAAACCTTTCGAAGCGGTGTACTGTTGCCCTGTGGAATTTGGTGGGTACAGTAACCACCAAACCCCAACGACAAGGAACGTCGTCTTGAATAGCCGACAGCTGATCAGGCTTATCGAAGCGGACGGTTGGTATCTGGTCAGGATCAAGGGCAGTCACCACCATTTCAAGCACCTGTACAAGCCAGGGCTGTTGACCATCCCCCATCCGAAGAAAGACCTACTGACCAAGACAGTCAACAGCATCCTGAAACAAGCACAGTTGCAAGCAGGAGACCATCATGCTTTTCCCCATTGCGATTCAACCCGGTGACGAGCAACACGCCTGGGGCGTAGAGGTTCCGGATATTCCGGGCTGCTTCTCGGCGGGCGAGGACCTGGACGATGCCCTGGCCATGGCCCGTGAAGCCATCGAGGGACACCTGGAAATTCTCGCCGAGGACGACGCGCCCATCCCTCGGGCGGGCACCGTGACCCAGCACGCGAAAAACCCGGACTACGCAGGTTGCATCTGGGCACTGGTGGACATCGATATCACCCAGTACCTGGGCAAGTCGGAAAAACTCAATATCACCTTGCCCGGTTACCTGTTGAGCCGTATCGACGCTTACGTGCGCAATCATCCCGAGCAGAAGAGTCGGTCGGGCTTCCTGGCCACGGCGGCCTTACGCATATTGCAAGGCGCCTGAGCCTTCAACCCACCCGCTCGTGCATCGACCCAAGCCCCGCTCCTGCCCAGGAACGGGGCTTTTGTCCGTTTTGTCACACGAAAAAAACGCCGTTAATATGAATTCGTCGCATTCTCACAAACACACGGCATAATGCACGTCGCGAGAATCACTTCGAGAAAGCAAGGCGGTCGCCGTGTTGAAGAAAACACTGTTCCAATTGCACTGGCTGTTCGGCATTACTGCCGGGCTGGTGCTGGCTTTCATGGGCATTACCGGAGCCACGGTGTCGTTCCAGGACGAACTGCTAGGCCTGCTCAACCCCGACGTCCTGCAACTCGAAGTACCGGAGCACGCTGAAGCCCTGCCCCCCGCCGAACTGGTGCGCAGGCTCGAAGCCCGCGAAGGCAAGACCGTCGCCATGCTCTGGGTTTCCCCCCATGGCGACAACGCCGCGCGGGTCGCCTTCACACCTGCGCCCGGTGAACGCCGTGGGCAGATGCGCTATTTCGACCCCTACACCGGCGAGTACCAGGGTGAGGCGCAAGGCCAGGACTTCTTCGCCCTGGTATTGCAACTGCACCGTTTTCTCGCCCTGGGCGATACCGGCCGGCAGATCACCGGCGCGTGCACCCTGATGCTGCTGTTCTTCTGCCTTTCCGGGCTCTATCTGCGCTGGCCGCGCCAGGCCCTGAACTGGCGGGTCTGGCTGACCCTCGACCGGGCGAAAAAAGGTCGCGCCTTCAACTGGAACCTGCACGCGGTCGCCGGCACCTGGTGCCTGCTGCTCTACCTGCTGTCGGCGCTGACCGGCCTGTTCTGGTCCTACGAGTGGTACAGCGACGGCCTGAACAAACTGCTGGCCGACTCACCGATCCAGCATCGCGGCGGTGGGCAGCGCAAACCGGCACCCGGCGGCCCGGTGCCGAGCGCCGACTACGACGCGATCTGGGCCAGTATCCAGCGGGCCACGGGCCCCGACCTCAGCGCCTACAACATCCGCATGCCGGCGGTGGCCGGGCAACCGGCGACGGTCTACTACCTGCTCAAGGATTCGCCCCATGAGCGCGCCCTCAACCAGATCAACCTGGACCCGGCCACGGGGGTGATCAGCGACCAACTGCGCTACGCCGACCAAAGCTTCAAGGCACAGTTGCTGACCAGCCTCTATGCGCTGCACACCGGCGGCTACTTCGGGATCACCGGGCGAGTCCTGCTGACCCTATCGAGCCTGGCCATGCCGCTGTTCTTCGTCACCGGCTGGCTGCTGTACCTCGATCGGCGGCGCAAGAAACGCCAGGTCAAGCAAGCCCGCCTGGACTTGGAGCCACAAGACGGCGAGACCTCCGCCTGGCTGATCGGTTTTGCCAGCCAGAGCGGTTTCGCCGAACAGATGGCCTGGCAGAGCGCCGGTCAGTTGCAGGCCGCCGGCGTACCGGTGCGGGTCAGCCCGCTGGCCGACATCAATGAGCGGGACCTGCGCGAGTCGCAGCATGCGCTGTTTGTCGTCAGCACCTTCGGCGACGGCGAGGCACCGGACAGTGCCCGCGGTTTCGAACGCAAGGTACTCGGCCAGCCGCTGTCCCTCGGCACCCTGAACTATTCGGTACTGGCCCTGGGCGACCGGCAATACCAACACTTCTGCGGTTTCGCCCGACGCCTGCATCGGTGGCTGGAAGCACGTGGCGGCAATACCCTGTTCGCCCCGGTCGAAGTCGACAACGGCGATCCCTACGCCCTGCGCTATTGGCAACAGCAACTCAACCAACTGACCGGCGGCACGCCTCCGGTGGCTTGGCAGGCACCGGGTTTCGCCAACTGGACCTTGCGCCAGCGCGACCTGCTCAACCCGGGCAGCGCCGGTTCCGCCGTCTACCTGCTGGGCCTGACGGCCGAGACGGCGACCCCATGGCAAGCCGGTGACCTGGTGGAAATCCTCCCACGCCAGAGTGCCCTGGCAGTGGAACGCTTCCTCGCCGGACTCGGACTTGACGCCGACACTCCGGTACAACTCGACGGTTTGCAGGAAAGCCTCGCCCAGGCCCTGGGAGCACGCCAGTTGCCGGAGAACCGGGCTCATCTGGTCGGCCTGCATGCCCAGGCCCTGGTGGATGCGCTGATACCGTTGAGCCCGCGCGAATACTCCATCGCCTCCATTGAAAGCGATGGGCAACTGGAGTTGATCGTGCGCCAGGAGCGCCACGCCGATGGCAGCCTGGGCCTGGGTTCCGGGTGGTTGACCGAGCATGCGGCGCCGGGCGCCGGTATCAGCCTGCGGCTGCGGCGCAACAGTGGTTTCCATTTGCCGACGGCGCTGTGCCCGTTGATTCTGCTGGGCAACGGTACGGGCCTGGCGGGCTTGCGCAGCTTGCTCAAGGCGCGCATTGCCGATGGCCAGCGGGACAACTGGTTGTTGTTCGGCGAGCGCAATATCGCCCATGACTTCCACTGCGGGGAAGAACTGAAAGGCTGGCTGGCCAGCGGTGACCTGGCGCGCCTGGACCTGGCGTTTTCCCGTGACCAGGCAGAAAAGATCTATGTCCAGGATCGCCTGCGCGCAGCGGCGGATGAACTGCGCCAATGGCTGGCGAACGGTGCGGCGATCTATATCTGCGGCAGCTTGCAGGGGATGGCGACGGGGGTCGATCAGGTGCTGCTGGAGTTGCTCGGGGCCGAGGCCGTCGAGCAATTGATCGAGCAAGGGCGTTATCGGCGGGATGTGTACTGACGGCTACACCGAGACACCGCGTTATCGTTCATCGCCAGCAAGCCGGCTCCTACAGGATGTGGTCGAACGCGAACCTTGCGTGCGACACAACACCTGTAGGAGCCGGCTTGCTGGCGATCGCGGAGCAACTACCGCCGCAATATCCGAAGCCAAACGCGGTTACGCCCGCACCGGCTCCACCGCCAACTCGATGACTTCCGGCCGCTTGAGCACGGCATAGGCCAGCGCCGTCAGCAGGCTACCGGCGACGATCGCCAGCAGGTACAGCAATGTATGGTTGATCGCATTCGGGATCAGCATCACGAACAAACCGCCGTGGGGCGCCATCAGCTTGCAACCGAAATACATCGACAAGGCACCGGTCAGCGCACCACCGGCAATGCTTGCCGGAATCACCCGCAACGGGTCCTTGGCGGCAAACGGAATCGCCCCCTCGGAGATAAAGCACAGCCCCAGCACAAACGCCGCCTTGCCCGCCTCGCGCTCGCTCTGGGCAAACTTGTGCCGCGCAATCAGCGTGGCAATCCCCAGGCCGATCGGTGGCACCATGCCCGCGGCCATGGTCGCCGCCATCGGTGCATAACTCTGCGACGCCAGCAGCCCGACCGAGAAGGCATAGGCCGCCTTGTTGATCGGTCCACCCAAGTCGACGCACATCATCCCGCCCAGCAACACCCCGAGCAAAATGGCGTTGGTGGTGCCCATGCTGTCGAGGAAATGGGTCAGCCCTTCGAGCATCCCCGCCACCGGTTTGCCCACCACGTAGATCATCACCAGACCGGTGAACAGGCTCGCCAGCAACGGAATGATCAGGATCGGTTTCAACGCCTCAAGACTGCTGGGCAGCCGCGCATAACGATTGATCGCCTTGGCGCTGTAGCCGGCAAGAAAACCGGCAACGATGCCGCCGATAAAACCCGCGCCCAGGGTGCTCGCCAACAGGCCGCCGATCATCCCCGGGGCCAGGCCCGGACGGTCGGCAATCGAATAGGCGATATAGCCGGCCAGCAACGGCACCATCAACTTGAACGCGCTCTCACCGCCGATCTGCATCAAGGCCGCCGCCAGCGTGCCGGGCTCCTTGAAGGCGGTGATGCCGAAGACGAACGACAAGGCGATCATCAGACCGCCCGCCACCACCATCGGCAACATGAACGAGACACCCGTCAGCAGGTGTTTGTAGACGCCGGTCTTTTCCTGCTTGGCCGGAGCACCGCCGCTGCCCGTCGCGACCTGTTCCGGCTGACCTTCGGCCAGGGCCTTGTTGAGGGTCGCGTCCGGCTGCTTCAAGGCGATGCCAGTACCGCAACGGTAGATTTTCTTGCCGGCGAAACGCTCGGTGGCGACTTCGATATCCGCCGCCAGCAACACCACATCGGCCTCGGCAATCGCCGCCGCGCTCAGCGGGTTGCGGGCGCCGACGGAACCCTGGGTTTCCACCTGCAACTCATAGCCCAGGCGCTTGGCCGACTGCTGCAAGGCTTCGGCGGCCATAAAGGTGTGGGCCACGCCGGTCGGGCAGGCGGTCACCGCCACCAGGCGCGGGGCGCGCTTGGGCGCCGCAACCGGTTCGGCCGCGACCGCAGGGGCGACCTTGGGCGCGACAAACACCTGGGCCTCTTCGGCACCGCGACGCAACACCGCCTCGACATCCTGCAACGCCTGGGCCGGAGTGCTTTGAAACACCCGCTTGCCGACAAACCGCGACATCTCCACCGGCACGCTGCTGACCAGCAGGACCCATTCGGCGGCATCGACCGTGGCCGCCGACAATTGGCGCTCCGGGTGCTGGCTGTCGTGGACTTCGACGCTGGTGCTCCAACCCTGGCGCTGGGCCGCCGCATCGAGCAGGCGGGCGCAGAGCACACTGGTGACCATGCCGTTCGGGCAGGCGGTAACAATGGCTAATTTCATCACTATCCCTCTTATTGTTCTGTCAGGGCGTGCACGCGGACGCCGCTTTCAAGCTGCGCCAACTGCGCCCGGTCGCTAATGCCGAAACCGATCTGGGTCACCGCCTGGGCGGCAATCGCGGTGGCGGTGCGCAGGGTCTGTTCGGCGGAGTGACCGCTGAGCAGCCCGTGCAGCATGCCGGCCAGCAACGAGTCGCCGGCCCCCACCGTGCTGGCGACTTTTACCTTCGGCGGCAGGGCCTGCAAAGCCGGCGCGCCGGAAAACCAGTTCACCCCTTCGGCACCGTGGGAAATCACCACATGCTCGATTCCCTGGGCTTGCAGTCGCGCGGCGGTTTCGGCCTGGCTTTGCAACGAGTTCACGGGAATCTGCAAGGCCTCGGCCAGTTCCTCGCCATTGGGCTTGATCAACCAGGGCGTCGCCGCGAGACCGGCGCGCAACGCCGCGCCGCTGGTGTCCAGGGCGACCTTCAGGCCGAGACCTTTCAAGCGCAACAGCAGCGCCTGCAACCACTCGGGGCTCACCCCTTGCGGCAGGCTGCCGGCGACCACCACGGCGTCGTGCCCCGGGGCGATCAGGTCGAGTTTATCCAGCAAGGCTTGCCGCGCCTGTTCGTTGACCAAAGGACCGGGACCATTGAGATCGGTGATCCGTCCGTCATGCTCGGCCAGCTTGATATTGCTACGGGTTTCCCCCGGTACCCGGACAAAGGCGTCGACAAAACCGCGACGCGCCATCAGGGCCTCGAACGCTTGCGGATTGCTATCGCCGAGAAAGCCGCCCACGGTCAGTTGATGGCCCAGGTCCGCCAGCACCTGGGCGACATTCACCCCTTTGCCGGCGGCATGGGTCTGCATCGCTTCGCTGCGGTTGACCTGGCCGGGCTCCAGCCGTGCCAACTGCACGGTCAGGTCCAGCGCCGGGTTCAGGGTCAGGGTCAGAATCCGCGCCATTACAAAGCCTCCACCAGGGCACGGACTTCATCGCCGCTACCCACCGCCAGGGCGGCCTGGGCCAGCGCTTGGGCCTGGGGCAGGCTCAGCTCGCGGACCCGCGCCTTGACCTCGGGAATGCTCCGCGCCGAAACGCTCAGCTCATCCACGCCCAGCCCTACCAGCACCGGCACCGCCAAAGGATCAGCCGCCAGCTCGCCGCACACGCCGACCCACTTGCCATGGGCATGGGCCGCGCGCACGGTGATATCGATCAGTTGCAGTACCGCCGGGTGCAGGCCATCGGCCTGGGCCGAGAGCGTCGGGTGACCACGGTCGATGGCCAGGGTGTACTGGGTCAGGTCGTTGGTGCCGACACTGAAGAAGTCCACTTCCTTGGCCAGCACCGGCGCCAGCAACGCCGCCGACGGCACCTCGATCATGATCCCCAGTTGCAGGTCGGCCACCGGGATTTCCAGCCGCAGACGTTCGGTCATCTCCCGCGCCTGGCGCCACTCGGAGACGCTGCCGACCATCGGGAACATGATCCGCAACGGACGGTTGTCGGCGGCCCGCAGCAAGGCACGCAACTGCCCTTCCATGATCTGCGGGCGTTGCAGGGTCAGGCGAATACCGCGCACACCGAGGAAGGGGTTTTCCTCCTTGGCGATCGGCCAGTACGGCAGCGGTTTGTCGCCGCCCACATCGAGGGTCCGCACCACTAGCGGCCGACCCGCCAGGCCATCGAGCACGCGACGGTATTCGGCTTCCTGGGTCGCCTCGTCCGGCGCCTGCTGATGGGCCATGAAAATCAGTTCGGTGCGCAGCAGGCCGATGCCTTCAGCTCCCTGCTCCACTGCGCTGGCAACGCCGGCGCTTTCACCGATATTGGCAAACACTTCGACCGGGTGGCCATCGCGGGTCAGCGCCAGTTCGTGGCGTTGCTCCGAGGCCAGGCGCAGGCGTTGCTCGCGGGTGTCACGTTCCTGCAAGGCACGCTGCAGGGTCGCCTCATCCGGCGAGACATGCAGGCGGCCGCGCTGCCCGTCGATCAGCAACGGCGTACCGGGCGCCAGCAGCAGCACCGCCGCGCCGGCACCAACCAGGGCGGGGATGCCCAGGGCCCGGGCCACGATTGCACTGTGGGCCGTGGCCCCGCCGCGGGCCGTGAGAATCCCGGCAACCCGTGCCGGGTCCAATCGCGCCACATCCGAAGGACCGACCTCATCCATCACCAGCACATAAGGCTGGTCGGGCTCGGCCAGGGTCTCGACGCCACAGAGTTGCGCCAGCACACGCCGGCCGACATCCCGCAGATCCGCCGCGCGTTCGGCCAGCAAGGCATCCTGCAACGCCTCCTGCTGACGGGCCGCCGCCTCGATCACGGCCATCCAGCCGGCCTCGGCGCTTTCGCCCTGCTTGAGGCGGGCTTCGACGTCGTCGCTGAGTTCCGGGTCGTCGAGCATTTCCTGATGGGTAATGAAGATTTCCCGGATGGCCTTGGCCTTGCTGCGCTGGATCAGCCCTTCAATGTCCGCGCGCACCAGGTCCATGGCCTGTTGCAGGCGCTGACGCTCAACCAGCGCGGACTCGCCACGCAACGGGTAATCGAACTGCGCCAGCACCTGGACATGGGCAGGGCCGATGGCGATGCCCGGTGCGGCGGCGATGGCCTGGAGTTGGCTGCCGGCGCTCGGCGCCACCAGGGGCACGAGTACTTCTTCCGGCACCGGGCTCGCGGCACTGATCGCCGGCAATGGCTCGACTTCCTCGCCGAGACCTTCTTCCACCGCCGCCAGAAGCGCCGGCAAGGCATCGGCGGCAATGCTCGGCTCAGCGATAAATTCCAGCACCTGGGCACGCCGGGCACCGAGGCTGAGCAACTTGCTCAGGCTTTTCACCGACACGGCACTGCCCGTGCCGTCGACGATACGCACCCGGATATCACCTTCGAAATGCTTCGCCAGTTGCGCCAGGACTTTCGCCGGCCGGGCGTGCAAACCATGGGCATTGGCCAGGGCAATCCGCGCGCTCGGCCAATCGGCCGGCAGCTCACCACCGAGGACTTCGAGCACCGCACGGCTGCTGGTGGCGCGCCCCAGTTCCTGGCCACGGCCTTCGATCAACAGCGCACACAGGCGCTCGAGCAGAGCCTGGTGCGCTTCGCCGAGACTGGCCAGGCAGAACAGGCCGCTCAGGGGCTGACCGAGGTAGCGGATCGGTTTGTTCGGGGTCACGAAAGCCAGGCCCGGACGCTTGACCGTCTGCTCGCTGTGCAGCCACCAGAGGCCATCGCCCAGGGGCAGGGCTTCGACCTGCTGCAACACGGCGGCAAAACCATTGCTGACGCAATCGGCCTGGCGCAGGAGACGGGCTCCGCGCCAAACCAGCTCTTCGAAATCGTCCGCGGCCACGCCCAGGCCGATCATCTGTGCATCCAGCGCCAGCTCCTGGGGCGCGCCCTGCAACAGCTTGAGCAGCGCTTCAGCGGAACTGGCACGACGCAGGGCCTGGCCCAGATCGGTTTCGCCGAGGGCCCGGGTCAGCAGTTGCAGCAGGCGCAAGTGCTCGTCGGAGCGTGCGGCGATACCGATGGCCAGATAGACGATCTGACCGTCGCCCCAGTCCACACCGTCGGGAAATTGCAGCAGGCGCACACCGGTGGCGAACACCTGGTCGCGGGTTTCCGGCGTGCCGTGGGGAATCGCAATACCTTGACCGAGAAAGGTCGAGCCCTGGGCTTCACGCGCCTGCAAACCCGCCAGGTACCCCTCGGCCACCAGGCCGTCGGCCACCAGTCTGTTCGCGAGCAGTTGCAGGGCCGCAGACTTGTCCACGGCCGACTGGCCCATGGAAATCTGCTCTACGGTGAGCTCGAGCATGCCTTTCTCCTATTCAGCGTCATAGGGACGCTAGGTATTGTTTTGAATGAATCAGCTTAGGCGGGTGGCCCGAACAATGTGCAACGGTCTTCTGGCAGGACCATGACACGGGCCGAATGCCGCAAAAATACGCTTGCTGAAACGTTTAATCTAGAGTGTTGGTCACGTTACTCGATTATTGTTCGGTGTTGAAGCCCCAGGGCCTCTTGAAAAACCGCTGGACCATGGCGGGCCGTCGAGGCGTTTGACGGCCCAAAGGCTGCGACATGCGGGTTGTATACAGCCCGATATCTGAAGCTCCGTCGTCTTTTGACAACTGGACGACGAAGGTCGGCTGCCGGAATAGGATACGATCAGCGAAAATGCAGACCTGAACGCTGCAGCAAAATAAGGAACTCCCCGCTTGAAACTCAGTGATATCGCCCAACTGGCCGGTGTGTCCGTCACCACCGCCAGCTACGTGATCAACGGCAAGGCCGCGCAGCAGCGTATCAGCATCAGCACCGTGGAACGGGTGCGGGCGGTGGTCGAGCAACATGGCTTCACGCCCAACCCCCAGGCTGCCGGGCTGCGCAGTCGCAAGACGCGGACCCTGGGTTTCATTCTGCCGGACCTGGAAAACCCCAGTTACGCACGCATCGCCAAGCTGCTGGAGCAAGGCGCCCGCGCCCATGGCTATCAATTGCTGATCGCCAGTTCCGACGACGCCCCCGACAGCGAGCGGCAACTGCTGCAACTGTTCCGCGCACGGCGCTGCGATGCCCTGTTCGTCGCCAGTTGCCTGCCCGCCGCCGACGACAGCTATCGCGAGTTGCAGGCCCTGGGGACACCGGTGATTGCCATCGACCGGGAAATGGAACCGGCACACTTCTGCTCGGTGGTCAGCGACGACCGTCGGGCCAGCCTGCAACTGACCCGCAGCCTGCTGCAGCCGTTGCCACGGCATATCGCCCTGATCGGCGCCCGTGCCGAGTTGAGCATCAGCCGCCAGCGCGCCGCCGGATTCGAGGAAGCCTTGAAGGGCTTCAAGGGCGAGGTGCTGATCGAGCATGGCGAGGCCTTCAGCCGCGAGTGCGGGCGCCAGTTGATGGAAGGCCTGATCAAACGCCTGGGCCATCTGCCGGATGCCCTGATCACCACCTCCTATGTCCTGCTGCAAGGCGTGTTCGATGCCCTGCATGATCAGCCGCTCCAGGCGCAGCCGCTGCGCCTGGGCACCTTCGGCGACACCCAGTTGCTGGACTTCCTGCCGTTGCCGGTCAACGCCATGGCCCAACAACATCAGCTGATCGCCGAAAAAGCCCTGGAACTGGCCCTGGCCGCCATCGAGGACAAGAACTACCAGCCCGGCGTCCAGGCCATCGCCCGGACCTTCAAGCAGCGAATCCACGGGGTCTGAAAGTGGAGCTGATCGACACCCATACCCATCTCGACTTTGCCGATTTCGATAACGATCGCGACGAAGTCCTTGAGCGCAGCCGCGCCCTGGGTGTGGGGCGGATGGTGGTGTTGGGGGTTTATCAGAAAAACTGGCAGCGGGTCTGGGACCTGGTGCAAAGCGACTCGCGGTTGCACGCGGCGTTCGGCTTGCACCCGGTGTATCTGGATGAGCACCGCCCGGCCGATCTCAACGAACTGGGCGACTGGCTGACGCGTTGTGCCGGTCATCCGCAGTTGTGCGCGGTGGGCGAGTTCGGCCTGGATTATTTTTTGCCGCAGTTGGATCGTGAACGCCAACAAGCGCTGTTCGAAGCCCAACTGAAACTGGCGGTGGACTTCGCCCTGCCCGCGCTGCTGCATGTGCGCAGAAGCCACGCGGCGACCATTGCCACTCTCAAGCGTTTTCGCCCGGCGCGCGGCGGCATCATCCACGCCTTTGCCGGCAGTCGCGAGGAAGCCCGGGAATACCTCAAGCTGGGATTCAAGTTGGGGCTGGGCGGTGCCGGCACCTGGCCGCAGGCCTTGCGCCTGAGCAAGGTCATCGCCGATCTGCCGCTGGACAGCGTGGTGCTGGAGACCGATTCACCGGATATGGCGCCGGTGATGTTCGCCGGCCAGCGCAACAGCCCCGAGCATTTGCCGGCGATTTGTGCCGCGCTGGCCGGGCTGATGAGTGTGAACCCGGAGACGCTGGCGAGCGCCAGCACGGCCAATGCCTGTGCGCTGTTCAATTGGCCTGCAGCAACAGCGTGAGCGCCGGCAAGCCTCGCCTCAGACCCTGAACGCACCAATCAATTGCTTGAGTTCCACCACCTGTACCGAGAGCAGGCGGCTGGCACTTTCGGTCTGATGCGCGCCCTCCGCCGTACGCTCACCCGCGCGGTTGATCTCGACGATGTTCTGGTCGATATCGTGGGCCACGGCGGTTTGCTGTTCCACGGCGGCCGCGATCTGCTGGTTCTGGTCGACGATCATGCCCACCGCGCCGAGTATGTTTTCCAAAGCCTGCTGGACCTTTTCCGACTGGCTGACCGTACTGTTCGCCATCCCATGGCTGATGCCCATGGCCTTCACCGCCGCCCCCACGCCGCCATGGAGCCGGCTGATCATCTGCTCGATTTCCCCCGTCGACTGTTGGGTGCGCTTGGCCAGGGTCCGGACCTCGTCGGCCACCACCGCAAAGCCCCGCCCCTGCTCACCGGCCCGGGCCGCCTCGATGGCTGCGTTGAGGGCCAACAGGTTGGTCTGCTCGGCGATGCTCTTGATCACTTCCAGCACCCGGCTGATGGACTGGCTATCGGTGGCCAGTTGATTGATCACCTGCACCGACTGATCGATCTCGCCGGCCAACTGCACAATGCTGTTCTGTTGCGACTCGACCAGGCCGCGGCCGCTGAGGGTTTCGCCATTCACGCTGTGGGCGCTGCTCACCGCGGCCGCCGCGCTGCGGGCCACCTCCTGGGCGGTGGCCGACATCTGATTCATGGCCGTCGCCACCTGTTCGATCTGGCTGCGCTGACCGGCCACCGCCAGGTTACTGCGAGCCGATACCGACTCGACCTGTCCGGCCTGGCGCTCGACCTCACTGACGGTCTGCCCGACCCGCTCGATCAGGTCATGGATCTTCGCCACGGTGCCATTGAACACGCCGCCCAGTTCACCCAATTCATCGCGGCTATGGGCGACGAAATTGACCGTCATGTCCCCGGCCGCGACCTTGTTCATCATTTCCCCCAGACGCCGCAAGGTGGTCCGGGTCGAAGCGTAGAAACCGCCATACAGATAGACGATGGAGAAAAACACCGCCGCCAGCGCGACCACCAGTGACAGCATATGCAGGCGATTTTGCCCCAGGCGCTGTTCAAGCTCCTGGCCGAGATAGGCCAGGGTCGCGTCATTGAGCTGGTAGGTTTGCGCCATCAGGGCGCTGACCTGATCGTAGAAAGCCGGCCAGGGCGCATCGAGGGTTTCGGCCATGACCACCTGCTCTTCGAACAGCTCGCTGCCTTTTTTCAACGACGCCTTGCTGGCGGCGGCCTGAGAGTCCAGGGCGGCATGGGCATTTTTACTGCCGCCCAGGGCATCCTGGAGTTTCAGGGCGTATTCGGCCTGCAACTTCTCGATCTGCTGCAACAGCTCGTCGAAGCGCGTGCTCGACGCCGAATTGAGAAAGCCCTGGCCCAGGGAATAAGCGCCCATGGAGCGGCCTTCGCCCAAGGTCTGGGTCACTTGCGGCGTGACACTGGTCACCAGTTCGCTCAACTGTCGCAGATCGCTCTGGTTATCACGGCTGAGCCCCGATTGACTGGCAATGATCTGGCTGAAAATCTGCGCCTTGGCCAACAGTTTGGCGATCAGTGCGCTTTTGCTTTGCAAGGAAGTTTCAGCCTGCTGGGCCTTGAAGGCGCTGATCATTTCATCGCGCTTGGCGTTGAAGGCGTCGGTCTGTTCCGGGTCGATCGTCACCGGTGCCAGGCCTTGCAGGCGGGCGAGCACGTTTTGTTCAAGGGCGTGGATCTTGCCTTCCAGGTCCCCCGCCTTGCCGGACTGACCGAGGACCGCGTCGATCTGCACCTGGTTGTTCAGGGTTTCCAGGTCGCGCCGCAGGCTGAGGCTGCTGCCCAGCAGGGCGAGGCTTTGCAGCTCGATCTGGGTGCCGGAGAATTCGCGGTAGGAATCGTGCACCAGGTAGAAGTTGGTCACCAGCATCGGCACGAAGAACAGCACACTGATCAAACTGAACTTCTTCCCGAAGCTCAAGCGGTTCATCAGGGCGACGGCGGGATATAGCAAGCGCTTCACTGGAATGCTCCCTTTCGTATTATTTTTATAGAGGCAGGCACGGCAAGGCATAAAGCCAGTATCCGCAGCTACTGCTTGTATAACTTAATTTGAAAGGGTGTTTTGTAACTTAAGGTTAATGGCCATTGCCTGACGGTCTGACGACTGCATTGCTTTTGAAAACACCACAGACCTGTAGGAGCAGGGCTTGCCCGCGAAGGGGCCCTTGAGACCGCCAAAAGCTTCGCTGGCAAGCCAGGCTCCTACAGGTCCGCTGTGTTTGTGAGGGCCGTGTCCCCTCGAATCAGATCAGTACGGTCCACAGGGCAAACCCGGCATACCAGAGCACCGCCGCCCGTAGCAGCAGCTCCCACAGGCTGTCCAGGCTGGTGACGCCATCGGCGCCAACCACCGGCGCGGGGATTTCCCCGGCGACACGCCCCACCTTCTCCACCAGTTGCCGCGCCGTGATGTCCCAGTTGAGCAACTCATGCAGCATCACCCGGCTGACCCCGACGAAGTTGCCCACCAGCGCCAGGCTGGCCGCCAGCAAGCGCACCGGCAACCAGTCGAAGGCGTGCCGCAGCAAGGTCGCACGCTCCACCAGCGCCGGGTCCTGGCCACGTTCCGCCGCCAGCGCCAGCAGCCGATAACTCAGCGCCGCCACCGGACCCAGGAGGAAATACCAGAAAATCACCACAAAGAAACTCTGGTAGGCCTGCCACAACAGGTAGCCCTGGACCTGCTCCAGCAACTGTTCATCGCTGTCGGCGCACACATCCAGGTCACGCTTGGCCACATGCACCGCCGCCTGCACATCACCGCGCCGCCAGGCATCGCGAAACGGCCCGAGGGCCGCCAGCAGATCCCCACGGCCGAGGCTGTAAATCACCACCAGCAAATGCACCGGCAAGGCCAACAAACCATAGGCCAGCGGTTGCAGCGCCATCAACAGCAGACCGAGCACGACCACCGGCAACAGCACCAGCAGGATCAGTACCAGCCAGGGGTGCCCGGCGGTTCGCGGAGCGGCTTCCAGCCGGGCCAGCTCCCGCAGCCAGGCGCCGTCACGTTGGACCCGTTGGCGCAAGGCCGAGAACTTTTCGATCCAGACCGCCAGCAGCAACACCAGAAAACTCATTGTGACTCTCCTTTTTCCAGCACGGCGGCACGAAAGCGCGCCCAGTCAAACGCTGGTCCCGGATCGGTCTTGCGGCCCGGGGCGATATCGCTATGGCCGCAAATCCGTTGCGGGGTAATGGCCGGGTAAGCGGCCCGTAGCTGACGGGTCAAAGCAATCAACGCAGCGTACTGCGCCTCGGTGAAAGGCAGCTCATCGGTGCCCTCCAACTCGATACCCAGGGAAAAATCGTTACAGGTTTCCCGCCCCTCGAAAGACGAGACGCCGGCATGCCAGGCGCGCTCCAGACAAGAGACAAACTGAGTGACTATACCGTCACGCTCAATCAGAAAATGCGCAGACACGCGCAGGTCGGCGATGCCTTCAAAGTAGGCGTGTTCCGTGACATCCAGGCGATTCTGGAAGAACTCCTGCACCTTGCCCGTGGCGAACTGCCCCGGTGGCAGGCTGATGTTGTGGATCACCAGCAGGGAGATTTCTTCGGCTGGACGCTGGTTGAAGTTGGGCGAAGGACAGTGACGCACGTCCTGGCACCAACCGCTGGCGGGATCCAACTGCATACCGATTCCTTCGAAGACAAACACGACAGGCTCAGTATGCCGCGATAGGCACGTGGATGGGTCAGCAATCCGCGCTTATCGAAGAAATTTTCTTGAGCAATGCCCGACGCCAGGACAAGCGAGGCGCACTCAGCGCTTCTTCATCCGCCGCAGATTGCCGATGACCGAGGCCAGCGCCCGGTCGAACAACAAGGCGTCGTCGAGCAGGCGGACCGCGCCACGGCGAAACTCCACGGCCAGGGCCTGGGCCGTTCGCTCCAGCACTTTCATGCCGGTACGATTGACGAAGATGTACTTGCCGCCCGGCTCGATAATCGCCGTCAGCTTGCAGCGCAGGCTGTTCTCCTCGTCCTCGCGGATTTCCACCCACTGGCCGACGCGCAATTGCCGGATCCAGAGCAGCGCGGCGTCATCGGCCGGCAACTCGAAGGCCACGTCTTCGACCTGGGGCTCGTGGGGGGCACTGAGGACAATCTCCTCCACCACCTCGACCATCGCCGGGGCCTGGGCGCTCGCCACGGGTTCGGCATTCTTCCTGGCAAGCTGCTGGAGTACCTGCACATGCAGGCCTTCCAACTGGCTGAAAAACTCACTGGTGGCGAAGGGATCGAACGCGGCGCTGGTCAAGCCGTCGCGCAGGGACTTGAGCAACCCTGGCACCAATTCCAGCAGCTTGAGCCGAGCATCCACCGGGTCCTGGGGTTCGACACTCCAGATCAAATCGTCCAGGGTCTGCAAGCCGGCCTGCCATTCGGCGGACGCTTCGCCCTGCTTGAGCCAGGTCAGCAACAACACCTTGCTCCAGGCCTCCTGGAGCAAACGCACCACCACTTCGGGCAAGGTCCGCCCCAATAACCGCTCGTTCAAGACTTCCTGAACCCGCTGACGCGCCTGCTCGGCCTTGGCCCGGCCTTCTTCGGCATCCCGGGTACGCTGTTCGAGCAATTCGCTACGGCGGCGTTCGTCGCTGGTAAAGGCGAGGAACTCCACCAGCAACTCGGCAAAGATCGCCGGATCGTCAACGAAATCATTCAACAGCCGCTGCACGATCTGCTCGATACGCACATACAGGGCATCACGGTGATAGTCGTCACGGGAACCCCAGCCCAGGGCGGCGGAGGCGATTTCATTCAACAGCCGGCGGGCCGGATGACTGCCGCGACTGAAGAAGCTCTTGTCCAGCACCGCCACTTTCAACATCGGGATCTGCAAGCGGCCGATCAACGCCTTCAGCGAATCCGGCAGGACCCGGTCATCGAGGATAAATTCGAAGAGCATGGCGATCAGGTTGATCACGTCTTCGTCCATGCCCCCGACCACCCGGGACTTGCCGCTTTTCACGCTGACCCGGGTCAACAGCTGTTCCAGCTGGTTGCGCAGATCGAAGTCTTCCGCCGAGCTGGGCTCCGGCACATATTGCTGCAGATGCGAGAGCAGGCGCAGCAGATCGTTGGTGGAAATCGGCTGGACCTCGGAGCCGGCCTCAAGCTTGGGCGCCACGCTGCCACGCACATGCAGCAGGAGTTCCTGCAGGGCGGCGAACACCTCCTGCACGCTTTCATCCAGGGGCTTGGCGCTGGCGGTCGGCGCCTGATGGCCGCGGGTACTGGCCGCCGCGCGATCGCTGGCGCGTCGTGCCGGGGCGGCCTTGAGCTCCGGCAACACACCGGTGGCGATCAGCAGCTGATTGGCTTCGGCATACAACTGGTCGGCGTCGCTGAGAACATACTTTTCAAACAGCTTGAGAATGATCAGCTTGACCTTGATCTCCACCCCGAGATTGCGCCCGGCCTCGAGGAAATACTCACAGAGCATCGCCGGGCCCATGGGGTTGCTCGCGTCATCGACACGTCGGGTAATCAAGGCATTGAAGCGGGTGCTGAGTTGCCCCAGGGCAAAACTGTCGCGGCTGAGGACCTTGGCGACCATGGCATCGAGGGCCACGGTGCGTTCGAGCTCATCATTGGGCACCAGCGCCAGGGCTTCGTAGGACACCACCGAAGACAGTGTCGGCTCACTGATATCGTACTGGCCAAGGCGGTCAAAGGCTTCGAAAAAGCGCTCAAGAAAACCACGCTCGATACTCTTGCGCTTGAGGCGCAGGTCGCGCATGGCTTCGAAAAAAGTGTTCTGGTCGACGTTGTTCTGGGCCTTGTCGGCCATTTCGAACAGGGTGTCGTCGGCATTATCGAAGAGCACCTGCAAGCCTTGCTTGAGCTGCAAGGCCGCCTTGTCCCGGACCTGGACCAGAACCACGGGCAAACGGGCAAGCGGCGACGGCGTCGCTTGATCGTCGGCGGCCTTGTGCAAAGGCACGACCTTCCCGTCATTGTGCATCAAAGCCTCCTGCCGCAGCGGTTCTGTCAGTTCGGGTGAAAGATCGGTGTCTGCGGGGAGTGGGCATCATGCCTCACGACCGCTTCTCGGCGAACACCTCAGGCGCTCACCGGCTATCGATAATCGGGGAATCACAGGGACGTCAAAGCTATGACGTCAATTACAAGGCAGATTATCTTGTAAAAGATGTCACTTTTACTAGTTCTCGGCAATTCCTTTTCAGATCGATATGAAAATAGACCGCCGATCGGGCAAAACGCTCACGGCAAGCGACCAAAGGCAAGGTCCGGGCGGCCAGTCCCGGCCACGCGCCTTGGGTTGGGCGGCGCCCTGCCCCTATAATCAAGATACTTTGTTTGTGGAGTCCGTTATGCCGAATCTACGCCTCGCCGACCTGACCGCCGAAATCGAAGCCAACGTGCGCCGTGCGTTGCTCGAAGACATCGGCAGTGGCGACATCACCGCCCAGTTGATCCCTGCCGAGCGCCTGGCCAAGGCCACCATCATTACCCGCGACGCGGCGACCATCGCCGGTACGGCCTGGGTCGATGCGGTGTTTCGCCAGCTCGACCCAAGGGTGGCCGTGCATTGGCAGGTACGCGACGGCGAACGGGTGCAGCCGAACCAGCCGCTGTTCCATCTGGAAGGCCCGGCGCGTTCGTTGCTCAGCGGCGAACGTTGCGCGCTGAATTTCCTCCAACTGCTGTCCGGGGTCGCGACCCATGCGCGTTATTACGCCGATCAGGTCGCCGATACCGCGGTCAAGTTGCTGGATACCCGCAAGACCTTGCCGGGTTTGCGCCTGGCGCAGAAGTACGCGGTTACCTGTGGTGGCTGTCATAACCATCGGATTGGCTTGTACGACGCGTTCCTGATCAAGGAAAACCATATCGCCGCGTGCGGCGGGATCGCCCAGGCGATCAGCGCGGCGCACAAGATCGCCCCGGGCAAGCCGGTGGAGATCGAGGTGGAAAGTCTTGCCGAGCTCAAGGAAGCGCTGGCGGCGGGGGCGGATATCATCATGCTCGATGAGTTGAGCCTGGACGATATGCGCGAAGCGGTGCGCCTGAATGCCGGCAAGGCGAAGCTGGAAGCCAGTGGCGGGATCAATGAAAGCACCCTGCGACCGATTGCCGAGACCGGCGTGGACTATATCTCCATTGGTGCGATGACCAAGGATGTGAAGGCGGTGGATCTGTCGATGCGTTTGAGTCTCTGAGAAGAGGCTCAACGCAACGAAAAGCGCCGCGACTCAAGCTCCAGCAACCATTGCTTGGCCGCCAGCCCGCCACCGAACCCGGTCAGGCTGCCGTTGCTGCCGATCACCCGATGACAAGGCACGATCACCGGCACCGGATTGCGTCCATTGGCCGCCCCGACTGCCCGTGACGCCTTGGGTCGATTGATCCGCTGGGAAATTTCGCCATAGCTGGTGGTCACGCCGTAAGGAATGGTCACCAGGGCTTGCCAGACGTCTTTCTGGAAGTCCGTGCCGAGCATATTGAGCTTCAGATCGAACTCGACGCGCTCACCGGCAAAGTACTCCTCCAACTGAATACGCACCTGTGCCAGTTTCTCCGGCGCATGCAGCCAGCCGTCCAATGGCGTCTGCGGCCGATAGTCCAGCTCGAAGCGCAGCTCCCGCAGCCCGTCGTCGTCGGCCACCAGCATCATGGGGCCGATGGGCGAAGGGATGATGTCGTAGTAAATCTGGCTTGCTGTCATTTTTGACTCCTGCGTATCGATTCTGCCTCACTCGCCCCGCGCCACAGGTACATCACCGTATAGGCGCGCCATGGCCGCCAGTCTTCGGCGAGCAGTTCCAATGCCTTGGTACTCAAGGGCGGAATATCCCTGACCACTTCGCGACGCAGGATCAGGTCCGCCGCCGGAAAGGCATCGGGATGATTGAGCGCGCGCATGGCGATGTAGTGCGCGGTCCATTCACCAATACCAGGTAAGGCGATCCAGCTTTTGACGAAGTCATTGAGGCGTTGTTCTGTACGAAAACTCACCCGACCATCGAGTAAAGCCTGGGCGATGCCTTGAATGGTGGCGGTGCGTGTCCTGATCACGCCGATTGAGCCCAGGTCCGCGTCGACCATCTGTTCTGGAGACGGAAACAAGCGATCCAGGCCCGGTGCCGGCGGCGCCTCAATGACAGTGCCGAAGCGGGTCACCAGTCGCGATGCCAGGGTACGTGCCGCCGCCACGCTGACCTGCTGCCCCAACACTGCCCGCACCGAAATCTCGAAACCATCCCAGCCGCCTGGCAGCCGCTGCCCAGGATAGCGCTCAACCAGTGGCGCCAGCACCGGGCTCGCGCCCAGGGTAGCGGCGATAGCCTGGGGGTCGGCGTCCAGGTCGAACATCCGGCGAATCCGTGTGACCACCGGTAGCATCTGCCCGGGCGGGACATTGAACAGTTCGAGCTTCAAGGCATGACCGCCATCGGGCCAGGCGCTGATCTGCAGCCAACTGGGCGATTCGTGGCTGCCGAAGACTCGCCGATAGCCTTGCTCGTCGACCACTTCGATACCCGGCAAGGCACGACTGGCGAGGAACGCCAATACAGCCTTGAAATCGTAGGGAGGTCGATAGCCCAGGCGCAGGACCAACGCGCTGTTGGCATTGGCCAAGGGCTTGCGGCGAAAATCCCGGGGCGGTGCATGGTTGGCTTCGGCAAAGGCCGAGTTGAAGCGACGCAGACTCTGGAAGCCCGAAGCCAGCGCCACTTCGGTGATCGGCAGCGCGGTTTCGGTCAGCAGTTGCTTGGCGAACAACAGACGCTGGGTGGCATGGACCGCGATAGGTGGAGCGCCAAGGTGTTTGACGAACAGGCGCCGCAGCTGTCGGGCGCCGACATCGAGTCGGGCAGCCAGGTCGTCGAGGGACTGTTCGGCGAGAAAACCTTCGTGAATCAGCTTCAGCCCGCGGCCGACCAGATGTTCGCCATGCAGCCAGATAGTGTTGCCCGGCGCCAGTTCTGGGCGGCAACGCAGGCAGGGGCGGAAGCCCAAGGCCTCGGCGGCGGCGGCACTGGGGTAGTACTGCACATTCTCGACCTTGGGCGGACGCGCCGGGCAGACGGGACGGCAGTAGATCCGGGTACTGAGGACCGCCGTGAAAAAGACCCCGTCGAAGCGCGCATCGCGGCTCAGGCGGGCCTTTTCGCAGATATCGGCCGAGGGAAATGAGGAAGCAATGGTCGTGTTCATGGGCAGAGACTAGCACCGGTGATGGGGCTGTTCTCGCCATTTTCGGACGTCAATGATGTGGTGCGGAGATAGGAATCGAACCAATCTGAAAAAGTTCAGTAAACACGTCAGCTTTTGCTGATACAAAAACAATATAGGTACTCATTTAGGGACTCAGCAAAAACCAAGGTCTGCCGTCAGCTCTTAACCGCTGTGGCACCTCAGATTAGTCCAGGCATTTGCATTCGATCTGACCACTGATTGCATCGGATTTGACCAGCACGCTTAGTAATCATGATCGGCAGGGAGCTGCCCATAGCTGACGGTGGCGACAGGCAGAAATCGGCCGATTCTGTTGAAAAAGTCGACCTGAGCTGGCTGTCCGTGCATTGAGCGTTGAAAACGCCATTTTTGCACGCTGCTACGTAAAATCTGAGTCCTGAACCCTCTGCTCAAAACACAGATTTCAATCTCAGACGCGTACTTTTCTGCCATGGAAACCGAAGCCGACTTTTTCAACAGAATCGGCCAATTTCTGCCTTTCAGCAAAGGCAGAAAACGCCCAGTAGCACCTGTCGTTTCCGCTTTTGGATTCTCAGATCAAACTTCCTGGTAAGCTGATATGAACACGCTCGCCGGAGATGCTTTCCAGAAACTCTTGGGGAAGAACTCTTTCGAACACATCCAGCGTGGCGCTGTACTCGGCATGATGTGTCCTCCGGATTTATGGAAGGACAGGCATGGACCTTATAGGCAACGAGATCGGGCGCTAATCGGCCAAAAGCAATCAGATGTAACGGGCAGATCACGGCTCCTAAACCTACTTGTGGCGGCTGCGTTTCCTGAGCTTTAAGCTGAGTGCGTCCGGGGTCTGGCTAAGCTAGCCTATACGAGTCGCACCTATAGCCTGATAGCTGTAAAACAAGGGCAATTGTGCGCTACCGAACAGCGGGATACTTGATAGACTGCGCCGCACACGTCCAGGGAGTGGTAAATCATGCGTGGGGCGTTCGCTCTGATTGCGCTGTTAAGTGTTTTCTGGTCTTGCCAAGGGTATTCAGCCCTCAAAGTGGAGCAACTCAAGTCCACGGTCGATCCGCAAAAAGCCGAGGACTTCGCCACGCCGCTGATCGTGGGGTCGCCGGCAACGGTCGCACGACGCATCAATAACTGGCTGCAATATACCCAGCTGGGTTTGACTGACGGCGCGTATAAAACCTCGCCCTTTGAAAACCAGGACCCAGAGACAGGCACAACCGGCCTGAGCTACGTCGTGCTGGGGCAAACCCCGCAGTATTTGTCGCTTGAGTTGCGTGGCGAGTATATGGGTGCCTATCCCAGCTCCCACAGTCAGCCTGTGGTGTTTGATCTGCAGAGTGGAGACCGGATCGAGCTGGCGGACCTGCTGACACCGTCCGGTATGGCGCGCTTCGACAAACGCATGCTCCGCGAGCGTCTGGCGGCCATTGATGCCTTCCTGAAACTGCCGGACACGCGCTTATCGGAAGGTGATCAGGATGGCCACGAAGACTCCGAAACCCAGCGCCGTCTCTATCGGGAATGTCGTGCAAAAATGGTGAGTGGCCAGATCCGCCGCAACGAGTTTTATCTCGCCGACGGCAAGCTGACGGCGCTGCAAGGCTGTGACTTTCCCCATGTCGTCCAGGCGCTGGATGACCTTATGGATTTACCTCACAGCGAAACGTTTGCCGCGCTGGATCATGACCTGACGCCCTATGGTCACTGCCTGTTGATCGCTCATGGCACGCAGTGTGGTTTGCGCGCCGCGTCGGGGATCCACGAAGGCTTGTACGTGGGCACGATGGCTGGCAAGTTGCCGATCAGCCTGATGGTGTTTGGTGATGGCGGGCCATTTTATTTCTATGACCGCTACAAGGAACACATTCCCTTGACGCTCTCGCGACTGGGAGCGGGGCACATCGTGTTGTTGTTCTCCCACGAAAACCAGTCGTCCGAGAAGTTTGATTTGACCGTCGCTGCCGATGGCAGCCTGTCCGGCGGCTGGAGCCGGGGTGGGGCCGAGCCGGTTCCCGTCGTTCTGCATTAATTTCGCCAGGCCATTTCACCCCAATAAGGAAGTCCCATGTTTAGGGCGCTGTCAGCTTGTGTGCTGCTGTGTTTCGTCGGTCCTGCCATTGCCCTCGGGGTCGAGAGTGTTACGCCCGCATTGCCTTTTGCGCCTTTACCAGCCGTCACGATCAACGAATCCGGCAGCTTCACGCCCAATGCTGCCGGTGTACTCGAGTGGATTGGGCATGACTCCTACAAATCTTCCACAGGTGAAAAATGCCCGGTCAACCCGATGACTTGGGACAGTTGGAACCCGGTGACGGGCGAGTTGGTGCAGCGACCGATAGTCATCGATGGTCACGAAAATGATTCGCTCTATTGGCAGGCGCGACTGGCCACCGGGATCGTCGGGTTCTGGGCCATTGACTGTGGCGGACGCAAGGCCGGCTGGTTCGGTTTCATTGGCAACGATGGCAAGGTGTTGAGGTTGGACGACAAGCAGTGGCCCCGCCTGGTTTATCGTTCACGCACGGTGGTGCTTTCAGCGACCTCGCTGGCGCACGTCTGGCGCGCAAACAACGATCATTATTTACACGCGGAGATTGTCCGTTTGCAAGACAACACCTTGCAAGTGCAGTCGATACCCGACCTGCCAATCGCCTATCGAAACGACTATGGGCTGGCGGCGTATGGCGACCGTCTGATGATTCTCGGGGGTGGTGACGAGGAGTATCGCGGCTGCAATGTGTGCCGTGACGAAACCCATGTGTTCGACGCGACTACTGGCCAATGGAGCGATGGCCCGAAGATGCTGGAAGGTCGATCCGAACTCAACGCCACGGCCCTGGCCGATGGCAGTGTGCTGGTTTCGGGTGGCTACACGCGCAAGGCGGGATGGGGGAAAGGGCCTTCGCAGACTGCCGAGAGGCTAAACCCGGCGACCAACCGCTTTGAACCGGTTGCGCCCATGCCGTCCGCCAATGCAAAACACACGGCCATCGACCTGCCCGGCAGCGACGGCCAGGTGATGATGATCGGCGGCTCCAGCGGCAATATCGTCTCTTATGACCCGGCCAGTGATACCTGGCAGTTGCTGGCGACCTGCAATGGCCCGTGCAACGTCTTCCCCTTTCAGGCCGCCGGTCGCCTATATGGTTGGGTTGAGTCACGCGCCGAAGATAACGATGCCTACAGCGGCCCCAAGAGGCTTGCTCCGATAGCGTTGCGTCAGTCAACCTCGGCTCATCCGGCCGTCGTTGCGGTGGCGCCGCAACTCCTGTCGCTGGGGCGCCAGAGCGTGACGTTCCTGCCTTCGACGGCGACCCTGCCCGCGATGGTGATCAGCGGTTCCGGGCTTAACGCCGCTGATACCATTGACACGTCGGGGCGCATGGTCACGGTCCAGCCCATGTTGGGGCCGCACTATCGAGCGACGGCGTTGCGTTTCAATGGTGGCGTACTGGTGTATGGCGGCGAGCGGGATAATGGCCGTGCGCCGCCGACGGAACCGGCCATGGAGTGGCTACCGCCAGACAACGCGATCGGCCCCGCGCAATGGCAACGGGTAGTCGGAACGCCACCATCGTATATCAGCGCCGTCACCAGCCTGGCCAATGGCAATCTGCTGGAGGTCAACGAGGCGGGCGAGATTCATGAAGTCAGTCTGGACACCAGCCAGGCTCCAGCGACGCTGAAGCGCACGGCGTGGCCTGCTTTCCGGCACTTGCGCAAACCGACCGAGAAAAACCCCATGCAGATTCGCCAGCTTGATGATGGGCGAGTGGTCTTTGCCGCAGGTGAGATCCAACCAGTCGGCATGACCTTGCTGAAGCCTGATTCCGATCAGCCGGATTCCAAGGACGAGGTGCAATACCTGGGGGATTTCGACAGCGCCATGACTTACGCGATATTCGACTCGCGGAATCAGCGGTGGATCGAATCGGCCCCCGATGCCTATGAGAATGTCACGACCTTCATTCTAGCGGACGGTCGGGTCGCCCGCTTTGCCCAGGAGCCACTTGGCCCCGAGGCTGGTTTATCGCCCTCCATGCGCCTGTCGACAGCTGACGGCGCGCACTGGACCAGCCCCGCACGCAACGGCCTGCCGGTCGCCAAGGAGTACCGGGTTTATTTCAATATGAGCGACGACCTGCTGAGGAAAGAGTGGCTGATCGAAAAGGGCGCAAAGAACGACGGGCATTACATTCTCGAATGGTTTGACCTGGTGACCTCGACATGGCGCACCGTGCTCGATATGGACACCTACGGTCCCGAGTACCAGGTGGTGGCGCTACCCAATGGGCACAGATTTGTGTTGGCCCGAGACATATGATGAAACCCACGCTTTTACTGCTGAGCAGCCTGCTGACGTGCAACGCCGCGCTGGCGCTGGATGACGCCACATCCTTCGGGCAATTGACGATGGTGGTGGGTAACGATATGACTACCTCGGATGAAATCGTGCCGGGAAACGACTGGCTGTCGTTGCACTGTGACCCGAGCGGTTGCCGACTGCTGCCCGCGACTGTGGCGGTTGGCGGCGAAGAGCCGAGCACTCGCGACAGCATGAACATGACCCTGCATCGCTTGCACTTCGCCAACGCGGGTCCCGAAGGCACCACGGGCGTCGAAGTATGGTTGCGCCGCAATTCCCGTTTCCCCTGGCTCAAGCCCGGACCGGTGCTGACCTATACCGCCACAGAGGGGCCTGTGGATGGGGTCGCAGATCTTGCGACCAAGTCGGTCAGCGTGCCGCTGGCCGATCGCACGGTGACGCTGATGCCGTTGCTGGATATCGAGCATCGGCAGATCCCGCTGCAACTTCGCGAGCCGAAACAACGGCAGATGCTCGACGACATGACCGCGTGTCTGGTGGCGACCGGTTACTTGCGCTGGTCCGGGGACCTGGATGGCGATGGGCGCCCGGATTATCTGATCGATTACCCTCGGGGTTCCGCTGGCACTCACTCGGTGTTGTACCTATCTACGATGGCAAGCCCGAGCCAGTTGGTCGGTTCGAGCGCTGTGTTCGACAGTACTGTCGGGTTTAACGGATGTGATGACAGTGAGTGGTTTGGTAGCGAATAAAACGCGGTATTAATCGCCATTGGTTTCGTAGACGCCTTGAACGGCTGCATTGGGTCCAGGCTGTGTAAAAACGCTTCGTCAAAATTGAAGTTTGCGCGTCTATGCGAAATCTGAAGATTATCGGCTGCTCAGCTGATCTGGATTTTGCGTAGAAACGCGATTTTCAGTCCAGCACTGGGCTCCAATCGCGCTGAAAAACGTTTTTACACAGCCTCGGTCGGAAGCGGCCGTGGCGAATGGACCACTACGGCCGCAGCCGCTGCGCCCAAGCTACCGTGCGAAGCTTCGGGGGCGCCTTCGTCACCCTACCGAAGCCGATTAAGAGGTTCTCGTCGCCGTCCGGGCCGCCAGGGGACCAGAACTGGCATACGTTGACATTGCCGGCAAATGCCGGCATGCTAACTCAATTGATGCCGGCATCCGCCGGCAATTTTCTGAAAGGACTGGCTCATGTCAACGGAATACAAGCCCACGCTACGTTTTAACGCACTTGAAACCCGCCGCATCAACTCCGCAGCCAGCAAGGCAGAGCTGAAACCGGCCGAATGGATGCGCAAGCTGATCCTCGATCACGCCCCGCAGTTGACCATCGCCGACCCACTGGCCGTGCGCGTGGCTGGCTTTGATGAACGGTGTGGCTGGAACCTCATTCACTACGCCGAAGCGCTGGCCCATGCCAAGACCTTCCAGGCGGACGTCAGCGATATCGCGGACTACATGGAACGCTACACGACGATCGAGGACGAGGAGGAGTGGATCGACGGCGACAAACTCCCGGGCGTGTCAGCTCTCGATGTGACCAGTGTAGAGGCAAGGGCTATAGATCTGTGCCGGGCGATCAATCTCGCGCACATACGCGCCGAGCTTGCGAGCGAGAGGGTGTCGGCCAGTTAGTTAAACGGTCGCTGGTCGTCGACTCAGGCCAGGCCGATCAGATCGGGCACGAGATCAGCCTGGGTGAGGTGAAGCGGATTAGGCTGTAAGCCATACCTGCCCCTCCTAAAGCCCCGCCAGGGGCGGGGCTGGGTGTCACGGATTACCAGCCATCTGACGGGCGTAATGACGGTCACTGAGATTCTTCTTAGGATCAGCCTTGGCCCAACGCTCCGGCCCCTTACAGTCCATGCAGATCAGTATCTGTTTATCGGTACTGAGAGTGTACAGGTGAGTTTTAGAACCATCGCCGATCTTCAAGCCGGCGTCCGTTACATTGAACCCTGGAACCTCATACCCCAGACGATCATCCATATTCTCGAACTTGAACGACCAGACCCTGATCTGTTTCTCGCGCCAGATGGTCATTATGGTCAAAGGGTCTTGTTTCGTAGTACGTTGAAAGACCCAATCGCCCTCATAAGGCGTCAGCTTCGGGGCTTCTAAATTACGTAGACCTTGCTCCAGGGCTTTCTGCTGCATTTTTTCCCGTTCGGCATTCCGCGCTTCCTCGTTCTTGCGGGCTTGCTCCTTAAGCATCTGATCTACGTCATACGGCCCTTTAGGGTCATATTTCCAAACATGCTCGTCCGTCTCCATGCCGAGTACCTTGCAATTAAGGCAGTCAAGGCTTCGCTCATCGACGTTACGCCTCATTACCAGACGTGTAGAGCCGTTCACGGCATCAAGAAGAAGTTTCTTATCTTTTACCGAAACCTTCATTTTACCCAGAGGTTTGATGCCGTCTTTCTCAAAATCCCCAAAGAGCTCCGCTTCATCACTATGAACATTGAGAACCATGGCCCCCTTCATAGTTGAGTCTTTAAATCGGTAAGCCCCAGTAAAATCCTCACCACCACAGGCAGCAAGGAGTGAACCGGAAACAACAGTTGCCACTAGCCTGAATAAAGTACGCATAACATCCTTTTTTGCTATTTATGACGCCTGTTTCCTAGCGTCCTGTGAGGGGGAGCAATAGCCCAAAGCGGCACGCCAAAACAAAGAAGTCATTTTGCCATCATTGCCATTTGTTTGCCATTGAGCTCGCCAACGAACAATTCAGCGCGAAACGGATCCAGTCGCAGCGGTACTGGCATCCAGTACAGCCGCAGCACCGCTCCATCCGTCGCGACGATCACAGGCCGCGTCGAGGAGGCCGACCAGACCAGCTCTGGACAGAGGCAACTGACGAGTATCAACTCATCCAGGTCAGCGTGAATCATCGTCCGATCCTCCGCGATGCTCCAGCCACTCCCCCAACCCCCACAAAACGGCGCCCAGCGCAGCCAGCGCGACGATGCACCGCAGCGGCAACCAGCGATTTGAACCGATCCAGACCCCCAGTCCACCGAAGAAAACCGTCATCAACAGCCGCTTCATCTCACGCCTCAGATTTTGTTCGAGAGGCAAACGTTAACCGTGGGTCGGGACGTGTCATCGAGGCGCCACGAAAAATCGCCAATTCCTGAACTTGGAAGTGGCGAAACTTCAGCGGCATCGCTGAGAACGACGGTGACTCCCTTAGTGGATTTGGGTGGCACAAATGCGGTCCGCTGTTATCTCTCAGGGGTATTTGAGTGACGCGCCGCTGGTTCAGTGGGGTTTCTCAGGGGCATGAGAGTGACTCGATTATTGTCCGCTGTGCCCCCGTGGTTGGGGGTGTAGTGAATGCTCGGTATAACTAGGTGGCTTATTGGGGAGATCGGAGGAGGAAGCCAGGTAAGCAGCAGTGAGCCGCCAGTGGTGAGAATGGGAAATGAGCCGTTATAATGAGGTGAGGGCAGTGGGCCACCCAGCAGAGGTGGCTGGTGATGCTGACGATGCCAGTAAGACCGGTACCCAGCATCACGCGCCCATTCCTATTGCTCAGGTCAAACATATAGATGGGCCTGTACTATGGTGTGCCCAACCTAGTGCATCACCAACTCACTTGAACGGCGAGTCTTCTGCCCGAAAAGATCTCAACGTGGCGGTGGCGGTGGGACCAGTCGTGAACGCCGGACCTCGCCACGCCCGCTCGGATTGGGTGTTGTAGGCCAATACATCTTCGCCACGCTGTCAGACGCGCCGGGATTTGGCGCAGGCCGAACTGGCGGAAGCGAACCGCTGCCAGCAAGGCTCGGGGAGACGGGACGCGGCGGAATCGTACTACCACCGACACCAGAACCACCCCCTCCCCGTCCAACTGCTCCCCCCCTCATCGCGCCCAGTCGGCTAATCGCCATAACAGTTCCCACAGCACGTGCTGCGAATCCACCGACACCACTAGCTGTAGCCATCGCGCCAGTCAGACTGCCCGCCAAGCCACCCAGAGAAACACCGGTCAGACTAGATGCAATCCAGGTCGTGATAGCGAGCAGGATCGCCGCAATCGCGCCCATAAATCCGCGTATCGCGTCGAACCCAGCACCAGAACCTGTCCAACCACTCGCGGCAGCCGCCTGACCAATAGCGACGGAGGCCATTACGAGCGAGACAGCCACGATTAGGGCATGCGCAAAAAGCATTGCAATAACAGGGAAAAACAGGAGTGATGCCCAGCTCATCAGAACCCGCGCCCCCCGTAATGGGGTAAGCAGCAACGCCACCGGCGCAGCAAGCAGCACGAGCCAGAACAACCAGGCCGACAACATCACGTATCCCGGCAGCAGGGTTTGCAGATCAAGCCAACCAGACATGTCCTTGAACATTTGAACACTGGCTAGAACGCCCGCCCCAATCTCAGAGCTCTCTTTCGAAAGGCCGGTAGTGCTTTGCAATGAGCGCGTCATAAAGCGTTGCCATGCCGTCGCAGTGCTCACGGCCCCCACTTCGGCACTAACACGTTGACCGCCGGCAATTGTTCCGCCTGCCTCTTTTAGAGCCTGGTAGGCCTGTTCAGCGCCCAACTGGGCTATTTTGTAGGCCTCCACGCAACTGCTAGGCTGAAACATGATTGCAGTGTTATCCCCCCCCACAACCTCCGACTTCTGGCCAGGGATCATCGTAATCGGCAGATAACTTGGAGTTGCATCTGATTTTCCGGTGAACAGAGCCTGCCAGTGCGCTTGGGTAGGTAGTGCATAACGGCCGCCCTGAAACGGCCCGGAAGTCTCCAGAGCTGCCATTCCTGCCTCACGGCGTGATCGGATCGAACCAATGTCTACGGCTTGGTTAAGCCCGGTTCGAGCAGCGCCGCCGCCCAGGAGATAGTTAAGCCACCCACCATTCTCCTCAGCAGAGCCATTTAGGTATTTTCCTAAACCGTCACCTGCCGCCTTTATTTGGGCTAACAGTCCGATTTGCTCATCTGGAATGCCAAGCCCGCCGCCGCCCAAGAGGCCAACCGCATGCAAGGACTCAACTTTCGCTGCATGCTCAGGTCCCGCCAATTCCGCACGACCTGGTGCACAACTGGCATTGTAATCCTGGATCAGTCGGGCCAGATCGGTGCCCTGGTACAACTGCGCGCCCCGGGCCACGATGTCATCGACTGCCGCCTGAGCCGGGATAATCGATCCGGCAATAGTGTGCTCGCTGAGCACCCCATCCAGCGCCGATCGATAGATACGATGCACTGCCATTGCCAATTTCAGGGGCGTTGCCTGAATCTCCACCAAATTAACCGAGGTCCCACTGGGCAGTTGCACGGTCGCCGGCCTCATCCCGTAAAGCACGAAAAAGAAAATGACCGCACCGCTCGCCAAACTACGAGCCAACCCATCATATGCTCGCAGCACAGTCATTATGAGCCAGGCAAATCCGACTGCTCCGCTCAGTCCAACGCTGCTGCTGTTAAATGCAGTAAAAATGGGTTGAGTTGCGGCGAGCATGGTCATGCCCACGTCATCCCACAGAGCAAATATCCAACCGAACCCTGCGTAGCCCTCCGGGGTTGCCGCGACGCTCATACCGAACATTCCGGCCAGCGACTACCCAGCCGCCGGCGCAGTGTGAGGAGCAGGCGCAGCCCCCACATGCCGACCCACAGCAAACATAGGGTGAAACCGAGCAGGATCAGATACTGGGCCAGCGGCGCAGTCAGTAGATCGCCGGTTCGCTGAACGGCATCGTATTGCTCCAGTGCTCGGCGCCCGTATACGCCGGGCATGAGCAGCATGGCGGCAATGTGGAGCAGCCCGAGCAGAGGGCCGAGCGCAATTCCGGCCCAACCAACTCGTTTCGTGATTGCTGGCATACGCTGATGTGCTGCATCCAAAATTCGCGAAATTTTCTTGCTGGTCATCATTCGCCATATCCCCTCATCCATGTTGACTGCAACCAGCGTAATGGCGAAGCCACTGTGTCACCACCGAACCCGATGCACTTTCTATGTTGCGCGTAAGCCCGCTATGTAACGCGCCTAATCGGCGCTTTACATAGCGGGCTTACTGGATATCTATGATTTAGCGCAACAGACATAACGCAACCCTAAACGATTGCGTCCTCCCCCTAGGCTCTCGTAAGCTGACCAGGCTCAAAACCGCCCTGCCCGGCCGCTCGTGCCCGTGTTGTTCATGGGGATAGGCAATGGCAGAGGGCTCCTGTTCTGCGTCATCGCAGGCAGGGCTTTATCGATTACGCGCCGCGTCATCGCTCGCGTAACCGGCTTGGCCCCGACCGATTTATCGGGAACATCAAAGACCAACAGAGGAGAAACGACAACCTAACCAGATCAGCCAGACCAACAATGGCAACCGCACCTGAACGGTTAATCAGGAACCCGCTCGGAGACTCCGAATAGGCGTGAACAGTCCCCGCCTGCACATCAGTGCAAAGGGGGGCGAACAGGCACACAACGAACCATCCTCGGATGGTGTGTCGCTGAACCGGCAATGGTCAGAAGTTCTTACACATCCAGAGAGCGTCCCATGAGCGAATTCGATGCGGAGACCATTGCTGCGCGCCTCAAATCCGAGTCTAGGATTCGGAGAAAACCCCGAACTTATGCCCAGCGGCGCTCATTACTTGATAACTACAAACACGAGCTGTTGCAGCTTGATGCAGTAGGTTGCAATGGCAGCGAGTTGCAGCGCTGGATAGCCGAGAAAGGCATTACAGTCGAACGCTCGACTGTGAACCGCTGGCTACATCGGAACCGCCAGCATGGCTAAGTTCGCCAAACCGGCGAAGCAAGCAGCGTCCGTGATGAAGCAGCTGCAAGGCAGCCACATCAAATCGGTCAGCACCGTACGGAACTATGAACAACGCTTAAAGCAAATCACTGTCCATCTCCAAGAGCACCGCCTGGGCAGCCTTCGTGATATGACTCCGACTCGTGCCCTCGAATATCTACGACAACGTGCCGAAGTTGTTGGCCAAAAAACTCTGGATATGGAGCGGCAAGCCCTGCAAGCGATGATGCAACACGTCACTCATCAGCTCCCACCAAGTCAAACTCTGGTTGTCATCAAAAGCACCGCACCGGCAGCCCGAAAAGGAAAGGCCGGTCAGCCAACATTAGGTCGACGATTGGCCGAGCAATCGAGGTCATACACCCGTGAGCAAGTGACTCTCATCGCCGCTCGCCAGTCGCCACACAACGCCCTAGCAACCGAGATTTCCCATGCATCAGGCCTGCGTGCCCATGAGTTACTAACGCTGCGCCGTATCCACCACAAAGCCCCAGATGTTCGACCTGCGCATGCTTTGAAGTTTTCCGGCATCCGGGAAAACTCCATTGCCTACACCGTTCACGGTAAAGGTGGTCTTACCCGCGAGGTACGTATTCCGATCAACCTGGCTAGGCGCCTGGAAGCGACACGTCTACCAGAGGCTCGTAGCGTTACGGATCGAGGTGTCCGATACCAGCAGTTCTACGAACTTGGCGGCGGTCAGCCCTGGAGCAAATCATTCGGTGCGGCTTCAAAAGCAGCGCTTGGCTGGTCCAACGGAGCCCACGGGCTCCGTCACAGTTACGCCCAGGAACGCCTTAGCACGATGCAATGCCATCTCACCCGTGAAGAAGCAAAGCGCGTCGTCTCTCAGGAGTTGGGCCACTTTCGTCCAGAAATTACCGAGGTCTATCTACGATGACAGTCGCTAGACCTTCGCCGAAAAGATAAAGATTAAAAATGATTAAAAACAGATTAGTGCCTCCGGCGAAAATCTGTGCACAGCCGATTCGTCCTGGGCTAGAGACCGATATCAATGTCGCGTACCAGGAGTGCTGGAACGGTATCTACAGGGGTGCCAGAACGGCATCGTCGGAGTGCAGGAACGGTAACCGGGGGTGCTAGAACGGTATCACAGGTGGGCTGGAACGGTATCAGCGTTTATTGGCTAAGTGTCGCCGCTGCGAGGGGCTGGGAGTAGTTTTGACTCGCACCAGGTTCCCCTCTATCAGGTAACTAAATGGTTGTCCTGCTGCATTGCAGGCTCTTTCCACAGTATCTAACGATCGGCGCAAATCCTTTTTGAAATCAACTAAAGAGCTAGCTCGGCTTCCACACAGTCGATGCAGAGTTTCGACCCTCAGATTATAGGGTCGTGCATGAGTCACATAGAAACCATGTAGCCACTGCGCAAGCGGTCTCCCATGCAGCGTTTGACGAACAGACCAATCCACATCAGTGAACTGGTCATCAAGGAACAGCACCCGGAGCTTAGGATTCAATCGAATGACATAACTCCGTGAGTCATGGTCGCGGTAGACCTCGTGAATCAAACTCCCCTCGTATGAATGCTCGCCCACTCGAACCTGCAAGGCGGTCGCCTTCATTCTGCTTAGATGCCTATCTAAGATCGTTCGATTCTTTCCTGTATCGGTTCTACCGAGATCTTTCAGGAGTCGATAGGCGGTTACCCTGCACTCCGAACCTAGCTCCTGCATCCGCGCCAAGTGCAGCACGGTTTCCCACACGTCCAAATCCCCCTGATCAAGCAAGGCACCCGTGTAAAGTATGCTGATTCCACCCAGAGCGTTAATCTCCACTCGCTCAAGGTATGGACGGTGCCCCTTGCTGATTGCACCAAATAGCGCTGAGCGAAGAGCAACGTTCGGCACACGCCGAACCGAGTCAGACCAGTTCGGCAATAGGCCACGAACCTGTTCGATCTCCGCGTCTTGCAGCTTCGCGCGAGAGCGCTTTCTGTTCTCTTCTAGCCGGGCAAGGGTACGGCTAGGAATTGGCGTAATTACAGACATCGTTAACGAACGGATGCACTTATTTTTTCTGCAACCCAGGCATGCACTTGCTCGGCAGGCCATGCCACAGAATTCGCCCCAAGTGAAATCCCAGCAGGGAACTCGCCCGCCCGAATCAGGCGATATATCTGAGATTTGCTCAGCCCAACGAGGGCACAGACATTAGGAAGGCGAAGCAGTAGAGGTGAAACAAATTGACTAGCCATCTGGACGGGTCTCCTTGGAACCGGACTGGATGGCTAGGGATTTAATGGCACCTCAAGCGAGGAGTCATGGGAACTCCCAAATTCTCGGGGAAAATCCCAAGTTTTTTGGTTATGTGACTTCATGCCCACTATCGGATTTGGACGGGGCACGCATGTATTTTCTCAGTGTTTTATGATCTTTAGGCATGTCGACTCCGGCATCCTCTGCGAGAGATATGACGGCAGAATATAAATCGAAATTCTTACGCGGAGGATTGTTGAGCCTGGAGGCAGCACGCTTAATAGCCTCTGCGCGCATTTTGTCAGCGCTACCGAGTAACCGGCCAGAATGGGCCTTATCAACCTCCTTAATCAAATCAACCAAACCATTAATTATCTTATTAATAGTTCCCAACTCTTTTTCTTGAAAACCCTGACCGCCCTCACCCCCCTTAGCGCTCTCACCTGCATTAACGTTCAATATATAGTCTGGAGGTTCAACCCCTGCATCCAAAGCCCATTTAGCCAAAGCACTCTTAGACAAATATATTAAACCCGCAGGAATATCTTTAGCAGAACTGTCACTCTCACAGTACGAAGGGATAAGGTCTTTATCAACCCCGGACAGGGGATCACATGAACAATCCAAGTATTTTATGAGCCCATCAAAAAACAGTTTATAACTTCGAATTGAGCGTTGTGAAGAGCCCACCCTTCCAACCCAGAATATGTGACCAGGCAGCGCAACTTTTCCTTGGCGCACGCTGTACTCTAGACACAACTCCTTAATCAGCTCATGTAGAGCGTGTGCAGCATCTTGAGTATCAACTTTATAGTAACGAGCACACCCAGACACCAAGTCCGGTAATCGCATAACATCACTCATACGGCGTTCTCCTCGCCTGCGGTAGAAGCTACGACACTACTGCATGACAAAACATCTAAATGGTCGGCATACCACTGAAGCATCTCGCGACGGCCCTCCAGATACTGGGCATGGTTGTAGGTGCCGCGAATGCTGTTCTTGTCCACATGCGCCAATTGGGTTTCGACCCACTCACTGCGGTACCCCTGCTCATGCAGAGCGGTGGACATCGTGTGACGGAATCCATGACCTGTGGCACGACCGTCGTAGCCGGAGCGCTTCAACAGCTGGTTGATGGCGGCCTCGCTCATGGGCTTTGCCGGATCGTTACGACCAGGGAGCGCGAGAGTGTAACCACCAGTAATACTTTCCAACTCACGCAGTGCAGCCACCGCCTGCTTGGAGAGCGGGACTAGATGAGCGCGGCGCATCTTCATACGCGCAGCAGGAACCAGCCAGAGCGCCTTATCGAGGTCAAACTCCGACCAAGGAGCCCCCCTCAGCTCAGCCGTACGCACCCCCGTCAGAATCAGCAGGCGGGTGGCGATCTTAACTACGTCATGCCCCGGACACGCCTGAATACTGCGTATGAGCTCCGGGATTTCTGCAATAGGCAAGAAAGGATAGTGTCGGGAGGTAGGGGTCTGAAGCGCCCCTCCGATGTCTGCGATTGGGTTGTACTCAGCACGACCAGTGGCAATCGCGAAACGGTAGACCTCTTGGCAGCGTTGCCGAACCTTGCGCAGCTTCTCCAAAGCACCTCGCGACTCGATACGGCGAAATACCTGTAACCACTGCATGGGCTTGAGGTCGGTTAACGGGAAACGTCCCACTTGGGGAAAGATGTCCAGCTCGAAAGCTTCCATAACGTCACCGGAATAACCTACCGACCAGCGTGGCGACTTATGTTGATGCCACTCCAGCGCTAGGCTCTTGAACGTATTAGCGCGAGAGATAGCCGCCTGGGCCCGAGCGACCTTTCTCTCAAGCCCAGGATGCCGCCCCTGCGCCACAAACTGGCGAGCTTCAGAAGCAAGCTGCCGCGCCTGTGCGAGGGTTACCTTGTCGATGGTGCCAAGGGAAATATGCGACTGCTTGCCATCCAGGCGGAATCGGAAACGCCAGGACTTGCCGCCTACTGCGCGAATCCAGAGGAATAGGCCACTGCCATCGGCGAGGCCATAGTCCCTCTCGCGTGGTGCAGCATTCTTCACCTGAAGAGCCGTCAAAGGCATGTTGAGTACCTATAGATTATTGAACAACCTAAAGGTACTCGGATAGGCACTCAGAAGACAAGCGCTTGGGTGGAACCGGATGGCACCGCATAAAACAAGAAGCCCGCACTAGGCGGGCCTTCTGGGAATTCATGACACGGCTTGGCACTGCATGAATCTATTAAGTGGTGCCGGAGATAGGAATCGAACCTACGACCTTCGCGTTACGAGTGCGCTGCTCTACCGACTGAGCTACACCGGCGTGGCGCTAAAGCTAGCATCCGATGCCCCGGCGGGCAAGCTACTCGGGCTTGATCGCAATCACGCCCTGAATCCAGAAGCGCGGTTGGTAATGACCGCCGTATTGCTGCTGGTAGAGGTTGTTGCGCTCGTCCTGGTGAGGAACATCGCGGATTGCCACATAGGCCAGGAGCAGCACGGCGGCGCTGCTGATGCCCATCCAGGACCAATGGATAAAAGCATTGGGTTTGGCCGGCTCACGCCTCCAGACATGCAGCCCTATCAGCCAACCAACCACCAGCGACAACCAGAGCTGGGAGTACGGCATCACGATCACACCGTCGACCATGGATTGGGTCAGGGCGCCGATCAGGCTGGCGAACAGGCACAGGCGCAGCAGATCGGTCGACTCATGGGAAGTCGAGCGCTCGCGAATCAGGCGCAAGGTCGCCCACAGGCCGCGCCCGACCAACCCCATCACCAGCAAGGTGGAAGGAATCCCCCATTCACTGGCCCATTGCAGGATCGCTTGATGCGGATGGGCCGCGATGGGATTGTGGATATCCGCAAAGTGCATGGGGCCAAAGCCGAGCCAGGGGCGTTCGCGGATCATGTCCCAAGCCTGTTGCCAGAGTGGGCCTCGGCCGGAAAGCGAGGTGGTCAGACGATCGCTGACAACATTGCTCACCTCCATGTCGAGGTAGCCGGTGAGGACGCTGAACAAGAGCCAGTAAAGTATGCCCCCGACTATAACCGCAGATAGTTGCCAGGCGATCCAACGCCTGCCGATGTGACCGCAGAAGAACAGCACACCAACGGCTACACCCAAGCCAAGCCAGGTACCGCGAGTGCCGCCGGTTACAGCGATCAGCCACCAGAGACTCAAGAGCGAGAAGCTCCAGATCCGGGTGGAGCCTTTGGTGGCAGGCAGCAGAAGAGGGAAAGCCAGAAGCGGCAGGGTGAAGGTCTGGAACTGGCCGTAGAAACGTTTGTTGGAGAAACCACTCAGAAATTCGTCGGGATCCAGCATCCGTATACCCGAGAAAAGCCAATGGAATGCCAATGTCAGGAAATCAAAGCTCTTGAAGGCACAGATAAAAACAATAAACAGAATCAGCAGCCGATCAAGCGATGCCCCATTTAATCGACGTGTGCGGGCAAAGGCTTCAGCACAACAACAAGAGGCGACGATCAAGGCGACCTCTGTAAGCGCCCAGAGTGGTTGATGTGCGGAGAGGGAAGAGACGATGCCGGCCAGCAAGACCAGCCCGCAGGCCAGGAGCGCGGGCCGCTCGACAAGACTGGATGCATAGGGTGTTCGGCAGAAAAGAAGGAGAACCACTGCCGAACCGGCGATGACGAGTTGTCCTAAACGCTGAAGCGTATGCCCGCCCAGACCGTGCCCAAGGACCATCACCGCGGCGATCAGCAGCGTGAGTACCAGCCAAGTCCTTGTTCGCCCAGTCCAGGCAGCGTCCATTACCACCTCGGAATGTCCATTTCAGGTAGTTTACAGAGGGTTCAGGCTTTCGGTGCCAACATCAACGGTGGCTTGGGGTGCGCTCTGTCACAGACCTGCTGAGCCCCTCTGCTGCATCCAAGCTCTAGGGTTCGCTGGGCATCCTCCGGTCTCCCCAACGCTTTCAAGGTCTCAGCCATCCCCACGTATGGCTTGGCGTAACCGGGCTTCAACCGGATAGCCTGTTCAAAATCCAGCCTAGCTTTTTCGAACTCTTTCAACTCAAAAAAAGCTCTACCTCTTTGATGGTAAGCATATGAATAGCTAGGTTTCAAGGAAATTGACTTGTCATATTCTTTCAACGCCTGCTCGATAAACCCGGCTTCAAAAAAAGCATTACCAAGATTGTAATAAATTCTATAACCACCGTACAGCCCTGGGGTATCGCCCTGAGCCTCCAGATAGCGGGCGGCATCGTCCCAGACAAAATAAGGCGAGGATATAGCCATCAACCGATCATAAGAAAGCCCGGATAGATACAGCGCAAAGACAGGTAGTAGCGTAGCGAGATAGAAACGTTTGAGCCGACGAACCCCCATTGCCAGGGCAATAAACATCCCCGGCACCCACAGATAGCTGCGATATAGGACAAAAGGTTCCTGCAGGCGCACTGAGGCCAGCTCCGTGGCAAAGAGCACCCACGGGAACAATAATGAGAATCCGAAAAGCCCTCTGCTACCACCGCGAATCAACAATAGAAAAGCCGCAGCACCATAAGCCACAAATCCTACAAGCCCCACCCAGAGCCACCACACCCCATAACTTAATGGGAAGGGCACTCTCAGATCGAGTCCCATCGCGCTGCTCTGGGGCAAAATCAATATTGAAAGGTACTTGAAGAACAACCCCATCTGATTGAACAGGCTCAACAGGTAAAAAGAGCCCTGAGGCTTGAATAGTTCATCACGAAGGAGCTCTTCACTATTCATTTCATAATTCTGACCTATCACTCCTTTAAGCCACAGTACGACAGAGATCGAGACAATTGCCTGAACAGCTAGCGCAGAAAAAATTTCACGTGCGCCGAGAGTCGACGGCAAGCGACTCCGATGATGCAATACCCATAACAGAAAGCACAATACTGGCAGCATCACTGCATGCTCTTTGGCATACATAGATAAAAGGATGCACACACAGGAAATCCAAAGTGCCCAACGCTTACCGCACAACCCCTGCCAAAACGCCCATAAACCCAGTAAGCCAAACAGCGTGGCACAAACAGTGGTGCGCTGAATCAAGTAACCCTGAGTCATGATAGCCAGCGGGTGGATCGCGAATATAAATGTAGCAAAAAAGGCAGCGGTATCTGTTTTTAGGGAAAAAATCCCGCTACGTTCCAGAGTATTCAGAAGCTGGCGGATCAGTCCGAACAGGGCAAGGCTCGCCAAGCCATGGATAAATAGATTCTCCAGTCTGAGGGAAATAATTTTATCGCTGATATAGACGAAGCTGGCGGCCATGGAGTAGTCCACCCACCAACGCGGAGTCCAGAGAAAACCTTTAGCGATGACCGACAATGGACCGTCAGCCCGAAAGAAAGGCTCATCGTCAAAAATGAGAGCACTATTCAAAAACGAGAATGAAAGTACTAATAGCAGGCCGGCAGAGAGCACGGTAAAAAATAAAAACCCCGAGCGACGCGAAACCATAGAGCTCTCTTTATTAATAACTTCAAAATAAAGCAAGTTTCTTAGTTGTACAAAACCAGCCCCTCCTTCTCAGAGAAGGAGATGCCGGTTTCATTTCTCAACAACTCAAAATGCCATTTCAGCGCACGCGTTACTTACACGCATTATTGGTCAAACAGGTACCGCCAGTGATCCACTGAATACCGCCATTAATAAGGTTAGGTGTAAGAGTTAGTGTATAACTGCCCGCCGCTGCAGTACCGGCCATGCTGATCACGCCGCTCGATACAGTCATACCTGCTGCAAGGTTAGTCGTAGCTGGAGCAGCAGCGGGGATACCGCTGGAGCCCGCATTACAACCACTGAAGTTGGTGCCCCCGGAATCCGTGATGCAAAGTGCCACAGCCGTCTTGTAGCCATCAGCAATCGAAAGCACTTCAGCGAAACGTGCTCGCTGCGTATAGGTGTTATAAGCCGGCAACGCAATAGCTGCCAAAATGCCGATGATCGCGACAACGATCATCAGTTCGATCAAGGTGAAACCCTTTTGAGCATTCATATTTCGTCTCCAAACGTGAGCAAAGGCGTTATGACTCCGATAACGATTAGCACAGCCCGTGCCATACCGCTCAGTACAGCTCAGCACCTGCCAAAATGCCCTGCCACGCCAAGAGCGCTGCTTCAGAACAACAAAACCTGACATTTTTTGTCACCCACCTACCTCCGATTTGGCACCATCGCCCGACTACGCTATAAGACTCCGACTGTTTGCGTTTGGTGCTCAAATGAACGATATCGCCCTTTCCGGTCTGGCCAAGCAACTGGTTGCCGCCGAGCTGATTACCGACAAGAACGCTCAGCAGGCGTATCAACAGGCTCAGCGCAATCGGGTGTCCCTAGTCAGCTACCTAGTCCAGAACAAACTGGTAAAGAGCCGCCAAGTAGCAGAAATCGCCTCAGAGCATTTCGGGGTCGCCTTGCTCGACCTGAGCTGTCTTGACAAGGAGAGTCAGCCTAAAGGCCTTGTCAGCGAAAAGCTGATCCGTCAGCACCATGTCCTGCCACTCTGGCGGCGTGGGAATAAATTGTTTGTCGGGATATCCGACCCCAGCAATCACCAAGCAATTACCGATATCCAGTTCAGCACAGGGCTCACCACCGAAGCTATCCTTGTCGAAGACGACAAGCTTGCCGATGCCATCGACAAGTTCTTCGACAGCCACACCAGTGGCCTTGAGGACATGGCAGATGTCGACCTCGAAGGCCTGGATATAGAGTCGGTTGATGACAAGAAACACGAACAGATCGCTGGTCAGGATGCCGACGATGCCCCAGTGGTACGCTTCGTCAACAAAATGTTGCTAGACGCTATCAAAGGCGGCTCCTCAGACTTGCACTTCGAACCCTATGAAAAGGTCTACCGCGTTCGCCTGCGTACCGACGGCATCCTGCGCGAAGTGGCCAAACCGCCGATCCATCTCGCCAGCCGTATCGCCGCACGCCTGAAAGTCATGGCCAGCATGGATATCTCGGAGCGCCGCAAGCCCCAGGATGGGCGCATCAAGATGCGTATCTCGAAGACCAAGGCCATCGACTTCCGGGTCAACACCCTGCCGACGCTGTGGGGCGAAAAGATCGTGATGCGGATCCTCGACCCATCCAGCGCCCAGATGGGGATTGATGCACTCGGCTACGAGCCGGATCAGAAAGCACTCTATATGGCAGCCCTGAAACAACCGCAGGGCATGATCCTGGTCACCGGCCCCACCGGTTCGGGTAAAACCGTTTCGCTCTACACCGGCCTGAATATCCTCAACACCGTGGACATCAATATCTCCACCGCCGAAGACCCGGTGGAAATCAATATGGAAGGCATCAACCAGGTCAACGTCAACCCGAAACAAGGGTTGGACTTTGCCCAGGCGCTACGCTCGTTCCTGCGCCAGGACCCGGACGTGATCATGGTCGGCGAGATCCGCGACCTGGAAACCGCCGAGATCGCCATCAAGGCCGCCCAGACCGGCCACATGGTGCTGTCCACCCTGCACACCAACAGCGCGGCCGAAACCCTGACCCGCCTGCACAACATGGGCATTCCCGGTTTCAACATTGCCACCTCGATAAACCTGATCATCGCCCAGCGGCTGGCGCGCAAGCTTTGCAGCCACTGCAAGAAGGAAATCGATATCCCCGAGGAAGCCCTGATCAAGGAAGGCTTTCCTGCGGATAAAATCGGCACCTTCAAGATCTACGAGCCCGTCGGCTGCGAGCAATGCAACGGGGGCTACAAAGGCAGGATCGGGATCTACGAAGTGGTCAAGAACACCCCGGACCTGCAACGACTGATCATGGCCGAAGGCAACTCCATCGAGATCGCCACCCAGATGCGCAAGGACGGCTTCAATGACCTGCGCACCTCGGGCCTGCAAAAAGCCATGCAAGGGCTGACCAGCCTGGAAGAAGTCAACCGCGTGACCAAGGACTAAACCATGGCGACCAAAGCAGTCAAAGTCAGCGTTTATGCCTGGGAAGGGACGGATAAGAAAGGTAATAAAATGTCCGGCGAGCTCACCGGCCACAACCCGGCGCTGATCAAGGCACAGCTACGTAAACAAGGGGTCAACCCGGGCAGAGTGCGGAAAAAAAGCAACTCTATCTTCAGCAAAGGCAAACGTATCAAGCCTCTGGATATCGCTCTGTTCACCCGCCAAATGGCAACGATGATGAAGGCCGGTGTGCCGCTGCTGCAGTCCTTCGATATCATCGGCGAGGGCTTCGAAAACCCGAATATGCGCAAGCTGGTGGACGACATCAAGCAGGAAGTTGCGGCCGGTAACAGCTTCGCAACATCCTTGCGTAAGAAGCCGGAATACTTCGACGATTTATATTGCAATCTGGTTGACGCGGGTGAACAAGCTGGCGCCCTGGAAAACCTGCTCGAACGGGTAGCCACCTACAAAGAAAAGACCGAAGCCCTGAAAGCCAAGATCAAAAAAGCAATGAACTACCCGATTGCCGTCGTACTCGTGGCGGTCATTGTCTCCGGGATCCTGCTGATCAAGGTCGTGCCGCAGTTCCAGGCTATTTTCAAGGGTTTTGGCGCAGAGCTTCCAGCCTTCACCCTGATGGTGATCGGACTCTCCAACGTGGTGCAAGAGTGGTGGTGGATCATTATTCTGGCGTTGGTTGCGGCAGTCTATTCCCTGAGACGGGCGCATAGAACATCTGAGCGTTTTCGCAATTGGATGGACAGGACACTGCTAAAAATGCCAATCGTCGGCGGCATACTCTACAAATCCGCCGTCGCTCGCTACGCACGAACCCTCTCAACTACCTTCGCTGCCGGCGTTCCGCTCGTCGAAGCCCTTGACTCCGTGGCTGGTGCCACCGGTAATGTCGTCTTCAGGAATGCGGTCAACCGCGTAAAGCAGGACGTCTCCACCGGCATGCAGCTGAACTTCTCCATGCGGACTACCGGTGTGTTTCCGAACATGGCCATCCAGATGACAGCAATCGGCGAAGAGTCCGGCGCCCTGGACGATATGCTCGACAAAGTCGCCACCTACTACGAAGGCGAAGTCGACAATATGGTCGACAGCCTTACCAGCCTGATGGAACCCATCATCATGACCGTACTCGGCATAATTGTCGGCGGTCTGGTAATCGCCATGTACCTGCCTATCTTCAAACTCGGCTCAGTAGTCTGAACATGCCCCTACCCGACTTCCTGGCCAGCCACCCGCTGGCCTTTGTTTTTTTCGCCCTGCTCCTCGGCCTGATCGTCGGCAGCTTCCTCAACGTCGTCGTCTGGCGCCTGCCGAAAATGCTCCAACGCGACTGGCGCACCCAGGCCCACGAGGTCCTCGGCCTGCCCCAACCCGCGCCCGATCCGACCTACAACCTGCTCCTGCCCCACTCCCATTGCCCGCACTGCAATCACCAACTGCGCGCCTGGGAAAACCTCCCTCTGATCAGCTACACCCTGCTGCGCGGCAAATGCTCCAGCTGCAAGGCCCCCATCAGCAAACGCTACCCACTCACCGAACTGGCTTGCGGCCTGCTCTCGGCCTTTGTCGCCTGGCATTTCGGTTTCGGCTGGCCCGCCGCCCTGATGCTGGTGCTGACCTGGGGCCTGCTGGCCATGAGCCTGATCGACGCCGATCACCAGCTCCTGCCTGACGCCCTGGTCCTGCCACTGCTCTGGCTCGGCCTGATCGCCAACCACTTCGGTCTCCTCACCGACCTGGACGACGCCCTGTGGGGCGCCGTAGCCGGTTACCTGAGCCTCTGGTCTGTCTACTGGCTGTTCAAGCTGCTCACCGGCAAGGAAGGCATGGGTCATGGCGACTTCAAGCTGCTGGCGATGCTCGGCGCCTGGGGCGGCTGGCAGATCCTGCCGTTGACCATCCTGCTCTCATCCCTGGTGGGCGCGGTGCTGGGCCTGATTCTGTTGCGCCTGCGCAACGCCCAGACCTCGACGCCGATCCCCTTCGGTCCCTATCTGGCAATTGCCGGCTGGATTGCCTTGCTCTGGGGTGGTCAAATAACCGCTTCCTATCTGCAGTTTGCCGGTTTTAAATGAGCACAGCCGTTTCAACACCCTGGATTCTCGGCCTTACCGGCGGCATCGGTAGCGGCAAGAGCGCTGCGGCGCAACACTTTATCGACCTCGGCATCCACACCGTGGACGCCGATCACGCCGCCCGCTGGGTGGTGGAGCCCGGTCGCCCGGCGCTGGCGAAGATCGCCGAACACTTCGGCCCCGGCGTGCTGCAAGCCGACGGCCAACTGGACCGCGCCGCCCTGCGCACGCTGATCTTCGAAGCCCCGGAGCAACGGCACTGGCTCGAAGCCCTGCTGCATCCGCTGATCGGCGAAGAGATCGCCAGCCACCTGGCCCGGGCACAATCGCCCTATGCGATCCTGGTCTCGCCGCTGCTGATCGAATCGGGACAATACAAGAACACCCAGCGCGTGCTGGTGATCGACGCCCCACAGGCGTTGCAGATCCAACGCACACAACAGCGCGACCAGACCAGCGAACAACAGGTGCAGGCCATCCTCAAGGTCCAGGCCAGTCGCGAAGAGCGCTTGCGCCATGCCGACGATGTGCTGGTCAACGACCGCGACCAGGCCTGGCTACGGAGCGAGGTCGAGCGTCTGCATCACTTTTATCTGACTTTGCGTGGAGGCCACTCATGAGCCAACCCTTGACCGTTGAATGCCCGACCTGCGGCGCCCCCGTGGAATGGATTGCCGCCAATCCGCAGCGGCCGTTCTGCTCCGACCGCTGCAAACTGATCGACCTCGGCGCCTGGGCCTCGGAAGAACACAAGATTCCCGTCAGCCCCGATGCCGAGGACGACCTGTTCTCCGACGATCTGCCACCCCGCGCCCACTGATCACCAGGGGATCAGGGGATCAGGGGATCAGGGCCGCATAAAACCGTAGTCCTGCTCGTCATCGAGGTTCTCGGCGAGAAATTGCAGTTCGTCCGCCAGATCTTCAGCACTGCGCAACACCTTGCTCTGCTGCACCACCGCACTGAGCAAGGCGCGCAGGCCCAGCCCCGGTTCGAATCCCTCCACTTGTGCATCTTCCAGACTGGCCTGCACCTGCTGACGCGCCCATTCGTACACACTCATGACCTTGCTCCCGGTTTTTTCCGCAGCATGGTCGTGGGGCGAACCTGCTGGCTTGACCCAGGTCAACGGGGCTCATTGTCCTTCCAGGGGGCCGACAGGTAGCGAGTGCGGTTGAAGGTTTCCAGCCACTCCGGACAGAACACCACCAGCGCGCTGACCACCATGCCGTTGATAAAAGCCTCGGGAAAAATGATCAGCCACAGGTAACCGACAAAATCCCCCAGCCACTCCGGCAGGGCGAAACGCCCGTCGAACCAGAGCAATCCAAGGCTCGCCAGCAGACAGAGCAAAGCCGCCAGGGCGGCGGCGAAAAAGCCCGAGCAGAAGATATACACAAAGGGATTACGCGGCTGCGCCCGCTCCACCAGGATCGCGCAGACCTCCGTCACCAGCACCGGCAGCAGGATCAGCAAGGTGCCGTTGACGCCGAGCGCGGCCAGGTCCTGGCGTCCCAGCAACACCAGGCCGAGCTTCGCCACCAGACCACCGACAATCGCCAGCGGCCAGTCCAGCAACAGGGTCACCGCCGTCAGGCCGATAAAGTGATAGGACACCCCGGTGTCAAAGTCACGTCGCACCAGCCAGAGCAGGAACAAGGCGAAGACCGTGCCGAACAGCAGGTGCTGGCGGCGACTGTCAGTGAACAGCTCGACCCAGGGCGAACGCCAGATCGCCCAGGCCACCACCGGCAGATAGATCAGCCAACCGATGACCAGGCTGGCGGGCGACAGCAGTTGCGCGCCGATCATAAAAACATCTCCACACTCCGCGGACTCGATAACACTTGCCGGCTTGAGTCCTGAAGTCTACACCGCCCGTTACGACGCATCGCGTCGACAAAAATTGCCCAGGACTTCCAGCCTTTGCAGTTTCGACGCTAAGCTTGGGCCATGGACGACTCGGATTTTCTACGCTTGCTGACCATCCAGGCGGAGCAAGCCAACACCTTTCTTTCCAATGCCCGCAAATGGGAGCGTGAGCGTTGGGTCTGCCAGCGCCTGCTGCAAGGACTGAACATTCCCTATCGCGCCGAAGACTTCCACCCCGCCCAGGAGCCGCCGGACGTGCTGTTTCGCGATGCCTGCTTCGAGGTGTTTTTCGTCCTCGACGAAGGCCGGCGGCTGAACGATGAGTGGCGCGAAGAGTTGCAGCGCCGGCGCAGCGCCTTTTCCCTGAGCCAGCTGGTGCGCCGCGAAGCCAAGCCCAGGCGCATTCCCGCCTCCGAGTTGTTGCAGCGGCTGGCCCCGACCCTGCGCAAGAAAGCCCACAATTACAAGGAGCGCGGGCTGGACCTGGGTGAGCTGGACATCATCGCCTTCGCCAGTCTCAAGCGCGAAGTGCTCGATCTCAACAGCCACTTCCCGCCGCCGACCGAATACCTGCGCCAGGGCTGGCGCTCGCTGTCGCTGGTGGGGCCGACCTTCGCCCGGGTGCTGTTCGCCCACCCCGATGCCCCGGACTTCCTGCGGGGCAATCTGGGGCGCAGCATTGTTTTCGACGTCGGCATCAGTTTGTAAGCCATGGCGTAATCACTGTACCAGTGATACAAAGCACCTTAGTGACGTCTACCTGACGAGGCTCCCATGACCAGCCGCCTGAACCCCGACGACCAGCAGCATGTCGATCAGTATCTGCAGCTTCCCCAACACCAAGTCGAGCGCCGGCCCTTTCGGCCGTGGATGCTCCTGGTGGTGGTGCTCGCCGTGGTCATCGGCCTGGGCCTGTTGAGCCGTTTCCTGAGTTACCTGGTGCTATGAGCTGCCTCGCGCTCGCCCGGATAACGCAGGCACAGATTTCCTTTAGCCTTGCGAGATATCCCCATGAACCATCGTATCGTGATCGTCGGCGGCGGCGCCGGCGGCCTGGAACTGGCGACCCGCCTGGGTAAGACCCTGGGCAGACGCGGCATTGCCAGCGTCATGCTGGTCGACGCGAACCTGACCCATATCTGGAAACCCCTGCTGCATGAGGTGGCGGCCGGCTCCCTCAACTCTTCGGCCGACGAGCTCAACTATGTCGCCCAGGCGAAATGGAACCACTTCGAGTTCCAGCTTGGGCGTATGAGCGGGCTCGACCGCGAGCAGAAAAAAATCCAGCTGGCCGCCACCTATGACGAACACGGCGTGGAGCTGCTGCCTGCCCGGGAACTGGGCTACGACTCGCTGGTGATCGCGGTGGGCAGCACCACCAACGATTTCGGCACCGAGGGCGCGGCGCAACACTGCCTGTTCCTCGACACCCGCAAACAGGCCGAGCGTTTCCACCAGCAGTTGCTCAACCACTACCTGCGCGCCCATGCCGGACAGACCGATACGGTCGAGCAGATCAGCGTGGCGATTGTCGGCGCCGGTGCCACGGGCGTGGAACTGGCGGCGGAGCTGCATAACGCCGCTCACGAGCTGGCGGCCTATGGCCTGGACCGGATCAAACCGGAAAACATGCACATCACCCTGATCGAGGCCGGTCCTCGGGTGTTGCCGGCCTTGCCGGAGCGTATCGGCGGACCGGTGCACAAGACCCTGGAAAAACTCGGGGTGCGGGTCATGACCAATGCAGCCGTGAGTGAAGTGACCGCGGACAACCTGGTGACCGCCGACGGCCAGGTGATTGCGGCGAGCCTCAAGGTCTGGGCGGCAGGGATTCGCGCACCGGGCTTTCTCAAGGACATCGATGGCCTGGAAACCAACCGGATCAATCAGCTCCAGGTATTGCCGACGCTGCAGACCACCCGCGACGAGAATATCTTTGCCTTCGGTGATTGCGCGGCCTGTCCGCAGCCAGGGACCGACCGCAATGTACCGCCACGGGCACAGGCGGCCCACCAGCAGGCGTCATTGCTGGCCAAGTCGCTGAAACTGCGTATCGAAGGCAAGACCTTGCCGGAATATCGCTATACCGACTACGGCTCGCTGATTTCGTTGTCGAGGTTCTCCGCCGTCGGCAACCTGATGGGTAACCTGACCGGTAGCGTGATGCTGGAAGGCTGGCTGGCGCGGATGTTCTATGTGTCGCTGTACCGGATGCACCAGATGGCGCTGTATGGCACCTTCCGCACCCTGATGCTGATGCTGGGCAGCCGGATCGGACGCGGGACCGACCCACGGTTGAAGTTGCACTGATAGCGGGTGCCATAGTAGGAGCGAGCTTGCTCGCGATGGTCGTGAACAATAACGCGTGTTTAGCCGGTACACGCGGCGCTCTTGAGCCCATCGCGAGCAAGCTCGCTCCTACAGTCCAGGGCGATCAAAAGCCTTGAGTAAAATACAGGCAAAAAAAAGCACCCTTGCGGGTGCTTTTTTTCTGAAGATGGTCGGGGTAAGGGGATTCGAACTCCTGACATCCTGCTCCCAAAGCAGGCGCGCTACCGGACTGCGCTATACCCCGGTAAAAAAAAGGCACCCGTTAAAGGCGCCTTCTGCGATCAGCGCTTTTGGCCTCTGATCTTAAGATTCAATCCCAGCGAACTGGTTTCAAAAATGGTGGGTCGTGTGGGATTCGAACCTACGACCAATTGGTTAAAAGCCAACTGCTCTACCAACTGAGCTAACGACCCAAAAATGGTCGGGGTAAGGGGATTCGAACTCCTGACATCCTGCTCCCAAAGCAGGCGCGCTACCGGACTGCGCTATACCCCGATTTGAAATTGGCTCCGTGACCAGGACTCGAACCTGGGACCCAATGATTAACAGTCATTTGCTCTACCGACTGAGCTATCACGGAACTACATATTTCAAGTTACAACCTTTACCACAGACTTTCATCGCTGAAAGCTTCCTCAACCAGGCTTTTGCATCGCTGCGTTCGCTTGTCTGAGGCGCGCTATTCTACAACTCTGAAAACCTCTGTCAACCCCTTAAATTGCTTTCAAGACAATGATTTGCAATCTTTTTTCGAACTTCCCTTGTGGGAGAAATCCGAGGGGTGACGTACTGCGGGGCGCACTTTACAAGCCTTTGCCCCTGAGTTCAACGCCCTATCGAAAAAAACCTGCGAAATCGCAATACACTGTGTAGGAGCCGGCTTGCCGGCGATGAGGCCAGCAAGCCTTGCATCGACCTTGCGGACGCCATCGCCGGCAAGCCGGCTCCTACAAGGGTGATCCCGGGTACTCAGGCAAACACGATCTCGTCGTTGACCACCGAGGCCGTCACGCTCGTTCCCGGCAGGAACCGCCCCGACAGGATCAACTGCGCCAACGGGTTCTCGATCCAGCGCTGGATCGCACGCTTGAGCGGCCGCGCGCCATAGACCGGGTCGTAGCCCACCGCGATCAACTTGTCCAAGGCCTCGCTGCTCAGTTCCAGCTTCAGCTCGCGCTCCACCAGGCGACTGCGCAGGCGACCCAACTGGATCTCGGTGATACCGGCGATCTGATCCCGGGCCAAAGGCTCGAAAATCACCACCTCGTCGATCCGGTTGATGAACTCCGGCCGGAAATGCGTACTCACCGCATCCATGACCGCTGCCCGCTGCGCCTCGCGATCCCCCACCAACTCCTGGATCTGCGCCGAGCCCAGGTTGGAGGTCATCACGATCACGGTATTGCGGAAGTCCACCGTACGACCATGGCTATCGGTCAGGCGACCGTCTTCCAGCACCTGCAGCAGGATGTTGAACACATCCGGGTGGGCCTTCTCGACCTCGTCCAGCAGGATCACCGAGTAAGGCTTGCGCCGTACGGCCTCGGTCAGGTAACCGCCTTCCTCATAGCCCACATAGCCCGGTGGCGCCCCGATCAGGCGCGCCACGGAGTGTTTCTCCATGAACTCCGACATATCGATGCGCACCATGGCCTCTTCGGTATCGAAAAGGAATTCGGCCAGGGCCTTGCACAGCTCGGTCTTGCCCACCCCGGTCGGGCCGAGGAACATGAAGGAACCGCTCGGACGGTTCGGATCGGACAAGCCGGCCCGGGAACGGCGTACCGCGTTGGCCACCGCCACCACCGCCTCGTTCTGGCCGATCACGCGCTGGTGCAGCAGGCTTTCCATCTTCAACAGTTTGTCGCGCTCGCCTTCGAGCATCTTGGACACCGGGATACCGGTCCACTTCGACACCACTTCGGCGATTTCCTCTTCGGTCACCTTGCTGCGCAGCAGCTGGTTCTCGCTCTTGCCGTGCTGGTCGACCATCTGCAGGCTGCGTTCCAGATCCGGAATCACGCCATATTGCAGCTCGGCCATACGGTTGAGATCGCCTTTACGGCGTGCCGTTTCCAATTCCTGGCGCGACTGCTCGATTTTCTGCTGGATCTGCGCCGAGCCCTGCACTTCGGCTTTTTCCGAAGTCCAGACCTCTTCCAGGTCGGCGTACTCGCGTTCCAGGCGGACAATTTCTTCCTGGAGTTTTTCCAGGCGTTTTTTCGCCGCTTCGTCGTCTTCTTTCTTCAGGGCCTGGGATTCGACCTTGAGCTGGATCAGGCGACGCTCCAGACGGTCCAGCACTTCCGGCTTGGAGTCGATTTCCATGCGGATACGGCTGGCGGCCTCGTCGATCAGGTCGATGGCCTTGTCCGGCAACTGGCGGTCGGTGATATAACGATGACTGAGCTTGGCCGCCGCGATAATCGCACCGTCGGTGATCGCCACCTTGTGGTGCACTTCGTAACGCTCTTTCAGGCCACGGAGGATGGCAATGGTGTCCTCCTCGCTCGGCTCTTCCACCAGTACCTTCTGGAAGCGCCGCTCAAGGGCCGCATCCTTCTCTATATATTGGCGATATTCATTGAGCGTGGTCGCCCCGACGCAATGCAGCTCGCCACGGGCCAAGGCCGGTTTGAGCATGTTGCCCGCATCCATCGAGCCTTCGCCCTTGCCGGCGCCGACCATGGTGTGCAGTTCGTCGATAAACAGAATGATCTGCCCTTCCTGCTTCGACAGTTCGTTGAGCAGCGACTTCAGGCGCTCTTCGAACTCGCCGCGGTACTTGGCGCCGGCAATCAGCGCGCCCATGTCCAGGGACAGCAGGCGCTTGCCCTTCAGGCCATCCGGCACCTCGCCATTGATGATGCGCTGGGCCAGGCCCTCGGCAATGGCGGTCTTGCCCACGCCGGGCTCGCCAATCAGCACCGGGTTGTTCTTGGTCCGCCGTTGCAGCACCTGGATCGTGCGACGGATCTCGTCGTCACGGCCGATCACCGGGTCGAGCTTGCCTTCTTCGGCACGCTTGGTCAGGTCGACGGTGTACTTGTCCAGGGCCTGGCGCGCGCCCTCGGCGTTGGGGTCATTGACCGCCTCGCCGCCGCGCAGGTTGTTGATGGCATTCTCCAGGGCCTTCTTGCTCACACCCTGGCCGAGCAGCAACTTGCCCAGCTTGCTGTTCTCATCCATGGCGGCGAGCAGCACCAGCTCGCTGGAAATGAATTGGTCGCCCTTCTGCTGGGCCAGGCGATCGGCCTGGTTGAGCAGGCGCGCCAGATCCTGGGACATGTTCACGTCGCCGGTGGGATTCTGGATTTTCGGCAATTGATCGAGCTCTTTGCTCAATTCCTTGCGCAGGCTGTTGATGTCGAAACCGACCTGCAACAGCAGGGGTTTGATCGAGCCGCCCTGCTGTTCCAGCAGCGCCTGCATCAAGTGCGCAGGCTCGATGGCCGGATGATCGTGGCCGACCGCCAGGGATTGGGCGTCTGACAACGCCAACTGCAATTTGCTGGTTAAACGATCTATACGCATGAGTCACCTTCCTTTGGAGCAGGCCGGAGCAAAGGACGCACCTGAATAAAGAAACCTGCCAGATGCCCAAGTAGATGCGGCCTATTCTGAGAGATTCAAGCGTCACAAGCTTGACGAAGATCAGAAGAGTCTAGTCTTGCAGCCAGATCAGGGAGGCGAAGCGACCGGTACGCGGACTGCGCCGGTAGGAGAAAAAGCGCGGGTCGCTGACCGTACACAGCCCGCCGCCATGGACGGCGGTGATTCCGCGGGCGGCCAGACGCAGGCGCGCCAGGGCATAAATATCGGCCATGAAGCGTCCGGCATTGACGCTGGGGACAAAGGCTTCGATTGTTTCAGGATGCGTAGAGAGAAAGGCTTCGCGCACTTCCGCCCCCACTTCGAAGGCACCGGGGCCGATGGCCGGGCCGAGCCAGACGAGGATTTGCGACGCCGGCACGTCCAGTCGATCGACAGTGGCTTCCAGCACGCCTGCGGCCAACCCACGCCAACCGGCATGGGCAGCGGCTACGCGGGAGCCGGCACGGTCGCAAAACAACACTGGCAGACAATCGGCGGTCATCGAGGTGCAGGCAATGCCCGGCGTGCTCGTCCAACTGCCGTCGGCTTCGGCGGTCAGCGTCGGATCGGCCTCGACCACCCCGACACCGTGCACCTGGCGCAGCCAGGCAGGCTGAATAGCAAAGGTATCGGTGAGGCGACGGCGGTTTTCCGTGACGGCGAGGGGATCGTCGTCGACATGATCACCGAGGTTGAGACTGTCGAACGGCGCCAGGCTGACACCGCCCGCCCGCGTGGTCACGCAGGTCCTGACCCGCGCCGGCGCAGGCCAGTCGGGAATCAGGAAGTCACTCACCCGATGAACGCCTCGCGGTCCTGCTTGAGCAACGTCAGCAACCAGACGAAATCGTCCGGAAGTGGCGACTCCCAGCTCATGCGCTTACCGCTGGTCGGATGATCCAACTCGAGGAAACGTGCGTGCAGGGCCTGGCGCGGGAAGTTTTTCAGCGACTCGACCATGGTCACGCTGGCCGCCGGCGGAATGCGGAAGCGACCGCCGTAGGCCGGATCACCGACCAACGGGAAGTTGATATGGGCCATGTGCACGCGAATCTGGTGGGTACGACCGGTTTCCAGCTTCACCCGGACATGGGTGTGGGAACGGAAGCGCTCCAGCACGCGGTAGTGACTCACCGCCTGCTTGCCGCCTTCCATCACCGCCATGCGCTGGCGCTGCTGCCCGTGGCGACCGATGGGGGCGTTGATCTTGCCGCCGGCGGTGACCACGCCGATCACGATGCATTCGTAGATCCGGCTGACGCTGCGGCTCTGCAATTGCGTGACCAACTGCGTCTGGGCCTGGATGGTCTTGGCGACCACCATCAGACCGGTGGTGTCCTTGTCCAGGCGGTGCACGATGCCCGCGCGCGGCACATTGATAATGTCCGGCACGTGGTGCAGCAAGGCGTTGAGCAGGGTGCCATCGGCGTGACCGGCAGCCGGATGCACCACCAGGCCCGCAGGCTTGTTGATCACCAGGATGTCGTCGTCTTCATAGACGATATCGAGTTCGATGTCTTGGGCGATCCATTCACCCTGAGCTTCCTGCTCGGCAATCAGTTCAAGAACAGCGCCACCATGGACGATGTCTCGCGGGCGGATAACCGCGCCATCCACAGTCAGGCGGCCGTCTTTGATCCAGGCGGAAAGGCGCGAGCGAGAGTGCTCAGCGAAGAGTTGGGCGGCGACTTGATCGAGGCGTTGGCCGCCCAGTTCGGACGGCACCTCTGCGCGAAGTTCAATTTTATCGGACATGCTCGGACTAGGCGTCGGCACAGCCTTTGGTTTCGGCTGCGCGCTTGTGGTTAAATACGGCGTCTTTTGCCCCGAGGCTATCAACGGGGCACTCATCATAACAGGACGGCCCCGCCCAAGACAGCGGCCGTCATAGGGACGCAAGCCGCCATGCAAGTGAGACACCTGCTGCTGATCGCCATCCTCGCACTGACTGCTGCTTGCTCGTCGAAGGAAGTCGTCGACGAAAACTTGAGCGAAGTCGAGCTGTACCAGCAGGCGCAGGCCGACCTGGACAACCACAGCTATACCAGCGCCACCGCCAAGCTCAAGGCTCTGGAGTCGCGTTATCCGTTCGGTCGCTACGCCGACCAGGCCCAGCTCGAACTGATCTACGCCAACTACAAGAATGGCGAACCGGAGGCTGCCAAGTCGGCCGCCGAGCGTTTCATTCGCCTGCACCCGCAACATCCGAACGTGGACTACGCCTACTACCTCAAGGGCCTGACCTCGTTCGACCAGGACGTCGGCCTGCTGTCGCGCTTCCTGCCGCTGGACATGACCAAGCGTGACCCGGGCGCGGCCCGTGACTCCTACAACGAGTTCGCCCAGCTCACCAGCCGCTACCCGAACAGCCGCTACGCGCCGGACGCCAAGCAGCGCATGATCTACCTGCGCAACCTGCTGGCGGCCTACGAGATCCACGTGGCCGACTACTACCTGACCCGTCAGGCCTATGTCGCCGCCGCCAACCGCGGTCGTTATGTCGTGGAAAACTTCCAGGAAACCCCTTCGGTCGGTGACGGCCTGGCGGTGATGGTCGAGTCGTACCAGCGTCTGCACCTGGACGAACTGGCGGCTTCGAGCCTCGAAGTGCTGAAAACCAACTACCCGAACCATCCGACGCTGGTGGACGGTCAGTTCGTGCCACGGGTCGCCGAGGCGGACAACCGTTCGTGGATGAGCAAGGTCACCCTGGGCCTGATCGAATCCCGTCCACCGCTGCCGCCGGGCGAAACCCGCGCCAACCAGGACGTGGTCAAGCAGTTCCAGGACGCCAAGGATTCGATTCCGTCGGACCTGAAGCCGGAAGGCGGCGATGCGGCCCAGGAAGAGCAACACGAGGCCGAAGGCAGCAAAGGCAGCAGCAACCGTTCCTGGTTCAGCTACATGACCTTCGGCGTGTTCGACTGAGTCACAGCCCCGTGTAGGAGCCGGCTTGCCGGCGATGGCGGCAGCCCATTCAGCGCCGCACTCTTCCCCTACCCGCCGCCGGCGTAAGAAAAGAGCCTTTCGAGGCTCTTTTTTTTGCCTTCGCCACGCCCCCCATCAAATGCGCTGTGCGCCCGGCATGTCCTTGGCTAAACTGCCGGATCATTTGCCAATAAGCGGGTTGCCATGGTTCGCCTACTGTTCTGGATTGCACTGATTGCGGCCGCCGTGTGGTTCTGGCGTAAATTCAATCGGCCCACCGCCCCCAACCGCCCGGCAGACACACTGGAAGCCGCGCCCATGGTCCGTTGCGCCCATTGCGGCGTGCACCTGCCCCGTGACCGCGCCCTGAGCGTGCAACAGGACTGGTATTGCAGCCAGGCCCACCTCGAGCAAGGCCCGGGCCCTCGTGAGCGCTGAGACCTTCAGTCTCGGCGGTGCCCAGGCCCAGCGCCTGCTACGGCTTTATCACCTTTACCGTCTGAGCATCGGTATCGCCCTGGTCTTGCTGATCTCCAGCAAGATGGACGACAAACTGCTGGAGCTGGCCGACGGCGAACTGTTCCGCACCGGTAGCTGGATCTACCTGATCCTGAATATCCTGGTGGTGGCCCTGCTGGAAAACCCCAGGCGCCAGGGCCAGGTCTTTATCCTGGCACTGGCGGATGCGGTGATGCTGTCCGGCCTGTTCTATGCCGCCGGCGGCGCACCGAGCGGCATCGGCAACCTGCTGATCGCCTCCGTGGCCATCAGCAACGTACTGCTGCGCGGCCGCATCGGCCTGCTGATCGCCGCCGTCTCGGCCATCGGCATCATTTACCTGACCTTCTACCTGAGCTTCAGCCGCCCGGCCGCCGCCGGCTATTACGTGCAGGCCGGTTTGCTGGGCATCTTGTGCTTCGCTGCCGCGGTTCTGGTCCAGGGCCTGACCCGGTTGCTGGCGGTGAGTGAAAACCTCGCCGAACAACGCGCCAGCGACGTCACCAATCTGGAAGAGCTCAACGCCCTGATCCTGCAGCGCATGCGCACCGGCATCCTGGTGCTTGACGAACAACACCGGGTGCAGCTCGCCAACCAGGGGGCGCTGACGCTGATGGGGGAGCAGGACCTGAACGGTCATGTGCTCGACGCCTATTCCCTGGAATTGGTCGAGCGCCTGCAAGTCTGGCAACGCAATCCGATACTGCGCCCGCAAAGCCTGAAGATCCTCGGCGCCGGTCCGATCCTGCAGCCCAGCTTTATCGCGCTCAAGCGCGGCGAGCACACCCAGACACTGGTCTTCCTCGAAGACTTGTCGCAGATCGCCCAGCAGGCCCAGCAGCTCAAGCTCGCGGCCCTCGGGCGCCTGACCGCCGGGATTGCCCATGAGATCCGTAACCCATTGGGCGCCATCAGCCACGCCGCCCAACTGCTACAGGAGTCGGAGCAGATGCCGGAGGCGGACCGCCGTCTCACGCAGATCATCCAGGACCAGTCCAAACGCATGAACCTGGTGATCGAGAACGTGCTCCAACTGTCCCGGCGGCGCCAGACACAAGCGCAACTGCTCGACCTCAATAAGTGGCTGCAGGCCTTTGTCAACGAATGGCGCGAGCGTTCCCGGCCCAAACAGTGCCTGCACCTGCAGATCGACGACGCGTCCCTGCAGACCCGCGCCGATCCGCTGCAACTGACCCAGGTGCTGAACAACCTGCTGGAAAACGGCCTGCGCTACAGCGCCCAGTTGCATGAACTGGCGCAGGTCTGGCTGACCTTGGCAGTGGACCCGAACAACGGGCTGCCGACCCTGGAAGTCCTGGATAACGGCCCCGGCGTCGCCGCCGAGCAACGCCAGCACCTGTTCGAACCGTTCTTCACCACCGAGAGCCAGGGCACCGGCCTTGGCCTCTACCTGTCCCGCGAGCTATGCGAAAGCAACCAGGCGCGCCTAGACTACTCGGTACGCCAAGGCGGCAGTTGCTTTCGCATCACCTTCGCTCACGCACGTAAACAGAGTTGAACATGAGCCCACGGCAGAAGATCCTGATCGTCGACGATGAACCGGATATCCGCGAACTCCTGGAAATAACCCTGGGCCGGATGAAACTCGACACCAGCAGCGCGCGCAATGTGGCGCAAGCCCGGGAAAAGCTGGCCCAGGAAAATTTCGACCTGTGCCTGACCGACATGCGCCTGCCGGACGGCACCGGCCTTGAGTTGGTGCAGCATATCCAGCAACGTTATCCCCAACTGCCGGTGGCGATGATCACCGCCTATGGCAGCCTTGACACCGCGATCAACGCCCTGAAGTCCGGCGCCTTCGATTTCCTGACCAAGCCGGTGGACCTGGCCCGCCTGCGGGAACTGGTCGCCAGCGCCCTGCGTTTGCCCACCAGCGGTGGCAAGGCGCCGTCCATCGACAGCCGGCTGCTGGGGGATTCACTGCCCATGCGCGCCCTGCGCAAGCAGATCGACAAACTGGCCCGCAGCCAGGCACCGGTGTATATCAGCGGCGAGTCGGGCAGCGGCAAGGAGCTGGTGGCGCGGCTGATCCATGAACAGGGACCACGCGCCGAACGGCCGTTCGTACCGGTGAACTGTGGGGCGATTCCGGCCGAACTGATGGAAAGCGAGTTTTTCGGCCATCGCAAAGGCAGTTTTACCGGTGCAGTGGAGGACAAACCGGGGCTGTTCCAGGCGGCCAATGGCGGCACGCTGTTTCTCGATGAAGTCGCCGATTTGCCGCTGGCTATGCAGGTCAAGCTGCTGCGCGCCATCCAGGAAAAGGCCGTGCGCAGTGTCGGCGGCCAGCAGGAGGAAATCGTCGATGTGCGGATCCTCTGCGCCACCCACAAGGACCTGAACGCCGAGGTCAGTGCCGGGCGTTTTCGCCAGGACCTCTACTATCGCTTGAATGTCATTGAATTACGGGTGCCATCCTTGCGTGAGCGGCGCGACGATATCGAGCCCCTGGCCACCAATGTCCTCAATCGACTGGCCTCGGGCAGTGGCATGCCGGCGGCCCGCCTGCATCCGCTGGCGCTGGATACGCTCAAGGGCTACCGCTTTCCCGGCAACGTGCGGGAATTGGAGAACATGCTCGAGCGGGCCTACACCCTGTGTGAAAACGAACAGATCGAAGCCGGCGACCTGCGCCTGGCCGAGGGTGGCGGGAGCAACATGCAAGTCGGCGAACCGAGCCTGGCGCAGATCGACAATCTGGAAGATTACCTGGAGAGCATCGAGCGCAAGCTTATTCTCCAGGCCCTGGAGGAAACCCGCTGGAACCGCACGGCGGCGGCCCAGCGCTTGAACCTGTCGTTTCGTTCGATGCGCTATCGGCTCAAAAAGCTCGGGCTGGATTAAGGCCTCAGATCCGGCCCTCGGGCGCATAAGGCGCCGGATCGATGATCGGCTCACGCCCCAGCAACAGATCGGCAAACAACTGGCAGGACGCCGGCGCCAGCACCAGTCCGTTGCGATAATGCCCGCAGTTCAGCCATAGCCCCTCGAACCCCGGCACCCGGCCGATATAGGGAATCCCCTCGGGCGAGCCCGGCCGCAATCCCGCCCAGTGCCCGACCACCTCAGCCTGCGCCAACGCAGGAATCAACTCGACCGCCGAGGCCTTGAGGCTTTCCAGCGCCGACAGCGTCGGCGTCTTGTCGAAGCCTTCATGCTCCAGCGTGCTGCCCACCAGGATATGCCCGTCACGCCGGGGAATCGCATAACGGCCTTTCGCCAGGACCATGCTCGAGAGAAAATCCGCCGCGCACTTGTAGAGGATCATCTGGCCCTTGACCGGCTCGACCGGCAGCGCCAGCCCCAAGCTGCTCAAGAGTTCGCCGCTCCAGGCCCCCGCCGAGAGCACGACCTGATCGGCACGCAGCTCACCCATGGCCGTGCGTACGCCGACTACGCGCTCGCCTTCACGGAGAAACCCGGCGACTTCGCACTGCTCGCGAATCGTCACATTGGGCAAGGCCTGCAAGGCTGCCTTGAGGGATTTCACCAGGCGCGGATTACGCACATTGGCGACATCGGCCATGTAGATGGCCCGAGAATAACCGTCGCCCATCACCGGCACCGCATCGTGAACCGCCGAGATATCCACCGCGCTCAGGGGACGCTGCTCACGTTCGGCCCAGGCCAGGGCCTCGGCTTCGTCGTCCAGGTCGAGCCAGTACAGGCCGGTGGTGTGAACCTCGGGATCGACACCGGTGGCGGCGAACAAGCGCTCGCCCAGTTGCGGATAGAAGTCCTGGGACCAATGGGCCAGGGCCGTGACCGCAGGGCTGTAGCGCCAAGGGTAAAGCGGAGAAACGATACCGCCGCCGGCCCAGGAAGACTCCTGGCCAAGGCCGGAGCGATCGAGCAGCGTCACTTTCCCGACCTCGGCGGCCAGATTGAAGGCAGTCAGCAGGCCAATCACGCCACCGCCGATGATTACCACGTGTTGTTGCGTTGCCATCGAGTCATCCAACAGAAAAAGAAACCGGTGCGGGCTGCGCCCTGGAAAGCGGCGGTCAGCGCCCCCAGCAATCTTTGCTCGTCAACCCCGCGGTTGCCCCTGGATTGGTAAGCGCGCCGGTATTAGTAATAGTGAAACCACCACACTTGTCACCAACCATCATCGACCCGGGCGCCGCCGTCGCCGCCAGGGTGAAATCCTGGGCATTCAGGGTCGGGGTAATTGTGTAATAGGTATTGCCGGCACTGACCGTCGCCCCCGAATAGGTACCGTTCTTCGAGTAGAACCGCTCAAGGTTCTGGGTCTGCTCGGACAACAAGCCGGCGATCTCCGAACGGTGCGTACTCTTCACATAATCGGCGTAACTGGGATACGCCACCGCCGCCAGGATACCGACAATGGCAACGACGATCATGAGCTCGATCAATGTGAAGCCTTTACAGATTTTTTGCATACGCTGCGTTCCCTATTGGATTTGTCGCCACATGATCCGCCGACTGCCACCGCCACCCTTTTCCGCCATGGAGGTCGTGCCGCCACTGGAGTCGCTGAAAATCTTGGCGGTGGATTGGTTGAGGATACTCGTCAGATTCGGAATACCGACAGAAAAGATAAAGCCGCTGGATTGCAGATCGTTGGCATCAACCACACCACTGCCGTTGGTATCGAGCACTGGATAGCTGAGCATCTTGCCGGTAAACGCATCCAATTCCACCACCTTGCCGGTACCGAAACTGACGCAAGGGTCGGTGGTATCCACCGCTGCGGTGGTGAAAATGATCCGACCGAGGGTGATCTGTGCCGGGTAGATCACCCGCTCGCCGGCCGCGACGTTGTTGTAGATCAGCGGCAGGTACCAACCCTTTTGCGTCGGATAGGTCACGGCGTTGGTGCTGGTGGTGAAGAACTGGATGCCGTTGGAGGTGAACAGCCCGGTAATCGACTGGGCTTGCAGGTTACTGACAGTCCATTGCCCGGTGCTGCCGCCGGCATCCCAGACGGCATAGAAGCCTTGTACGGCCTTGCTCAGCTTGTCCGCGGTCTCGTTGAACTTGCCGGTACCAAAAAACACCATGGTGCCACCAGCCGGGTTGGCCGCCAGCAGCGGCTGTGCGGTGATCGGCTGGGTGGTGGTGCCCGGCGCCGTGAACAGCGGACTGCCGGCAAAGGCCAGGCCCCAGCCGGAGGGCGATGTGGCACTCAAGTCGAATTTCCACATGTTTCCCTTGAGATCCCCGCCGTAGGCGGCCTGCACCACGTTTTGCGCGTTCACTGTCAACTTCACCGAGGACAGGCCATTGGTGGTGTCGCTGGTGTTGACCACTATTTTGCTGATCAGCGAACCGTCGCGAATATCCACGACATACAAGGCCGCCACCCCGGAGTTGCTGCCATAGCCATTGGCGATGAACGCCGCCCAGCGGCCATCGGAGAGCTTCGCCACTTCGGGTTTGGCATAGGCGTACCCCAGGTCATTGAAGGCGTTGCCAGTGTTAGGTGTATCCGGGGCACGCATCTCCCAAAGGGCGTTGTACACGTTGCCGGCCGACGCATCGTACAGCTGGACCGCGTAGAAGGCCTTGCCGCCGGCCCCGACGCCGCCCAGGGCCACGGTCTTCCAGGCACTGTTGCTGAACTGGGCATCGTAGACCCCTACCTGACCGTCGTTGAGAAATTTGTGCCCGGTGCCGCCGGCATAAGCCGGGTCCGAAATGAAGTGCAGTGAAGGCAACACGCTGGAAGGCATATAGGCATAGAGCCGGGTACCCTTGGTCGCGTCGATGACACTGAAGAAGCCGTCGTTGGCATTGACCACCAGACTGCTGTTCATCCCCGTGGCCTTGGTGGCCAGGTAGCTGGTATAGCTGCTGTCGCCCACCAGATCGGAGGCCGTCTGCGCGGTTGGCAACGCCACCACCACCGGCGAATTGATGATATCGCCGAGCAAAACGGTACGCACCTTCAAACCCGTCTTGTTGGTGCCTTTGCTCCACTCCACCAGATCGGTGCCGAGGATACCCGTGGGCAGGTTCTGGTTGAGGGTGGTCTGCTGCGTTAAGGAAAAACCCGTGAAGGCCAGGCTGATCGCAGCGTTGCTGGTGGTATTCCAGGATTGATACAGCGGTGGGGTAGCCCCCGGAAGGATAGTGCTGTCGGTCGTCCAGTTGACCGCCGCGAGATTGACCGTGCCGTTGGTATTGAGGCCATAGGACTTGATCGTGCCGCGCCAGTCCTTGGGGTCGTAGGCGCTCTGGAAATAACTCGTCGCGGTCCCCGCGCTCGCCGAATTGGACGCCCCGCCGCCACCGGAACCGGCCTTGGAGGTGATATCGCTGAAGGCGGACGACAGCGCCGTGCTCAAGCCGGCCTGGTCGATGGCCAGGTAGTATTTGCCGTGACCGTAGTTGGCCGAGTTGGCGAGCATCTGGTTGCTGGCCGTCAGCCCCACGGTGTAGGTAAACATGTTCTGCTTGGGAAAGTCGGGGCTGTCCCAGCTCTTCCCGGCTGCGTCGTTACCCGCGGAACGCATATCGATGTCGTAGGCGAACTTGGCGAGATCGTCGAGGTACAGGGTATCCCCTTCATTGTCGCCGTTGGGGTTATTGCCATCGACGACGCCATCCCAGTTTGGCAGTGAGGGGGGGCCGCCCTGGGCCTGGGGATCGTTCGTCGGGAAGGTACGGTCGTAGGTTGGCAAACCATCGGTGACCACCACGCCGTAGTTTTTCTGGCAACGATACTGAATCGGGCTGGTATAGGTGCTGGGCGATGAGTTGTAGTACGGCGTCATGCCGCGAAAATAGCGGGTGATCTCATAGTAGGTCTCGGCCAGCGGGGTGTTGGCGATCGAACGCAGCGTGCCGATCGAGGACAGCAGGTTGTTGTAGTTCGTATCGGCCTGGGCCTGCGTCACCGTGCCACTGACCGGAGACAGGTCGCTGATCGAGCGAACGATATAACCGCCGGGCCCCGGGTCGTAGTAACTCGGCGGGTTGAAGGTTGCCAGGCCGATACGCAGGTTGCGGTTGTTGGTTACCAGCGACGAGGCCACGTTACGCGCGACGTTGATCCGGTAATCGGTGGGAATCGTTCCGTCGGTGTAGTCCTTTTGCAGGGACGTCATCTGGGTGATCAGATAGTAAAGATACTTGTTGGAGATCCGCGTATTGCCGCCCCCCAACGGGTCCGGCAACTTCAGGCAGTAAACACTCGCGTTTTTGCTGGTCGACAAGGTGAAACCGCTGTAACCGGACGGGCAACTACCCGGATACAGATTGCCGATGAACTGGTTGTCACTGGTCATGTCCAGTGTCTGCAGGCTGCCGCAATTGGAATAGGAATAGCAGTTGTAGACCTGCAGGGGGACCTTCGTCTGATCGAAACCCGTGGCCCAGATCAGGTTGTCCATGCTGCCGGAGTCGTCCACCAGCAGCATCACGTTCGGCGCCACCGCCGCCGCGCTCAACAGCGGTGAGTCCGAAGGCGTGAACGCATACACCGGCGCCGCCAGATAAAGCCCCAGCAAGGCGCCGACAAGCCGCCGCGACCAAGCTGAAAAACGGCTTTCGCGGGCCTTAATACTTGGCATAGACACTCTCCACAATTGACCGCGAATTGCCGTTGATGGCCACTGCCGTCACGCGGTACAGGGTCGCCGAGGTATTGCTTGGCACATTGACCGCCGCCATCGTGGTACCTAGGTTCTGTACCCCGTAGAAGCCGCTGCCGGCGGCGATCCAGGTCACCCCCGAGGTGCCATTGGTCCCGGCGGCCGATACCGTGGCGGACTCCGCCGGCGGCGCACAGGTGACGTTGGTGGTGCACACCGCCAGGACGTAGGTACTTTGCTGAACCGCGCTTTCACCGGTGCGCAGCGCCGCCTCGGCAGTCTGGAACGAGGTATTGCGGAAGGTCACGCTCCCGGCCATCTTTTCCTGCAACGTCGCGTTGCGCATGGAGGAAATGCCGATCAGGGTCAACAGCAACAGGAATATCAGGCTGATCAACAGCGCCATGCCACGCTGCGGACCGGACCTCAAGCCTGGGTGCTTTCGGGGCGAGCACATCATACGAAGTCCACCTACTGGAGCCGGTTGCGCAGAGCCGCAACCACGCTGTACTGCTGATCGGCGACCTGGCCAAGCGGATCGTACAGGGTCATTTGCAGGCGCACGCTGCGGATGGTTGCCGGGTCTGCGGGATTGCTGCTGTAAGAGCTGACAGCAATATCGGTCGCGGATATCGCGACACCAAAGGAGACGGTGAAGCTCCTGACATTGCTCACCAGCCCAGCCGCCGGGCTGGCTCCGGTGGCGACGGTAATCTGGTTGTTGCTGAAGGCATAGATCTGCTTGCGCAAGGGGAAGGCCATTTGCCCGGCGGCCGGAGTAGCTGCCCCCTGGGTGGCCGTCGCCGTATTGCGACAATCGGAAACGATCGTCCAGGTCGGCGCCCCGCCATTGCCGCCGATATCGGCGGTCACCAGCGTCAGGGTATTGCTGGCGCTGTTCCAAGTGATCGGCGTGGGGGCAATCGCCAGGAAATCCGCCGCCGCCGTGGTATTGATGGCGCTGGTGGCCAGGCAGCCGAACATGCCGACCATACGAATTTCCTGCACCATCTTGCTGAGGATAAAGCGCGCATCCTCCTGCATGCCGGCGGCCTTGTTCTGGCTGATATAGGTACTCTTGGCCGCGACGAATATCTGGGTAATCCCCAAGACGACGATCAGTCCCAGGGTGATGGCGATCATCAACTCGATCAGGCCGAAGCCTCTGCTATGACGGATCATGGCCCGGCTACCGGATCGACTGCTACGCGGCTATTAAGCGTGAAACTGGGACTTGCCGTGTCGTGGGCCATATTGGCCGCCCGCTGGTCACTCCAGTTGATGACGATAGTGACCGCCCTGCCGTTCACGACAATGTTCCCATCCCCGTTAACCCCGGCAAAATTATTTATATTGGTCTTGAAGTCATAGAAATCGGCATCACGGGCTGCTGTCGAAGCCGCCGTTGCGGTGGAAGCTTTGGCGCTGGCCAGGGTGTAGTCCGCATCCGGATTGGCGCGGATACGGTCCATCATGTCGTAGGCAATGAAGCTGGCCTGGCTTCTCATCTTCGAGCTGTCCGTGTAGATCAGCGCATCGAGCTGAATCGCCGCCGCTCCCAGCAGGCCGATGGCGAGGATCAACACCGAAATCAGCACCTCCACCAGGGTCATCCCTGATTGCCTCGCACTCCTCGTCCGTCGCATCAACAACCTCCGCCCAATGAAACCCGGCCATTGAGGCACACATTGATCACGCGGCTTTGTGTGCCCAGCGTATAGGTGAAAACCACCGCGGAACCGGGGACGGACAAGCCACCCAGGTTATTGAAATCGAGGGTGGTTACTCCGGAGGTCACCACCAGGGTCGCGCCGCTGGTCATGGCCGGTACGATCCTAATGTATTGGGGGTTGGCGCCATCGCTCGACACCTGCAAAACCCCCAGGTCTGTAGTCCAGGCCGCGTTGGCCGTGGTCGGCCGGACACGTACGGAAACACCTCGGTTCATGGCCTCGAGCCGCGCGAAATTCAGACCACGGACCAGGTCGCTGGCCTCGGTATCAGCCTCGGAACCCTGGATCGAACTGGTGAACGACGGCAAGGCAATCGCCACCAGGATCGCGAAGACCGCAAGGGTGACCATCAACTCGACCAAGGTAAAGCCGTGAGTACTGCGGCGCATGAGAAATCCCTCGATGCCATCGACTATAACTAGCGGTACAACCTAAAACATTCTTCATCAGGACGTACGGTTGTTTTCCCAGGATCAGCGCCCGGATCGCGCCGAAACACTCAGTCTCCAGGAGGGAGCCCAGATGGATCAGAAAGGATTCAGCCTTGTTCAGTTACTGATTGGTCTTGCCGTCATCGGCATTCTTGCCCAACTCGCCAGCCCGGCATTCAGCGAACTGATCGCCTCACAGCGGCGCCAGATAAGCGCCGACGAACTGGCCAATGGCCTGCAAATGGCGAGAACCGAGGCGATTCTACGCCAGCAGGCGGTCGTCATGTATGCCCTGGAAGAAGATTGGAGTCGAGGCTGGCGGATCATTGTCGACCGCAGTGGGCAAGGCCACCTGGATCCGGACAACCCGGTGCTGGTTGAACGACATGGCGACGGACTGACACCGATCAGAGGCAACCGGTGGCTCACGCAGTTTGTCCGCTTCACCTCTGTCGGATGGCTCAACCCGAACAACAGCACCTCAATGGGCGGCACACTGCATATCTGCGCCAGGGACCAGCCGGTCAGCCACCATCAGGTGATCCTGGCAGCAACCGGTCGGATCAGGCTCGAAAAAAGAGCAATACCCGAGGCACTCTGCGCCTCCCCGGGCTTACAGCAAGGAGCGAACGCGTAGTTCCTTGGGCATGGAGAAGGTCACATTCTCCTCACGCCCGGCCAACTCGTCGGCACCGGTCGCGCCCCAGGCCTGGAGCTGCTGGATCACGCCACGCACCAGCACTTCCGGTGCCGAAGCCCCGGCGGTGATGCCAATCCGCTCGACACCGTCGAACCAGCTGCGCTGCAGGTCTTCGGCACCGTCGATCAGGTAGGCCGGCGTCGACATGCGCTCGGCCAGCTCGCGCAGGCGATTGGAGTTGGAGCTGTTCGGGCTGCCCACCACCAACACCACATCGCATTCGTCCGCCAGTTGCTTGACCGCGTCCTGGCGGTTCTGCGTGGCGTAGCAAATGTCGTCCTTGCGCGGCCCGCCAATGGCCGGGAAGCGCGCCCGCAGGGCATCGATCACACGGCTGGTGTCGTCCATGGACAAGGTGGTCTGGGTCACGAACGCCAGTTTTTCCGGGTTGCGCACCTGCAAGGCGGCGACGTCTTTCTCGTCCTCCACCAGGTAGATCGAACCGCCGTTGGCGTCGTCGTACTGGCCCATGGTGCCTTCGACTTCCGGGTGACCGGCATGGCCGATCAGGATGCATTCACGACCGTCGCGGCTGTAGCGCGCCACTTCGATATGCACCTTGGTCACCAGCGGACAGGTCGCGTCGAACACCTTCAGGCCACGACCCGAGGCTTCCGTGCGCACGGCCTGGGAAACGCCGTGGGCACTGAAGATCACGATCACGTCATCCGGGACCTGCTCCAACTCTTCGACGAAGATGGCGCCACGGGCGCGCAGGTCTTCGACGACAAATTTGTTGTGGACCACTTCATGGCGCACGTAGATCGGCGGGCCGAAGACTTCCAGGGCCCGGTTGACGATTTCGATCGCCCGGTCCACGCCGGCGCAGAAGCCACGGGGGTTGGCGAGTTTGATATGCATGCTGTGCCTCGTGTCTTGCGCGCAAGGGGAAATATTAAAGCGCCTTGACCTCGATGATCTCGACATCGAAGGTCAGGGTCTTGCCCGCCAGCGGGTGGTTGAAGTCGACGGTCACCTGGGCGTCGTCGAACGCCTTCACCACACCCGGCAGCTCGGTATTGGCCGCATCGTTGAAGATCACCAGCAAACCTTCCGACAGTTCCATGTCCTGGAACTGCGAACGCGGGATGACCTGCACATTCTGCGGGTTCGGCTGGCCGAAGGCATTTTCCGGGGCCACGGTCAGGTTACGCTTGTCACCGGCCTTGAAGCCGAACAACGCCACCTCGAAGCCCGGCAGCAGGTTGCCGTCGCCGACCTTGAAGGTCGCCGGGGCCTTGTCGAACGTGCTGTCGACAGTGTCGCCGTTTTCCAGGCGCAAGGCGAAATGCAAGGTGACCTGGGTGTTCTGACCGATGCGTTGCTCAGCCACTGCGTGTTCAGTCATGAACGGGTTCTCCGGACTTTTTACTCTTGAACATATCCAGCGCCAGCATCACCGCGCCGACGCTGATGGCGCTGTCGGCAAAGTTGAACGCCGGGAAGTACCAGCGGTTCTGCCAGTGCACCAGGACGAAATCGATCACGTGACCCAGGGCCATGCGGTCATACAGGTTGCCCAGGGCACCGCCGAGCACCAGCGCCAGCGCAATCGCCAGCCAGGTTTCGTTGCGTCCCAGGCGCTTGAGCCAGACCACCAGTACCGCGCTGACCACCAGCGCGATCAGCGCGAACAGCCAGCGCTGCCAGCCGGAGCTTTCAGCCAGGAAGCTGAAGGCCGCGCCGGTGTTGTAGGCCAGGGTCCAGCTGAAGTAATCGGGGATGATCACGATCTGCTGGTACAGGGACAGCGAGCTTGCGAAGTGAAGCTTGCTGACCTGGTCGATGACCAGGACCAGCACGCTCAACCACAGCCAGCCCAGGCGGCCGAAACGGCCGGCACTGGTATTAGGCATAGTGGCGCACCTCGCCTTCGCCGCTGATATTGTCCACGCAACGACCGCAGATTTCCGGATGCTCCGGGTTGACCCCGACATCCTCGCGGTGATGCCAGCAACGGGCGCACTTGGCATGGGCGGACTTGACCACCTTGAGCTTGAGCCCGGCGACTTCAGTGACCACCGCATCCGCCGGAGCCAGCGCCAATGGCGCAACGGTCGCGGTGGAAGTGATCAGGACAAAACGCAGTTCGTTGCTCAGCTTGCCCAGGTCGGCCACCAGGGCCTCTTCTGCGAACAGGGTCACTTCGGCCTGCAGGTTGCCGCCGATGGCCTTGGCCGCCCGCAGGTTTTCCATCTCCTTGTTGACCGCGACCTTGACCGCCATGATCCGCTCCCAGTAGGCGCGGTCCAGCTCGAAGCCTTCCGGCAGCTCGCTGAGGCCTTCATACCAGGTATTCAGCATGACCGACTCGTTGCGCTCGCCCGGCAGGTACTGCCACAGCTCGTCGGCGGTGAAAGCCAGGATCGGCGCGATCCAGCGCACCAGCGCCTCGCTGATGTGGTACAGCGCGGTCTGGCAGGAACGCCGGGCCTTGCTGTTGGCGCCGGTGGTGTACTGGCGATCCTTGATGATGTCGAGGTAGAAACCGCCCAGCTCCTGCACGCAGAAGTTGTGTACCTTGGAGTAGACGTTCCAGAAACGGTATTCGCCGTAGTGCAGTTCCAGCTCCCGTTGCAGCAACAGCGCGCGGTCCACGGCCCAACGGTCCAGGGCGAGCATCTCGTCGGCCGGCAACAGGTCGGTGGCCGGGTTGAAGCCACTCAGGTTGGAGAGCAGGAAACGCGCGGTGTTGCGGATACGCCGGTAGGCGTCGGCGCTGCGTTGCAGGATCTGGTCGGAGACCGCCATCTCGCCCGAGTAATCGGTCGAGGCGACCCACAGGCGCATGATGTCGGCCCCCAGGGTGTCGTTGACTTTCTGCGGCGCGATCACGTTGCCCAACGACTTGGACATCTTGCGACCGGCCTCGTCGACGGTGAAACCGTGGGTCAGCAGTTCGCGGTAAGGCGCGTGGTTGTCGATGGCGCAACCGGTCAGCAAGGACGAGTGGAACCAGCCGCGATGCTGGTCCGAGCCTTCCAGGTAGAGGTCGGCCCGTGGACCGCTCTCATGGCCCATCGGGTGCGAACCGCGCAGCACGTGCCAGTGGGTGGTGCCGGAATCGAACCAGACGTCGAGGGTGTCGCTGATCTTGTCGTACAGCGGCGCTTCGTCGCCCAGCAACTCGGCGGCGTCCATCTTGAACCAGGCTTCGATGCCTTCGACTTCGACGCGCTGGGCCACCTGCTCCATCAGCTCGGCGGTACGCGGGTGCAGCTCGCCGCTTTCCTTGTTGAGGAAGAACGGGATCGGCACACCCCAGTTGCGCTGGCGGGAGATGCACCAGTCCGGACGGTTGGCGATCATCGAGTGCAGGCGCGCCTGGCCCCAGGCCGGGACGAACTGGGTCTCTTCGATGGCCTTGAGTGCCCGCTCACGCAGGGTATCGCCGGCCACCGGGGCCTTGTCCATGCCGATAAACCACTGCGCGGTGGCGCGGTAGATCAGCGGGGTCTTGTGGCGCCAGCAGTGCATGTAGCTGTGGCTGATGGTTTCGGTATGCAACAGCGAGCCGACTTCGCTCAGCTTGTCGACGATGCCCGCGTTGGCCTTGAAGATGAACTGGCCGCCGAAGAACTCCAGGGACTCGGCATACACGCCGTTGCTCTGCACCGGGTTGAGGATCTCATCGTTGACCATGCCGTACTGCTTGCAGATCTTGAAGTCGTCCTCGCCGTAGGCCGGGGAGCAGTGAACGATACCGGTACCGGCACTCAGCTCGACGTAGTCGGCCAGGTACACCGGCGACAGACGGTCATAGAACGGGTGACGGAAGTTGATCAGTTCCAGGGCTTCGCCCTTGGCAATGGCCAGTACCGAGCCTTCGAGTTTGTAGCGCGCCAGGCATGATTCGACCAGCTCCTCAGCCAGTACCAGCAGGCGGTCACCGACATCCACCAGGGCGTAGTTGAATTCCGGGTGGACGTTCAGCGCCTGGTTGGCCGGGATGGTCCACGGGGTGGTGGTCCAGATCACGATCGCCGCCGGCTTGGCCAGCGACGGCAGGCCAAATGCGGCGGCCAGCTTGTCCTGGTCGGCAATCGGGAAGGCCACGTCGATGGTCGAGGACTTCTTGTCCTGGTATTCGACTTCGGCTTCAGCCAGGGCCGAACCGCAATCGAAGCACCAGTTCACCGGCTTGAGGCCCTTGAACACGAAACCGCCCTTGACGATTTCGGCGAGTGCGCGGATTTCACCGGCCTCGTTCTTGAAGTCCATGGTCTTGTAGGGGTTGGCGAAGTCGCCGAGCACACCCAGGCGGATAAATTCGGACTTCTGCCCTTCGATCTGCTCGGTGGCGTAGGCACGGCACAGTTCGCGGGTCTTGTCCGCGCCCAGGTTCTTGCCATGGGTCACTTCGACCTTGTGCTCGATCGGCAGGCCATGACAGTCCCAACCCGGCACATAAGGGGCATCGAAGCCGGCCAGGGTCTTGGACCGGATGATCATGTCCTTGAGAATCTTGTTCAGCGCATGACCGATGTGGATCGTACCGTTGGCATACGGAGGACCGTCGTGAAGAACGAACTTCGGACGATCCTTGCCAATCTCGCGCAACTTCCCGTACAGGCCAATGCTGTCCCAGCGCTGCAGAATCTGCGGTTCGCGCTGTGGCAGGCCGGCCTTCATCGGGAAGGCGGTGTCCGGAAGGTTAAGCGTGGCTTTGTAGTCGGTCATTTCAGGCTCTTTTTAAGCGGTGAACCCTGCCAGTGGGCACGGGCGGCGGCGACGTCCGCATTGATCGCCGTCTTGAGCGCCTCCAGGGAGGCGAATCGCTGCTCATCGCGCAGCTTGTGGTGGAAAACCACGGTCAAACGCCGGTCATACAGATCACCGGTAAAATCCAGCAGGTGCACTTCCAGGTGGGCACTGCCATCCCCTGAAACCGTGGGCCGCACACCGATATTGGCGACGCCCGGCCACGGCTGGCCGTCGATCTCGACGCTGACCAGGTAAACCCCGGTCAACGGCACGCGACGGCGCTTGAGCTGCACGTTGGCGGTCGGCGTGCCCAGTTGGCGCGCCAGCTTCTGGCCATGCAGCACCCGTCCGGCAATCCGGAACGGGCGACCGAGCAAGCGCTCGGCCAAGGCGAAGTCAGCCGCCGCCAGGGCATTACGTACCTGGGTGCTGCTGACCCGCAGGCCATCGAGCTCGACGGTCTGCGCCGCCTCGACGGTGAAACCCCGGGCGCTGCCCGCCTGTTGCAGGAACTCGAAATCGCCGACGCGATCACAGCCGAAGCGGAAATCGTCGCCGACCTCCAGATGCTGCACGCCGAGACCGTCCACCAGGATGGTATCGACGAACTCTGCGGCGCTGAGTTTGCTCAGGCGCTGGTTGAAGGCCAGGCACAGAACCCGGTCGACGCCCTCGGCGGCCAGCAGTTTCAGCTTGTCGCGCAAGCGCGCCAGACGTGCCGGCGCGGTGTCCGGAGCAAAGAATTCGCGGGGCTGCGGCTCGAAAATCACCACGCAGCTGGGTACACCCAACTCCAGCGCACGCTCACGCAGTCGGGCCAGAATAGCCTGGTGACCACGGTGAACACCGTCAAAGTTGCCAATGGTGGCGACGCAGCCCCGATGCCGGGGGCGCAGGTTGTGAAGGCCTCGAACCAGCTGCATAACGCGCTTCTTGCTCATAAAGTGGTCGATTATAACCACACCCGGCGGCCGACGACAGGCAACAGCAGCACCCAAATCGATCGAACCGACAAAACTCTCTTGCGCGCCCCCTCTCGGGGGCACCCCGAGCTACGTCAATGATTTGCGATTGAAATGCCGCAAACGCAGACCCATCGCCGCCAGCATGGCGAAATAGGCCAGCACACCGGCCACCACCAACCCACCCAAACGCAGGAAACGCTCGAGCATGTGCCCCTGGTCCCAGGCCGGCATGATGTGCATCAACCCCAGCAATACCGCCGACATCACCGCCACCGCCAGCACCAGCTTCAGCAGATAGACGCCCCAGCCCGGCTGCGGCACAAAGAGTTGTTGCTTGCGCAATTGCCAGAACAGCAGCCCGGCGTTGATACAAGCCCCGGCACTGATCGCCAGCGCCAGCCCGGCATGGGCCAATGGGCCGATAAAGACCAGGTTGAGCAGTTGCGTGACCGTCAGGGTGAAAATCGCGATTTTCACCGGCGTGCGAATGTTCTGCTGCGCGTAGAAGCCCGGCGCCAGCACCTTGATCATGATGATGCCCAGCAAGCCCAGGGAGTAGGCCACCAGCGCACGCTGGGTCATGGAAGCATCAAAGGCACTGAACTGGCCGTACTGGAACAGCGCCACCGTCAGCGGCTCGGAGAGAATCGCCAGCGCCAGGGAGCACGGCAGCACCAGCACGAAGCACAGGCGCAGGCCCCAGTCGAGAATCCGCGAATACTCGTGGCGGTCCTTGCTGGCATAGGTTTTCGACAGGATCGGCAACAGAATGGTGCCCAGGGCCACACCGAGCACCCCGGACGGCAACTCCATCAAGCGGTCGGCGTAGTACATCCAGGACACCGAGCCCGCCACCAGGAAAGAGGCGAAGATGGTGTTGATGATCAGTGAGATCTGGCTCACCGAGACCCCGAGAATCGCCGGCAGCATCTGCTTCATTACCCGCCAGACGCCGGCGTCACGCAGACTCAGACGTGGCAGCACCAGCATGCCGACCTTTTTCAGGCTCGGCAGTTGGTAGAGCAGTTGGGCCAGGCCACCGGCCAGCACCGCCCAACCCAGGGCCATGACCGGCGGGTCAAAGTACGGCGTCAGGAACAGGGCAAAAATGATCATGCTCACGTTCAGCAGCGTCGGCACGAAGGCCGGCACTGAAAAACGGTTCCAGGTATTGAGGATCGCCCCCGCCAGGGAGGACAGCGAGATCAGCAATATATAAGGGAACGTCACCCGCAGCAGGTCGGAGGTCAGCTTGAACTTCTCCGGCGTGTCGGTGAAACCCGGGGCCGTGGCCCAGATCACCCAGGGCGCGGCGACCATGCCCAGCACAGTCACCAACGCCAGCACCAGGGTCAGCAGGCCGCTGACATAAGCGATAAAGGTCCGGGTCGCCTCCTCGCCCTGCTGGCTCTTGTATTCCGCCAGGATCGGCACGAAAGCTTGGGAAAACGCGCCCTCGGCAAAGATCCGCCGCAGCAGGTTGGGCAGTTTGAAGGCAATAAAGAAGGCATCGGTGGCCATTCCGGCCCCGAAGATACGCGCGATAATCGTATCGCGAACGAAGCCCAGAACCCGGGAAATCATCGTGATAGAGCTGACGGCAGCCAACGATTTGAGCAGATTCATTAAAAGAGTGTGCGCCTTTGGAGAAAGAGCAGGCGAACAAAGCGCCCAGTTGTGCGATACTCCGCGCCGCAACAGCACAGAGCCAAAGCTCGCGAGTTTACAGGTCAGGCGCCGGAAATAAATCACCCGTCACTTCAAGATCGACCACTCAGCGGAACGCATCACCCGCCCTTGACAAGACATCAACTCATCGGCATGATTCGCGGCCTATTTTGTTTGCTATTTCCTAAAAAGTCTTTCGAGGAGCTCGACGGTGGCCAACACACCTTCCGCCAAAAAACGTGCAAAACAGGCTGAGAAGCGTCGCAGCCACAACGCCAGCCTGCGTTCCATGGTTCGTACCTACATCAAGAATGTAGTTAAAGCCATCGACGCAAAAGACGCTGCCAAAGCTCAAGCCGCTTATGTTCTGGCTGTTCCTGTTATCGACCGTATGGCCGATAAAGGCATCATCCACAAGAACAAGGCCGCTCGTCACAAGGGTCGTTTGAACGGCCACATCAAGGCCCTGAACCTTGCTGCTGCAGCCTAAGCGACACGCTTGTTAAAAAACCGACCCCAGGGTCGGTTTTTTATTGCCTGCAATTCCGACACTCCCTACAGAAAATCACACCAATCTGTAGGAGCAGGGCTTGCCCGCGAAGAGGCCATCAAGATCGCCAAAAGCTTCGCGGCGGTGCGGCATCCCGACAAACCCTACTTTTACAGGTTCGCGTTCGACGCCAGAACCAGACAACACAATTACCACCCCAATACCTTACTGATGCGGCCAAGGCAGGATCGGAATCGCCGTCACCGCATTCTGCGGACTACCTTCGATCAAGCGATCGCTATAGACCAGATACACCAGGGTATTGCGCTTCTTGTCGAGGAAACGCACCACCTGCATGGTCTTGAACACCAGCGAGGTGCGCTCCTTGAACACCTCCTCGCCATCCTTCAACTCACCACTGAAACGAATCGGCCCGACCTGACGACAGGCCAGCGATGCCTCGGCACGATCCTCGGCCAACCCCAAACCACCTTTCAAGCCGCCGGTCTTGGCCCGAGACAGGTAGCAGGTCACGCCCTCGACCTTGGGATCATCAAACGCCTCGACCACGATACGATCGTTCGGCCCGACAAACTTGAAGACCGTCGACACCTGACCAATCTCTTCCGCCGACGCCAGCAATGGCATCGCCAGCAGCAATCCCAACAATCCCTTTGCGATACCCATAGCCCTCTCCCTCAATCCATCACACCAGAATCAGGTTATCGCGGTGAACCAGTTCAGGCTCCGCCATATACCCCAGCACACCGACAATCGCATCCGACGGCTGCCCGATAATCTTCTGCGCCTCAAGCGCACTGTAGTTCGCCAGCCCACGAGCGATCTCACGACCGTCCGACGCCACGCACACCACCATCTCACCACGCCGGAAGCTACCCTGGACCAGCTTCACGCCCACCGGCAGCAAACTCTTGTGATCCCGCGCCAGCGCATTCACCGCGCCGTCATCAAGCACCAGCGTGCCACGGGTCTGCAGATGCCCGGCCAGCCACTGCTTGCGCGCCGCCAGCATGCCACGCTCAGGCGACAGCAAGGTGCCGATGCGCTCGCCCGCCTTCAGGCGATCCAGCACCCGCTCCAGGCGCCCGCCGACAATGATCGTGTGCGCCCCGGAACGCGCCGCCAGCCGCGCCGCGCGCAGCTTGGTCTGCATACCGCCACGCCCCAGCGCACCACCGGTACCGCCCGCCACCGCATCCAAGGCCGGATCATCGGCTCGGGCTTCATAAATCAACTGGGCATCGGGGTTGTTGCGCGGATCGGCGTCGAACATGCCATCGCGATCCGTGAGAATCACCAGCAGGTCCGCCTCCACCAGGTTGGCCACCAGCGCCGCCAGGGTGTCGTTGTCGCCAAAACGGATCTCATCGGTGACCACGGTGTCGTTCTCGTTGATCACCGGGATGACCTTGAGCTCCACCAGCGCCCGCAAGGTGCTGCGCGCATTGAGGTAGCGCTTGCGGTCGGACAGATCGTCATGGGTCAGCAGGATCTGCGCGGTATGCCGGCCATGCTCGGCAAAGCTCGATTCCCAGGCCTGCACCAGGCCCATCTGACCAATGGCGGCGGCGGCCTGCAACTCGTGCATGGCCGTCGGTCGCACCGTCCAACCCAGACGACTCATACCCGCCGCCACCGCACCGGAAGACACCAGCACCAGCTCGACGCCCGCCTCATGCAACGCCACCATCTGCTCGACCCAGACCCCCATTGCGGCGCGATCCAGACCCTTGCCGTCCGCCGTCAGCAGTGCGCTGCCGATCTTCACGACCCAACGCTGCGCACCTGTCACCTTGCTCCGCATCATCTTTCAACCTTGGCTTGCGGGCAGCACGACCGAGCACTGCCCATGCGATTGTTCAGGGTAGCCGGTTCCCAGAAACCAGAACGCCGCTCGAATGAGCGGCGCCAGGTGGAACAGGCTGATGACGATGATAACACCGCCACCCGTCAGATAGACCGCCCGCTCACCCTCGAGCAGCGGCCAATCCGCACAACATGCGGCAACATCAGTCGCGCACGTAGATGATTTCCGGGCCATCTTCGTCATCGACATCTTCTTCATCCCAGTCATCGTCGCCGATGTCGTGGACGCTCTTGACGCCGCTGCGGCGCAGGGCACGCTGGTCATCCAGGGCCTGCAACTGGGCACGCGCCTCATCTTCGATGCGCTGATCGAGATCACGCAGCTCGTCGGCATAGGCAGGGTCATTGGCCAGACGATCGAGACGATCTTCCAGGTAGCGCATGATGTCGCGGGTCAGGCGCTCGGTCCCTTCCTTGGCAATCGCCGAGATCACATAGACCGGACCGGTCCACTGCAGGCGCTCGACCACTTCCTTGACCCGCTCCTCGTGCTCTTCCTCGAGGATCTGGTCGCACTTATTCAGCACCAGCCAGCGATCACGCTCAGCCAGGGACGGGCTGAACTTGGTCAGCTCATTGACGATCACTTCGGCGGCATCCGGCGCACTGCTGTCATCCAGCGGCGCCATGTCGACGAGGTGCAGCAGCAAACGCGTGCGCGCCAAGTGCTTGAGGAAGCGAATCCCCAGACCGGCACCACCGGAAGCACCCTCGATCAAACCCGGGATGTCGGCGATGACAAAGCTCTTCCAGCGGTCGACGCTGACCACACCCAGGTTCGGCACCAGGGTGGTGAACGGATAATCCGCCACCTTCGGCTTGGCGGCCGAGACCGAACGGATAAAGGTACTTTTACCGGCGTTCGGCAAGCCCAGCAGGCCGACGTCCGCCAACACCTTCATTTCCAGCTTGAGGTCGCGCTGCTCGCCCGGCTTGCCCGGCGTAGTCTGGCGCGGCGCACGGTTGGTGCTGGATTTGAAACGGCTGTTGCCCAGGCCGTGCCAGCCGCCATGGACCACCAGCAGGCGCTGACCAGCCTTGACCAGGTCACCGATGACTTCCTGGGTGGCGGAATCGATCACCGTGGTGCCGACCGGCACGCGCAGCTCCAGATCCTCACCCTTCTTGCCGGTGCAGTCGGTGCTGCCGCCATTGGAACCGCGCTCGGCATCGAAGTGCCGGGTATAGCGATAATCCACCAGGGTATTGAGGTTTTCGTCGGCGACCATATAGATCGAGCCGCCGTCACCACCGTCACCGCCGTTGGGACCGCCGTTTTCGATGAATTTTTCCCGACGGAAACTCATGCAACCGTTGCCGCCGTCGCCAGCTTTTACGCGAATCGATACTTCATCAACGAACTTCATAACACACGCCTCTCGCCACCAGGACGAGCTGAAAAATCACAAGTATAAGACTCTTGCAAAGATGAGCGCGGCGACCTCAATCAACGACCGAAAAATCCAGCGCCGACAGCCCATACAAACAGCTTTGCAAGAGACTCACCCCACAAACGAAAAAGCCCCGTCGCAAGACGGGGCTTCTCCAGCATCCTCGCGATTAAGCCGCGATGATGCTCACGTAACGGCGGTTGAACGCGCCTTTTACTTCAAACTTGATCACGCCTTCGACTTTAGCGAAGAGAGTGTGATCTTTACCCATGCCAACGCCGTAACCGGCGTGGAATTGGGTGCCGCGCTGACGCACGATGATGTTGCCCGCTTTGATAGCCTGGCCGCCATACATCTTCACGCCAAGGCGCTTGGCTTCTGAGTCGCGACCGTTACGGGTACTACCACCAGCTTTTTTGTGTGCCATGAGTTCAATTCTCCAAAAAGGGGATTAGGCTGAAATTAAGCCTGAATACCGGTGATTTTGATCTCGGTGTACCACTGACGGTGGCCCATACGCTTCATGTGGTGCTTACGACGACGGAACTTGATGATGCGGACTTTATCGTGACGACCTTGGGAGATCACTTCAGCCACAACGGTAGCGCCCGCAACAACTGGAGCGCCGATGTTCACGTCATCGCCATTGGCGACCAACAGAACGCGATCAAAGGTAACGGATTCGCCGGTGGCGATTTCCAGTTTCTCGATCTTCAGGTATTCACCTGGAGCGACTTTGTACTGCTTGCCGCCGGTAACGATTACTGCGTAAGACATGGTATTTCTCCGATAATCCTGCTCACCCAGCGCTTTATAGGTAAAGGTATTGGCTGGCATGGCTGCATGGGGCTGGAACGGCCCAGATGCAATTGCGTAAGGCAGGTGCTGCCCAGGAAGTTCAGGGTGCGCGATTGTACGCAAGCCATCTGGCCATTGCAAGCCCGTAGACCGCGTACCTTGACAGCACAGACCCCCCGCCCTAGCATGCCGCGCAACCCTTCTGGAGCGACTCCCGCTGATGCAACCCCAAGCTTTCTACCGCGCGGTGGCGGACGATTTTAGCGCCGTCGACGGCATCATCAAGAAGCAGTTGACTTCCCGGGTGCCGCTGGTCTCGAAAATCGGCGATTACATCACCTCGGCCGGGGGCAAACGCCTGCGTCCTTTATTGGTGTTGCTGTGTGGCAAGGCCCTGGGCCGCGAAGGCGACGACCTGCGCCTGCTCGCCGCCACCATCGAGTTCCTGCACACCGCCACCCTGCTGCACGACGACGTGGTCGACATGTCCGGCATGCGCCGTGGTCGCTCCACCGCCAACGCCATGTGGGGCAACGCCCCGAGTGTGCTGGTGGGCGACTTCCTGTACTCGCGCTCCTTCGAAATGATGGTCGAGCTGGACTCGATGCCGGTGATGAAGATTCTTTCACAGGCCACCCGCATCATCGCCGAAGGCGAAGTGTTGCAGTTGTCCAAGGTCCGCGACGCCAGCACCACTGAAGAAACCTATATGGAAGTCATCCGCGGCAAGACCGCGATGCTCTTCGAAGCCTCGACCCACAGCGCCGCGGCCCTGTGCCAGGCCACGCCGGAGCAGACCGAAGCGCTGCGCACCTTTGGCGACCACCTGGGTGTTGCGTTCCAGTTGGTGGACGACCTGCTGGACTACAAAGGCGATGCCGAGACCCTGGGCAAGAACGTCGGCGACGACCTGGCCGAAGGCAAGCCGACCCTGCCGCTGATCTACACCATGCGCGAAGGCACGCCGGAACAGGCGGCCCTGGTGCGCCAGGCGATCCAGAAAGGCGGTATCGAAGACCTGGAAAGCATTCGCGAAGCCGTACAGGCCTCCGGCTCCCTGGACTACACCGCGCAACTGGCCCGCGACTACGTGGCACGGGCGATTGCCTGCCTGGAAGCGCTGCCGGCGAGCGAATACCGCGATGCCCTGGTGGAACTGAGCGAGTTTGCGGTCGCCCGTACTCACTGATTGCCTACTTTCCTGAAAACAACCCGAACCTGTAGGAGCAGGGCTTGCCCGCGAAAGGGCCCTTGAGGCCGCCAAAAGCTTCGCGGGCAAGCCCTGCTCCTACAAGGTTCTGCGTCAACCTACCCTCCCCCTCCCGCGGCTAAAACCCTATATAATGTGCGCTTTTCGCCTTCCCGAAACCAAGGAGCCTTAGTGAGCACGTTGCCACCCTGCCCGAAATGCAATTCCGAATTCACCTACGAAGACGGCACCCAACTGGTCTGCCCCGAATGCGCCCATGAGTGGTCTGCCGGCGGCGAAGCCGAAGCCACCAGCGACGACACCGTGAAAAAGGACTCCGTGGGCAACGTCCTGCAAGACGGCGACACCATCACCGTGATCAAGGACCTGAAGGTCAAGGGCACCTCCCTGGTGGTCAAGGTCGGCACCAAGGTCAAGAACATCCGTCTGTGCGATGGCGACCACGACATCGACTGCAAGATCGACGGCATCGGCCCGATGAAACTCAAGTCCGAGTTCGTCCGGAAGGTCTGAAGCCCCCCCTCCCCTGTAGGAGCCGGCTTGCCGGCGATAGCGTCCGACCAGGCGATGCAAGGCTTGCGGCCCCATCGCCGGCAAGCCGGCTCCTACAAAGGTCCGCGCCAGCCCTGGTTGCAGGGACCAGGATTACGTCAGCTTTCATCCCCCGCCTTCCTTGACCTCAGACAAATCCCCCTACAGAAAACTCCCCTATCGGCCAATAGGCACTTGCTATTCTTTGAATAAGAATTATTCTCATTGAAACCCATCAAGGAGATGAGACCATGACTTATTTGATCGATGCCTGGCTGGACCGCCCACACCCTTACCTGCGCATCCTGCATCGGGAAACGGGAGAGGTCTGTGCGGTACTGGAGGAAGAAGCCTTGAACGAGCTGCAGGACCAGGGCGACCTGGACGTCAACGGCTTGAGTTCCAGCGAGCCGCTGGTGCTCAAGGAACTGGTGCGGAACCTGTTTCTGTTCTGCTATGCGCGGGCGTTGCGCCCGAGTGGGGAGCCGGATGCCAAGATCCAGTTATGACGCGCCTATCCCTGCCGACACCGTACTGTAGGAGCGTGGCTTGCCCGCGAAGCTTTTGGCAATATTGACGGCCTCTTCGCGGGTAAGCCCTGCTCCTACAGTACAGCGGTGACAGCAGTCGCGCGGTACTTACAGAACGTCGAGCAGCTCGACGTCGAACACCAGTACGCTGTGCGGCGGAATGCCGCCTACGCCCTGCGCGCCATAAGCCAGCTCGCTCGGCACGTACAGACGCCATTTGCTACCGGCATTCATCAGTTGCAGTGCCTCGGTCCAGCCGGCGATCACGCCACCGACCGGGAATTCGGCTGGCTGGCCGCGCTCGTAGGAGCTGTCGAACACGGTGCCGTCGATCAGGGTGCCGTGGTAGTGGGTACGCACGGTGTCCTCACGGGATGGCTTGGCGCCCTCGCCCTGGGTCAGCACTTCGAACTGCAGGCCGGAAGCCAGGGTGGTGATACCCTCACGCTTGGCGTTTTCCGCCAGGAATTCCAGACCGGCGCCCGCCGCGGCTTCAGCCTTGGCAGCGGCTTCAGCCTGCATGACTTCGCGGATCACCTTGAAGCTGGCGGACAGCTCTTCCTGGCCCACGCGGCTTGGCTGGCCGTGGAAAGCGTCGGTCAGGCCGGTCAGGATCGCATCGAGACTTACGCCCGGCGGCGGGTTATCACGCAGTTGGTCACCCAACTGACGGCCGATACCGTAGCTGACGCGGGTTTCGTCGGTGGACAGATTTACTTCGGACATAACACTGCTCCGCTGTGGGCTGCGGCGGGAAACACCTGTCGAACAAGGTATTGCCCCACGCACCCGGAACCAAAAAGGGCCAGCAGACTAGCACACAAGCACAGCGGGGTCAGTGCTTGGTCAGCTTGTCCAGGTAGCCCATTGCAAAGGCCGACACGACAAAGGTCATGTGGATGATCACATACCATTGCAGGTGCACCGGATCGACGTTCTTGGCATCCATGAACACCCGCAGCAGGTGAATCGAGGAAATCGCCACGATCGACGCCGCCACCTTCATCTTCAACGACGTGGAGTCCATCTTGCCCAACCAACTGAGCTTTTCCTTGCCCTCATCGATGTCCATCTGCGACACGAAATTCTCGTAGCCGGAAATCATCACCATCACCAGCAGGCCACCCACCAGCGCCATGTCGATCAGCGACAGCAGCACCAGGATCAGGTCGGCCTCGGCCATGGCAAAGACGTTGGGGATGACGTGAAACACTTCCTGGAAGAACTTCAGCGCCAGGGCCAGCAGGCCCAGGGACAGTCCGAGGTAAATCGGTGCCAGCAGCCAGCGCGAGGCATACATCGTATTTTCGATAAAACGTTCCATGGATCTCATACCAACTGAAAATGGCCGCGAGTATACCAGCGCCAAAACCCGAGGGAAAAAGCCCTCCACAGGCGCTCGTTCAACATAGGGACAGCTGCGCCAGGGCGATTTTCTGCTAGTGTCGGCATCAACGACATCGCGTGTGCACTGTGTACAGGAAAACTGAACAATGGATTTGCGACTTCCCCTGGGTTGCCTCGGGCTATCGGTGGCTCTGCTGATGAGCGGCTGCTCCCCCAAAGACAAGCCACACCAAGCCAGCCTCGAGGAAAGGACCGCACAGTTCGAAAAAACCCTCGACACCCTGCAAGACCCCAAGCTCAAGGATGCCGTGGCCGACCTCGGCGGCTCCCTGCTGTTGCTCGAACGGGCCCGCCTGCGCCTGCGGGACAAGCCCATCGAAACCGAATACAGCGACGATGCCCTGGCACTGCTCAAGCACTACCCCAGTCCCCAGGCCCTGGCCGACACCTATATCAACGGCCTCTTCGTGCTGCGCAAAACCGCCAGTTCCGACTACCTGACCGACCTGCAGCCGATCTTTCCGTTCAGCTTCAACTACCCCACCGAATTCCCGTTTCCCCATGCACTGGAATGGCAGTCGGTGACCCTGAGCAACAAACAGGTGATCCCCTTCCAGCCTGAATGGTCGGAAACCGATCCCGGAATCCAACTGAGCCCCTCCAGCTCGAACATGACCAACCCCGACGACCTGACGATCACCTATCCGTATGTCGAAGGCCAGGAAGTCGACCCGAAAAAACAGCCGCAGCCCCTGACCCTGCACGGCAAGGTCGAAGTGATCGCCCCAAGCAAGGTGGTGACCTTCAACCTGACCCGCCAGGACGTCGGCAAACTGCAAAGCCGCGACAACGTCAGCCTCACCCTGGTATCGCTGGACAAGAACAATGCCGAAATCGAACTGAGCGGTAACGCCGTGCAGGCGCCCCAGGTCGGCGACACCCCGCTCAACCCACTGATCGTCCAGGCCATGGACAGCACCGGGCAATTTCTCTCCCGTGCCGGCGCCATCAACGAAAACACCGCGCAGATTGCCTTCTACCAGCAGCAACTGGACGAAATGCTCAAACAGAAGAGCTGGAGCGACACCTTCGAGAAAAAACTCGACAGCGAGCAAAAGGCCTTCGAGGCGAAGCAGACCAGCCACTACACCCGGGTCTACTTCAACGGCATGATCGACAAGCTGGAAATCAGCGTGATGGACTTTTCCGGGGCGACGGTCGACCGCAAGGAGCTGGACCTGCCGGTACGCCAGTTCGACAACACCGCCAGCAAGGATATCCAGCCGTTGCCCATGCCGGTGGTGGTCTACGACGACAAGGCGTCGAGCTATCTCAAGGACGCCAACCTGGACGCCGAGAAGCTGAAAAAAAGCGTGATCATCAGTCAGTCGGTGGACGATGCCAGCGCGGCGAACATCGAGTTCGACCACCCCAAGACCTTCAACGACGAGTTGCTTGGCACGCCCACCGCCCCCGGCGGCAGTCCGGTGACCTTCTTCACCGAAGACGAACAAGGCAAGCGCGGCGAGCCTCTGGAGTTGCCTACCGAGGCCTTCGAGGTCAATCCGCTGGACGGTACCATCACCTACGACCTGAACCTGTTCCCGGAAACGCCGGCCTATGCCGTCGGCTCGATGCCGTTGTTCCTGGCCGATATCCAGAAAAACACCCTCGACGCCCACCAGTTGCCCGCCGGCCTGGAACTCAAGGGCAACGCCCTGATCGTCGACCAGAAGCGCTTCCCTGCCGAGTCCTGGCGCTTCTACGCCAAGGACGACAGCGGCAACTACCTCAAGGAAATCCTCGCTACCAGCCATAGCGACAAGGCTGATTCGCCGCCGGTCTATGACGTCCACTACTTCTACGGGCAGCCGACCCAGCTGGAAAGCTACCAGCGCACGGCCTTGAACACCGTCGAGTACGGTTTCGAGGTCAAGCTCGACAAGGCCCAGGTTTCAGGCCCCGCCGAATGATCGTGGGCTGGCGCCTAGTGTTCCAGGCCCCGGCCTCGCGTGCCGTTGATCTCCCGTAGCTGGGCCTGCAAATGCAGGCTCCAGATCTGCGGGTCCTCGGCCAGCTGATAGCCATGCAAGGTCAGGCTTTCGACAATCGACTCAAGGATGGATTCGGCCACGACCGGGCCATGGAACGGACCCTGGGCCTTGATGGCCGAGGGTTGTTCGCCGGCCATTCCGGCGGCGAACAGGAGGGTCCACATTCCGTTATCGCCGGCAATCGGGCGAATACTGCATTCGATACGGGTCACGAGACCCAGGCATTGGCGGGTGAGACAAAGGTTGCGCGGCATGGCGGCGACCCTCGGTAGATCCTGTCTTCAGCCTCCGGGGGGAGGTTGCATCGGTCCAGTGACTACAGTGGAGGTCCTTGCCCAGAGAATAGAATAAAACTACAGGCAGCAAGGATTTGCAGGACCAACGGGCGTCAGGTTGGCATGCGCCAAAGCCTTGACTCCTTTCCCGCACACACTTAATTGCACGCTGCTTAATTCTTGAGAACACAACGGAACCTGTGGGAGCAGAGCTTGCTCGCGAAGCTTTTGGCGGCCTCAAGGACGCCTTCGCCGGCAAGCCCTGCTCCTGCAGGGCCGTAATCAGGACGCCTTGACCTCCGCCAATGCCTGCTCGGCGGCTTCCTTCTCGGCCTCCTTGAGGTCCTCTTCGCTGATCATCTCGGCGATCACCCGCAGACGCTCCACCACCCGCGCATTGACGCTGCCTTCCGGGAACTGGCCATCGGCATCCGGCTCACCGGCCGGCTCGCCCACCAGCAGGCTCAGGGCCTCATCGGCCTGGCGCACGGCATACACGTGGAACTGCCCGGCCCGCACCGCCTGCAATACGCGCTCATCGAGCATCAGGGTGGCAACGTTCGCATGGGGAATGATTGCCCCCTGCTCACCGGTCAGGCCACGGGCCTCGCAGAGCCGGAAGAAGCCTTCGATCTTCTCGTTGACCCCGCCCACCGCCTGCACTTCACCGAACTGGTTGATCGACCCAGTGATAGCAAAACACTGTTTGAGTGGGGTTTTCGACAAGGCCGAAATCAACGTGCAGGCTTCGCCCAAGGACGCGCTGTCGCCATCGACATAACCGTAGGACTGCTCCAGGGCAATGCTCGCGGAAATCGCCAGCGGGAATTCCTGGGCATAACGGCTGCCCAGGTAACCGGTGAGGATCATCACGCCCTTGGAGTGGATCGGCTGGCCGAGGTTGACCTCACGCTCGATGTCGACGATTCCGCTCCCCCCCGGATACACCGTGGCGGAAATCCGCGCCGGCACGCCGAAGGCCGAGTCACCGACTTCCAGCACCGTCAGCCCGTTGCACTTGCCCACGGCCGCGCCCGCGGTGTCGATCAGGATGATCCCCGCCAGCATATCGTCGAGGATCCGCGCCGAGACCCGCCCGGTGCGGGTGGCCTTGGCCTTGAGCGCCCGCTCGATGTGGCCGGCGTCGGTCATCTCGTCATTGGCCAGGTGGCGAATGAAATCCGCCTCGCTGACCAGTTGGAACAGATCGCCGATCCGCGCCGACAAACGCCCCTGGTGCTCGGCCAGACGCGCGCTGTAGGTCGCCAGGCGCGCCACCGCGTCGGCGGTCAGCGGGGCCATGCCCTCTTCCGAAGTGCGGGTCTTGAGCAACTGGGCGAACTGTTCCAGGCTCTCGTCGACCATGGGAATGTCTTCGTCGAAGTCCACCAGCACGCGGAACATCTCCTGGAAATCCGGATCCAGGTCCTGCAGCGTGTAGTACAACTGGCGGGCACCGATGATGATGACCTTGACCTGCAACGGAATCACCTGTGGCGTCAGCGTCACGGTGGCCAGGCGCCCCAGTTCACCGAGCGGCGACTCCATCTTCAACTTGCGCGACTGCAGGGCGCGCTTGAGCGCGTCCCAGACAAAGGGCTCGCTGAGCATCTTCTCGGCTTCGAGAATCAGGAAGCCGCCGTTGGCCCGATGCAAGGCACCCGGACGCAACTGCCGATAGGTGGTGTAGAGCGCGCCCTGATCGGTGCTGTATTCGATACGACCGAACAGGTTGTCGTAGGTCGGGTGCGGTTCGAACACCACCGGCGCACCGCCATTGAAGGGTTGCCCCACCACCAGGCTCGGCGCGTACTGTTCCTCAAGCAGCTTGCGGGCCACGGCATCGGTCTTGCTGTCGTCGACCAACTGCTCGACCACGGTTTTCAACAGGTAAACCTGCATGGCTTGCAGGTAACCGCAAACCGCCGCGTTCTCCGCGTATTTTTCCGACAACGGCGCCAGCAAAGGCTGCAGGGCCAGGGTGATGGTTTCTTCGTTCAACTGGCGCAGCTGATTGCTCGATTCGCGCTTCCATTGCGGCAGGCTGGCGAGCTCCTCGTTGAGGCGCTCCTCAAGATCCGCGATATCAGTATGGAAACGTTCACGCTCGGCTTCCGGCAACTGGGCGAATTCCGCCTCGTCCAGGGCCTTGCCTTCGCTCATGGGGGTAAAGGCGATATTGGTGCTGTCGCGATACAGCGCAACTTCCTTCTCCAGCGCCAGGCGCTCGATCACATCCAGGGCGCGGTCGTAACGCTGGTTGAAGGCGCGGTCGATGGCGCTCTTCTTCTGCTGGTAGGACGGGTGCTCGAACACCGCAGGAAAGGTCGCCAGCAGGTTGTCGATCAGGCCGTTGATATCGGCGATGAACGCGCCCGCCTCGCCCGCTGGCAGCTCCAGCGCCCGTGGCTCGCGAGGTTCGTCGAAATTATTGACATAGACCCAGTCGGACGGGGTCTGTAGGCGTTTTCCTTCAGCTTTCAGATAGCGTTTGACGAACGAAAAACGCCCGGTACCGGGTTCGCCCATGACAAACACGTTGTAACCGGGGCGTGGCATCGCCACGCCGAACTGCAAGGCTTCAACGGCACGTTCCTGGCCAAGCACACCGCGAAAAGGCTCCAGATCATTGGTGGTAGAGAAGCTGAACTGTTCAGCGGAAAAAGGACGGGTCAGCGCTTCAGGCGCTAGTCGCAAGCTGGCAGCAACAGAATCAGGCATCGGGCTTCCTTACATCAGGCGGGGCAGATGAAAGCATTCTGGCGCTCGCCATGCCTGACTGGCAAGGCGAGCGATGACTGAATCGCTACGGCGTGGCAAAAGTCCTCAGACAGGGACTACAAACTCTTTCCCGCATTCACATCAGGAAAAAACAATGGAACCCTTGGAACCTGCCTAAACTCCAACGTGCGAGGCTGGATTGATAACCAGCCTACTGGCCCTGAACCAGGCCAGATCCCCTCGTCATTGGCACGCACATAAAGAGAACAAAGCTATGAAACGGATTCTTCTGGGTACTCTCTTCACGGTTGTCTCCCTCAATGCCATGGCCCAGGCGCCAGGTGGGCCGGATTGCGGCTGGGGTAACATGCTGTTCAAGGGCCAGCGCGGCACTCCCGCCCACATTCTGGCGTCCACCACCAACGGCACCTCCGGCAACGCCACCTTCGGCATGACCTCCGGCACCAATGGCTGCTCCACCCGTGACTCACTGACCTATGGCGGCCGCTCCTGGATCGCCATGAACGGCATGATGAACGAACTTTCCGAAGACATGGCCAAGGGCCAGGGCGAAGCCCTGACCACCTACGCCGTGGTCCTTGGCGTGGCCCCGGAAGACCGTGAGCATTTCGCGGCCGTCACCCACGAGCACTTCCAGCAGATCTTCAGCAAGGCTGACGTGACCGCCGACGATGTGCACACCAACACCCTCGCGGTCCTCAAAGGCGATCCGCGCCTGGCCAAGTACGCGACCCAGGCTTAAGCTCGACCCGCCCGCTCCTTTCGGAGCGGGTTTTTGTGTGCGTTGCCTCTTTTCGTCTGACAACAGTTGCCCACCATGCTCAAACGCCTTGCCTACCTGGCGCTCTGTGCCTGCGCCCCGCTGTACGCCGCACCGCACCTCGACACCCAGCGTTTGCAGCAGTTGGCCCATGACCCGTTGTGGATTTCCCTCGGCCATTACGAGACGGCCAAGCTCGGCGGCTGGCGCAGTTATGTCAGCGACAAAAAATATTTCCTCGCGGCCGACGGTGCCCATCACCCGGACGCGGAACTGCAAGCCACCCTCGACGCCCTCTATGCCCCGGCCAGCCTCGGCAACCAGCATCCCCAGTGTGTCTATCCGGCCCGCACGCGCTGGCTCAAGGCGCAACTGCAGCTGACCGACCTGCCCGCCCCCGATTGCACAGAATTCAACCAGTGGTTCAAGGATGTCGCGCCCCACAGCACGGTGATGATCTTCCCGGCGGCCTACCTGAACAGCCCGTCGTCGATGTTCGGCCACACTTTGCTGCGCATCGACCCGGCCGGTGTGCAGCGCGACCAGACCGCCCTGCTCAGCTACGCGATCAACTTCGGCGCCTATATCGAAGGTTCCGACAACAGCATCCTCTATGCCTGGAAAGGCCTGGCGGGGGGTTATCCGGGCCTGTTCGCCATGGTGCCCTACCAGGAAAAGCTCTCCGAATACCGCAGCCTGGAGAACCGCGACCTGTGGGAATACCGGCTGAACCTGACGCCCGAAGAGACCCAGCGCATGGTCGAGCATGTCTGGGAGTTGAAGCAGATCCAGTTCGACTACTTCTTCTTCGATGAAAACTGCTCTTACCGCCTGCTGGAACTGTTGCAGGTGGCGCGTCCGAGCCTGCACCTGACCGAACAGTTTCCGCTGACCGCGATTCCCACCGACACCGTCAAGGCGGTCAAGGACGCGGGACTGGTGGACAGGATCGACTACCGGCCATCCCGCGAGCGCGAACTGCTGGAGCGGGCCAAACCGCTGGATCCCGAGGAACAGCAGTGGGTGCTGAAAGTCAGTGCCGACGCGCAGCAAGTGCAATCGGCCGGCTTCAAGCAATTGGCCAAGGCTCGTCAGGCGCTGATCATCGACGCCGCCTATAGACTCGAACGCTACCGGGCCAATGGCCAGGAACGTGATCCGGTACAAGCCCAGCGCAGCTTCGAGCTGCTGCGGGCGATCAACCAGAACCCGCCGCCGGAGCTGCAGATCGAGCGTCCGGGCCTGCCGGAAAATGGCCATGAGTCCCGCACCTGGCAGGCCGGGGTCGGCACCCGGGGCAGCCGGACATTCGGCGAATATGGCTTGCGCATGGCCTATCACGACCTCAACGACAATGCCGAGAGTTTTCCCCTCGGCGCACAGATAGAAATCCTGCAGATGAAACTGCGCCAGTACGAAGGCAATCACTGGCAGTTGCAGCAACTGGACCTGGCGACCATTCGCTCGCTGACGCCGCGCAATGCGCTGTTGCAACCGTGGTCGTGGCAAGTCACCGGCGGCCTGGAACGGGTGCCGGGGCGGCACGACGACCAGACCCTGGTCAGCCATGTGAACGGCGGCGCGGGCGGCACCTGGCAATTGGGCGACGATGTGCTGGGGTTTGCCCTGGGCACTGTGAGGGTCGAACACAACGCGGACTTCGCGGCGGTTGTTTCGCCGGCGGCGGGGTTCGACACCGGCCTGTTGTGGAAAAACCCGCTGGGCAACCTGAGCCTGGAGGCCAAGGGCGACTACTTCATCAATGGCGAAGTGCGTCGCAGCCTGAGCCTCAACCAACAATGGGCGCTGTCGCGCAACCTGGGCCTGCGCTTAAGCGCCCAGCGCGAGTTCAGCAAGCTGGCCACGCCGGAGAACGAGGTGATGCTGGAGGTGAAGTGGTATCACTATTGAGCGGCGGCGGGAGCTATTCGCATTGAACGTTCGGTCGCCCGGACTGCACCGCCGGCAGGTCGGACTTGCGCTCCAGCAACTCGGCGTGCAAACGCAGGCAACGCTCATAATCGCGCCTGGCCATATTGTCGATGGTGATATTACCCACCTCCTCCGGCGCCATCCGCTCGCCGAAGCGGATATCCACCACCGGTGTCTCGGGCTTCAACTGAAACAGGCTGGGTGACTTCCCGTCAGACATCTCCACCTGAGTGGCCGCCGGCAACTGGTCCGGCGTCACACCGTAGCGGCCCAACAGGGAGCTCTCGGGCAATGGCTCACCCACGGCGAAACAGGCGGACAAGGTCAGGCCGACACCCACGCCATGGGTTTTGAAACAACTCATACACAACACTCGCTTTCTTTGACTGCACTCGCCCCCACGCGTCCGCGCGGGGCTGAAGCGCCCGGCGCAGAGCACCCGGCGTCGTATTACCCTACAACGAAAAAAACGATTGGCGCCCGAAAAAATTTACCACCTGAACCCACAAACCGCTCATCGCCGCCGTTTCAGCGCCGCATCCTCAAACCTTGAACCCCACGTGTAGAACCAACAGCGCGCAAGCCCAACCACCACAGGTCGCTTACGGATATACCGGCAAACCCAAACCCTGCGAGCATGGTCGGATACCCATGAACGGGAGATTGCCATGAGCCGCGCCTTCGTCAACGAAGACAACGCCGCCGCCCAGGCCGAGCAGCCGGTGGAGCGCCAGGTCAGTACCCAGCCCAATTACGTCACCCCACAGGGCCTGGCGCAATTGCACGCCCGCGTGGCGGCGCTGCAAGCCGAATACAGCCAGCAAAGCGCCCTGGACGAGGCCGCCGACAAACAGCGCCAGGCCGATATCGAGCGCGACCTGCGTTACTTCAACCAACGCCTCTCCAGTGCCCAGCTCGCCACGCCGGCGACCTCCACCGAGGTGGTGCAGATCGGCAGTCGCGTGACCTTCGCCAATGAACAGGACGAAGAGCAGCAGGTGCAACTGGTCGGCGAGGACGAGGCGGATGCCCCTCGAGGTTTGATCAATTGGGGCTCGCCCCTGGGTCGGGCGTTGCTGGGTGCGCGCCTGGGGGATGAAGTGCTATGGAAGCGACCGGCGGGGGATCAGTCGATCGAGATCGTGAGGATCGAACCGGCTTAGCGGCGTGCAATAAAAAAACGGAGCCCCGAGGGGCTCCGCTTTTCAACCAACGACCCGATCAGGCCAGTTTCTTGTGCCGTACACGGTGCGGCTGGGCCGCGGCATCGCCAAGACGCTTCTTGCGATCGGCTTCGTACTCGGTGTAGTTGCCTTCGAAGAACACCGCCTGCGAATCGTCTTCATAGGCCAGGATGTGCGTCGCCACCCGGTCCAGGAACCACCGATCGTGGGAGATCACAATCGCCGCGCCCGGGAAGTCCAGCAGGGCCTCTTCCAGGGAGCGCAGGGTTTCCACGTCGAGGTCGTTGGACGGTTCGTCGAGCAGCAGGACGTTGCCGCCCTCTTTCAAGGTCAGCGCCAGGTGCAGGCGACCCCGCTCACCACCGGACAGGTCCTTGACGAACTTCTGCTGGTCGCCACCCTTGAAGTTGAAGCGCCCCACATAAGTGCGCGATGGAATCTCGTAGTTGCCGATACGGATCTGGTCGGAACCGTCGGAAATCTGCTGGAACACCGTCTTGCTGCCGTCGAGGTCGTCGCGGCTCTGGTCCACACAAGCAAGCTGCACGGTTTCACCGATCTCGATGCTGCCCGAGTCCGGGGTTTCCTTGCCCATCAGCATGCGGAACAGGGTCGACTTACCGGCACCGTTACCACCGATCACGCCGACAATCGCGCCCTTGGGCATGCTGAACGACAGGTTGTCGATCAGTACGCGGTCGCCATAACCCTTGCTGACGTTCTTGAATTCGATGACCTTGTCGCCCAGGCGCGGACCGGCCGGGATATAGATCTCGTTGGTCTCGCTGCGCTTCTGGAATTCCTGCGACTGCATTTCTTCGAAACGCTGCAGACGGGCCTTGGATTTCGACTGGCGAGCCTTGGCGCCTTTGCGCACCCACTCCAGTTCTTCCTTCATGGCCTTTTCATGGGCCGACTGCTGCTTGGATTCAGCGGCCAGACGATCGGACTTGGCTTCCAGCCAGCCCGAGTAGTTGCCTTCGTACGGGATACCGGCGCCGCGGTCGAGTTCGAGAATCCAGCCGGCGACGTTGTCCAGGAAGTAACGGTCGTGGGTGATCGCAACCACGGTGCCCGGGAAGTCGTGCAGGAAGTGCTCCAGCCAGGCCACGGAATCGGCATCCAGGTGGTTGGTCGGTTCGTCGAGCAGCAGCATGTCCGGGGCCGAGAGCAGCAGGCGGCACAAGGCCACACGGCGCTTTTCACCGCCGGACAGGTGTTCGACCTTGGCGTCCCAGGCCGGCAGGCGCAGCGCATCGGCGGCGACTTCCAACTGGCGTTCCAGGTTGTGGCCGTCGCTGGCCTGCAGGATCGCCTCGAGCTTGGCCTGTTCGGCGGCCAGCTTGTCGAAATCGGCATCAGGATCGGCGTAGGCGGCGTAGACTTCATCCAGGCGGGCCTGGGCGTCCTTGATCACGCTGACCGCTTCCTCGACCACCTCACGGACCGTCTTGCTCGGATCGAGTTGCGGCTCCTGGGGCAGATAGCCGATATTCAGCTCGGGCATCGGCCGGGCTTCACCGTCGAATTCGGTGTCGACACCCGCCATGATTTTCAGCAGAGTGGATTTACCCGAACCGTTCAAGCCGAGCACACCGATCTTGGCGCCCGGGAAAAACGACAGGGAGATGTTTTTCAGGATTTCCCGCTTCGGCGGAACAACTTTGCTCAGCCGATGCATGGTGAAGACGTATTGAGCCATGGAGAACCTAGCGTCAGTGACAGATGAATAAGGGCGCGAGCGGTACCCGCAGTGAACAGGCCCCGTGTGCCAGCCAAGAGTTCAATCCATGGCCGCACCGGTCGATACCCTTACATAGGGAGCGTGAATTGCTGGCGCGTAACCGGTAAAACTACCTGAATGCGGCAGACAGGGCAAACCGCTCGGTCGAACAGGACTGGCACTTTGCCACAACTCAAGGCATGCTAGCCGCCCTTCGGGCGTCCGGCTTATAGTGCATGTCGCGCCAATCCAGCCCAACCGCAGGATCACAGTTTGACCAACGCCAATCCGCCATCGTCCGCGCGCGCAGCCAACCCGGCCTCGACTCCACCGCTGCGCGGGACACTCAAAGGCATACTGGCCACGCTGGTGCTGTTCCTGCTCGTCCTGCTGTTTTGGCAACTGATCGATCAATTCCAGCAAACCCGCCAACTGCAACGCCAGAACAGCATCGACTCGAGCGCCGACCTGGCCGAGCGCGTCAGCCTGAACATGGCGCTCAATGCGCAGATCGCCCTCAATCTACTACCGATCGTCGACAAACCCAACAACCGCGAAGAACTCCTGGCCTTGCTCGACCGGGTACGGGTGTCGATGCCGGACCTGCAAAGCATCGCCCTGCTCGACGCCAAGGGCGCCCTGATCAGCGACAGCGCTACCGACAGCCATGACGCCGCCTTCCTCGTCGAACAGGTCAAGCACAGCAACCGCAAGCAGACCTACTACTTCACCAATGACGATCACGGCTCGGCCGTTCACCTGTTGTTGCAGCAGGCCAGCGGCGAGAGCAACGGCTATTGGGTCCTGCGCCTGTCGCCCCGGCTGTTCCAGGACCTCACCCGCCCGGGCAATCAGGAATCGGGGGCCAGTTGGCTGATCGAAAACCGCAACAATCACCTGGTGATCAGCCGGGACGACGATATCGCCCCCACGCCGGTGCCGCTGAGCGCCGACGAAGAGGCCAACAGCGTGCTGGTCACGCCGCTGTCCAACAGCGACTGGCAACTGCGCGGCCTGTTCGACCCGCGCAAGGTGATCGAGGACCTGCTGCCGGCCCTGATCGGCAAATGCCTGCTGGGGCTGGGGTTGTCGCTGCTGCCGGTGCTGGCGTTGCTCAACATGCGGCGGCGCCAGTTGCAGGTCACTGAAGGACGCCGGCGCTACCAGGATATTTTCGAGGGTACCGGCGTTGCCTTGTGCGTCCTCGACCTTTCCGGGCTGCCGGTTTTCCTCGAACAGCATCGCCTGCTGGACAGCGAGTCGCTCAAGCACTGGATCGCCCACGACCCCGAGCACCGCCGGCTGTTGATGCAGGAGTTGCGGATCACCGAGGTCAACCTGGTGGCCCTGCGCCTGCTCAATGTCGATTCCCGTGAAAGCGCCTGGCAATGCCTGATCGACGGCTGCCCGAGCAATGCCGCCGGTATCGGCTACTCGCTGGTCGAAGCGCTGCTCAACCGCCAGAACCAGCTGGAACTGGAGATCAAGCTGAGCGCCGGCCAAGGCCAGGACCAGCACCTGTGGCTGGTCATGCGCCTGCCGGAGGACGCCAGCGACTATTCCTCGGTGATCCTCAGCATCACCGATATCACCAGCCGCAAGCTGATCGAACTGTCGTTGCTGGAACGCGAGGGCTTCTGGTCGGATGTGGTGCGTACCGTGCCGGATCACCTGTATGTGCAGGATGTGATCAGCCAGCGGATGATCTTCAGCAACCATCACCTGGGCCAGACCCTCGGCTACAACAAGACCGAGCTGCACCAGATGGGCGAATACTTCTGGGAAATCCTGCTGCACCCCGAAGACGCCGAGCACTATCATCGCCTGCGCCAGCAGCAGCGCCATGCCGGTTACAGCCAGTTGCTCCAGTGCCAACTGCGTTTCCGCCATCGCAACGAGCATTGGCGGCACTTCGAGGTCCGCGAGCAGGCCCTGGCCCGGGACAAGTATGACCAGGTCACGCGCATCATCGGCGTGGCCAAGGACGTCACCGACCAGATCGAGGCCAGCGAGTCCCTGCGCGACAGCGAGAAACGCTACCGGATGCTCGCCGAAAGCATCAGCGACGTGATTTTCTCCACCGACAGCCGACTGAGCCTGAACTACGTCAGCCCGTCGGTCCATGCGGTGCTCGGCTATGAAGTCGACTGGGTGTTCCAGCATGGCTGGCAGTCGACCATTGCCAACCCACAGCAACTCAATGGCATCTACCTGTTGATGGAGCGGGTCAGCAAGGCCCTGGACAAACCCGAGGAACTGACCGAACTGCGCGAACAAGTGCAGACCCAGTTGTTCCTGTTCGACTGCCTGAAAGCCGACGGCCGCAAGATTCCCATCGAATTGCGCCTGGTGCTGGTGTGGGACGAACACGGCGCCTTCGAGGGCATCCTCGGCGTCGGCCGCGACATCAGCCAGCAACGCCGGGCGGAAAAAGACCTGCGCATGGCCGCGACGGTTTTCGAGCACTCGACCTCGGCGATCCTGATCACCGACCCGGCCGGCTACATTGTCCAGGCCAACGAAGCGTTCAGCCGGGTCAGCGGTTACGCCGTGGCCGACGTGCTGGACCAGTTGCCGAACCTGCTCACCGTCGACGACCAGCAGGAAGCCCACCTGCGTTATGTGCTCAAGCAACTGGAGCAGCACAACACCTGGGAAGGCGAAGTCTGGCTCAAACGCCGTAACGGCGAGCACTACCCGGCCTGGGTCGGCATCACCGCGGTGCTCGACGATGAAGGCGACCTGGCCAGCTACGTGTGTTTCTTCACCGATATCAGCGAGCGCAAGGCCAGCGAACAACGGATTCACCGCCTGGCCTACTACGACGCCCTGACCCACCTGCCCAACCGCACGCTGTTCCAGGACCGCCTGCACACCGCGCTGCAGCAGGCCGAGCGGCAGAAGTCCTGGGTAGTGCTGATGTTCCTCGACCTGGACCGTTTCAAGCCGATCAACGACTCCCTGGGCCACGCCGCTGGCGACCGCATGCTCAAGGAAATGGCCACCCGCCTGCTGGCCTGCGTGGCCGACGACGACACCGTGGCGCGCATGGGCGGCGACGAGTTCACCCTCCTGCTGCAACCGCGGGCCACTCGGGAAATGGCCTTGAACCGGGCCATCAATGTCGCCGAGCAGATTCTCACCAGCCTGGTGACGCCGTTCGTGCTCGAAGGCCGCGAGTTCTTCGTCACCGCCAGTATCGGCATCGCCCTGAGCCCGCAGGATGGCAGCGAGCTCAGCCAGTTGATGAAAAACGCCGACACCGCGATGTACCACGCCAAGGAACGCGGCAAGAACAACTTCCAGTTCTACCAGGCCGATATGAACGCCAGCGCCCTGGAACGCCTGGAGCTGGAAAGCGACCTGCGCCACGCCCTGGAGCAGAACGAATTCGTGCTGTATTACCAGCCGCAGTTCAGCGGCGACGGCAAGCGCCTGACCGGCGCCGAAGCCCTGCTGCGCTGGCGCCACCCACGGCGTGGCCTGGTGCCACCAGGGGATTTCATTCCGGTACTGGAAGAGCTGGGGCTGGTGGTGGATGTCGGTGACTGGGTCCTGACCGAAGCCTGCCGCCAGCTCAAGGCCTGGCACCTGGCCAAGGTGCGGGTGCCCAAGGTCTCGGTGAACATCTCGGCGCGGCAGTTCTCCGACGGCCAGTTGGGCAAGCGGATCGCCAATATTCTCAAGGAGACCGGTGTCTCGCCGGCCTGTCTGGAGCTGGAACTGACGGAAAGTATCCTGATGCGCGAAGTCAGCGAGGCCATGCTGATTCTCGCAGGGCTCAAGAACCTCGGGCTGAGCATCGCGGTGGACGACTTCGGCACCGGTTACTCGTCGCTGAACTACCTCAAGCAGTTCCCCATCGACGTGCTGAAGATCGACCGCACCTTCGTCGACGGCCTGCCGTCGGGCGAACAGGATGCGCAGATCGCCCGGGCGATCATCGCCATGGCCCACAGCCTGAACCTGGCGGTGATCGCCGAAGGCGTGGAAACCCACGAGCAGCTCGACTTCCTGCGCGAGCACGGCTGCGACGAAGTACAGGGTTATCTGTTCGGCCGGCCGATGGCGCCCAATCGCTTTGAAGCGCAGTTCAGCAATGATGCGCTGTTCATGTTCGATTGAGCGCCGCTTATCCGCGACATGATGCCCTTTCATATGCCAGATAAAAGCCATTGGGTTAGAATGCCTTCTTTTCTGCCCCCGATCCTTGAGGACCGCCATGTTCAGCCGTGATTTGACTATTGCCAAGTACGACGCCGATCTCTTTGCCGCCATGGAGCAAGAAGCTCAGCGCCAGGAAGAGCACATCGAGCTGATCGCCTCGGAAAACTACACCAGCCCCGCGGTGATGGAAGCCCAGGGCTCGGTCCTGACCAACAAGTACGCCGAAGGCTATCCGGGCAAGCGTTACTACGGCGGCTGCGAATACGTCGACGTGGTTGAGCAGTTGGCCATCGACCGTGCCAAGGAACTGTTCGGCGCCGATTACGCCAACGTCCAGCCACACGCCGGCTCCCAGGCCAACTCGGCCGTTTACCTGGCCCTGCTGCAAGGCGGCGACACCATCCTGGGCATGAGCCTGGCCCACGGCGGTCACCTGACCCACGGCGCCAGCGTTTCTTCCTCCGGCAAGCTGTACAACGCCGTTCAATACGGTATCGATGCCAATGGCCTGATCGACTACGACGAAGTCGAGCGCCTGGCGGTCGAGCACAAGCCGAAAATGATCGTGGCCGGTTTCTCCGCCTACTCGCAGATCCTCGACTTCCCACGTTTCCGCGCCATCGCCGACAAAGTCGGTGCCTACCTGTTCGTCGACATGGCCCACGTGGCCGGTCTGGTCGCCGCTGGCGTCTACCCGAACCCGGTGCCGTTCGCCGACGTGGTCACCACCACCACCCACAAGACCCTGCGCGGTCCACGTGGCGGCCTGATCCTCGCTCGCGCCAACGCCGAGATCGAGAAGAAGCTGAACTCCGCCGTATTCCCGGGCGCCCAGGGCGGCCCGCTGGAGCACGTGATCGCGGCCAAGGCGATCTGCTTCAAGGAAGCGCTGCAGCCTGAGTTCAAGGCCTATCAGCAACAAGTGGTGAAAAACGCCCAGGCCATGGCCGAAGTGTTTATCGAACGCGGTTTCGACGTGGTTTCCGGCGGTACCAAGAACCACCTGTTCCTGCTCTCGCTGATCAAGCAGGACATCTCCGGTAAAGACGCCGACGCCGCACTGGGCAAAGCCTTCATCACCGTGAACAAGAACTCGGTGCCGAACGACCCACGCTCCCCGTTCGTCACTTCCGGCCTGCGTTTCGGTACCCCGGCTGTCACCACCCGTGGCTTCAAGGAAACCGACTGCCGCGAACTGGCCGGCTGGATCTGCGACATCCTGGCTGACCTGAACAACGAAGCGGTGATCGACGCCGTTCGCGAGAAGGTCAAGGCCATCTGCAAGAAGCTGCCGGTTTACGGCGCTTGATAGCGGTTCGCTGAAAGCCCACCTGGCCGACAGGCCGGTGGACTGAAACCAATGCCCCGACTTGTCGGGGCATTGGTGTTTTTGTCGCCTGTAAAAGCAAAGCCTTTACACCTTGCCATCAGCTTTCACATTCACAGACGGAAACGCCTGTCGGTCAGTGACGACTTTCGCCAATACGTCTGGCGATGCGTAAAGGACATGCTGATACCTCATTCAAAACGAGGTTTCAGCCATGATAAAACCCATTATCCGAGGCGCCACACTGGCCGTATTCAGCATCGCGTTCACCACGGCCGTACACGCAGACACCACCACGGATAACGAGTACAACTGCTTTGCACTCACGCCTTCACCCCAAGCACCACAAGGCGTCGACGTCGCCCACGAAAGAATGCTCGCGACCACTGCGCAAGGTGCGGAAGTCAAAATGGCCCGCAAGTATCTCCAGGCTGAAACTGTTCGCTGCTTCTAGAACCGAAGACGTGCCGTCAACCCGCGGCCACTCGGTCCCCCTCCAAAAGCCCGGCCAGCGATGACCGGGCTTTTTTTCGCCTGGAGAAAATTCGCCGCCAGTTGCCCTCCCCGTAGCAAAGCAATCTCTCTGCAGTGGAGCACCACTTTGTGGGAGCTGGCTTGCCGGCGATGGCGGTCTTGAGGCTTGCGTCGCTCTTGCGGGCCTCTTCGCCGGCAAGCCAGCGCCTACAGGACTGGCACCACCGGTCAGACCGGTCCTACCAATTTTGCGAAAACCTCTTGTTATCCCGGAAAAACCGGGCGTAGACTGACCCCGCACTGGACATACCGGTAAGACCACAACAATTAAGTTCCGAAGCTGCGGCCACAGGCACAGATCACGGAACGCCGACCAGGATCCTCCCCATGCTCAGATGGTGCTCGCGTTCGATTTTCCTTCAGGTTGTCCTTGGACTGGTGCTCGGCATCATCTGCGGACTCGCCCTTCCCGAATTCTCCGTCCAACTCAAACCCCTCGGCGACGGCTTTATCAAGCTGATCAAGATGCTGATCGGACTGATCGTCTTCTGCGTGGTGGTCAGTGGCATCTCCGGTGCCGGCGACCTGAAGAAAGTCGGGCGAATCGGCCTCAAATCGGTGATCTACTTCGAAGTCCTGACTACCATCGCCCTGTTGATCGGGCTGATCCTGGCCTTCTCCACCGGCATCGGCAGTGGCGCCAATATTCACCTGGAGCAGCTGTCCAAGGTGGCCCTGGGCGACCTCGCCGACCGTGGCCAGCATATGCGCGGGACCACGCAGTTCCTGATGGACCTGATCCCCAACTCGGTGATCGGCGCCTTTGCCGACAACAATATTCTCCAGGTCCTGCTGTTCTCCGTACTGTTCGGCAGCGCCCTGAACCTGGTGGGCGAGTCGGCGTCAGGCATCTCCCGCTTGATCAATGAACTCAGCCACGTGATCTTCCGCATCATGGGCATGATCGTGCGCCTGGCGCCGATTGGCGTCTTCGGCGCCATCGCTTTCACCACCAGCACCTACGGCCTGGACTCGCTGCGCCAGCTCGGCAGCCTGGTGGCGTTGTTCTACGTGACCTGCCTGTGCTTCGTGCTGGTGATCCTCGGCCTGGTGATGCGCCTGTCCGGCCTGCGGATCCTGCCCTTCCTCAAGTACCTGCGCGAAGACCTGCTGATCGTGATGGGTACAGCGTCCTCGGATGCCGTGCTGCCGCAGGTCATGCGCAAGCTCGAGCACCTGGGGATAGGCAGTTCGACGGTGGGCCTGGTGATCCCGACCGGGTACTCGTTCAACCTGGACGGTTTCTCGATCTACCTGACCCTGGCCATCGTCTTTATCGCCAATGCCACCGGCACCCCGCTGGCGCTGACCGACCTGCTGACCATCCTGCTGGTGTCGCTGATCACCTCCAAGGGCGCCCACGGTATTCCCGGCTCGGCCCTGGTGATCCTCGCCGCCACCCTGACGGCCATTCCGGCGATCCCGGTGGTCGGGCTGGTGTTGGTGCTGGCGGTCGACTGGTTCATGGGCATCGGCCGGGCCATGACCAACCTGGTCGGCAACTGCGTGGCGACCGTGGCCATCGCCCGCTGGGAAAAGGACATCGATGTGCAGCGGGCCCACAAGGTCCTCGATGGCCAGCAAGGTTATGCCTTTACGCCGAGAAAGCCGGCAACACCGGCTCATCAGCAGGAGTTTTGATGCCAGGCGCCCGGGGACGGGCGCCGGTACTGGCCCCAGGCCCGCGAAACAAGCGCCGGCCTCGGGTCGTGGCCTCACCGTTTTATCTGGAGTACACCGTGATTACCTCAACCGTTGTCAATTCAGTCGTAGAAAAACTCCGGGCGGCCCTGGCCCGGGGCCAGTGGCGCCGTGGTGAGATGCTGCCGGGCCAGCGTGAACTGGCCGAACAGCTGGGTATCAGCCGCCCGAGCCTGCGCGAAGCCGTGACCGTGCTGGAAACCCTTGGCCTGGTGCGCTCGATGCCGGGTAAAGGGGTGGTGGTGCTCGACGCCGCCCCCAGCGAAACCTCGACCGCCCACAGCGGCGTGGCCGACGCCAGCCTCGAAGATGTGCTGCAACTGCGCTACACCCTGGAGCCGTTTATCGTCGGGCTGGTGGCGCAGTCCATCAGCAGCAAGGAAGTCGGCCAGTTGCGCCTGACCCTGATGGACATGCGCGAAGCCCTGGAGGCCGACGACAGCGAAGCCGGGATGAACGCCTACATCGCCTTCCATGAAGAGCTGTTCGCCCTGACCTCCAACCCGATCTTCCAGAACGTGGTGCAACAGACCAGCAACGCCCTCAAGCAGAGCGCCGAGGTCCTGCGCAATTCGCCGGAACACCTGGCCGAACGCCTGCTGGAAAACGAAGCCGTGGTGCGCGCCATCCGCAACAAGAACAGCGCCCTGGCCAGCGCGGAAATGCGTCGCCATATCCTCCAGGAAGGCCGGCGCATGGGCATCGAACTCACCATCCCGGACGACCATCTGGGCAGTACCGAGCAATAACCCACCCGCCAAGGGGAGACCGGATATGAACAGCGTTGCGACATCCCTGCCCTTCACCGCCCGGCGTACCGTGGTGCCGCCACAAGGCCCGTCCTTCTGCGCCGAGACACTCTACGCCCAGGTGTTCGAAGACATCCTCGACCGCCAGTTTGCCGAGGGGTTGAGTGAAGAGGCCCTGATCCGCGTCTACGGCGCGGGTCGCAGCCAGGTGCGCCGGGTCATGAGCCGTCTGGCGCGGCAACAGATCATTCTTACCCGCCCCAACCAACGCGCCCGGGTCGCCGAGCCGGACGCCGAACAGATCCGCCAGACCCTGCAAGCGCGGCGGCTGGCCGAGATCAGCGTTATCGAGCTGGTTTGCGCCAAGTCCGCTGGACTGACGTTTGCAGCGCTTCGCACGCTGGTCGCCCGTGAACGCCAGAATGCCGAAACTGGCCGGCAGAGCACGGCGACAAGGCTGGGGGGCGAGTTTCATCTGGAATTGGCGAGGATGGCCGGCAACGCCCCCCTGGCGCACTTTCTCAGCGGGCTGGTGCCGCTGACCGGGTTGGCCCTGGCGCAACATTCGGCGCGCAACGAGGACTGGCGAGTACGTGAGGCCATCGTCAATGCCGTGGAGAACGGCAATGCGGGAGTCGGCGTCGAATGGCTGACGGAGTATCTGGATCAGCTTGGCGTCCTGCAGTGGTCCTGAGTCCGCCAAAATCTCCCCAGGAAGCCAGCCGTCCCAGTTAAACGCGGACCCAACCGTGGCGAGCGGGCTTGCCTTAATGCCGTTCATGTCGAGGGGAATGGAATATTGAAAACGCCACTTAACCTGTAGGAGCAGGGCTTGCCCGCGAAGCTTTTAGCGATCTTGAGGCCCCCTTCGCTGGCAAGCCATGCTCCTACAAGGACGGTGTTCGGCCTTAACTGAACGGCATCAGGGTTTGCCCAGTCACCACAGTGCTCACATCAAGCCGTCGCGACCTTCGCAAAGCCTTCGCGAATCTTCTCTTCCGGCAGGTCATCGGCAATAAACACGATCACGCTCTCCCGCGCCGCGCCCTCTTCCCACTCGGTGTCCCAGTCGAAACCGTACAGCTTGAGCACCCCCTGGAACACCATGCGCCGGGGCTCCCCGGCGATATTCAACACGCCCTTGTAGCGCAGCAACTGTTTGCCGTGATCTTCCAGCAGCTCATTCATGAACTCGCTGAGCTTGTCGATATCCAGCGGCTGATCGGTACGCAGCACCAGGCTGGAAATACGGTCGATGGATGCGGCCTTGCTGACCGGACGCAAACTCAAGCCGCCACCCAGGTCGGCATTGAGATTGAAGCCGCGCACATCGAGCAGTTCGGCCAGATCAATGTTGCCGTGCTCGACGATACGGATCGGTGCCCGGCGATTGATCCGCGTCAGCCGTTCGCTCAAGGCCGTAAACGTCGCTTCATCCACCAGGTCACGCTTGCTCACCAGCAGCCGGTCGGCAAAACCGATCTGCGCCTGGGCGATGGCCTGGGTCAGGTGGTGCTCGGCATGGGCCGCGTCCACTAGGGTGATGATGCCGTCGAGCAGATAACGCTCGCGCAATTCCTCGTCGATAAAAAAGGTCTGCGCCACCGGGGCCGGGTCGGCCAAACCGGTGCACTCGATCACCAGCCGGTCGAAGGCGATTTCGCCGCTGTCCAGGCGCTCCAGCAGCAGATACAGGGCCTTGGTCAGGTCAGTGTGAATGGTGCAGCAGACGCAGCCGTTGGACAGCGTCATCACTTGCACCGGCTCGGCACCCAGCAGTTGGGTGTCGATGCCGGCGTCGCTGAATTCGTTCTCGATCACGGCGATTTTCAGGCCGTGCTCGGCTTTGAGCAGATGGCGCAGCAAGGTGGTCTTGCCGGCGCCGAGGAAACCGCTCAGGACGGTCACAGGAATAGGAACTGACAAACAGAAATCTCCCATACGCTAAAAAAACGATGGGAGCCCGGCTTGCCGGCGATGGCGTCCGCAAGATCGCCATCGCCGGCAAGCCGGGCTCCCACAGTGACAGTGTTCAGCCTTGAATAACCCGGTACGCCCTCAAAAGAGCGACACCCGGGTCAACAGCACTTCGGCCCGCCCTTGCCGCCATAACGGGCTTCCTGGCGTTCCCGGAAGAACGCCTCGTAGGTCATGACCGGCTTGTCCGGGTGCTTGTTCTGCATATGCTCGACGTAGGTGTCGTAGTCGGGCATGCCGACCATCAGGCGCGCGGCCTGACCGAGGTATTTACCGAGGCGACTCAGGTCGTTGAACATGGCGGTATTCCTCTTTTACGCTTCAGGCACGGCCTGGAACGGGGTTTCTTTGTCCGTGCGTTCCTTGTTGCCCCAGGCCGAGACACCGACCTTGATGGCATAGAACAGCACACTGAATACCACAAACAGGAAGAGTGCCGTCAACGCCGCGTTGGTATAGGCATTGAAGATCACGTGCTGCATCTGGTTGATGTCCTTGGCTGGGGCGATCACCTGCCCTGCCTCCAACGCTACGCTGTATTTCTTCGCCAGGGAAAGGAAACCGATGGCCGGATTGGCATCGAACAGCTTGATAAAGCCGGCGGTGGTGGTGCAGATCAACAGCCAGGCGGCAGGCAGCAAGGTCACCCAGATATAGCGCTGGCGTTTCATCTTGATCAGCACCACGGTGCCGAGCATCAGCGCGATACCGGCCAGCATCTGGTTGGAGATACCGAACAGCGGCCACAAGGTGTTGATGCCGCCCAACGGGTCGATCACGCCCTGGTACAGCAGGTACCCCCACATGGCCACGCAGCCGGCGGTGGCGATCAGGTTGGCGGTCCACGACTCGGTGCGCTTGAGCGCCGGGACGAAGGAGCCGAGCAGATCCTGCAACATGAAACGTCCGGCACGGGTACCGGCATCCACCGCCGTCAGGATAAACAGTGCTTCGAACAGGATCGCGAAGTGGTACCAGAACGCCATGCTGTTCTCACCGGGGAGGACATGGTGGAGGATCTGCGCGATACCGACCGCCAGGGTCGGCGCACCGCCGGCACGTGACAGCACGGTGGTTTCACCGATGTCCTTGGCCACGGCCAGCAGGGCGTCAGGGGTGATCGCAAAGCCCCAGCTGGTGACGGTCTGTGCCACCGTCACCACATCACTGCCGACCGCCGCCGCCGGGCTGTTCATGGCGAAGTACACGCCTGGCTCGATCACCGAAGCGGCGACCATCGCCATAATGGCCACAAAGGACTCCATCAGCATGCCGCCGTAACCGATGTAGCGGGCGTTGGTTTCCTTGTCCAGCAGCTTGGGCGTGGTCCCCGAGGCAATCAGCGCGTGGAAGCCCGAGACGGCACCACAGGCGATGGTGATGAACAGGAACGGGAACAGGCCGCCTTTCCAGACCGGACCTGTGCCGTCGACGAACTGGGTCAGCGCCGGCATTTTCAGCACGGGCATGGTGATCAGGATGCCGATCGCCAGGGCGATGATGGTGCCGATCTTGAGAAAGGTCGACAGGTAGTCGCGCGGCGCCAGGATCAGCCAGACCGGCAACACTGCTGCCACAAAACCGTAACCGACCAGCATCCAGGTGATCTGTACGCCAGTGAAGCTGAAGGCCTTGGCCCACACAGGGTCGGCGGCAATCTGCCCGCCCAGCCAGATCGAGCCGAGCAACAGGAGCACGCCGACAATG
>NZ_JALLJA010000019.1:0-124770 GCF_023242385.1 Pseudomonas sp. MWU12-2345 | reverse complement strand
CTAGTGCCCGGTTTTTTGTTGCCTGCTATTAAGCAATTGACCTTCGATAGCGTATTTCTATGGGTGACAATTACTTAATGAATTTGTCCCCGTCATATTGATGGTCAATACTCCCTCTCAGCCGATTAGCCGGCAGCACCAAGACCGAGAGAGGAAGGACAAGCATGAGCCAGAACAAAACGCTGACCACCGCCAGCGGTGCGCCCGTTGCGGACAACCAGAATTCCCGTTCCGCCGGCCCCCGTGGCCCGCTGCTGCTCGACGACTTTCACCTGATCGAGAAGCTCGCCCACTTCAACCGTGAAAACATCCCTGAGCGCCGTGTACACGCCAAGGGCTCGGGTGCCTACGGGACCTTCACCGTTTCCAAGGACATCACCCAGTACACCAGCGCCAAGCTGTTCGAGTCCGTGGGCAAGCAGACCCCGACCTTCCTGCGCTTCTCCACCGTGGGTGGCGAACGCGGTTCGGCTGACACCGAGCGCGATCCACGGGGTTTCGCCCTGAAGTTCTACACCGAGGAAGGCAACTGGGACATCGTCGGCAACAACACGCCGGTGTTCTTTATCCGCGATCCGCTGAAATTTCCCGACTTTATCCACACCCAGAAACGCCTGCCGCAAAGCAACCTGAAAAGCGCGCAGATGATGTGGGACTTCTGGTCGCACTCGCCCGAGGCGTTGCACCAGGTCACCATCCTGTTCTCGGACCGCGGGATCCCGGACGGCTACCGTCATATGCACGGCTTCGGCAGCCACACCTACAGCCTGATCAACGCCAAGGGCGAGCGTCACTGGGTGAAATGGCACTACAAGACCAAGCAGGGCATCAAGAACCTGGCACCGGCCGAGGCGGCACGCCTGGCGGGTACCGATCCTGACTACGCCCAGCGTGATCTGTTCGGCGCCATCGAACGCGGCGATTTCCCGAAATGGAGCGTGTGCATCCAGATCATGACCGAGGCTCAGGCCGCGGCGCATCACGAGAACCCCTTCGACGTGACCAAGACCTGGTCGCAGAAAGAGTTCCCGTTGATCGAAGTCGGCGAGCTGGAGCTCAACCGCAATCCGCTGAACTACTTCGCTGAAGTCGAGCAGGCCGCTTTCGCTCCGAGCAATATGGTGCCGGGTGTTGGCCTGTCGCCGGACCGCATGCTGCAAGGGCGTGTCTTCGCCTATGCGGATGCCCACCGCTACCGTGTCGGCACCAATCACCAGCAACTGCCGGTGAACGCCCCACGCAGCCCGGTCAACAGCTACCAGCGTGACGGCTCCATGGCCTTTGGCAGCAACGGTGGCGCCGCGCCGAACTACGAGCCCAACAGCTACGTCGACGCGCCCAAACAGGCTCCTCGCTACGCTGAGCCGGCCTTGGCCCTCAGTGGTGCGGCGGATCGTTACGATCACCGCGAAGATACCGACTACTACAGTCATGCCGGTGCCTTGTTCCGGCTGATGAGCGCCGAGCAGAAAGCGCTGCTGATCAGCAATATCGCCGGTGCGATGGCGGGTGTTTCCAGCGATGTGGTCGAGCGTCAGTTGCAGCACTTCTTCAAGGCTGATCCGGCTTACGGAGAAGGCATCGCCAAGGCCTTGGGCGTAGTGCTGAACTAAGTCTAAACGAGAAGCAGAACCGCCCTCACTCAGGGCGGTTTTTGCGTTTTTTAGGCTGCTTTTCTCGGAAAATCTTCACTTTGTTTGCGTTTTTCCAGTGACCTTGCAGTCAGCTTGGTTCAAAATACAGCCTTTCAAGCAGGGAGATGTAGGGCTATGCAAGGTAACCAGGTCGTAGTCGATTACCTCAACACGTTGCTGACCGGTGAGCTGGCGGCACGTGATCAATATTTCATCCATTCGCGGATGTACGAGGACTGGGGCTTCAGCAAGCTCTACGAGCGCATCAATCACGAAATGGAAGAAGAGGCACAACACGCCGATGCGCTGATGCGCCGGATCCTGATGCTGGAAGGCACGCCACGCATGCGCCCGGACGACCTGGACATCGGTACCACGGTGCCTGACATGTTCGCCGCCGACCTGCGCCTGGAGTACAAGGTGCGTGCCGCGCTGTGCAAGGGCATCGAGCTCTGTGAAGTGCACAAGGATTACGTCACCCGCGAGATCCTGCGCCAGCAGTTGGCCGATACCGAGGAAGATCACACCTACTGGCTGGAGAAGCAGTTGGGGCTGATCAAGTCCATCGGTTTGCAGAATTACCTGCAATCGCAGTTCTGAGACAGCGATTTCAGCGACCACAAAAAAGCCCCTGTCATCATTCAATGACAGGGGCTTTTTCATTCCGCCGGTTTACGCCCGATCGCGCAGCAACAGCGGCTTCAGGTAATGCCCGGTGTGAGACTGCGACATCTCCGCCACTTGCTCCGGCGTACCAACGGCAATGATCTGCCCGCCCTTGGAGCCACCTTCAGGCCCAAGATCCACCAACCAGTCGGCGGTCTTGATCACATCCAGGTTGTGCTCGATCACCACCACGGTATTGCCGTGGTCGCGCAGGCGGTGCAGCACGTCCAGCAGTTGCTGGATATCCGCGAAGTGCAGGCCGGTGGTCGGCTCGTCGAGGATATACAGGGTCTTGCCGGTATCGCGCTTGGACAGTTCGCGGGACAGCTTGACCCGCTGCGCCTCGCCACCGGACAGGGTGGTTGCCGACTGCCCCAGCTTGATATACGACAGGCCCACATCCATCAGCGTCTGCAGCTTGCGCGCCAGGGCCGGCACCGCGTCGAAGAACTCCCGCGCCTCCTCGATGGTCATCTCCAGCACCTCGTGGATGCTCTTGCCCTTGTACTTGATCTCGAGGGTTTCGCGGTTGTAGCGCTTGCTCTTGCACACGTCGCACGGCACATAGATGTCCGGCAGGAAGTGCATCTCCACCTTGATCAGGCCATCGCCCTGGCAGGCTTCGCAGCGGCCGCCCTTGACGTTGAACGAGAAACGCCCCGGACCGTAACCCCGTGAACGGGACTCCGGTACGCCAGCGAACAGCTCGCGGATCGGCGTGAACAGGCCGGTGTAGGTGGCCGGGTTCGAACGCGGGGTACGACCGATGGGGCTCTGGTCGATATCCACCACCTTGTCCAGGTGTTGCAGGCCGTTGATGCTGTCGTGGGCCGCGGCTTCCAGCGTCGTCGCGCCGTTCAGCGCGGTAGAACTCAGGGGGAACAGGGTGTTGTTGATCAGCGTCGACTTGCCGGAACCGGACACGCCGGTCACGCAGGTCAGCAGACCCAACGGGATCTCCAGGTCGACGTTGCGCAAGTTGTTGCCGCGAGCGCCCTTGAGCGTCAACACCTGCTTCTTGTTACGCGGTGTGCGCTTGGCTGGTACTTCGATCTTCACCCGGCCGGACAAATACTTGCCGGTCAACGAGTCAGGGTGGGCCATGACCTCGGCCGGTGTGCCTTCGGCGACGATATGGCCGCCATGCACGCCTGCACCCGGGCCGATGTCGACCACATAATCGGCCAGGCGAATCGCGTCTTCATCGTGCTCGACCACGATCACTGTGTTGCCGATGTCGCGCAGGTGCTTCAGGGTGCCGAGCAGGCGGTCGTTGTCCCGCTGGTGCAAACCGATGGACGGTTCATCGAGGATGTACAACACCCCCACGAGGCCGGCGCCGATCTGGCTGGCCAGGCGAATGCGCTGCGCTTCGCCACCGGACAGGGTGTCGGCGCTACGATCCAGGGACAGATAATCCAGGCCGACGTTGACCAGGAACTGCAGGCGCTCACGGATTTCCTTGAGAATCTTGTCGGCGATTTCCCCGCGGCGGCCGGTCAGCTTCAGCACGCCGAAGTATTCGCAGGCATCGCCGATCGGCAGGTTGGTCACGGCCGGCAGGGTCTTCTCGCCCACCCACACGTGCCGCGCCTCGCGACGCAGACGGGTGCCACGGCAATCCGGGCAGGGCTGGGTACTGAGGAACTTGGCCAGCTCTTCACGCACGGTGGCCGATTCGGTTTCGCGGTAACGACGCTCCAGGTTCGGCACGATGCCTTCGAACGGGTGGGAACGCTTGACGATATCGCCGCGGTCGTTGAGGTACTTGAAGTCGACGTTCTGGCTGCCGCTGCCTTGCAGGAGCAACTTCTGTTGGTCCGCCGGCAACGTGTTGAACGGCACTTCCAGACTGAAGCCATAGTGGGATGCGAGCGACCCAAGCATCTGGAAGTAATAGACGTTGCGCCGGTCCCAGCCGCGTATTGCCCCTTCGGCCAGGGTCAGCTCACCATTGACCAGACGCTTGATATCAAAGAACTGCTTGACCCCCAGGCCGTCACAGGTCGGACAGGCGCCGGCCGGGTTGTTGAAGGAGAACAGCTTGGGTTCCAGCTCGCTGATGGCATGACCGCAGATCGGGCAGGCGAAGCGCGCGGAGAAGATCATCTCCTCGCCGGGTTCGTCGTCCATCGGTGCTACCAGGGCGATGCCGTCCGCCAGCTTCAGCGCGGTCTCGAAGGACTCGGCCAGGCGTTGTTGCAAATCGCCACGAACCTTGAAGCGGTCGACCACCACATCAATGGAATGCTTCTTCTGCTTGTCGAGCTTGGGCACTTCGTCCAGCTCACAGAGCCGACCATTGACCCGGGCGCGGACAAAACCTTGCGCCCGCAGCTCTTCGAACACCGACAGGTGCTCGCCCTTGCGCTCACGGATCACCGGCGCCAGCAGCATCAGCTTGGAGCCTTCGGGCTGGGCCAGCACCAGGTCGACCATCTGGCTGACGGTCTGGGCCTCCAGCGGGATATCGTGGTCCGGGCAGCGCGGGGTGCCTACGCGGGCATACAGCAGACGCAGGTAGTCGTAGATCTCGGTGATGGTACCGACCGTCGAACGCGGGTTATGCGACGTCGACTTCTGCTCGATGGAGATCGCCGGCGACAGGCCTTCGATGGTGTCGACGTCGGGCTTTTCCATCATCGAGAGGAATTGCCGGGCATAGGCCGACAGTGATTCCACGTAACGGCGTTGCCCTTCGGCGTATAAGGTGTCGAAGGCCAGGGACGACTTGCCGGACCCGGACAAGCCGGTGATCACGATCAGCTTGTCCCGGGGCAGGGTCAGGTCGATGTTCTTCAGGTTGTGGGTTCGAGCCCCACGAATCAGGATCTTGTCCAAGATGGCCTCGCACGGCGGGCGGTAAACGCAAGAGTATAAGGCTAAATACTGGATGGATGCACACTATCGGCCGACAGTATTTCAGTCTTGCATGACAGCTCGCGACAAAGCGTCGCCATGTATCCCCTCTATCGATGGGACTGGTAGAATCGCCGCCGGTTCACACGAGGTTTTTCCATGCACGATCCCCACAGCGAACGCATGAGTGGCAGCGAGACCCGCGCGGCAAGCGGTCTGGCCCTGGTGTTCGCTTTCCGTATGCTTGGCATGTTCATGGTGTTGCCGGTTCTGGCTACTTACGGGATGGATCTCGCGGGGGCGACACCGGCCCTGATCGGCCTGGCCATCGGCGCCTATGGCCTGACCCAGGCGGTATTCCAGATTCCCTTCGGGATCATTTCCGACCGCATCGGCCGACGCCCGGTGATCTACCTCGGGCTGGTGGTCTTCGCCCTGGGCAGCTTGCTGGCGGCCAACGCCGATTCGATCTGGGGCGTGATCGCCGGCCGGATCCTGCAAGGTGCCGGGGCGATTTCCGCGGCGGTCATGGCGCTGCTCTCGGACCTGACCCGCGAGCAGCACCGGACCAAGGCCATGGCGATGATCGGCATGACCATTGGTCTGTCGTTCGCCGTGGCGATGGTGGTCGGCCCCTTGCTGACCCGCGCCTTCGGTCTGTCCGGCCTGTTCCTGGCCACTGGCGGCATGGCGCTGCTGGGGATCCTGATCATCGCCTTCATGGTCCCGCACTCCACGGGGCCGTTGCAGCACCGTGAGTCCGGCGTGGCCCGTAAGGCGTTGTTGCCGACCCTCAAGCATCCTGACCTGCTGCGCCTGGACCTGGGGATCTTCGTCCTGCACGCGATGCTGATGTCCAGCTTTGTCGCCTTGCCCCTGGCCCTGGTGGAAAAAGCCGGGTTGCCCAAGGAGCAGCACTGGTGGGTGTACCTGACCGCGCTGCTGATTTCCTTTTTCGCCATGATCCCGTTCATCATCTATGGCGAGAAAAAACGCAAAATGAAACGAGTTTTACTCGGCGCCGTGACGACCTTGATGCTCACTGAGCTATTCTTCTGGGAGTTCGGCGACAGTTTGCGGGCGCTGGTGATTGGTACCGTGGTGTTCTTCACCGCGTTCAATCTGCTGGAAGCTTCGTTGCCGTCGTTGATCAGCAAGGTTTCACCGGCGGGCGGCAAGGGCACGGCGATGGGGGTGTATTCCACCAGCCAGTTCCTCGGCTCCGCGCTCGGCGGGATCATGGGCGGCTGGATGTTCCAGCATGGCGGTTTGTCGGCGGTTTTCCTTGGATGCGCCGGTCTGGCTGCACTCTGGCTGGCCTTTGCTGTTACCATGCGCGAACCACCCTATGTGACGAGCCTGCGCGTGCCGTTATCGCCTGAAGCGATCCGCGAAGCCGGTCTGGTCGAGCGCCTCAAGGCGATCGTAGGGGTAACCGATGCAGTCATGGTGGCCGAAGAGGCTGCCATTTACATCAAATTGGACACCGAATTGTTGGATCGCACGACCCTTGAGCGCCTGGTCAATGAACCGGCGCCCCAAGCGTGCGAAGCCTAGGAGAACGTTATGGCCCGTGGGGTTAACAAAGTCATATTGGTCGGCACGTGCGGCCAGGATCCTGAGGTTCGCTTCCTGCCTAATGGCAACGCCGTGACCAACCTGAGTCTGGCGACCAGCGAACAGTGGACCGACAAGCAGACTGGTCAGAAGGTCGAGAAGACCGAGTGGCACCGTGTGTCGATGTTCGGCAAGGTCGCCGAGATTGCCGGCGAGTACCTGCGTAAAGGTTCGCAGGTCTACATCGAAGGCAAGCTGCAGACCCGCGAGTGGGAAAAAGACGGCATCAAGCGCTACACCACTGAAATCATCGTCGACATGCAGGGCACCATGCAGCTGCTGGGCGGCCGTCCACAACAGGGCGACCAACAAGGCGGCGGCTACGACCAGTCCGCGCCACGCCAACAGGCTCCGCGTCCGCAGCAGTCGCGCCCACAGCAGTCGGCCCCGCAGCAATCGCGCCCGGCACCACAGCAGGCCGCACCGCAGCCGGCTCCGGATTTCGACAGCTTTGATGACGATATTCCGTTCTGACGAACACCAGAGACTTTCTTGTAAAGTGTCTCTTTGAAGCCCTCGCCCTGCGGGGGCTTCTCGTTAGTAAGACCCGCAAGTGCCGGGGATTGATCAAATGGTTAGCTGTTGCTAATCTACCAACGAGGGCTCAATAAGAGCATTGCTGTTCGGTGTCACGGTGTCTATGGACCGACAGTGCGGATTGCAGGACGTCACCATCCTGCGGTAGCGGCAACCAGGCAACAACGGTTGGCTTGCGACCCAGTCTCTTGAGACTAGCTAAGTAAGCGCTGCGACTACCAGCCCTCCTGGATTTATCTAAAAAGGCGCCCAATGGGCGCCTTTTTTCATCCTACGTTGCAGATGACGTTACCTACCAGAGTGCCATGCCCGCGTCGACTGAGCCTGTAGGCTGTCACGACGGAGTAGAACTGGAGTTCCTGATCTTCGTTCACGATGGGCTCAAGCACGACGTACCCTTTCGCACTTCGTAGCACGGTCACCTTGTAACCATTTTTGCTTTGATGGAACTCGCAGTAGATGGGAGCCCGGTGAATGATGACTGAGGCCACATAGGCTGCGACTTCGTTTATCGTCTTGCAGCCCCACTTGGGTAGCTCGTGTGCGTGCTCTTCCCAGATGTGATTAACCCCATAGCCCTTGTTGGGGCCGAAGTGACGCCCCGCGCGCAGGTAGATGTGCCCTGCCGGGAGCGTGATCCTCTTTGAGATCATTTCTGGTACGTAGCCAAAACTCTGATGCTCAGTCTCAGGGTGCAGAATGAAGTCGTCTTGATGAAGATCTTTTGAATAGACCGACGATGCGACTGGGGCGTGGGGTTTTGACACGTAGCGCTCCCTTGCGGTGGCTTTATGGTGCCAAGGCTCTGGGCAGCCCTTGTGGAGGTGCCCACTAGGTATGCGACACGTGGCGAAAGCGCTAGTCAAAAGCCCGTGGCTATTAATGTCACGGGCTTTTTTATTGCCTGTTATTACCCGCTTACACCGATGCCCCGCGCAACATTCCCTGCGTCAAATCGTCGATGACCGCCTTGCCCATCTCACCCAGATAATGCGATGCCCAGGCGTAGCGTTCGCCATCGCTTTCCAGGGCAGCATCGAGGGAGAGTGCTTTGGCGCAATAGAGCAGAAGGGATGCGTGTTCCATGGCTTCCAGAATGGGGACGCCGGGGTTTACACGGAACAGTTCACGACCTTGGGAGCCGCATTTGGAAAAGGTGATGACGCCTAGGGTCTTGATGTCGGTGTGATCGCTCATCGCACACCTCCGGTATCGGTCATGAAGTGAGGATGTTTCTGACTGTTGAATGTTGAGAGGAAAGTGAGATTTACGAGCGTACTGAAAGCCTGCATGGATAAAACTCCCGTATCAAAGTGAGAGCTACCACGTTCGTTACCAAGCGAATGGGTGGCAGCTGTGCGCAGGTTGGTAAACCGGAGATACAGGAACCCGGCAGGACCGAAGTCCTCCCACGCACAGCCGCCATTGCACGAAAAATGCGGGCACAAAAAAACGCCTGCAATCGTGATTGGGCGCTGTTGGCGCCTGTATCTGGTCGGGTTACCAAGCCCGGTCGCCGAATTGACAGCGACAGGGAAAAGGTAGCGCGCACGATGAGGAGCTGCAATGTGACTGGCGGGGGTATTTAAGTCGAAAAGTTTCAACTGGTATAGAGGGTTGTCCAGGCGCCGGCTAAACCGGCAGGGCATATCCAGCCGAATCTATGGTGAGAATTTTCATTTTCGGTTCGGCTTCGTAGTTTTTCTTCAGTCAGCCAAGAAAATCTTAAGAATTGTAGAAAATCCCAACTTTTTCTTAAGTCGTCGGCGCGATCTTCAACTCGCTCACCTCCCGCGAAGCCTTCCCCAAGGTTTCCCACAACTCGCGCATGGTCGGGTTCTGATTGGCCAGCGAACAATAGGCGCGGATCTCCAGACCGGTGTTCCATTCGTTGCCACCGGCTTTCACCAACTGCCCGCTGTCCACGGCTGGCGCAGCGGCGCTCTGCGGTAGCCAGGCCACTCCATACCCTTCGATGGCCATCTGCATCAGCAGCATGGTCATGTCGGCCTCGTAGCAACGGGTCAGTTCGCAAGGCGTGGCCGCGTTCTTGAGGATCAGGTCGGCCACGCGTCCGAGAAAGGTCGTGGCGGTGTAGGCCAGGTAGGGGACCGGTTTTCCAGCCTTTCCGGGCAGTCGATACAGAGGTTTACCACTACGGTCCGGTGCACAGAACGGCAGGAAGGCGTCCCGGCCCAGGGGCAGGCTGGCGAACTTGTCAGCGTCGATCAGGATCGGCGCCTGGGGGTGGTGGTAAACGATCATCAGGTCGCAATTGCCTTCCGCCAGGGCAATCACCGCGTCGTGGATATTCGCCGCGACCACCCGCACGTTGAACGGCTCGTGGTGCTTTTGAAATTGCGCCAGCCATTTGGGCAGGAAGGTGATCGACAGGCTGTGGCCTGCCGTGATCTGAATCGAACGCCCAGGCATTTTTTCGTCCTGGCGCAAGGTTGAGCGCAATTCCAGCAGCGCCGCCAGCGCCTCGCGGCCTTGTTCGCAGAACAGTTGGCCGGCTTGAGTCAGTTGTACCGGGTAGGTGCCGCGGTCGACCAGCTGCGCGCCGACCCAGTCTTCCAGCGAGCGGATACGCCGGGACAGCGCCGACTGGGTGACGCAGCGAACTTCGGCGGCCCGGGAAAAATTCTTGTGTTGCTCGATCGCGAGCAGATCGTCCAGCCACTTGATTTGCATGCTGCCCACCTTGGTCGCGGTGATCACGAGTCTACGTCAGTGCCTGTCGGGCTTCTCCGGATTTTTCATAACTATTCCAAAAGCGCATCGGGTGATGGCGATTACTCATCATCTGCTGGGCGGGCTCACCCTAGAATCGGGCCATGGACACGGTCCCCTGTAGGAGCTGGCTTGCCAGCGATGGCGTCCGCCTGGTCGATGCAAGACTTGCGGGCCTCATCGCTGGCAAGCCAGCTCCTACAAGGGACCGAGGTGTTTGTGAGTTATGCATTTGGGCGCGGTGCCGCAGAGCGGCCGGGCCGACGATTCTTTTCCTGCCAAGCAAAAAATCCGACAACAGACTTGAGGGAAACACCATGAGCAAAAACAGATTGCCCCGTCATATCGCCATCGGCATTGCCGCCGGGGTCCTGGTCGGCTGGCTGTGCCATCACTTCGCGGCGGACGCCAAGTCGGCCAAGGACATCGCCGCCTACTTCTCGATGGTCACCGATATCTTCCTGCGAATGATCAAGATGATTATCGCGCCCCTGGTGTTCGCCACCCTGGTGGGCGGTATCGCCAGCCTTGGCAGTTCGCGTTCGGTGGGCCGTATCGGCACCCGCGCCATGGCCTGGTTTATCAGCGCGTCGCTGATCTCCCTGCTGATCGGCATGCTGCTGGTCAACCTGTTCCAGCCCGGCGCCGGGATGAACCTGCACGTCGATCACGCTGCCGTTGCGGCCCAGGTGGTGAACACCGGCGACTTCAGCCTCAAGGTGTTTGTCAGCCACGTATTCCCGCGCAGCATTGCTGAAGCCATGGCCAACAATGAAATTCTGCAGATAGTGGTGTTCTCGCTGTTTTTCGGTTTCGCTCTGGCGGGACTCAAACAGGCCGGTTTTACCCGTATCACCAGCCTGGTGGATGAACTGGCCAAGGTGATGTTCAAGATCACCGACTACGTCATGGCCTTCGCGCCTATCGGCGTGTTCGCCGCGATTGCCTGTGCAATCACCACCGAAGGTCTGGGCCTGCTGCTGGACTACGGCAAGCTGATCGCCGAGTTCTACCTGGGGATCGCGCTTCTGTGGGCGGTGCTGTTCGGCGCCGGTTACCTGTTTCTCGGACGTTCGGTGTTCACCCTCGGCAAGCTGATCAAGGAGCCCATCCTGTTGGCGTTTTCCACCGCCAGCAGTGAGTCCGCCTATCCGAAAACCATGGAAGCACTGGAGAAATTCGGTGCCCCGAAACGCGTGTCCAGCTTTGTCCTGCCCCTCGGTTACTCGTTCAACCTTGATGGCTCGATGATGTACCAGGCCTTTGCCATTATGTTTATCGCACAGGCCTATAACATCGAGCTGAGCTTCACCCAGCAGTTGCTGATTCTGCTGACGCTGATGGTCACCAGCAAAGGCATGGCCGGTGTCGCCCGGGCTTCGGTCGTGGTGGTGGCCGCGACCCTGCCGATGTTCAATCTGCCTGAAGCCGGCCTGTTGCTGATCATCGGTATCGACCAATTCCTTGACATGGCGCGAACCGCGACCAATGTGGTCGGCAACAGTATCGCGACCGCAGTGGTTGCCCGCGCCGAGCAGGCGCATGGGGCCGAGGAGGAAGAGGACGAATTGCCCGCCGTCGAGTCCGTGGTGCTTGCGCGTGACCCGGCCACTGCGGTTTGAGAGTCTCGACCATGAATACCCAAGATAAAAAATCCGCCGCACTGCCGATCGCCCGCAAGCTGGGCATTGTCGGCGGCCTGGGCTCACTGGCCGGCGGCGATCTGTTCTTCAAGCTGGTCAAGTCCAGGGCGGTGTTGGCGGATCAGGGGCGCTATCACTTCCTCTTCGAACAGCATCCGTTCAAGGACGTGCTGCTGCCCCTGGACCGCGAGGCGAGCATGACCGCGCGCAAGTTCTATGTGTTCCAGGTCTGCCAGTCCTTCGAGGCGGGCGGGGTCGACGCGGTGGTGCTGCCGTGTTTCGCCAGCCAGACGTTCCGTGAAGAGATTCAGCAGGAACTGGGGATTCCGGTTCTCGACCTGATGGCGGCCCTGGCCGAACATATTCGCCGGATCGCCAAGCCGGGCACGCGATTGGGGATTCTGGCCTCGGACTATGTGCGTCACTCCGGTTTGTTCGAGCGCTATCTGGGCGGGGATTTCCAGCTGGTCTATCCCCCCGAACCGGACCAACGCGCCCTGATGGACGCCATGTATGGTCTCAACGGAATCAAGGACGGCTATCTGCAAGGTGTTTCGCTGGAAGGTGTGTACCAGGCTTGCCTGTCGCTACAGGAACTGGGCGCGAATCTGATCGTTCCGGGGTTGACCGAGCTTTCGCTGGTTTGCGCCGATTTGCAACGGCGCGGCCTGAGGGTGCTCGACATCAACGAGATCTATGCCGCCGCCGTGACCACCACCGACGATGAGCCAACCCATGCACCGTTTAAACTGGGAATCGTCGGCGGTGTCGGTCCGGCGGCCACCGTGGACTTTATGGCCAAGGTGGTCCGTCACACCCCGGCGGGACGCGACCAGGACCATATCAAAATGGTGGTGGAGCAGAATCCGCAGATCCCGGACCGCACGGCCAATCTGTTGTTCGACGAAGCCGACCCGACCCTGGCGCTCTATGCCACCTGCAAGCGCCTGGAAAGTGCCGGCGCGCAGGCCATCGCGATTCCGTGCAACACCGCCCATGCCTTCGTCGAGCGGCTCCAGCCTTATTTGCGGGTGCCGATCGTCAATATGCTCAGTGAAACCGTCGAGGCAATTGCCCGGCAACACGGCAGCGGCAAGCACATTGGCCTGCTCGCCACCTCGGGCACGGTGCAGAGCCAGGTCTACCACCAGGCCGCCCGCCATGCCGGCTTGCCCTTGCTGATTCCCGGCTTCGATTATCAGGAGCTGGTGATGAGCGCGATTTATGGCGAGCGTGGCATCAAGGCCGGGTTCACCGATGGCCTGTGCAAGGAGCAGTTGCTGCTGGCGGTCGAGCACCTGTGTGAGCTGGGCGCCGAGGTGATTATCCTCGGCTGCACGGAGTTGCCCCTGGTGCTCAGCCATTGCGACGACTTCCAAGTGCGCGGTCACCGTGTGGCGCTGGTGGACCCGACTTCCGTTCTGGCGCTGCGCTGTGTCAGCCTGGCGACCTCGAGCCGATCTGCACGGATAACCTATCGCGGCTGAAATGCTATCGCCGGCAAGCCGCCTCCTACAATGGGTCGCGTTGGGTGTTATCTACAGGCCTCAGGCGCTCCAGCGCTCCCGATACTCCAGCAGAAAATCGACAAACGCCTTCAACCGCAACGGCACATGTCGACCATGGGGGTAGAGCAGGGTGAACGGCCGCGAGCGGCCAGCGAAGGGTTGGAGCACTTCCACCAGCGAGCCGTCGGCCAGTTCCTTTTCGACAATGAAACGATAGGTCTGGAACAACCCTGCACCGTTCTTCGCCAGTGTCACTCCGCCCAATACATCATCGGAGCAGCAGTAGCTGCTCTCGGCCAGCAGCTCCCGCTCCTTGCCCTCGGCATCCTTGAACAACCAGGCAATCCGCCGACCGCTGCTGGGCAGTTCGAACTGGATGCACTCGTGCCGTGGCAGGTCTTCCAGGGTTTGCGGCGTACCGGCCCGTTGCAGGTATTCAGGCGTGGCGATCACCACCAGCGCGGCGTCTTCCAGGTGCCGGGCGATCAGCCCCGAGTCGGGCAGCACCCGAACGCGGATCGCCAGGTCGTAGCCTTCTTCGACGAAGTCGATATTGCGGTTGCTGATATGCACCTCGACCTTCACCGCCGGATGGCGTTCACGAAAGGCCGGTAGCAACGGCAGGATACGGTGATGGGCGTAAGGCGTCGGGATGCTGATGCGCAAGGTGCCGGCCGGTTCCTGTTGCTTGCCCATGACTTCCCGTTGCGCTTCGGTCAGTTGGGTCAGGGCCTGCTTGCATTGTTCGAAGTAGCCGCGGCCGCCCTCGGTCAGGCGTACGCTACGGGTGGTGCGGGTGAACAGGCGCACGCCGAGGCGTTCTTCCATGCGCGAGACCGAGCGACTCACCGCCGCCGGCGTGACCCCGGCCACCTGGGCGGCGGCGGTGAAACTGCCGGCCTCGGCCGCCAGGCAAAACAGCTCGATGCTGCCGAGCATGAGGTCGTCGAACTGTCGTTGCATGATTGATTACACTGGGGGATCAAATGAGGTACGGGCATCCGTATTTATCAAATGAGTGTGGGGCAATAAAGTGAGTTCCACCAGCGCGTCGCCAAACCTTCTTTCAACCACTGGAGCACAGCATGCCTTTTGTCAGCGTTCGTATTACCCGTGAGGGCGTGACCCGCGAGCAGAAAGCCCAGGTCATCGCCGAAATCACCGAGACCCTGCAACGGGTGCTCGGTAAACCGCCGGAGGTGACCCATATCGTGATCGAGGAGGTGGATACCGATAACTGGGGGCATGCCGGCTTGAGCGTCACGGAGCACCGCAAGTCCAAGGAGTAAAACCGGGTCCAATAGGGGGGCGAACCGATTCGCGTCTGCCGAGCATCAGGACGCGGTTGACCACGGTCTGTAGGAGCAGGGCTTGTCGGGACGCCGCATCGCCGCGAAGCTTTTGGCGATCTTGAAGGCCTCTTCGCTGGCAAGCCAGGCTCCTACAAGGGAGCGTGTTTCCAAGGTGAGTCTTGTGGTGTGGGGGCTGGCCTCAGTGGCCAGCTACCACCCGCGCCGAACCTTCGGCAGGCTCTGCATACACCGGCCCCAGTCGATCCAGTCGACCGCTCCAGGCCGTCAGTGCCAGGGCCACCAGCACCACCAATCCGCCAATCCAGGTGGTATGGATCAGGCCCAGGTTGGCGACGATCAGGCCACCGATCCAGGCCCCGCCGGCGATGCCGAGGTTGAAGGCGGCGATATTCAGGCCCGAAGCCACGTCCACCGCATGGGGTGTGTGATGCTCGGCCTGGCGCACCACGTAGATCTGCAGGCCCGGCACATTGCCGAAGGCCACTGCGCCCCAGGCCAGCACGGTCAACAGGACCAGCCACGGATTGCCGGCGGTGAAGGTCAGCACGAACAGCACGACCGCCAGCAGCAGGAAGATCAGCTTCAGCGCGCCAATGGGACCGCGTTTGTCCGCCAGTTTCCCGCCCCAGATATTACCCACCGCCACCGAGACACCGTAGACCAGCAGTACCAGGCTGACGGTGCCGGGCTGAAAGCCGGAGATGTCCTGAAGGATCGGCGCCAGAAAGGTAAAGGCGATAAAGGTGCCGCCATAACCGGCGGCGGTCATCGCATACACCAGCAGCAGACGCGGTTGCTTCAACACTTGCAGTTGTTGCAGCAGTGACGCCGGCTTGTTGTGCGTGATGTTCTTCGGCACATAGATCAGGCTGCCGATAAAGGCGATCACACCCAGGGCAGACACGGCGAGAAAGGTTTCGCGCCAGCCGAAATGCTGGCCGATAAAAGTCCCCAGGGGTACGCCGGTGACCAGGGCCACGGTCAGGCCGGTGAACATGATGGCGATCGCGCTGGCGGCCTTTTCCTTCGGCACCAGGCTGGTAGCGATGGTCGAACCGATGGAGAAAAACACCCCGTGGGCCAAGCCGGTGACGATGCGCGCGAGGATCAGCGACTCGTAGCTCGGCGCTTGCCAGGCCAGCAGGTTGCCGAGGGTGAACAGCACCATCAGCGACAGCAGCAGGAGTTTGCGCGGGACCTTGCCGGTGAGGGCGGTCAGCACCGGGGCGCCGATGGCGACACCCAGGGCATAGAGGCTGACCAGCAGGCCGGCGGAAGGCAGGTCGACACCGAGGTCGGCGCCGATGGTGGGTAACAGGCCAACGATGACGAACTCGGTCGTCCCGATGGCAAAGGCGCTGAGGGTCAGCGCCAGTAAGGCAATGGGCATGGCTGCAACTCCGGTAGGTTTGATCAGGAGCGCAGTGTCGGGGTTTCACTTGTGCGGAAAAAGACAGGTAAAGGCACAACATATTTGATCTGTAGGCAAATATTCATACGATATCGAACCGTCCAAATACCTATCGGGACGAACAAACGAACTTTGCCGCCCCATCGGCACTCAGTTTCTTACAGAGATGGTTGATGAGGTGTCCGGTTTTGTCCCGACTCAATACGACGCTACTGCTAACCCTGTTGCTCTTGTGTGCCTGCGCTGGGGCCGGGGCCGCCACGGCGCTGCCGCTGCCTGCCAGCGCACCCGCCAGCACGCCCGCCAAACCCGAGGTGCTGGTGCAGGGTGGATTGCTCGGCACCCTCAGTTCGAGCATCGACGAGGCGCAGAACCAGCTCGACCTCAATGGTCACCTGCTCGATACCTGGCGCCTGCGTGCCGACCGGGCGGCCGATGAGGTGGACCAGCTGGTCAGCCAGACCCACGAACGTTCGCCCTGGCGGGTGGCTGGCGACTTCCTGCTGCTGTCGCTGGTGTGGCTGGGTAGTTTCGCGGCCTTGAACACGGCAGGACGTCTTGTCGCCCGGCGTATCAACCGGCATCGTTGGTTACAGCCCCGTGAGCGCAGCCAGTCGGTGCTGGGTTACGCCTTGCCCTACTTGCTACCGGCGTTGCTCTCCCTGCCGTTGACCCTCTACGTCAGCCATTTTCTGCAAGCCTCGGTGGGGCGAGCGCTGGCGTTGTGCCTGTCCTACGCCACCAGCAGCGGTATTTTCACCAGCGCGGTGCTGCTTGGCCTGACGATATTGTTCGATTTCGGCCACAAGCGCCCGGCGGTGCGGATCATTCGCGCCGACAGCCCGCGCCAGTTGTTCGCGATCGGTTTCCTGGCCGCCTTGAGCGATGCCCTGACCAGCCCGCAGATTGCCTTGCAACTGGGTGGCAATATCACCAGCAGCATTGCCGTGTTCACCGGGCTGTTCGCCTCCATCCTGTTCGGCGTGCTGGTCTTCAGGTTGCGGCGACCGGTGGCGCACCTGATCCGCAATCGCCCGTTGAGCCAGCGCCTGAAGCAACCGGCGCTGCAGGAGTCGCTGCGGATCTTTTCCGGGCTCTGGTACTGGCCGATCCTGTTGATGGTGCTGGTCTCGACGGTCAATCTGATCGGTGCCGGCGAAGACAGCCAGAAGGCCTTGCGCTGCGCCTTGCTGACCACCGTGCTGCTGATTGCCACGGTGTTTCTCAGCACCGTGTTCCAACACCTGTTCAAGGCTCGTGGGATGGCGTCGATCCAGCGCAGCAGCGTGTACAAGGAGCGCTTGCTCAGCGTGCTGCATGCCGTGTTGCGTATCGCCCTGGCGGTGGGCTTTATCGAACTGCTGGGGCGGATCTGGGGTTTTTCGTTGTATGAATTCGCCGAGCAGAACAGCGTGGGCCGGGCCATCAGCGATTCCCTCAGCCGTATCGGCCTGATCCTGCTGGCGACCTGGTTGCTCTGGGTGGTGCTCGACACCGCGATCCAGGAATCCCTCAAGCCGCCGATCAACCGCCGCGCTTCGCGCCAGCCGAGCATGCGGGCAAAAACCATCCTGCCGCTGCTGCGCAATGCGTTGAAAGTGATCCTGCTGGTGATCGGTGCGATCACCACCCTGGCCAACCTGGGGATCAATGTCGCGCCCCTGTTGGCCGGTGCGGGGGTGGTGGGGCTGGCCATCGGTTTCGGCTCCCAGCAGTTGGTCCAGGATGTGATCACCGGGCTGTTCATCATCATCGAGGACACCCTGTCCATCGGCGACTGGGTGGTGCTCGATTCCGGTCATGCCGGTACGGTGGAGGGCCTGACCATTCGCACCTTGCGTCTGCGTGACGGCAAGGGGTTCGTGCACTCGGTGCCGTTCGGCCAGATCAAGGCGGTGACCAATCAATCTCGGCAATTCGCCTTTGCGTTTTTCTCGGTGCAGTTCACCTATGACACCGATGTCGACAAGGCCACCGAGTTGATTCGCGAGGCCGGGCGCTCGATCAGCGAGGACGCCCTGCTCAAGTTCAACCTGCAAGGTTCGTTGGAGGTGTTCGGGATCGATCGCATGGACCTCAACGGCGTGGTGCTGACGGCGCAGTTCCGCACGATCTCGGGTGGCCAGTACAGCGTGAACCGGGCGTTCAACGAGCGGCTGAAGAAGCTGGTGGACCAGAGTCCGTGGGTGCATTTCGCGCAGACTTATCCACAGCCGGTGATGCTGGCGTCGAGGATGCCGACGGTAGAGCAAGAGCCCGCGCCCCCAGGGGCCGTGTAGGCGTTTTCAGAGACGGTACTGGGTCAGTTTTTTTCGGACTTCGGCGGCGGCCACCTGATCCAGTTCCAGCCAATATGACTGCTGCCCGGCGATCTCCGCCGCAGCCGGAACACCGTCGCGATACACCAGGCGATTCCCCGCCAGCGCCGGCACCTTGGCGCCCGGCAGCAAGGTCCCCGCCAGATTCAACGGATCGGCGCCGCACACCGTGATCAGGCTACCGTCCGCCGGGCGCCGACGCACTTCGCGCAACAACGGAATCGCCTCTGGCAAGGCAAACTGCTCACCTGCCAGACCGCTGATAAAACGCCCACCACGAATCTCGCCGCGGGCTTCCAATCGATGAAAGGTACGCAGCAATTCCCGCCAACTCGGTAACCAGTCCGCCTCACGCTCCAGCAAGCGCCAGAACACCACGCCGTAACGCCGCAGCAAGGTCATGGCGATATATTCCAGGGTTTCGGCTGGCACTTGACCACCAGTCGGCACGACTACTGCGGAGCGCCGCAGCAAGGCCCAGCGTCCGGCATCGTCCATCCCGCCGACAAACGCCCCACGCCCACGCCGAGTACTGCGGGCCTGGCGTTTACTGGCCGGAGTGATCAGCGCCCGTAAGCCGGCAAAGCTGTCGGCATTCACCCAACCGGCGCCGACCAACTCCTGCAAGGCGGTTTCCAGCTCGGTGGGCAGCAGATGCGCCTCGTGCAGCAACTCATCGAAAAACAGCGCGCCCTGTTGCGTCAGCGCGGCATGAACCTTTTGCGTGCGCGGCGACAACTCTTCCATCGCCGTCTGTTCCGTCAGGCTGCTCCACAGCGCGACCTGGCCCCGGGGCAGCAACACCACCGGCGTACTGCGCGAGGCCGCGCTGGCGCTTTTGCCACGGGCACTGAGGCGGGCCCAGACCAGCTTGCCCGAGCGACACAACTCATCCAGCCAGCCCGGCGAATACTCCTTGATCCGCGCGGCCAGCACATCGCTGTCCCAGGCTCCGGCGGCAACCGGGTATCCTTCGAACTGGCTGACGATCATCGCCAGGGCCGCGCTGCCCTGGCCCTGGCAGGCGGGGGAAAGGTGTTGCCAGTCGAACAGGAAACGCATGAAGTCCTGCACCGCCACTGGCTCGATTTCCCGGCGCAGGCGCTTGACCGTGTAACGGTGGATGCGCGCCAGCAGGTGACGTTCGCACCACTGTTCCCGAGGTGCCCCCGGACTGAACTGACCCCGCAGCACATAACCTTCGCTTTCCAGCTTCGCCAGGGCCCGGGTCAGTGTGGCGCTGGAGAGCGCCAGGGGCTCGGCGATCTCGGGCAACGTCAGCGGGGAAAAACCGCTGAGGCGGGCGCGGACCACTTCGACGGCAGCCTCATCGGCCTCCCACGGCTGATCGAAACCCACTGGCGGTTGCAAGGGCGGGTTCCGCAACGCCTGTGGATAAAGTGCTTGCAGGCAGGTCAGGCGTTCCAGGGCGGTCCACAGTGCGTGGGATTTATCGACTTGCAAACGTGTGGCGCGACCTTGTACCGCGAGCGCCGCCAGCCAGGCTGACCACGAGGGATTGGCCTGGGCTTCGGCCTCGGTGATCGCCGCCAGGCTCATCAACGCCTCATGCATTTCATCCTCGCCGTTCGGTGCGGGCCAGGCTTCCTCGGCCACGGCCCGGATGGCTTCGGCATCCAAGGCGCCGAGGTCGTCGGTGCTGGTGGGATCGCTCCAGCGACGGTTCAGCACCGCCTGGGTGCGACGCTCTTCCAGCGGCGCGTCGTCGAGAAAAGTGTACGGCCGGGCGCTGAGAATTTCCGCCGCCAGGGGCGAGGGCGCCGGCAGGTCGCGGGCGATCAGCCGCACGTCGCCGGCCTCCATGCGCCGCAACAGGGCCAGCCAGCCTTCGCAGTCCATGGCCTCGTGCAGGCAGTCGTCGAGGGTCTGTTCCACCAGCGGGTGGTCGGGAATCTCGCGCTCGCCGGCAAGGTTTTCCAGGCAGGCGATCTGGTCCGGGAATACGCAGGCGGTCAGGTCTTCGCTTTTCATCCGCTGGATCTGCGGCGCCACCTTGCGTCCGCCGACAAAACGCGGCAGCGCCAGCGCGACCCCGGCATTCCAGCGCCAGCGCACGCCAAATAAAGGGGCGTCGAGCACGGCCTGGATCAGGATGTGTTCGGCCGTGCGGCTGTTGAGGTAACGCCAGACCTCGTCCAGGGCAAAGCTGTGGCTGGTGGACAGCGACAGCACGATGGCGTCTTCGCTGGCGGCAGCCTGCAATTCGAAGTTGAAGGTGCGGCAGAAACGCTTGCGCAAGGCCAGGCCCCAGGCACGGTTGATCCGGCTGCCGAACGGTGTGTGGATCACCAACTGGGTGCCGCCGGACTCGTCGAAGAAACGCTCCATGATCAGGGTGTCCTGCGAGGGCAGGGCACCGAGGCTTTGCCGGGCGCGGGCCAGGTACTCGACGATCTGTTCGGCGCTGGCCGGGTCCAGGCCGAGGGTCTGGCGCAGCCAGTCGAGGCTCGGCTGCAAGTCTCCCGGTGCGGCGCCCAGCAATTTATCCAGATGGGCCTGCAGGCGCGCCACGGCGAAGGACAGCTCTGTACTGCGCCCCGGTGCCTCGCCGAGCCAGAACGGAATGCTCGGCGGCTGGCCGTGGGCATCCTCGACCCGCACCTTGCCGGTCTCGACCCGCAGGATGCGATAGGAACTGTTGCCCAGCTGGAACACATCGCCGGCGATGCTTTCCACCGCGAAGTCCTCATGCACCGTGCCGATATTCAGGGCCTGGGGTTCGAGCAGCACGCTGTAGTCGGCGTTGTCCGGGATGGTCCCGCCGCTGGTGAGGGCGGTCAGTTGGCTGCCACGGCGGCCGCGCAGACTCTGGCTCAGGGCATCGCGGTGAATATAGGCGCTGCGCAGCCCCTGTCGACTGTTGAACCCTTCGGCGAGCATCCGCAGCAGCGCCTGATAGTGGGCCTCGTCCAGCTCGGCATAGGGCGCGGCGCGGCGGATCAGTTCCAGCAGCGGCTGTTCCTGCCATTCCTGGCAACTGACCTCGGCGACGATCTGCTGGGCCAGCACGTCCAGCGGCGCGCGGGGAATCAGCAAGGTGTCCAGTTCGCCCCGGTGCACGCAGTCGAGCAGGGCGGCGCACTCGATCAGTTCGTCCCGCGAAGTGGCGAACAGCCGACCCTTGGGCGTGCCGCCGACCTGGTGGCCGGAGCGTCCGACCCGTTGCAGAAAGGCCGCGATGGAGCGTGGCGAGCCGATCTGGCAGACCAGTTCCACCTCGCCGATATCGATCCCCAGTTCCAGCGAGGCGGTGGCGATCAGCACCTGCAGTTCGCCGCGCTTGAGCCGTTGTTCGGCATCCAGGCGCTGTTCCTTGGCCAGGCTGCCATGGTGGGCGGCCACCGCCTCCTTGCCCAGGCGCTCGCTCAAGTGCCGGGCCAGGCGTTCGGCCAGGCGTCGGGTATTGACGAAAATCAGCGTGGTGCGGTGCTGCCGGGCCAGTTCGGCCAGGCGTTCGTAGACCAGCTCCCAGACATCGTTGGCCATCACCGCCGTCAGCGGTACTGGCGGCACCTCGATGCCCAAGTCGCGGGGGCGGGCGTGGCCGATATCGATGATTTCGCAGGCGCGCCCCGTGCCCACCAGAAAGCGCGACACCGCGTTGATGGGCTTTTGCGTGGCCGACAGGCCGATACGCAGCAACGACTCGCCACACAATGCCTGCAAACGCTCCAGGCTCAGGGCCAGGTGGCTGCCGCGCTTGCTGGCGGCGATGGCGTGGATCTCGTCGACGATCACCGTACGAACAGTGCCCAGCATGCGTCGGCCGGAATCGGAACCGAGCAGTACATAAAGCGATTCCGGCGTGGTCACCAGGATATGCGGCGCGGTCTTGCGCAGGCGCGTGCGTTCGTTCTGCGGGGTGTCGCCGGTGCGTACCGCGGTGGTGATTGAGAGCGGCGGCAGGCCCTGCAGTTCGAGTTGTGCGGTGATGCCCGCCAGCGGGTCCTGCAGGTTGATACGGATATCGTTGGACAGCGCCTTGAGCGGCGAGACATAGACGATCAGGGTTTCGTCCGGCAGTTCGCCGCCCTGGGCCAGACCCTGCTGAACCAGGTCGTCGATCACCGCGAGAAAGGCCGTCAGGGTCTTGCCGGAGCCGGTGGGCGCGGCGACCAGCGTCGAGCGGCGCTGGCGGATCAACGGCCAGGCACGGGCCTGGGCGCCGGTCACGTCCGGGAAGGTGTTGCGAAACCAGGCGCTGACGGCCGGGTGGAAACCTGCCAGGGCGTCATGGGCCGATTCGGGAAGATTCATGGGTTTATTTATGCGGTCGTACGGGCCAAGTTGCAAGCCGATGGGCGCTCTCTGGCACTTTATCCGTGACGGTTGCGCGCAAAACCCGCAAAATGCAAGGATTCTGGCTATTGCCAGCGGTCGGCCACAAGCTGGCCGCCAATCACCATCGTTCTGAACAGACCTGGGCCTGCTGACTCTATGCGAATGCGCCTTATGTTACTGGGCGGCGGAAATGCCCTTGGGCAGGCGCTGATTCGCCTCGGTGCGGAGGAAGACATCGGTTTCCTCGCCCCCCGTCCGCCACAAGACGGCTGGGATGCCGCGAGCCTCACGCAACTGCTCGACGACACCCGTCCGGATGCGTTGATCAACCTCGCCTTCTACTTCGACTGGTTCCAGGCGGAGACGGTCGGCGAGGCGCGCCTGGCCGACCAGGAGCGCGCGGTCGAGCGACTGGCCGAACTTTGCCAGCACCACAACATCATCCTGCTGCAACCTTCCAGTTATCGGGTGTTCGACGGCTCGCGGGCCACCGCCTACAGCGAAAAAGACGAACCCGTGCCCCTGGGGCTGCGTGGCCAGGCGTTGTGGCGGATCGAGCAGAGCGTGCGCGCCACCTGCCCGCAACATGTGTTGCTGCGCTTCGGCTGGTTGCTCGACGACAGTACCGAGGGCACCCTCGGACGTTTCCTGGCCCGGGCCGAGAAACCCGACGAACTGCTGATGGCCGATGACCGACGTGGCAACCCGACGCCCGTGGACGACGCGGCCCGGGTGATCATCTCGGTGCTCAAGCAACTCGATTGTGCCGCGCCGCTGTGGGGCACCTACCACTACGCCGGCCACGAGGCGACCACGCCGCTGGCCCTGGGCCAGGCGATTCTCACCGAAGCCCGGCAGTTGCACCCGCTGGCGATCGAGGCGCCTACCGCCCAGGCTCATGCCGCGCGTCCAGATGCGGCGGAAGAGCCGCAGCACGCGGTGCTGGCCTGCAAGAAAATCCTCCATACCTTCGGCATCAAGCCGCGTGCCTGGCGTGCGGGGTTGCCGGCGCTACTCGACAGGTTCTATCGTCATGGTTGATGCCCCCATTCTTATCACCGGCGGCGCTGGCTTCATCGGCTCGAACCTGGCCGAAGCACTGCTGGAGCAAGGTTACTCGCTGCGTATCCTCGATGACCTATCCACCGGCAAACGCGGCAACCTGGCCCTGGACAATCCGCGGGTCGAACTGATTGAGGGCGATGTGGCCGATGCCGCCTTGGTGACACAAGTCATGCGTGGTTGTCAGGCCGTGGTGCACCTGGCGGCGGTGGCTTCGGTGCAGGCTTCGGTGGAGGACCCGGTGCGGACCCACCAGAGCAATTTCATCGGCACGCTGAATGTTTGCGAGGCCATGCGCCAGACGGGCGTCAAGCGGGTGTTGTTCGCTTCCAGCGCGGCGGTCTACGGCAATAATGGCGAAGGCGAGTCCATTGTCGAGGACACCACCAAGGCCCCGCTGACGCCCTATGCCTCGGACAAGCTGGCCAGCGAGCAGTACCTGGACTTCTACCGCCGCCAGCATGGCCTGGAACCGGTGATCTTCCGTTTCTTCAATGTCTTCGGGCCGCGCCAGGATCCGTCCTCGCCGTATTCCGGGGTGATCAGTATTTTCTGTGAGCGGGCGTTGAAGGGTTTGCCGATCACCATCTTCGGCGATGGCGAGCAGACCCGGGACTTTATCTACGTCGGTGATCTGGTGCAGATCCTGCTGCAGGCGCTTGAGGCACCGCAGGTGCAGGAAGGCGCGATCAATGTTGGCCTGAACCGGGCTACGACGCTCAGGCAGGTGCTGACGGCGCTGGGCGAGGTGGTCGGCGCACTGCCGCCGGTGACCTACGAGCCGGCGCGTTCTGGCGATATTCGCCATTCGCGGGCGAATAACCAGCGGATGCTGGAGCGTTTCGAGCTGGCCGAGCCGACGCCCATGAGTGTCGGCCTGGCGCGTTTGCTGGGGCGCTGAAGTCGATCACCCGAAATGAAAAAAGGCGCCTGATCGAGGCGCCTTTTTCATGGGGTGATGGAAAGCCGGTTTTGCTTAGAATTTATAGCCGATACCGACCATGTAGACCCATGGATCGACTTTCACGTCCACCTTGGTCTGGCCGACGCCCAGGGCGCTCGGCCCGTCGACGGTGGCCTTGGTGTCGATGTCCACGTACCAGACCGAGGCGTTGAGCAGCATGCGGTCAGTGAGCATGTAGTCGAAGCCCAGTTGACCGGCCAGGCCTACCGAGTTCTGCAGCTTCAGGTTGCTGAAGCCTTCATCCTTGCGCTTGCTGGTCAGGTCTTCACCGAAGAACATGGTGTAGTTGATGCCGACACCGGCGTAAGGCTGGAACTTCGAGGTGGCATCCAGTGGGTAGTACTGCAGCGACAGGGTCGGTGGCAGTTGCTTGATATCCCCCAGCTTGCCGTCCAGCGCCGGGCCGAGGCCCTTGACGGCGACTTCGTGGTGGAAAGGCGTTGCGGCCAGCAGTTCCAGGCCGATATGGTCGGTGAACATGTAGGCGAAGGCCAGGCCCAACTGGGTGTCGCTGTCCACCGTGGCCTTGGTGCCGGAGATTCGAGTGCCGTCGAGCTTCAGGTCGCCGCTGCTGTCGTTCGGTGCGACGGTGGCGGTACCGGCGCGGACGATGAAATCACCGGCCTGGTGGGCGTGGGCGAGGGGCGCGGCGAGTGCAAGCGCAACGAGAGAGGCGCTGAGCAGGGACTTGTGCATGGGGGGGCTCCAAAGGACGTTTTGAATTCACTGTGTCCAATGGTAATGAGCGCCCCGGGCCGGTCGTTGACTCAGCTCAATGAAAGGCCAATGGCGGGGGCGAGTCGGGAACTTTTGTGGGGGCCTGCCGGCCTCTTCGCGGGCAAGCCCTGCTCCTACAGTTTCATGTCGGTCACAAAACCTTGATCAGATCCTAATCCTGTAGGAGCAGGGCTTGCCCGCGAAGAGGTCCGACCAGGCACCGCTGGGCGACCAGCCTTACTCCGGTAATTCGTACACGTAGATCTTCTGCGCCTCCATGCTGTACCCCGCATCCGCCAGGTCGCTGGTGCTCTGCTTGACCTGCATGTCACCCTCGATCCAGTACGGCTGGTACAACTCGTCGACCTTGACCCCCAGCTCACTGGTCACATGCACGATCTGGTTTGACGGCGGCGGCGGTACATGGATGCAGGCGCCGAAGTACGGCACCAGCAGAAACTCCGTGGTCCGCCCTTCCTCGCTGACTTCCAACGGCACGATATACCCCGGCAGGCGCACATGCTGGCCGTCCAGCGCCTTGACCACCGGCGCATCGGGCAGCGACTGCTTGGCCGCCGGTGCCGCCTCGATGTTCATGCTGCCGATTTTCGACAGGTCATGCAGCGGCGTCATCTGCGGGATTTCCGGCGGCGCATCGGGCGGAATCATGTCCTGCCAGGCCAGTTCCTTGGGCTTGTCATCGGCCCACAACGGCGTGGCCGTCACCACGGACAGCGCCAGTAGCACAGCGGCCAGGACTTTATTCTTCATCGCAACACTCATAAACGGATGGACAGGCCATCGGCCAGGGATTGTCGATAGGCGCGCCACGCCGGCACGCTGCCCATCAACAGGGCGGCGACGAGGATACCGCCGAGCAGCGTCCATTCATATTCGCTTGGCCAGGAGAGTGGCAGGTACAGCCCGTAATTCGACTGCACATATCCCTGGGCCAGGGCGATGCACAGGTACAACAGGCCGACCCCGGCCACCACCCCGGACAACGCCAGGGCAAAGGCTTCCAGTATCAGCAGACTGGCAATATGCCAAGGCCGCGCGCCCACCGAGCGCAGGATCGCCATCTCCCGGCGCCGCTCGTTGAGGCTGGTGAGGATCGCCGTGAGCATGCCGATCAACCCGGTCAGGACCACAAACAGTGACACCACGAACAACGCCTTTTCCGCCGTGCCCATCAGGCTCCACAGCTCCTGCAAGGCCACGCCCGGGAGGATCGCCAGCATCGGCTCGCCCCGGAATTCATTGATCTCCCGTTGCAGGGCGAAGGTCGAGACCTTGTTGTTCAGGCCGAGCATGAAGGCGGTGATGGCTTGCGGCGTCAGGTCCATATTGCGGGCCTGATCGGCACTGATGCGTCCGGCACCATGGGCGGGTACGCCGTCGTGCCAATCGATGTGGATCGCCTCCATGCCGCCGAGGCTGATATGCAGCGTGCGGTCCACCGGCGTGCCGGTGCGCTTGAGGATGCCGACCACGGTGAAGGGCTTGTCGTCATGCTTGACCAGGCTGATGGCGGCCACGCCATGGGCCAGCACCAGCTTGTCGCCAAGCTTGTAGTGCAGGGCGTCGGCCACTTCGGCGCCGAGCACCACCTCGAACGGATCGGTGGCGAACGGGCGGCCTTCGGCCAGTTGCAGGTTCTGCTGGTGGCCGTACTGGTAATGCTCGAAATAGGCCTGGCTGGTGCCCAGTACGCGGTAGCCGCGGTGGGAGTCACCGAGGGACATCGGGATCGCCCACTTCACTTTCGGGTTATTGGCGAAGTGCTCGAAGCTGTCCCAACGGATGTTGTTGGTGGCGTTGCCGATGCGAAACACCGAGTACAGCAGCAGGTTCACCGAACCCGAGCGGGCGCCGACAATCAGGTCGGTGCCACTGATGGTGCTGGCGAAGCTGGCGCGGGCTTCGGTGCGCACGCGCTCCACGGCCAGCAGCAGGCAGACCGACAGGGCGATGGCGAAGGCCGTGAGCAGGGCGGTGAAGCGGCGGTTGGCCAGGCTGGCCAGGGCCAGACGAAACAGATACATCTCAGACCTCCGCGGGCGTGGCCGCGCGATTCAATTCGGACAGCGACAGGTGACGATCGAACAGCGGCGCCAGGCTCTGGTCATGGCTGACGAACAGCAGGCTGGAACCGGCTTCGCGGCATTCGGCGAACAGCAGTCGGATAAAGGCTTCGCGGGCATCGTAGTCCAGCGCTGAAGTCGGTTCGTCGGCGATCACCAGTTCGGGTTGGCCGATCAGCGCGCGGGCGGCAGCGACCCGTTGCTGCTGGCCGATGGACAGCGAGTCGGCGCGCCGTTCCAGCAGGGCCGGATCGCTCAGGCCGAGGTGGGCGAGCAGGGTCGCGGCGGCCTGGTCGGCACTGCCGTGGCGCTGGATTGCGCGGCGGGCGCGCAATTTGGAAAAGTGGCAAGGCAGCTCGACGTTCTCGCGTACCGAGAGGAACGGCAACAGGTTGAACTGCTGGAAAATATAACCGGTGTGATCGACGCGAAAACGGTCGCGGGCACCGGCGCCCAGTTCGGTGAGTTCCTGGCCGAGCAGGCGGATGCTGCCGCGGCTGGGTTTCTGCACGCCGCCGAGCAGGCCGAGCAAGGTGGTCTTGCCGCTGCCGCTGGGGCCTTTGAGGAACAGCGTTTCGCCCGGTTCCAGGCGGAACGCCGGGATGTCCAGCAACTGCGGATGACCGGGCCAGTTGAAGCCCAGGTCGGACAGTTCGATAAGTGCTTGGGTCATAAAGGCCGATTCACAGGTGGTGTGCTCTTGTAGGAGCCGGCTTGCCGGCGATGCGGGCGGCGCAGTGCTTCATGCAGACCGCGTTATCGATCATCGCCGGCAAGCCGGATTCCACAAGGATTGAGGTCGATCAGAATTTCAGGGTGGCAGCCTCAGGCGTGACGTCAACCCCTTGTTGACCACTGCCGGAAATCAACTGCACCTGGATCTTGTGGGTAGCCGGGAACGTCTTGAACACCTGGCCCAGGTCCAGGGTCTTCAGCGCGGCCGGGGTGGTGCAGGTGAACTGGTAGTGGGCGTGGATCTCGCTGTGATCGTGATGATGCTCGGCCACGGCGGGTTGGGTGCCGGCGGCGGCCTCCGGAGCGTGATCGTCGTCATCATCGTCATCGGCCTCTTCAGGCGCCGGATCGCCGAACAGCGGGCTTTGCAGTTCCTGGTTGGCCACTACGCAACCGGCGCCTTTCGGCAGGTTGAACAGCTCCAGCGGCTTGTCCAGCAGCGCGCGTACGGCGGCGACCTTGGCCTTGTCGGCGTCGCTGGTGGCCGGGTGTTCGAAGCCCACCAGGTTCATCGCCGGGCTTTGCAGTTCGAGTTCCAGGGTCTGGCCGTCCAGCGCGGCGTTCAGCCGGCCAACGCCGTGCTCGTGGGCACCGAGGCTGCCATGTTCGTGGGCTTCATGGGCCTGGGCGGCAACCAGCGGGAGCAGGGCAAAAGGCAGGGTGAGCAGCAGGTGGCGCATGGCGTTTCTCCAGGAACGGCAACAAGGGTGTTTTGTTATGTGATCTTATAACAATTTATGGCTTGTTCGGCCACCGACTTGGCGTCTCGGGTGACGCGTGGGAGCATGGGCGCCTGCAATCGCGAGGTGAGCATCATGGTGCGAATTCGAGGCACCATTGGCCAATGGCCGGTGGATTTGACGTTGGAGCTGGATGAGAGCGACTGGGCGCGCTTGGGGGCGCAGTTGCAGGTGACGGTGCCGGCCGAGTCGGGCGCTACGGTAGCGGCAAGGCCGGTGAGCCAGGACGACGCGCTGTGGCAGACGGCCAGGGACCTGGTGCGCCAGGCCGGGCAGATCGACGGGCCGCAGTTGCTCGGGCAGTTGGAAGCGTTGGCGGGGAGCACGGCGGCGGCCAAGCGCCTGTTGGTGCGCTTGCGTCATTGCAGCGAGGTCAAGGTGCTGAGCGGAACGGATTCGCCGCTTTACAGCTGGGTTGAGGCCTGAGGGCGGAACAGTCTTTGAGTGTGGGAGCGGAGCTTGCCCGCGAAGCTGTTGACGGCCTCAAGGGCCTCTTCACAGACAAAGCCAGCTCCCCACAAGGTCAGTACAACGCAGCAAACAGCCGGCGACGGTAGGTGGTCACCAGCGGATGGTCGTTGCCCAGCAGGTCGAACACCTGCAGCAAGGTCTTGTGCGGCAGGCCTTCGCTGTAACCACGATTACGGGTAAACAGCTTGAGCAAACCCTCCAGTGCCGCTTCGTACTGCTGGCGCGACAGTTGTTGTACCGCCAACTGATAAGCCGCTTCGTCATCCTGTGGGTTTTGCGCCAGGCGCGCTTTCAAGTCAGCGACCTCCGGCAGGTCAGCCGCCTGACGCAAGAACGTCAACTGCGCCTTGGCCCCGGCCAGCGCGGCCTTGTGCTCGTCGCTCTTCACGGCGTCGAGCACTGCCTGGGCTTCACCCAACTCACCGCGCTCGGCCAGGCAACGGCCATAAAGGATCAGCGCCTTGGCGTTGCTGTTGTCTTCACCCAGCAGTTCCTTGAGCACAGCTTCGGCATCGCCGATCCGACCGTCGGCAAACAGTGCTTCGGCCTGTTCAAGAGGATCGGCCTCCGCCGGCGGTGGCATCTGCACATGGGGTTCAAGCAGTTTGCGCACCGCCGATTCCGGCTGGGCACCCGCGAAACCGTCCACCGGCTGGCCGTCCTTGAACAGCACCACGGTGGGCAGGCTGCGAATGCCGAAGCGGGCGACGATGTCCTGCTCGGCATCGCAATCAACCTTGGCCAGCAGCAGTTCGCCCTGATAGCTCTCGGCAATCTGTTGCAGCATCGGCATCAGGGCCTTGCAGGGGGCGCACCACTCGGCCCAGAAGTCCACCAGCACCGGCTTGTGGAACGAGTTCTCGATTACCGACTGGTCGAAGTCAGCGGTGGTGGCGTCGAAAATGTAGGGGGAGGGCTGAGTCATCGGAATCTCGGAAAACGGGGAATGGAGCCACTATAAAGCCTGGGCCCGATGGCCGGAAGCAGGCTGACGCTGAGCATGGTAAAGGCTGACATGGCGAAACTCTTCCGGCTCCGCCAGGTCCGGCAGGGTGAAGGCTTCGAGCATTTCCAGGCGGCGATACAGCGGATGACGGAAATCCCGTACCCGTGAATCGGCCACCAAGGCCTCCTGGCCGCGACTGAGAAACTGATCGAGCAATGGCAGGTTTTCCCGGTCATAGAGCACATCCGCTACCAGGATCAGGTCGAAGCGATCGCTCTCGGCAAAGAAGTCCTCGCTGTAGCTCAGCTCCACGCCGTTGAGCGTGGCATTCGCCCGGCAGGCCGCGAGGGCCAGCGGGTCGAGGTCGCAAGCGACCACTTCGATTGCCCCGGCCCGGGCTGCGGCAATTGCCGCCACGCCGGAGCCGGCGCCGAAATCCAGCACCCGCTTGCCCGCCACCCAGTGGGGGTTTTCAGCCAGGTAGCGGGCCATGGCCAGACCGCTCGCCCAGCAGAAGCTCCAGTAGGGCGGCTCATGGAGGATTCGCCGGGTTTCCTCGGGGGTAAAGGCGCGATCCATGTTGTGCGCGTCGATCAGCCACAACTGCAATGCGGTCCCTGGCAACTCACAGGCCACCAATTGCGCATCGCCCAGCAACTCGCTCAAGGAGTGTTGCAGGCCTGGCGGTGCACTCATGGCGCGGTAAAAAATTGCAACTGGCCCAGGGCCTGGGTGGTCGGTTCGGTGATACTTCGCGATGGCAGATGCAGGATCAATTGCCCGGACAGGCTGGCCCGCCCGCGCAATTCCACGCGGCTGCCCACCGGGAACACTTCCGGGTTGAAGCGCAGGCGGAACGGCAGGATCTGGCCAGTGCCGTTGATCTTGCTGCTGGACAGCAATTGCTGCGGACGACCGCGTTCGTCGATCACCAACAGCGCCAGTTCCACCTCCGCGCCCTTGGGCACGCCCTGCAAGGTGCCGCTCAATTCACGCTGAAAAGCGGGCAAGGGCCCGAGCTCTTCATAGGGACTGACCGGTTTGCTCGTCTGCTGTTGGGCCGGTGCCACCGGAGCAGGCTTGGGCGGCGGGCTGCCGCAAGCGGCCAGGAGGCCGGCGAGACTGAGCAAAACAAGCGGTCGTACTGACATGAACGGCTCCAACGCAAGACGAAATCCGGTGCATCTCTATGGATAAAAGGTAGTCGGGCGACTGTATACCGCAAACCCTATGGCTTGTCTTGCCACGGGGATGCGCTACCATGGCCCTCCCATTTTTTGTTGCCTGCCACCATGCACTGTCCCTTCTGCGGTGCCAACGACACCAAAGTCATCGACTCGCGTCTGGTCGCCGAGGGCGAGCAGGTGCGCCGCCGGCGCGAATGCCTGGCCTGCGGTGAACGTTTTACCACCTTCGAGACCGCCGAACTGGTCCTGCCACGCCTGATCAAACAGGACGGCAGCCGCCAACCCTTCGACGAAGAAAAACTCCGCGCGGGCATGCAGCGCGCGCTGGAAAAGCGCCCGGTCAGTGTCGAACGCCTGGAGGCCGCACTGGTGCACATCAAGCACAAGCTGCGGGCCACCGGCGAGCGCGAGGTCAAGTCGCTGGTCGTCGGTGAACTGGTGATGACCGAGTTGCAGAAACTCGATGAAGTCGCCTATATCCGTTTCGCTTCGGTCTATCGCCGCTTCCAGGACCTCAACGAGTTCCGCGAAGAGATCGACCGCCTTGCCCGCGAGCCCGCCAAAGAATGAGCCTTTCCACCGAGCAGGCCGTCCTCGACGCCCACTACATGGCCCGTGCCCTGGAGCTGGCCCGCAAGGGCCGCTACTCGACGCACCCGAACCCACGGGTCGGCTGTGTGATCGTGCAGGCGGGCGTGGTGGTCGGCGAAGGCTGGCACGTGCGCGCCGGCGAACCCCATGCCGAGGTGCATGCCTTGCGCGAGGCGGGCGAAAACGCTCGCGGGGCCACGGCCTACGTGACCCTGGAGCCGTGCAGCCACTTCGGCCGTACACCGCCGTGTGCCGATGCGCTGGTCAAGGCCGGCGTGGGGCGGGTGGTTGCGGCCATGCAGGATCCCAATCCGGAAGTTGCCGGTCGCGGCCTCAAGCGCCTGGCCGATGCCGGCATCGCCGTACACAGCGGTGTGCTGGAAGGTGAAGCGCGGGCGCTGAACCAGGGTTTTCTCAAGCGCATGGAACACGGCATGCCGTTTGTGCGGGTCAAGTTGGCGATGAGCCTGGACGGTCGCACCGCCATGGCCAGCGGCGAAAGCCAGTGGATCACTGGCCCCGAGGCGCGTTCCGCCGTGCAGCGCCTGCGGGCCCAGGCCAGCGTGGTGCTGACCGGCGCCGACAGCGTGCTGACGGACAATGCGCGGATGACCGTGCGCCCCGCCGAACTGGGCCTCGATCCCGAACTGACCGCCCTGGCCGAACGCCGTCCACCCCTGCGGGTGTTGATCGACGGTCGCCTGCGGGTGCCGCTGGATGCCCCGTTCTTCACGGCAGGTCCTGCCTTGGTGGTGACCTGCGTTCCGGGTGCCGCCGAACGCTATCAAGCCCTGGGCCATGAATTGCTGGAAGTGCCCGGCGCCGAAGGTCATGTCGACCTGCGCCGGTTGCTGACGGAACTGGCCGCCCGTGGCATCAACGAAGTGCTGGTGGAAGCCGGCCCACGTCTGGCGGGCGCCTTTGCCCGGCAAGGCCTGGTGGACGAATACCAATTGTTTGTCGCTGGTCAGTTTCTCGGCTCCACGGCGCGCCCATTGTTGGACTGGCCGCTGGAACGGATGAACCAGGCGCCGCGGCTGAAAATCACCGAAATGCGCGCTGTCGGTAGTGACTGGCGAGTCACCGCAATACCTGATCCCGCACCCGGCGTATAATTTTTGGCTTGCGCCACGCGCGGGCCTGTTCTCGAGGAGGACTTCATGTTTACCGGCATTATCGAATCCATCGGCAGTATCCGTGCCCTGAACCCCAAGGGCGGCGACGTCCACGTCTACGTGGAAACCGGCAAGCTGGACCTGGCCGACGTCAAGCTCGGCGACAGCATCGCGGTCAACGGCGTCTGCCTGACCGCCGTCGAGCTGCCGGGCGACGGCTTCTGGGCCGACGTCAGCCGTGAAACCCTGGACTGCACCGCCTTCAACCAATTGAAGGCCGGCAGCCGGGTCAACCTGGAAAAAGCCCTGACCCCGACCACCCGCCTGGGTGGGCACCTGGTCAGCGGCCATGTCGACGGTGTCGGCGAAGTCGTCGCCCGTGAAGAAAACGCCCGGGCCATCCAGTTCCGTATCCGCGCGCCGAAAGACCTGGCCAAGTACATCGCCCACAAGGGCTCGATCACCGTCGACGGCACCAGCCTGACGGTCAACGCCGTGAACGGCGCCGAGTTCGAACTGACCATCGTCCCACACACACTGGCTGAAACCATCATGGCCGACTACCGTCCAGGCCGTGAGGTCAACCTCGAAGTCGACCTGCTGGCCCGTTACCTGGAGCGCCTGCTGCTGGGCGACAAGGCCGCGGAACCGTCGAGCGGCGGTATCACCGAAAGTTTCCTGGCCGCCAACGGCTACCTCAAATCCTGACACTCAAATTTTGAAAGAAGGAGGGTGCCGCGTGGCGCTCAACACGATTGAAGAACTGGTCGAAGACATTCGCCAGGGCAAGATGGTCATTCTCATGGATGACGAAGACCGCGAGAACGAAGGCGACCTGATCATGGCCGCCGAATGCTGCAAGGCCGAACACATCAACTTCATGGCCAAGCACGCCCGTGGCCTGATCTGCATGCCGATGAGCCGTGAGCGTTGCGAACTGCTCAAGCTGCCGCTGATGGCGCCGCGCAACGGTTCCGGTTTCGGCACCAAGTTCACCGTGTCGATCGAAGCCAGCGAAGGGGTGACCACCGGCATCTCCGCCGCCGACCGCGCCCGCACCGTGCAAGCGGCCGCGGCCAAGGACGCCAAGGCTGAAGACATCGTCAGCCCTGGTCATATCTTCCCGCTGATGGCCCAGCCCGGCGGCACCCTGGCCCGCGCCGGCCACACCGAAGCCGCCTGCGACCTGGCGCGCATGGCCGGTTTCGAGCCAAGCGGGGTGATCTGCGAGGTGATGAACGATGACGGCACCATGTCCCGTCGCGCCGAACTGGAAACCTTCGCCGCCGAACACAACATCAAGATCGGCACCATTGCCGACCTGATCCACTACCGGATGATTCACGAGCGTACCGTTCAGCGGATTGCCGAGCAGCCGCTGGACAGCGAACTGGGGCATTTCAACCTGGTGACCTATCGTGATTCGGTGGAAGGCGACGTGCACATGGCCCTGACCCTGGGCAGCTTCTGCGCCGAAGAGCCGACCCTGGTGCGGGTGCACAACATGGACCCGCTGCGTGACCTGCTGATGGTCAAGCAACCCGGGCGCTGGAGCCTGCGCGCGGCCATGGCCGCGGTGGCCGAGGCCGGCAGCGGTGTGGTGCTGTTGCTCGGTCATCCGCTGGATGGCGACGTCCTGCTGGCGCATATCCGTGAGACCGCCGAGCAGGTGCCGGCGAAAAAACCGACCACCTACAGCATCGTCGGTGCCGGTTCGCAGATCCTGCGGGACCTGGGCGTGCGGAAAATGCGCTTGATGAGTGCGCCGATGAAGTTTAATGCGATATCCGGTTTCGACCTGGAAGTAGTAGAATACGTGCCCTCCGAATAAAGACTGGCTGCTCGCGGCCCTTGATTCGCGGTTCAAATATCCCTGAGGGGCGCGTACTAGGCGCGCCCCGGCTCTTTAAGAGAATTGTCGAATGACCCTGAAGACCATCGAAGGTACCTTCATCGCCCCCAAAGGCCGTTACGCCCTGGTGGTCGGCCGCTTCAACAGCTTCGTTGTCGAAAGCCTGGTGAGCGGCGCCGTTGACGCCCTGGTTCGCCACGGTGTCAGCGAAAGCGACATCACTATCATCCGCGCACCGGGTGCCTTCGAAATCCCACTGGTGGCGCAGAAAGTCGCCCAGAAAGGCGACTTCTCGGCGATCATCGCCCTCGGCGCGGTCATTCGTGGCGGTACTCCGCACTTCGAATACGTGGCCGGCGAATGCACCAAGGGCCTGGCCCAGGTCTCCATGGAATTCGGCGTGCCAGTGGCCTTCGGCGTGCTGACCGTTGACTCCATCGAACAAGCCATCGAACGTTCCGGCACCAAAGCCGGCAACAAAGGCGCCGAAGCCGCCCTTTCCGCCCTGGAAATGGTCAGCTTGCTGGCGCAATTGGAGGCTGTGTGATTAGCGACGAAAGCGATCGTTTCAACCCGCGCGATCCGAAGCCTGAAGGCGCCGGCAAGCCTTCCAAAAGCGTCAAGCGTCGCGAAGCCCGTCAGCTCGCGACCCAGGCCCTGTACCAGTGGCACATGGCCAAGCAGTCGCTGAACGAGATCGAAGCGCAGTTCCGGGTCGACAACGATTTCAGTGACGTCGACGGCGCCTACTTCCGTGAAATCCTCCACGGCGTTCCGCAGTTCAAGAGCGAGATCGACACCGTTCTCAAGCCGTGCCTGGATATCGAGATCGAAGAACTGGATCCGGTTGAGCTGGCGGTATTGCGCCTGTCCACCTGGGAACTGCTCAAGCGCGTCGACGTGCCCTACCGCGTGGTGATCAACGAAGGGATCGAACTGGCCAAGGTCTACGGTTCCACCGACGGTCACAAGTTCGTCAACGGCGTGCTCGACAAACTGGCGCCGCGCCTGCGTGAAGCTGAAGTAAAGGCGTTCAAGCGCTGATCCGCGCTTGACCTGTGCATGGGCGAGTTCGAGCTGATCCGCAATTTCTTCGCCGCCGCGCCCTGTGCACAGGCCGGCGAGGGTGTTGCCCTGGGCATCGGCGACGACTGCGCCCTGCTGAGCGTCCCCGCCGGGGAGCAACTGGCGATTTCCACCGACACCCTGGTGGCCGGTGTGCATTTCGCCGATCCCTGCGACCCTTTCCTGCTCGGCCAGCGCGCGCTGGCTGTTGCCGCCAGTGACCTGGCCGCCATGGGCGCCACGCCCCTGGCCTTTACCCTTGCCCTGACCTTGCCGCACAACGATGCCGGTTGGTTGCAGGCTTTCGCCCGTGGCTTGAACCTGATGGCACAACACTGCGACTTGCGCCTGGTGGGCGGCGACACCACCCGTGGGCCGCTGTGCCTGACGCTGACGGTATTCGGCCGTGTGCCGACGGGCCAGGCGCTGACCCGCAGCGGCGCACAGGTCGGCGACCTGCTGTGTGTCGGCGGCGAGCTGGGCAATGCGGCGGGTGCCTTGCCGCTGGTGCTGGGGCAGTGTACGGCGGATTCGGCGATTGCCGGGCCGCTGCTGGACCACTACTGGTCGCCCAAGCCGCAACTGGTACTGGGTCAGTTCCTGCGCAACAAGGCGACCTCGGCACTGGATATCTCCGACGGGTTATTGGCCGATTGCGGACATATCGCGGCGGCATCCTCCGTCGGATTGCAGGTGGAGCGCGACGCGCTGCCCTTGTCTTCGGCGCTGCTGGCCTTTCTCGGCCAGGACGACGCCCGCGAGGCGGCCCTCAGCGGTGGCGATGACTACGTATTGGCCTTCACCCTGCCACCTGCCGAGTTGCCCGGGTTGCTGGCGGTGCACGGCTCGGTGCGGGTGATCGGACAGGTGGTGGCCGGGCAGGGCGTGGTCCTGCTGGACAGCGTCGGCCGCGATATCACGCCGGCACGCAGGGGCTACCAACATTTTCCGGAGACACCGTGACAGATCATCCCAAGCAGGTCCCGGCCGAGTTCGTGCCGCCCTCTGTGTGGCGCAATCCCTGGCATTTCCTGGCTTTCGGCTTCGGTTCCGGGACCTTGCCCAAGGCGCCGGGCACCTGGGGCTCGCTGGTTGCGCTACCCTTTATACCGTTATGGCAGATGTTGCCCGACTGGGGCTACTGGCTGATGCTTGGCGTCACCATGCTGTTCGGCTTCTGGCTGTGCGGGAAGGTCGCCAACGATCTGCGGGTACACGACCACGAAGGCATCGTCTGGGACGAGATGGTCGGGATGTGGATCACCCTCTGGCTGGTGCCGGACGGTTGGTACTGGTTGCTGGCGGGTTTTGCGCTGTTCCGCTTTTTCGACATCCTCAAGCCCTGGCCGATCCGCTGGATCGACCGGCATGTCCATGGCGGTGTCGGCATCATGCTCGACGACGTCCTGGCCGGGGTTTTTGCCTGGTTGGCCATGCAAGGGCTGGTGCACCTCTTTAGCTGAGGATTCAGGCATGTCTGGCTGTCGGTTGTGGGTCGTGCTGCTCTGTCTGTGGGCGGGTGGCGTTGTAGGCAATGTCGTTCAGGCCCGTGAGGAAACCTCTCTGCCCGGTGTGATCCACCTTGCCAGTGAGGAGTGGGTCGATTACACCGGCGCCGACGGACGTGGCATGGCCTGGGATATCATGCGCGAGATCTTCGAGCCCAAGGGCGTCAAGGTGCTGATCAGTACCGAGCCCTACGTTCGGGCCATCGGACTGGTGCAGCGGGGGGAGGCGGACGCCTGGGTCGCGGCTTATCGGCGCGAGGTGAAGGGCGCTCTTTATCCGCGCTGGCATTTCGACGTCGATCATCTCTATGCCCTGGGGCTGGCGAGCAACCCGCAGCCGAGCCTGGAAACCCTGGGTGTTTATCGTCTGGCCTGGATGCGCGGCTACAAATACCAGGATTACCTGCCCAACGTCCGCCATTACAACGAAATCGTGCGGCGTGACGGTGTCTTGTCGATGCTGGCCCACAGTCGTGCCGACTATTACATCGATGCGTTGTCCGAGGTGAACGAGGTACTGGGACATGCCGCGCACCCTGAAATGTTCCGGAGCAGCCATTTGCTCGACCTGCCGCTGTACCTGGGGTTTGCCGACAATGCGCGGGGGCGTGCACTGATGGCCCTGTATGATCAGCGTATGGAAGAACTGGTCAAAAGTGGCGAGTTACGGGCCATTTTCAAGCACTGGACGCAACCTTATCCGTTTGACACCCTGCCGGCGCCGGTGCCGACGAATCAAACTTATTGATAGTTATCATGGACAATTCAGCCTAAGCGTCTGTAGGAACCTACTGTTACAATGCGACCTCTGCGAATTTCCAGTCCTCATACTGATCAGGAGCACACGGTGCCCGTCGTTTTCGTCGCTGCTTCCAAACTGCCAACCCCCTTTGCGACCTTCACCATGAATGGCTTTCTCGAAGAAGCCACCGGTCGTGAACACGTCGTGCTGACCCTCGGGGATGTGGCGGATGGCGCACCGGTTCTTGGCCGTGTGCATTCCGAATGCCTGACCGGCGATGCCTTGTTCAGCCAGCGCTGCGATTGCGGATCCCAGCTGGAGGCGGCCCTGCGGGCCATTGCCCTCGAAGGTCGTGGCGTCTTGCTCTACCTGCGCCAGGAAGGACGCGGCATCGGCCTGATGAACAAGATCCGTGCCTATGAGTTGCAGGACGGTGGCGCCGACACGGTCGAGGCCAACGAGCGTCTGGGCTTTGCCGCCGACCAGCGTGACTATTCCATCTGCCGGCCGATGCTCGAACACCTGGGCATCAAGTCCTTGCGCCTGATGACCAACAATCCGCGCAAGGTCAAGGCCTTGACCGAGATGGGCATCACCGTGGCCGAGCGCGTGCCGCTGCAGACCGGACAGAACCCGCACAACAAACTCTACCTGGCGACCAAGGCCGGCAAGCTCGGCCATATGATGGGCAACGAGCACCAGAGCGAGGCCGACCCGGCGTGACCCGTGGTCAGGTGAAGCGTCGGCTGTCGGTGGGCTGGTGGAAACAGCTGGTGCTGAGTGTGTTGCCGCTGTTTGTCGCCAACTGGCTTTTTGGTCAGGCCGATCCCTTGCTGCCAGTGCTGGCGATGCCGTTTTTCATTGCCGGCGTGGCCTCGATGTTTGTCAGCTTGCGGTTTTTCGGGGCTTATAAGCGCTCGTTGATCGCGACGCAGGCGGCGCTGGATAGCCCGGAAGAGCCCGCGGCCTGGATCGAGCTGGCCAGCATGCGGCGCAAAGCCCTGGTGGTGGCCGCCTTGCCGACCTGGATCGGCACCCTGGCGGTGTTCGTCGGGCTGGAAGCAGTCCCATTGATGTTGCTGGTGTTATCCAGCGTGGTGCTGTTCTACCTCTATCGCATTCCGCGCCAACTCGGCTGATGCTTCGCTGGCGGGTGGCTGCTCTCGAGCCATTGGCAGGCACACATCAGCCGCTCTTTTGCCAATACTCCTACTCGATACTCAGAGGCGTCCGTCAATACGCTTTGAGAAGGTTTCCCTAAAATTCTTCTGCTCAAGCCTTGAGCTCTGTTTGCATGCAGACAGTCATTGAGTTTGATCAGGAGGGAAACCATGCGTCTGATATTGGCGGGAGTGGCTGCGATATTGACACTCAGTGGTTGTTTAGGCGGTATATCGACGTTGCTCGACTTCGGCGATCATCCGGTTACGAGCAAGGCAGCCCAAGGTAGTACCGTCAGCAAACAAGACATGCTGGCAATACAAAACCCCTCGCAGATCACGGCTATTCGGGGTGGAACCGCGCAATGCTTTGACTACGACCTGCACAATGAAAGTGGCAAGCGCCAACCGCTCTATGTCGGCTTCACGTCAACGGGCTTCGTCAATGCCTATGGCTTTTCCACTTGCGGGGACGCCATTCGCGCGGGCTATCTCAACTCGGACGGCCCGATGAAGCGCAATAACTGACGTTGGTTTGAGACCTGTACCCAGCGAGGCAGGCTCTCGCTGGGTATGAGTCAAAGATTCAAAAGCTGCATGCGTTCGCTGACCGATGCTTCGATCCCGGCCACATCCAACCCGCACTCCGCCAGCATCTGCGCCGGCTTCGCATGCTCGACGTACGCATCCGGCAGACCCAGGTGCAGGATCGGCTTGAGCAGGTTGTCACGCGCCAGGAACTCGCTGACTGCCGCACCGGCACCGCCCATGATGGCGTTTTCCTCGATGGTCACCAGCAACTCATGGCTGCCGGCAATCTCGCGTACCAGGGCTTCATCCAGGGGTTTGACGAAGCGCATGTCGACCACGGTCGCGTCGAGCTTCTCGGCGACGATCAGCGCTTCGGTCAACTGCACGCCAAACACCAGCAAGGCCACTTTGCTGCCCCGACGGCGAACCACACCCTTGCCGATCTCGATCGGTTCCAGGTTTTTCTCGATGGTCGCGTTCGGTCCGGTGCCACGCGGGTAACGCACTGCCGCCGGACCGTTGTACAGGTGGCCGGTGGTCAGCATCTTGCGCAGTTCGTTCTCGTCACTCGGCGTCATCACCAGCATGCCGGGGATGCAGCGCAGGTACGACAGGTCGAAACTGCCGGCGTGGGTCGGGCCGTCTTCGCCCACCAACCCGGCGCGGTCGATGGCGAACAGCACGTCGAGGTTCTGCACCGCGACGTCATGCACCAACTGGTCGTAACCGCGTTGCAGGAAGGTGGAGTAGATCGCCACCACCGGCTTGGCGCCTTCGCAGGCCATGCCGGCGGCGAAAGTTACCGCATGCTGCTCGGCAATCGCCACGTCGAAGTAGCGCAGCGGGAAACGCTCGCTGAAGGCCACGAGGTCCGAGCCTTCCTTCATTGCCGGGGTAATGCCCACCAGGCGCGGGTCGGCGGCGGCCATGTCGCACAGCCATTCGCCGAACACGCCGGAGTATTTCGGTCCGCTGGCCTTCTTCGGCGCGGCGGCCGGGGCGTCCAGGGGTTCGAGCTTGGTGATCGCGTGGTAACCGATCGGGTCGACTTCCGCCGGGGCGAAACCCTTGCCCTTCTTGGTCACCACATGCAGGAACTGCGGGCCCTTGAGGTCACGCATATTGCGCAGGGTGGCGATCAGGGTCGGCAGGTCATGGCCGTCGATCGGGCCGATATAGTTCCAGCCCAGCTCTTCGAACAGGGTGCCGGGGACCAGCATGCCCTTGGCGTATTCTTCGGTACGACGGGCGATTTCCCAGGCACCGGGCAGGCGCGACAGCACTTTCTTGCTGCCTTCGCGCATGCTCGCGTAGGTGCGGCTGGAGAGAATCTTCGCCAGGTAGTTCGACAGACCACCGACATTGCGCGAAATCGACATGTCGTTGTCGTTGAGGATCACCAGCATGTTGGCGTCGACTTCCGGCGCGTGGTTCAGCGCCTCGAAGGCCATGCCGGCGGTCAGCGCGCCATCACCGATCACGGCGATGGCCTTGCGATCACTGTTCTGCAGGCGAGCGGCGATGGCCATGCCCAGGGCGGCGCTGATGGAGGTGCTGGAGTGACCGACGCCAAAGGTGTCGTACTCGCTCTCCGAGCGGCGCGGAAAGGCGGCCAGGCCGCCTTTCTGACGCAGGGTGTGCATGCGCTCGCGCCGACCGGTGAGGATCTTGTGCGGATACGCCTGATGACCCACGTCCCACACCAGCCGGTCGTCCGGGGTGTCGAAGACATAGTGCAACGCGATGGTCAGTTCGATCACGCCGAGGCCGGCACCGAAGTGCCCGCCGGTCTGGCCGACCGAATAGAGCAATTCCAGGCGCAGTTCATCGGCCAGGGTTTCCAGCTCGGCTTCACCTAACCGGCGCAGGCCGGCCGGCGTGTCGGCACGGTCCAGCAGGGGCGTGGTCGGGCGCTTGCGGGGAATCTCATGGAACGTCGTGGGCATCAGGCGAATCGTTATAGGTATAGAAGAGGCGGCAGTTTACCTGATGCATCGCACGCTGCCCACGCGGAGCGTCGAAGTTGGCCGATATGTGGCCTTGGGCGCGGCGTTTGGCTCAGCTGCGACGTTCGACGATATAACGGGCCAGCTCTCTCAACGGCTCGGCGCACGCGTCAAACGGTCGCAGGGCGTGCAGCGCCTGGTCGCGCAGTTCCAGGGCGTAGGCCTTGGCCGCGTCCAGTCCGAGCAGGGCCGGGTAGGTCGGTTTGTCGCGGGCGATATCGGCGCCCTGGCGTTTGCCGAGGGTGGCGGTGTCGCTTTCCACGTCGAGAATATCGTCCTGCACCTGGAAAGCCAGGCCGATGGCCTGGGCGTAGGTCTGCAGCGAGCGCAATTCGTCTTTTTGCGCCAGGCCGCTGGCCAGGGCGCCGAGCTTGACGCTGGCTTCGATCAGCGCGCCGGTCTTGTGCCGGTGCATGGTTTCCAGGGCTTTCTGGTCGAGCTTGAGACCCACCGCACCGAGGTCGATGGCCTGGCCTCCGACCATGCCGGCCGGGCCGGCGGCCTGGGCCAGGGCGGTGACCATGCTCAGGCGGATCTCGCTGCTCAGGTCGCTCAGGCCCGGGTCGAGCAGGGCGCTGAAGGCCAGGCTTTGCAGGCCGTCGCCGGCGAGGATTGCGCAGGCTTCGTCGAAGGCCTTGTGGGTAGTCGGCTGGCCGCGACGCAGGTCGTCGTCGTCCATGGCCGGCAAATCGTCGTGGACCAGCGAGTAGGCGTGGATCAGCTCCACCGCGCAGGCCGCGCCGTTAGCCTGTTCCGGCTTGCCACCGAGGGCTTCGCAGGCGGCGTAGGCCAGTAGCGGGCGGACGCGTTTGCCGCCATTCATCACGCTGTAGCGCATGGCTTCATAGAGACGGGCGAGTTCGGGACTGGGGGCGCTGAACAGGGTATCGAGTGCGGCGTTGACCCGGGCCTGGCTGCTGGCCTGATAAGCTTTGATCATTCTGCTTGTTCCGCGTCGAAGGGCTCTTCGGCCAGCTCGCCGTCGCGCTCGAGGAGGATCTGCACCTTCTGCTCGGCCTGGGCGAGGGCGCCCTGGCAGTCACGGGTCAGGCGGATGCCTTGTTCGAAGGCGGTCAGCGAGTCTTCCAACGACAATTCGCCGTTCTCCAGGCGTTCGACCAGGGTTTGCAGGTCGGCAAGGGATTGCTCGAAGTCCAGGGAAGCTTTTTTGCGGGCCATGGCGGCGATCTCGGTAGGCGTTGAACGGGCGCGACACTAGCAGACGGCGGGTTTAGGGGCAAATGCGAGGGTTTGGCAATCATGGGTCAAGTGTTGGCCCGTGCTGGATGATTATCCTGATTTTCGATGAGGGGTATCCCGGTTTGTCCTGCTAGTCGGCACAAAGTTGTCTCTTTTATAGTAGTTCATCGATCAAGGATGAATGATCGATACGGACCTCCCTCTCGTCGCCTCCGATGTTCTCCTGCGCTTCTACCCATAAGGCTGTGATCCATGGCGTCTTCTTCCGCTCGTATTCCCGGTTCCGGCGTACTGCTGCTGATCATCCTGGCCTGCCAGTTGATGATCGTGCTCGACGTTACTGTGCTCTATACCGCTTTGCCGCATATTCAGAAGGCCCTGGACCTGTCGCTTCCCGACCTGACCTGGGTGCAGAACGCCTACACCCTGGCTTTTGGCGGCATGATGCTGCTCGGCGCCCGGGCCGGCGATCTGTTGGGCCGGCGCCGGGTGTTCCTGGTGGCGGTGACGGTGTTCACCCTGGCCTCGTTGCTGGGCGGCCTGGCCCAGTCGGCCCATGAACTGTTGATCGCCCGGGGCGTGCAGGGGATTGCCGCGGCATTTCTCGCGCCCTCGACCCTGGCGCTGATGATGACCTACTTCCCGCCGGGGCCTCAGCGACTGCGGGCCATCAGCTTCTACACCGCCGTGTCCGGTGGTGGTGGCGCGCTGGGGCTGGTGCTTGGCGGGGTGCTGACTGACCTGCTGTCCTGGCGTTGGGTGATGTTTATCAACCTGCCGGTGGGCATTGCGCTGCTGGCCCTGGCTTGGCGCTATCTGAAGGAAACCGAACGGCATACCGGTCACTTCGATCTGGCGGGGGCGTTGACCGTTACCTTTGGCATGAGCGCGCTGGTCTACTGTTTCGTCCGGGCCGGTGCCCAGGGTTGGGATGACGCCCTGACCCTCGGCGCGCTGGCCTGCGCCCTGGTGTTGCTGAGCCTGTTTGTCTGGATTGAACGGCGCGCCGAACAACCGATCATGCCGCTGCACCTGTTTGCCAGTGCCGAGCGCTCGGGTGCCTATGTCAGCCGTATGCTGTTGGTGGGCGGGATGGTCGGCACCTACTTCTTCCTGATCCAGTATGTGCAGGAAGTGCTGGGCTACACCGCGCTCAAGGCCGGTGAGGCGTTTCTGGCGCTGACCCTGACCCAGTTCGCCATGTCGGTGTATGGCGTGAAATGGCTGGCGCGGTACATGAGTTCGGCGGTGATGCTGTTCTGCGGGCTGGCGACGGCGCTGGTGGGGATGGCATTGCTGACCGGGCTGGGCTCGGACGTGGCCTATTTTCCACATTTGATGCTGCCGTTGATCATCCTCGGGATCGGTTGCGGCGCGGCGTTCGTGCCGCTGACCAGCGCCGGGATCGCCGGGGTGGAACCACAGAATGCCGGGGCCGCGTCGGGCTTGGTTAATGTCGCGCATCAGGTCGGTGGTTCGCTGGGGACGGCGGTGATCGTGGCGATTGTCGGCATGGCGGCGCGCTTGTCGCCTGCTCCGGCGGGGCTGGATGCTGACGCCCAGGCGCGGTTTGCCTTGAGCCATGCGCTGTCCGTGGGCGCCACCAGTTCGGCGACGTTTTTCGGGCTGGCGCTGCTGGTGGTGCTCTTCACCTCGCGCCATGCCCGTCGGCGGGAGCGCATTCAGGCGGCTGACGCGGCATCCTGAAGTCGTTCGGCGCCCGCGTCCAATTTGAGTGCCGATAAGGGCTGATGCTGTCGCGATTGTAATAATGCGATACAGGCACAGGTTTGTCCTGAGGTACGGCAATGTCGTATTTTTTATTCATGCACGCCATTACAAATGGCTTAATCCAACAACTTGCCTTCCGCGGTTTTGAAGCCATGGAAAGAGGAACTCAGTGATGAGTGATGAGCGGGAGCAGTTCCAGAAGGATCTGCTGGCCTCAGTCCGGCAGATGAAAGCGGGTAAAGAAGCGCGCGTCACCGGGGTGACATTGACTGCAGCTACCAATGTCGAACGGCCGCTCCGGCAGGTTGATTGGGTGGCATCGTCTACCTGTTTCCTATTGATGCAAGTGCGACGGGGCGATCAGGAAATCCTGCCAGAATAATGGCCTTTTGCCTTGTTTTTCGGCGATTTTTGGTTCAAAAACGACGATCCAGGTTCATTTGATGAGCCACCTCACAAATACCGCTTTGTCTCCATTGTCTAACAACCTTCGAATCGCTAACCTCTGCGGCTTCCCCTACCTGTCATCGACAGGTCTTCTCTGACCGATACCGTGTCGGGAGTGCGCTGTGGATCTTGCGCAGGGTTTTATAAAGCATGGCAAGGAGGCTGTTGATGCGCCGGTTTTTTCCCATCCTGATCGCTCTCTGGGCCACGACCGCCTGGGCCGAGCCCTCGGCCGAGCTTCAGGAGCCGACCGGCGGCTGGCGTTACGCAGGTCTCCTCGACCGCAAAGATGCGCCGCAAGTGGCCTATCCCACTCCGCCCATCGACCGTGGCATCCAGCGCAGCCGCACACCCATCGAAGGCCGGATCAATCCGCCCTCCGGCCCGCGTGAGCCCCATATCCTGTCGGTCAACGGCAACCCCCTGAATCTCTACACCGACGACGCCGGCCGCTTCGTGCGCCCCTATGCCTTCGGTGCCGGCTCAAACAGCGTCGAAGTCCGCAGCTCCACGGGCAAATCCCTCAAGCGCGTGCAGTTCTACGAAGCCAACAAGCAGATCACCCCGGCGCGTATCCGCGTGGTCCTTGGCTGGGACGACCCCAAGGCCGAACTCGACCTCCATATCATCACCCCCGACGGCCAGCACGCCTTCTACGCGCATCCCGCGTTGACCAATGGCGGCGGCCTCGACCCGGACGGCGTCGACGGCCCGGGCCCGGAAATGTTCACCATGACCGCGCCGCTGCACGGCACCTACCTGATTTATGTGAACTACTGGGGCAACTACAGCGCCAGCGACGGCTATAACTTTACCGAGCGCGCCAATCAGAACGAGGTCATCACCTCGCAGATCAACCTGGTGCTCAACGAAAACACCGTCGATGAAAAGCGCGAGAGCTTCACCGTGCCCCTGCGAGCCATCGGCGACCTGCTGCTGGTCAAGACCTTCAACTATTGAACATCCCGCTCCACGGATGAATGGGCTTTGCGAACATGAGCGATAACACAGCTTCCCCGGACGCCGCTGTACCGGCTGCCCCTCAACCTGCCGGCTCGCGCCGTTGGCTGGGCCTTGTGCTCGGGCTTTGCGTGGCCGGTACGGTGGCGGGCGGCCTGGGCTGGTTTTTCCACCACAAGCCGGCCGCCCCGGCGCCGGAACTGGCCCTGGAAAAGCTCGGCGTCAGTCGCCCGGATGCGCTGCTGGAAACCGCGTCGCTGAGCCAGTTGCCCAAGGACCTGCTCAGCGTGCCGTTCCTGCGCGACACCCTGACCGAGGATTTCGTTTTCTACTACGAAACCCACGGCGACCGTCTGGGCCTGATCGGCAGTCTGCGGCGGATCATCTACGAGCATGACCTCAAGCTGCAGGACAACCTGATCGAGCAACTCTTCGACCAGCCGGCGGATATCGCCCTGTGGCGCGGTGCCGATGGTCGGCTCAAGGACTTCCTGCTGGTGATGGACCGCGGCGGCCTGGCCAAACTGCTTGAGCCCCTGGCCCATGTCGCCCTGGACGACACCCAACTGACCAAGGTCGGCGAAGTGAAAGTCGGCGGCGACAGCGTGCCGCTCTATCGCCTGGCCTACAACGCCAGCAAAGCCCTGCTGTTCGCCTCCCGTGGCGATAAGCTGGTGGTGTTGTCCAACCCGGACAGGCTCTATGAGCAAACCAGCGACGACAGCGAAGTGGCACCGGGCGAGGTTTCGACCCAGGCCCTGGCGGCGTTGCTCAATGGCGACAAACTGTTCCCCGAGGCCTTCGGTCTCAAGCCCCGCGAAACGGTCGTGAAGCAGCGTATCTCGATTGCTTCCAGCGTCCTGGCCATGGGTTACCAGCGCTTTATCCCCAACTTCGCCGGCCTGCGCCTGGATATGGACGACAAGGGCTGGCACAGCTTTCTCGCCCTGGATGAGCAGGACAAAGCCGCCGACTTCGACTTCAAGCCGATCTGGCAAGCCATGCCGGTAGGCGCCAGCGCCTGCGTTGCCCTGCCACTGGCCGCCGAGCAGCAGCAACCGCTGCTGGTCAAGCTCGGCGCCGACGAGGCCACCGCGAAGAAACTCACCGAACACATGAGCGGTGCCGCCGGACTCTGCTGGTACGCCGACTCGCGCCTCTATACGCCGTTGCTGGTGGCCAACCTGACCAAGGACAACGACAGCCTCGACGCCGACCTGGGCAAACTCTTCGGCTCCATGGTCGGGAGCAAGGAAAGCAATGTCGACGGCGGTCTGTTCCCTATCGCTGAGCAACAGAAAGACGGCGTCCATGAGTGGAAGCGCCAGGTCAGTTCGAGCTTCGGCCAGTACGCCGCCAAGGAAGCCGAGAACCCCGACGCCATCACCGGCAAGGGTTTCTTCCGCGTAAGCCTGGCGCGACACGGTTCGACCTTGCTGTTCTCCCTGGACGACAAGCTGGTGGACAAGGCCCTCGGCACCCTCGACAAGCACTTCCCGCCGCTGGCCGACGTGCTGCCCAAGGACGTGCTGATGCCGGTCTACCTCGGCCCGGACTCCCTGGCGCAACTGATGCAGCAGGAAACCCTCGACAGCCTGCCCCAGGATATGGAGCCGGTGTTCCGCAACGCCGCCCAGACCCACCTGATTCCCAAGCTGCAAAAGCTCGCCGGTTTCGGTAAGTATGCCCTGACCCTGCCGGAAGGCAGCGAGCCGGACGGTCACTGGCAGTGGTTGCCTTTGCAATGGCGTGCAATGTGATTCCTCTGTTCAAGAGGTTGGGCTTGCTGGCGCTACTACTGAACACCGCGTTCAGTGCGCCCGCGTTCGCCCTCGAAACACCGCCCCTCGATGTCGAGCAGTCCCAGGTGTTCCGCGCCTGGTTCGTGCGCATCGCCCAGGAGCAACTGACCCAGGGCCCGAGTCCGCGCTGGTACCAGCAGGACTGCGCCGGCCTGGTGCGCTTCGCCGCCAACGAAGCGTTGAAAACCCATGACGACAAATGGTTGCGGGCCAATGGCCTGTCCAACCGCTACCTGCCGCCCGAACTGGTCCTGAGCGAGGGCCAGCGCAACCTGGCCCAGCAATGGCAGCAGGGCGGCGGCAAGGTCGGGCCCTATGTCAATGCGATCAAGCTGATCCAGTTCAACAGCCAACTGGTCAGCCGCGACCTCAACCAGGCGCGGCCCGGTGACCTGCTGTTCTTCGACCAGGGCGACGACCAGCACCTGATGATCTGGATGGGCCGCAACATCGCCTATCACACCGGCACCACCACCCCCACCGATAACGGCATGCGCTCCGCCAGCGTGCAGCAACTCATGACATGGAAGGACACCCGATGGATACCCGATGCAACGAACCCCAACTTCATCGGCGTCTACCGGCTGAACTTCCTCTCTCGATGAACGGGTCTCCCATGAAGCGTCTGTTTTCCCGAATGGTTTTCGCCCTGGCCGTGCTGCTGCCGGTTGTCGCCGGCGCCGCCGATGATTCCGTGCCGCCGAGCAACTACACGCCGGTGGCCGGCGAGAGTTTCTTCCTGCTGGCCGACAGCAGCTTCGCCAGCGACGAGCAGGCCCTGGTCCGCCTCGAAGCACCGGGCCGCGACTACCGGCGTTTCCGCATGGAGCCCTACGGCGGCGCGGATATCCGCGTGTACCGCATCGACCAGCCGCTGGAATTCCTCAAGCGCCAGAAAAATCTGCATCGGGTGGTCAGCGACGGCCAGTTCAAGGGCGAAGGTCTGTCCAACACCCTGGCCTACCTGTGGGACAACTGGTACCGCAAGTCCCGTCGCGTGATGCAGCGGGCGTTCTCCTACGAGTCGCGCAAGCAAGTGACCGAGGAAGTACCGGAACTGAAAATGGGCCAGGCCATCGCCGCGCCGACCCCGTATGACAACCACCCGCAATACGCGCCGCTGCCCGGCCTGCCGCTGGTCAGCCAGTTCCGCTACCCGCTGTGGGACGCTAAGCCGATCCAGCCGCCGAAGGGCGTCGACCTGGCCGGCTCCTCCAGCCAGTTCATCAGCGTCGCACCCGGCAACGTCTATATCCCGCTGGGTAAACTCAAGCCGGGCCTGTACCTGGTGGAAGCGCTGATCGGCAAATACCGTGCGACCACCGTGGTGTTCGTCTCCAACACCGTGGCCGTGAGCAAGATCGCTGGCGACGAGTTGCTGGTGTGGGCCGCGCGCAAGCATGAAGGCAGCTCGGTGCCCAAGGTCAAAGTGCTATGGACCGACGGCCTGGGCGTGATGAGCAGTGGCGAGACCGATGCTGATGGCCTGCTGCGCCTCAAGCACGTTAGCCCGGAACGCTCGTTCATGATTGGCGAGGACGACGAGGGCGGTGTGTTCGTCTCCGAGAACTTCTACTACGACAGCGAAATCTACGACACCAAGCTCTACGCCTTCACCGACCGGCCGCTGTACCGGCCGGGGGATTGGGTGTCGATGAAGATCGTCGGTCGCGAGTTCAAGAACGCCCGCGACTCGGTCAACCCGACCACCGCCCCGGTGCGCGTCAGTGTACTGGATGCCACCGGTACCACATTGCAGACCCTGGACCTGAACCTGGACGCCAAGTCTGGTACCCAAGGTCGTTTCCAACTGCCGGACAACGCCGTAGCCGGTGGTTACGAGTTGCGTTTCAACTACCGCGACCAGACCTACAGCAGCGCCTTTCGCGTCGCCGAATACATCAAGCCGCACTTTGAAATTTCCATGGACCTGGCCAAGCAGGACTTCCGCACTGGCGAGCCGATCAAGGGCAAATTGCTGCTGCTCTACCCGGACGGCAAGCCAGTGGCCGATGCCCGTGTGCAACTGAGCCTGCGTGCCCAGCAACTGTCCATGGTCGACAACGAGCTGCAATACCTCGGGCAATTCCCGGTGGAACTGACCAGCGCCGAGCTGACCACCGACGACAAGGGCCAGGCCGTGCTTGACCTGCCGGCGGCGGAAAAACCGAGCCGCTACATGCTCACCGTGTTCGCCAGCGATGGCGCGGCGTATCGGGTCAAGACCACCAAGGAAATCCTCATCGAGCGTGGCGCGGCCCGCTATCGCCTGTCGGCGCCACAGCGTTTCAGCGCGACCGGCGAGAAGGTTGCGTTCGGCTATGTCAGCGAATCCACCGTCGCCCAGCCCAACGCCGGCACGCCGAGCACCTATAGCTGGGTCCGTCTGGAAGACCAGTCCACCGGTGGCGGCAAACTGGCTGCCAATGACAAAGGCTTCAGCGTTACCTTCGACCGTCCTGGCACCTACAACCTGTCGCTCAAGGACGACCACGAACGCGTCCTCGGCGCCACCGGCCATTCGGTGACCGGCGATGGCGTGAAAGCCGTGCCCGGCACTGTGGAAATCCTTCTCGACAAACCCGAGTACCAGACCGGCGACGAAGCCCTGGCGCTGATCACCTTCCCGGAGCCCGTCACCGACGCGCTGCTGTCTCTGGAACGCGACAAGGTCGAGGCCACCGCGTTGCTGTCCAAGGGCGGCGACTGGTTGCGCCTGGAAAAAATCAGCGACACCCAATACCGTGCGCGGATTCCGGTGAAGGACAACTACGCCCCCAACCTGACCTTCTCGGTGCTCTACACCAAGGGCGGCGAATACAGCTTCCAGAACGCCGGCCTCAAGGTCACCACACCGCAGATCGATGTGGCCATCTCCACCGACAAGGACAGCTACCAACCGGGCGACACCGTCTCGGTGGACCTGACCACCCAGTTCGCCGGCAAGCCGATCCCGGCGCACCTGACCGTCAGCGTGGTGGATGAAATGATCTACGCGCTGCAACCGGAAGTGGCGCCGAGCATCGACCAGTTCTTCTACCACCCACGGCGCAACAACGTGCGCACCAGCGCCAGCCTGTCGTTTATCAGCTACGACGTGGCATTGCCGGGCAGCCCTGGCGCGCCGGGCAAGGCCAACCGCAGCGAGCGTGGGGTGAAAGTGCTGGAGCGGCCGCGTCGTGAAGACGTCGACACCGCCGCCTGGCAGCCGGAGCTGGTGACCGACGCCAACGGCAAGGTGCGTTTCACCTTCCGCATGCCGGACTCCCTGACCCGCTGGCGCATCACCGCCCGGGCCATTGCTGATGCCGGGCAAGTGGGGCAGAAGAACCAGTTCATCCGTTCCGACAAACCGCTGTACCTGAAATGGAGCGGCCCGACCCACTTCCGCACTGGCGACCAGCCGAAGCTTGGCCTGTTCGCTTTCAGCCAGGCCGACAAACCGGTCAAGACCGAACTGGTGATTCGTTATGCTGGCCAGGAACAGCGCCTGCCGCTGTCCCTGAACAAAGGCATCAACTACATCCCGCTGCCGGCGACCCCATTGAGCAGTGGCGACTGGAGTGCCGAGCTGCAACAGGATGGCAAGCCCCAGGATGCCCTGGCGGTGCGCTTGAGTGCAGTGGGTGATGGCTGGCAAGTGACACAAAGCCAGAGCCTCAGCGTGGCCAGCGGCGACACCCCGCTGAACCTGCCGGCGGACGCCAGCGATATTCGCCTGCGCCTCGACGACAGCCCGCAAGCGCTGTTCCGCGCCAACCTCGACGACCTGCTCAGCTACCCCTACGGCGGCGTTGAACAGACCGCCAGCCAACTGCTGCCATTGAGCATCGCCTACCCGGCGCTGTCGGCCAACGCCCAGGTCCGCGACCGTCTGCGCCTGATCATGCAGAACAGCCGCCTGCGCCTGGTCTCGATGGCTGGCCCGGATGCCTGGTTTACCTGGTGGGGTGAAGATGTCACACCGGATGCTTTCCTGACCGGTTACGCCTATTACGCCGACTGGCATGCCAGCAAGGCGCTGGGTATCAGCTTGCCGCCGGATCACTGGCAGCGGGTGCTGGATGTCTACGGCAAACAGGCTTCGGTCACGCCGTTGCTGCAACGGGCGCTGGTGCTGTCGTTCGCCAAGGACATGCAGTTGCCGGTGAGCACCCTGCTGAGCGGCCTGATGGACGAACTGGCGAAAGCCGGCGAGGGCGCCGACGGCAACCTGATGGACGATGGCCAGGACAGCGTGATCATGAGCGCACCGGATTCGGCTCTGGGCCTGGCCAGTGCGCGGGTACTGACTGCTGCCCTGGCGCGCCAGAGCAAAGTCGCTTTGCCGGATGCGTTCAGCAAGCAACTGCCCGCGGCCGAACAGCGCCTAGGCGCCAGCTCGCAGCCGTTCGCCAGTGCCTTGAACCTGTCGATCAAACCGTTCAACGCCGACCTGGCCCAGGACCTGTTGCAGCGCCTGCTGCCGCAGCAATCCACCCTGGAGCGCGCATTGGCCCTGACCTGGCTGCAACGCAGTGTCGAGCAGACCCCGAAAACGCTCACCCTGACCCCGGGTGAAGGCTGGCAAGCACGGCAGGGCGGTACCGGTGAAAACTACTGGCAATGGCAGGGCGCGGGTATCCCGAGCGTGCTGACCGTGAGCGGTGCACAGGAGCGTCCATTGCGGGCCAAACTGAGCTACCTCAGCCAGCAGAAAGTCCCGGACGACCTGCCGGTGCAGATCAAGCGCCGCCTGCTGGAACTGGTGCCGGGCGATGACGCCTACACCTTCAGCCTCAAGGCCGTGGGCGACAAACCGTTGTCCAGCGACAGTCTCTATCTGGACGAAGTGATCCTCACCACCAAGAGCCCCAAACCGCTGCGCTACGGCATGCTGGAAGTGCCGTTGCCGCCGGGTGCGGACGTTGAACGCACCACCTGGGGTGTCAACCTTGCCGGGTTGGCCGGTGCTGAAGCGACGCCGCTGGAGAAGGCGCACTTCGAACCGGGGCAGATGGCCTACGGTGTGCCGGTCAACAGCCTCAATGGTGAAGTACGTCTGCGCCACCTGATCCGCTTCTCGCAGAAGGGCCAGTTCAAGCTGCCGCCGGCGCGTTTCAGCCAGATCTATGCGCCAGAGCATCAGGCCCAGGAACAGAAGCCGGCCCTTGGGCAGATCACGGTCGAATGACATGACCCGCCCACTGGCCTGGTTACTGTTGTGCATCGTTCCTCTGCTGGCGACGGCAGAGGAAGCGCCCTTGCGCCTGGCCTGGAAAACCGCCGACGGTTATGAGCTGGTGCAGTTGAACACCACCCAGGTGCTCAACCGCGAGCCGTTGCCGGCGGATCTGCAAACGCCGCTGGGAAGCCTGTGGAAACTCTTCGTCTATGCCTGGTTGGTGGACACCAACCAGCAGGAGCCGGCCTACGATTGTCACGGTCAGGATCACGAGGAAGTCTATTGCTGCACCCCGGGCGGCAGCATTGCCCGGGATGCTGCGTTGGTCCGCTCCTGTGGTTTGTACTTTGATCCCAAGCGTTTGAAGATTGATGACGGCCAATGGCGCGACTACTGGCAGGCACGGCAGGCGCCTAGCTGGCTGCTGAGCTTCAACCAGCTGCAACCGCAAACCCGTGTGCCCGTGGTGCAATTGCTGGAAGCGCTACGCACGCTTCCGGCTCAGGGGACTGCGCGCAAACTGCTGCTGGACGTGGTGCTCAATGCTGCTGACGGCCAGGCGGTGGGGCTGCTGGGCGGTCGTGTACGGGTCAAGACCTGGAGCTGGCTCGGCGATCAGGATTCGCAGTCACGGCAGGGCGGTTTTGCCGGTTGGCTGGAAGACGGTACGCCGCTTTGGGTGGGTGGTCGCGGCACCAGCCAGATGGTGCTGCGGCACTACTCGGATGTGCTGGGCAGCTTCCTGCCATCGCCGTCGGCGGAAGATGCGGGGCGTTGCGTGCAGGTCGACTTGTTCTCCCGCTATCCACTCAAAGGTGTCACTCGCGCCGACGGCCAAGCCGCTCCCAGTGGAGCTTTGCAAGGTCACTATCGGGTCGACTTCGCCAATGGCAACCAGTTGGAGATCGAAAGCGCGGGCGAACTCTTCCTGCTGCAGAACGCCGGTCAACCGCAACTGGTGGCCCGGCTGGATCGCGAGGAATACGTCGCCCGCGTTCTGCAACGCGAAGCCAAGACTGAACCGGTCGAAGCCGCCAAGGCCCTGGCCGTGGCGATCCGCACCTACCTGTTGCAGAACGCTGGCCGTAGTGGCGACTGCCTGAGCATTGACGACAGCAGCGGCCGTCAGCGTGTTGCTCCACGTCCGGCTACTGCCGACGCTCGAGGTATCGCGGCCTGGACCAGCGACCTGGTGTTGGCGGGCAGTCCTGTGACCTACCACTCGGATCAAGCCGGCCCGGACAAGCTGTCCTGGCAACAGGCGGTGGAACAGGCCAACGGCGGCGAGCGCTATGACCAGATTCTCCAGCACGCTTACCCACGTGCGAGTTTGAGCCGCTGGGACAACCCGGTGGCTTCGTGCGAACCGTTGCCGGCAGCGCAGGAGTGGCTGCTCAAGCAACGCCGCGTCTGGCGTCAGCGCCTGGATCAGGAAGTCGGCTATAACGAATTGAACCAGTTTGCTGTTTGTCGGGTGTCTTACGGCCGGCCTTACGTCGACCGCGAACGCCAACGCATCTATGTGCGTGGCGTACTGACCCAACAGGACCGCCTCGACCTGACCCATGAATACCTGCACCTGGCGTTCGAGGCCCATCCGAATGGCCAGGACGAAGATTACGTCGAAGGGCTTGCCCGTCACCTGTTACTGGAATAGGCCATGAAATTGCGCATCTCCACCGTAGTCCTGTTCCTCAGCGCCCTGGTTGTGCTGAACGCGGTCCATGCTGACAGCGGCATCCAGCTCGACACCCCCAAGGGCGGCTGGCACGCCGGCTCCCCGGACGGCGAACACTTCCGCCAGACCGTCAACTACCCAGCCTCGTCGGTCAACACCCCGGCGGGCCAGGCGGACACGGCGCGGATCCGGGGCATGATCAAGGGCGCGCCGAAGAGCGCCAGGGTGCCAGGGAACCTGATCATCAATGGCGTGAGCATGCCGTTGAAGATCGATGAAGCAGGGAATTTTGACCGGCCGTTTTCGTTTCCCACTGGGAGCAACAGCGTTGAAGTGCGCAGCCCGGATGGGCAGCAGCGTAAGCGTGTGCAGTTTCTGAATGTGGGCGGTGGTGCTACGCCGGCCAAGTTGCGGATTCTGTTGTCGTGGGATACGGACGGCACTGACCTGGACCTGCATGTGGTGACGCCGGATGGCGCGCATATCTGGTACGGCGATCGGGTCGCTCCGAATGGCGCGGCGTTGGATGTGGATGTGACCACCGGCTACGGTCCGGAGATTTTCTCCATGCCCGCACCGATCAAAGGCCAGTACCTGATCTATGTGAACTACTTCGGTGGCGGTTATCGCAGTGACGATGACGAGAGCGGCGGGCAGGAAAATGCCGTGCAGCCTCTGACCACGGCGAAGGTCACGGTGATTACGGAAGAGGGGACGGTGAACGAGAAGATGGAGTCGTTCATCGTGCCTATGCGGGCACCGGGGGAGCTGACGTTGGCGAGGCGGTTTAGTTACCCCTGAGAATGCCCCGGTCCTGGCCTAACGTGTCGCTGTTTTGCGGTTTTGACGACACGTGGTGGGGATATGTCGCTGACGGCGACATGAGGGAATAACGTGTCGCTGAAATCGAGTTTTAGCGACACGTCGGAAATTTCGCTCTTATCTGATCCCAAATGCTGATGCTCGACGAGGATGTTGGGCGACAGACAGTCTCTGTGTGATGGTTAACGATGCGCGGCTAAGGTAAAGAGGGGCACGTCAGCATACGCCGCTGGGCCGGCTCCTCCCATAATCGGTAAAGTCCCGACCCAGGTCGATCTATTGGAAGCCGCGCCTACCATGCCTAATAAACTGCCCATTAATCTCGATGACCTGTTGCGCCAACGCACGGTTGAAGGCGAGCGCATCGAGTACAAAACGGGCTGGAATCCTGACGCTATCCTGCGCACGCTCTGCGCTTTCGCCAATGACTTTGAAAACCTGGGTGGCGGCTATGTAGTCATCGGGCAGGATTGTGATACAGACGGTCAGCCGCTGTTTCCTCCTATGGGCCTGGCCGATAATCAACTGGATAAAATCCAGCAGGAATTACTGGCGGCCTGCCAGTTGATTCAACCCGCGTACTTTCCGGTGCTCAGTGTGGAACGGGTCGAAGGTCGTAACCTGATCGTTTTATGGGCACCCGGCGGGCAGAACCGGCCTTACAAGGCACCAGCCTCTGTGACCGCCAAGCAGAAAGTCTGGCATTACTACATCCGCCGCTTCAGTAGCACGGTGGAGGCCAAGGGCGAGGTCGAGCAGGAACTATTGAGCCTCACTGCCAAGGTGCCGTTTGATGATCGCTTTCATCAGAGAGCGCGTGTCACCGAACTGTCGAAGCCGTTGATGCAGGAGTTCTTGCAGGAAGTGGGCAGTGCGTTGGCAGATGAAGCTGCGAGCTTGTCTGTCGAGGCGCTGGGGCGACAGATGAATGTGGTCGGCGGTCCAGTGGAGTCGCCTTGGCCGAAGAACATTGGTTTGCTGTTTTTCAATGAGTCGCCTGAGCGCTTTTTCCCAGGGACTCAGATTGATGTGCTGTGGTTTCCTGATGGGCCGGGCGGGGATCGCTTCGACGAGAAAATCTTCAAAGGCCCGTTGGCCAGTATGACCCGCGACGCGCTGAGCTTTATTCAGCGTAATTACTTGCAAGAGACGGTGATCAAGCACCCGGATCGTGCCGAGGCCACGCGGTTCTGGAACTTCCCTTTCGCAGCGGTTGAAGAAGCCCTGGTCAATGCGGTGTATCACCGATCTTATGAAGAGCGGGAACCGATTGAGGTTCGTATCAGCCGCGACGAATTAGTGATTTTGAGCTTTCCGGGACCTGATCGCTCCATCCGCCTGGAAGACTTTCAGGCCGGTCGGGTGGTGAGCCGCCGCTATCGTAATCGACGCATTGGCGAGTTTCTTAAGGAACTGGACCTGACTGAAGGTCGTTCGACTGGCATTCCGAAAATACTCAAGGTGATGGCTGTCAATGGTTCGCCTGCGCCATTGTTTGAAACCGATGACGAGCGGCTTTCCTATGTTGTGCGGCTGCCAGCGCACCCGCGTGCTCAGGTGCCAGACAGTGCGGCCGTGGAAGTCAACGCGGAAGTCAACGCGGAAGTCAACGCGGAAGTCGCTGCCTTGCTCAAGGTGGTGAAGGGAGAAATGAGTCGACAGCAATTACAGAGCGCCATGGGCTTGAAGCATGCAGAGTACTTTCGCAAAGCCTACGTTCTACCTGCGCTCGCTGCCGGCTATATGGAAATGACGTTGCCTGACCAACCGAAGAGTCGGTTGCAACGTTATCGGTTGACTGACGAAGGCCAACGCTGGTTGGCGGTTGAGCTGAAAAAATAAACGTGTTCTGGTGGCTGAAGAGTGTGTGATTTTTTGAATGGTGATGATTCCCCGATAGAGTTTCGAGATCGGGAGCATATTTCCCTTTTTCTATCGGGTTCATTGGAGGGTGGCAGCATTGACGATGCGGCTGAAGCCTTCGGTGTCGTGATTCGCGCTTATGGTGTGGACAAGATGGCCCGTGAATCGGGACTGCCCGTGGAGCATCTTGCTCGTTCATTTGGCGACAGGGGCGATCCTGATTTGAGCACTGTGCTGGCGGTGATGAAGGTACTGGACATACTCCTGACCACTCGAGTGAAGGACGAGCGGGAGGACGACTGATTTTTTGATACGTGTCTGTGTCAGTCACCACCAAGTGCCTAGGTGGTTTGCCGCCCCAAGGCGTTCAGGTACAGCGTGTCAGCCCCGATCTGAATATCCAGTTCCGTCCATTCAACGGTCCAGCCATCGACGCCAATGGCAGCACCAGCGAATGCCTTGGAATCGTGCAATGACTTCAAGCCCGGGTAGTGCTTGATATCGTCGTTCAGATCCAGGTCGAAAACCTGCCCGTTCACAAAGGTCAGCTTCAGCGTGAAATCCGGGTGTGCCTGCACAGCCTGCAGGCGAGGGCGTTTCATGGATGTCATTTTTTACTCAGCTAACAGCTCTGTCCGGTTATGCGCTCACCGCTATCATTCATTTGTGGATAAGGTCGCCTGACAGAGGCCTTGGATTCAGTGCAGGTTACTGGCGGCCAATCGTTTCAAAGCAATTTCAAGCGATTGATCGTCGAACAGCTTGTCTTTACGAGCGGCCGCATTTGCTCCACCTTCCCAATCTTGTAAAGCCTTGCGCACCGCAGGAATAGTCGGCTCCACGTTTTCGCGATACAACAACCAGTCCACCGTGGCCAACAGTTCCATACCAAATGGCGATTCGAAACCATCAATCAGCTGTGTGGTGCTTTCCAAGGCGTCTGTGAACTCTTTGGCTTCAGTCTTCAGGTAGGCCTGCAAAAAGGACTTTCGTTCCTGATCGAACCAGATCACATCATTGATGCCCGCATCACTGATGCGTTTATCGCAGTGCAGGTAGCTACCGTCGAGGTTGTCGAGCAGGTGATCCAGGCGGTTGGCATAAGGTCCATATTTGTGGGCGACGAACTGCAGATTTAAAGGATTCTCCGTGCCTGGGAGTTTTTCGATGGCGCGCTCGAGAAACCAAGCCAGCTTTTGGATTTCAAGCAGGCTACATTCCATCCCTAGAACCCAGTAGCGACGAACCAGCTCGGCGATGAGGGCTCGTGCCGGTGTCAATTTTTTCATTTCATCGGTGCCGCACATGATGCCAAGACGTCCTTTGATCAGTAGGTGATGGTGGGTTAGCGTTTCGGTTTGATAGCGCCCCATTTTGCATGAGTACTCATCGTCGTCATCAACTGCGGTCGCCCATCAGGCCCCGAGTAGTCGGGGCCTGATGGGCGACCTCGGAAGTCACCGCGGAAGTCACTAAGTAAGTCATCCACCGCTCAGAGCGCTTAACCCGGCGACCTTCGAACATGCTGGTGCTGTGCCGCAATCAAGTGGTGCTGCAACCGTCTTAAAAATCCCGCCTCGAAAGCATTGCGCCGATCCCCTTCCGGATGGTTGATACGCGCCTGCGTCAGTTGCCACCACAGCGGTTGGGTGTTTTGTCGCTCCAGCCAGCGCTCCACGCAACGGGTTCCACTGGCGATTTCCTGAGCAAACTGATCATCCCAGGGTGTAAGTGGCACAGAAGGGGAATCGCTTGAAGCATTGACGCGAACCATGGCCGGTGAATCGGATAACGGCGGAGGATGCCGCCGCTGCAAGGCCAGATCGTAAAGCGCGAGGGCATCCTCGATCAGTTTGTCAGCCAAATCCTTTTGTTGTTGATCCTCAAAGGCGAGCGAGCGGGCACCGTCCAGGCAGAGCCGGGCGGCATGACGTAACCGATCGACCGCTTCGTCGTGGCTCAGCGAGGCGAGTTTGATGAGCGAGGGGATGGGCAAACGGGAGAGTAATGAGCGATCAATCATGGAGGTGTTCTCCGTGATCGAGACATGTCGACTCCAGACGGAGTGGGCGGTGCCCGGGCGTAAAAGGAGGGTAGGTCATTTTCCTTATGGTCCCTGGTTGGATTAAGGAACCGCCATCCGCCGTTCTGACACGGTTAGGGTGGCGGACCGCACGAGGGTCAGAAACCGGCAACCAAGGAAACCGGCCAGGCCGAAGCCTGCCTCGCGCGGTCCACCATAGATGCAGCAGCCAGACGCCAAAAAGCGCCGACTACGGGTAGCTATGGCGCGTGCCGCGCAACCAGACTAATCGAAGGGGGTAGAGCTGTTTAAGTTCCAGTGGGACTTAAATTTCGTGCGAAGTATCCGATAGAGGTAGGGAAATGTCTTGCGGTTCGTGTTGCGTGCGTTTGGTCGGGGGCTAGGCTCTGGCACCATGGAAGTCACTGCCAAACTGACTCAGTGTGATTGGCCGGCTGGAAATTCAGCCAACGTAGTTTCGAAAGCTCGCTCTGAAATCCAAGGGCTTCAGGTACAACTGATCCGACAGATCCCCGCGCAGAATGAAGAGCTTTGGCGCGTTGCGCAGCTCAAACACCCGGTAGAGAAAGAACTGTTGATCCATCTCTTTTGAGAACTGCAACTCGTTGTGGCTGATGATGAAGGGCGCTGCTATTCCATTGTTGGTGGTTTTGACTTCGATGTACCGATGGTCCACCGGTGTATCGAAGGACAAAATATCGAACCCGGCACCGTCGCCTCGGGTGTCCGATATCCATTCCAGTTGCTGAATCAGATCCGGGTAGCCAGCTTCCTGCAATCGCTGGTGCTCGTAGCCGATGACCCATTCTTCTCCGCTGCGACCCAGTTGTCGGTTGGCTTCGTCACGTGCCGCGAAATTGAGCTTACGGGGTATGCGGATGCGCGATGCGGCTTCGGATGCCTGAAGTAAAGCTTCCTTCTTGGGCGCATCCACCAGCACGGTGCCGGTGTAGGTCTTTTCCCCGGGCGCCTTCACTTCCTCCAGTGCATCAACAACTTTGTGCATGACGCTGCGGTTGTCTGTGACATAGGCCTGAACCGCTTGACGCAGCAAAAGCTGGCTGTTGCCTCGGGGCTTGTAGCCCTGAATAAATGGCAATTCCAGACCGGCCAAAATGGCGCTGATGTTCGAATGCTTGAGTTCCACCGAACCTTTGCTTCGTCCGTTGAGGCGGGTGCGCAATGCGCTGTTGTGTTCGGTTTTGTTGTAGGGGCGCTGTTCAGCTTCAAGCCTCAGCATCTCAAAGTAATCGGCTACGGTCGCATCGACTTCGTCCTGGGACCAGTCCTCTCCGATTCGGATCACCTCGAACCCGAGCGACTGCAATTTGGCCGCGACGGTCGCTTCATTTTCCACAAGTGCTGTCGCGCTCAGTGGGCCGTCAGATGGGAATTGCACTCCGTAGGCAACCGCCACAACGGCTTTGATATCGCACTGTTCGCCATTTCGTGGATTGCGTACCAGGAAGTACCTCGATTTTCCGAAGCCATACCGCTTCAGAAAGGCAGAGCGTCCCAGGGTTGAAAACTCGTCAAAGGCGGCTTGGACGGCGGCAGGGCTTTGCAGTCTGGAGAGATCATTCATTTCGCGTCATGCGCCACTATGTAAGTCAAATCCTGTGAATTTGCAGGAGAGTCTCACATAAAAAGCGAAGTCTTAGAAATGGCTGTCCAGAGAAGGAAAAATATCCTGTTGGCTCGACGAAAAATCTTACGAGCACCTGATGGGGAGAGCTTTCTAGTCGTCAGTAAAAAGGGGAGCACAGCTCCCCCCTAAATCGCACTGGGCTTGTACCTGTCAGTTTGTTATCCCAGCGGGCTGGTCCTCAATCACGGAATCAACTTGTCGTTGAGCCAACTCAATCAGATGCACCACGCCCATCGCCACCTTGCGGTTCGCACCCGTGAGGTTGTCAGCATTTTCATAGGCGGTGGCGGCAGCGGAGTCCAGTATTGAGCTCGCGTTGACGAGGGCTTCTTCTCGGCTTTGTGGCGCCGGGGGCTTGCCTTGTATTCCTGCGATACCAGGGCGTTTTGGACCGCCGCCCTGAGGCAGCATGTAGTACGCCAAGGCGCGATCAGCGGCTTGGGGGTCAATGCTTTCGATTCCGGAGGTTCCCGGTGGGTTGGGTGTGACTTTGTACATGGCAAATCTCCAATCTCACGGATGGAGCCGTCACCAGTATCGCTACCAAACGATTTGAGGGTGGCGGCTGTACACAGGTTGGTAGACCGGAAGATTGGAGAAACCGGCGCGCCCGAAGGTGCCCTGCGCACAGCCACCATAAAATGCAGGCAATAAAAAACGCCTCATTCCAAGGGGGCGCTGTGCGCCAATCTATACCGGGCTACCAAACCCGATCACTGATATGCAGTGACGGACTGAAGACTAGCCAGCGAAATTGGCAGGCACAAGCGCTCAGGATTTTCTAGGAAACTTCATTCAAAGGAAAGCGAGTTGTCTTGCTGGCACTGCAAGATCACTGAAAAAGCGCAGCTGATTTGACGGTGTTAAAACGCTGAAAGGGCAGTTGGCCGGGAGCGCGAATTCTCCTGCTGGGCCCTCGATTTTCCAGGTACTTAGGACTGATACGACTCAGTGGTTATGTGGATTTCAACGACCTGTCAAATACCAGGCCCAGTCACATGGGCCGGCAATCTGGCCAAGCGGTCCCACCCTTCTGCGCTGATCCCTGAGCTGTTCGGCAACCACAATTTTTGTAGTGGCAACTGCTCCAACACGGACACCACGGCTGAAGTGAGCTGCGATTCCCCCGGACCCGCCGCGAGTGTCAGATCTCGCAGTGGCAAATGCGCCAGGTGGGCGACTCCGGCGTCAGTGAGCCAAGGACTTTCATACAACCCGAGGCGCCGCAGCGGCAGATCGCGCAAGCAGGCCAAGTCGGCGTCGCGTAGATCCAGACCGCTTATCTCCAGTTGCTCCAACGGCAATCCCAATTCGACGAGCATTCGTAAAGCCTTGCCGTCAATGCCGTGACAAAAACTGAGATTAAGCCGCTTCAGCGGTAGACCGGCCAGTTGTTTCAGTTCCTTCCCGGTGATGTCGTTCAATGAAAGGTCCAGCGATTCCAGTTCCAGACCGCGCAGATCGCGCAACGTATGCGCGTCGATGCCTTGCACATCGGAGAGCCCCAGGCGCTTCAGTGGAAACGCGTGCAGCACATCGAGCCGCTCGATCATTTGCTGTGAAGATTTAAGATCCAGATCGGCGAGTGGCATGCCTTCCAGTTCGGCAATGTCGTCCTCGCCGATATACGAAGATTGCAGCGAAAGCCGTTCGATCGGCAGGCCCTGGATGGCGTGGAGCATGGTGTCGGTTGCGTAACAGTAATCGAGGCTCAGCGAGCGCAATGCGGTCAGGCCGCGGAGCCAGGAAGGGTCCTTCAGGATTGCGCCATTCCAACCTAGCGATAGCTGCTCGAGTGGATGATTGCGCAAGTGCTGCATTCCACGTGAAGTGAGTTCCCCTGCGCGTTCGAATGTGAGTGAACGCAACTTGAGTCGTGACAGTCCGAGCAGGCCGTCGTCGGTGACCTCATCACAACGGTTCAACGACAACTCCTGCAGCGCGCCACTACCGAGTTGCTGGAGGAAACGGTCGTCGAAGTCTTCGCCGTAGGTTTCCAACTTCAGTCGGCGCAACCGTTCGAGTGACGGGAGGCTGCTGGCGTTTTCATCGCGCGAAAAGCCACTGATTTCCAATGTCTCGAGGGCAACGGCTGGCAAACTTTGCCATACAGTCTGATCAAAGCTGAAATTCGGGCCGTTGAGTACCAGCGTACGCAGTGGCAGCCCAGCCAGGGCGTCAAACCACTCAGGCTCGGCATTCTCCAACTCGACATGGTCTACGGGCAGTCCACGAAGCTGCGACAACAATGCCTTGGGGCGATTGGTATGCGCGGTGGCGCTCAACTGCGCAACTGCGGCGATAGCGGCCGGATCGCACAGGCCGGCGGCTACTCGTAGGCCATCCAGGGAAGCCTCTCCGCTGTTGAGCAAATCGCGATAGAGCGAAGCGCGCGCTGCAATGTCATCGGGTGTGGCAGAGAGTTGGGCCATCAGGGCGTTGCGGTTCAGCACTATTGACGAGTCCGAAGTGAGTGAGCCGAAAGGATTGATGGAGGTATTAGCCAGTGAAGTCAGCCAAGTGTCCAGAGGCATGCGTGAAAAAAGGGGAGCAGGCTCCCCTTTATGCCGCGCTGCTTTCCGTCAGTTTGTGACCCCAGCAGGCTGTTCTTCAATCACTGAATCCACCTGCCGTTGAGCCAACTCGATCAGATGCACGACGCCCATCGCCACCTTTCGGTTCGCACCCGTGAGGTTGTCGGCATTTTCATAGGCGGTGGCGGCAGCGGAGTCCAGGATTGAGCTGGCGTTGACGAGGGCTTCTTCTCGGCTTTGCGGGGTAGAGGCTCTCTCTTGTGTTCCTACGATACCAGGGCGTTTTGGACCGCCGCCTTGAGGCAGTATGTAGTACGCCAAGGCGCGATCAGCGGCTTGGGGGTCAATGCTTTCGACACCGGAGGTTCCCGGTGGGTTGGGTGTGACTTTGTACATGGTAAATCTCCAATCTGGCGGTTGGAGCCACCACGCCGTCGCGACTAAACGATTGTGGGTGGCAGCTGTGCACAGGTTAGTCGACCGGAAGATTGGAGAAACCGGCGCACCACGAGGGTGCCCTGCGCACAGCCACCATAAAATGTAGGCAATAAAAAACGCCTCATTCCAAGGGGGCGCTGTGCGCCAATCTATCCCGGGCGACTAAACCCGATCACTGAATAAGCAGTGACGGACTGAAGACTAGTCATCGAAATTAGCAGGCGCAAGCGGTCAGGATTTTCTAGGAAATTTCACGCAAGGGAAAGCGAGTTGTCTTGCCGGCTCTGCCAAATCACCGGAAAAACGACCTCTCATCTCATTCAATTTTGTAACCATCTCCGAGCACGCCCTCATGCAACGCCGGCTGAGTAACCTCATACAACCCGTTGGTTGGCCTCCTGCACCTGATCTCGACGCCCCAAGAAACCTGACCACGCCACAATGGACATAGTCAGGTTGTGCCTCCGAGGCTACAGTAATTGACTATTACGTATTTTTTGATGCCTGAGGGCTACAAATGAGTACCTTGTTCGATGTGGCGCAAATGCTGAAGGATGCTCGCCGCGAGGCCCATCTCAGTCAGGAGGCGATCGCGAGCCGTGCAGGCGTGGCGCGTTCGACCGTCGCTCGCATGGAGACCTTGGCCAAAAGTGATATGAGTGTTTCGGCTTTGGTGCGATTGCTGGAGGCGGCGGGTTATGACTTGAAGCTGGTGAAGGCCGGCCATCAGCGTACGGTTGAGGATATTCTCGCTGAACAGCGACAGGGAGTGCTTGAGCGATGATTCTGGACGTCCATGTCAGCTGGAGAGTGGTGGTCAAGTCGTACCGCAAATGGGACGAATACGTGTTGAAGTATTTTCCCGGTACAGCCTCACCGGCATTCAGCGCGCTATAGCCACTTGTAAAACCACTGGACTGGATGCCGCTGATCATTTTTCTGGCATCACGAAAATGATCGAGATCGCTACATCCGCCGATGCTCAGTCATCGCCGACAGCACCACTGACGTCGCCGCTGTCCTCGTCTCCACCCCCAGCTTGATATACACATGCTCCAGATGCTTGTTCACCGTACGCGGGCTCAAGTCCAGAATGGTGCCGATATCGCGATTGGTTTTTCCACAGGCCACCCAGCGCAGCACCTCCACCTCACGCCCCGTCAGTTGAAAGCGTGCCGACAACACCTGGCTGGCCGGTTCGTCGTTCAGGCTCAAGGCCGCCACTGGCTGTGATGCCGCCCGCGCCGACAACAGCGTGCGTGAGGTACGCAAATGCGCCGCAACCCGAGCCAGCACCTCATCAATCTGAATCGGCTTGGTCACATAATCACTGCCACCCACTTCAAACCCCTGCACCACATGCCGACTCTCCGTCAGCGCAGTCATAAACAGCACCGGAATATCAGCACTCTCCGGCTGCGCCTTGATCCGCCGACAGGTCTCAAACCCATCCAGCCCCGGCATCATTGCATCGAGCAAGATCAGGTCCGGGCGCCGCCGCTCAATCCGGTTCAACGCACTCAACCCATCCAGCGCCACCAGCACCATATAACCGGCATCGTTAAGCGCATCGGAGAGCAGAGCGAGGTTATCCGGCGTGTCATCCACAATCAGCACGACACCGGGTTCAGCGACTGTGGTCAGTGCATTCATCTTCTGCCTCCTTGAGGGTACGGTTGATTTCGTCCAGGCGAAAGTTCTTCAGCAGTTTGTGGATTGAACCGATAAACGCCGCCGTGTCTGGCGCTTCAGCCTGGATGCTGTTGAGCTTTTCCTGCAAGCCACGGACATAGCCGATGGCGCTGAGTTCGCCGAGGGCGACAAGGTCAGGGTGTGAGGGCAAGACCCAGGGTTCGGGGAGTGCCGCCGGCGCCGGCTTTTCACGCCGCACCCAATGCAGATCAAGTTGCTTCTGAATCCTCTCCAGCAACTCCGGCGTGCGCACCGGCTTGGCCAGATAGTCATTGCAGGCACTCGCCAGGTTGCGTTCGTCGCTGAAGGCATTGGCCGAGATCACGATGATCGGCACCGTGGACAGCGCATTGCGGCGGATCAGGCGGCTTGTCTCCCAGCCATCCATGGTCGGCATCGACAGGTCCATAAGAATCAGGTCCGGCCCCAGCAACGCGACCTGACGAATCGCTTCCTGGCCGTTGCTGGCCTGCACCACTTCGAAGCCCAACGGTGTGAGCATGCCGTTGAGCACCTTGCGATGGTCCACATGATCGTCCACCACCAGCACCCGGCGTCGTGGTCCCTGGTAGCCGATGATGTCGTGCTCGACATGGACCACGGCTCGGGGCGCCCGCACCTGGGAAAGAAACAGCCGCACCTGGAAGCAGGTGCCCTTGTCCTGCTGGCTCCTGACCTGCAACTCGCCGCCCATCAGCGAGGTGAGCATGCGGGTGATGGTCAGGCCCAGGCCGACGCCCTTGTCCTGGCGCATCAGGTCGCCGCGCTCGAACGGCTGGAAGATCCGCTCGATATGCTCGGGGTCGATGCCGATACCGGTGTCGATGATCTCGAAGTTCGCGGTTTCGCGCATGTAACTGACCCGCAGGCAAACCTCGCCGCTGTCGGTGAAATTCACCGCATTTCCCAGCAGGTTGATCAGAATTTGCCGCACACGTTTTTCATCGCCACGCACCACCGCCGGCATCTTGCCGATCAGCTCCAGGCGAAAGCGCAGACCTTTCTCCTGGGCCTGCGGAGTGAACATCAGCTCCAGGTCATGGATCAGTTCCGGGAACGGAATTTCCGTCAGCTCCAGGCGCAGTTTGCCGGCCTCGATCTTGGCCACGTCGAGCAGGCCGTCGATCAGCGACAGCAGGTGCGAGCCACTGCGCAGAATGGTCGCCAGGGCATCCTGGTGTTGTTCCGGCATCGCCGCGTCGCGCTGCAGGTTTTGGGTAAAACCGAGGATGCTGTTGAGCGGCGTGCGCAGTTCATGGGACAGCCCGGTGATATAGCGACTCTTGGCCGCGTTGGCCGCCTCGGAGGCTTCCTTGGCATCTTGCAACGCCTGGTCGGTGACACGGTGGGCGGCGATTTCCTGCATCAGCAACTGGGTCTGGCGGTCCGATTCCTCCTGGGCGACGTGGCGGCTTTCCCGGGTCAGGACGATCCACCAGGCGAGGATCGCGGCCAGCATCGAGAGGGTCAGGAATGCCTTGAAAAACGCCTGGTACAAAGTCGCCGAATGGGGCAGCCCCTGGGACGCCTGGCCATAGATCAGCGCAAGGGCGCCGCTGAGCATCAGGATCAGTACCAGCAGCAGACCGAGGTAATGCATCAACCGGGTATGCAGGCGCGGCACCATAGTGCTGGGCAGCAACCAGCGCAACAACGACTCGAACTGTGCGGACAAACGCCCCTGGGGTTTGCAACGATCGCCGCAACGCGCATCCAGCGAACAGCACAGCGAGCAGATGGGCGTGCTGTAGGCCGGACAGAACGCCATGTCCGCGACTTCGAACGGATTACTGCACAGACCGCAGGTGACCTGCGTACTCGGTTGCACCGGACGCAGCAGCAACGGGTCGCTGGTGCGGGCGATGTAATAGCGGCTGCCGGTGGCCCAGGCCAGCAGCGGAACCATGATCAGCGCGGTACCGAGGGCGACAAAGGGCGGCGCGGCCTGGGCCAGGGCACCGAACAGTCCGAAGTGGGCGAGGATCGACAGCAACGAGGCAATCACCATCGAGCCGACGCCCACCGGGTTGATGTCGTAGAGGTGCGCGCGCTTGAATTCGATGTGCTTCGGCGACAGCCCCAAGGGCTTGTTGATCACCAGATCCGCGACCACCGAGCCGATCCAGGCGGTGGCGATATTGGCGTAGAGACCGAGTACCTGGTCGATGACATCGAACACCCCCAACTCCATCAGCATCAGTGCAATCGCCACATTGAACACCAGCCACACCACGCGGCCGGGATGACTGTGGGTGACCCGGGCGAAGAAGTTCGACCAGGCCAGGGAGCCGGCGTAGGCATTGGTCAGGTTGATCTTCATCTGTGAGACGAACACGAACAGCACCATCGCGCCCAGCGCCCACTCCGGCGAGGAGAACACATAACTGAAGGCCACCAGGTACATCTGCGTCGGTTCGGCGGCACGCTCCATGGGGATTTCGTGTTGCAGGGCGAGAAAGGCCAGGAAGGCGCCGGCGGCCATTTTCAGGGCGCCGGGGATGATCCAGCCGGGGCCGGCGCAGAGCAGGGCGGCCCACCAGCGTTTGCGGTTGGCCGAGGTTTTCTCCGGCAGAAAGCGCAGGTAGTCGACCTGTTCGCCGATCTGCGTCACCAGGGACAGGGCCACGGTACAGGCCGCGCAAAACTCCAGCAGATTGAAGTCACCACCGCTGGAGCTGCGGCCCAGGAAGCTGGTCCAGTCGCTGAAGGCCTGGGGATTTTTCACCAGCACAAACAGGTAGGGCAGCACCAGCAACACCAGCCACAGCGGCTGGGTCCAGAGTTGCAGGCGGCTGATCAGCGTGACCCCATAGGCCACCAGCGGGATCACCAGCAGCGAGCAGATCACATAGGCGAAGGCCAGCGGGATATGGAAATACAGCTCCAGGGCCAACGCCATGATCGCCGCTTCCAGGGCGAAGAACAGGAAGGTGAAGCTGGCGTAGATCAGCGAGGTGATGGTCGAGCCGATATAGCCGAAGCCGGCGCCGCGGGTCAGCAGGTCCATGTCGACGCCGTAGCGGGCGGCGTAGTAGCTGATGGGCAGGCCGGTGAAGAAGATCACCAGGCTCACCGCGAGAATCGCCCAGAAGGTGTTGGTGAAACCATAACTCAGGGCCAGCACTCCGCCGATCGCCTCCAGGGCGAGGAACGACACCGCGCCCAGGGCGGTGTTGGCGATGCGCAGCTCCGACCACTTGCGAAAGGACTTCGGCGTGTAGCGCAGGGCGTAGTCCTCCATGGTCTCGTCGGCGACCCAGCTGTTGTAGTCGCGACGGATCTTGGCGATGCGCTGGGTGCCGGGTGGTAGCACGGTGAAAGACTCCTGCGGTCAAGGCGCTCCGTGCCTGGCGGTGGTGTGGTGAAAAATTGAGCAATTTTCATGCCCCGTGCCGTTTGGCCGCCTTCGCGCCTGCTGGCGCGCGTCTCTGTGCAGCGCCAGGCGGGCCGGGCCTCGGGCGCTAGCCTGCGCCACCTTGGTGCGAATTTCCCTACGTCAAATGACGTATGCCTTTACGTCAGGCTGCGTATACCGGCCGCCGCTGCTCGCCGCCATGCTGATGCCATCACCGTTGCTGGCCGCCCTCCCAGGCGAACCCGCAGCGCCACCGCAGAGGAGTAGCAGCATGGAACCACGATTGATCCGCACCAAAGGTCTGTTGCCGCGCCGTCTGGCGCTGGGAGCGGCGGCCCTGTCGTTACTGGCCGCCAGTGTGTTCAGCCAGGGCGTGATGGCGGACGAGGCCAACACCACCGGCCTGGCCGTGACCCCGACTGAAGTCACCGTCGGCCAGCTGCACTCGGCCACCGGCACCATGGCGATTTCCGAAACCGGTTCGATCCAGGCCGAGCGTCTGGCCATCGAGCAGATCAACGCTTCGGGCGGCATCCTCGGCCGGCAGATCAAGGTGATCCAGGAGGACGGCGCCTCCGACTGGCCGACCTTCGCCGAGAAGGCCAAGAAGCTGCTGGTCAACGACAAGGTGGCGACGGTGTTCGGCTGCTGGACCTCGGCTTCGCGCAAGGCTGTGTTGCCGATCTTCGAGAAGGAAAACGGCCTGCTCTACTACCCGACTTTCTATGAAGGGCTGGAGCAGTCGAAGAACGTGATCTACACCGGCCAGGAAGCCACCCAGCAAATCCTTGCCAGCCTCGACTGGATCGCCAAGACCAAGGGCGCCAAGACCTTCTACCTGGTGGGTTCGGATTACATCTGGCCACGCACCTCGATGAAGATCGCCCGCAAGCACATTGAAAACGTGCTGCACGGCACCGTGGTCGGCGAAGACTATTACCCGCTGGGCAACACCCAGTTTGGTTCGCTGATCAACAAGGTCAAGTTGAAGAAGCCTGATGTGGTATTCGCCGCTGTGGTCGGTGGTTCCAACGTGGCGTTCTACAAGCAACTGAATGCGGCGGGCGTCAATTCCGCCAAGCAGACCTTGCTCACCCTGTCGGTGACTGAAGACGAACTGCTGGGTATCGGCGGCGAAAACATGGCCGGTTTCTATGCCTCGATGAAGTACTTCCAGAGCCTGGAAAACCCAAACAACAAAGCCTTCGTCGAAGCCTTCAAGGCCAAGTACGGCAAGGATGCGGTGATCGGCGATGTGACCCAGGCAGCCTACCTCGGCCCGTGGTTGTGGAAAGCGGCGGTGGAGAAGGCCGGTAGTTTCGACGTCGACAAAGTGGTCGCGGCCTCGCCAGGCATCGAGCTGAAAACCGCGCCTGAAGGCTACGTGAAAGTGCACGACAACCATCACCTGTGGAGCAAGACCCGCATCGGTGAAGTGCAGCCCAATGGTCAGTTCAAGGTGGTGTACGAGTCCGGTCTGATCGAGCCGAATCCGTTCCCTAAAGGCTACCAATAACGTTCAGGCCCTATCGCCGGCAAGCCGGCTCCTACAGGGGCTGGTTTGCCGGGGATGCGGTTTTTTTACTTCCACCGCAGGAGACCATCATCATGGAATGGCTATCGGAATTTGGTGCCATCGCGGCCATGCAGGGGTTCAACGGTTTGTCCGTGTTCTGCGTGCTGTTGTTGATGGCGCTGGGGCTGGCGATCATCTTCGGGCAAATGGGGGTCATCAATATGGCCCACGGCGAGTTCCTCACCATCGGTGCCTACACCACCTATGTCTGTTCGAGCCTGACCAGCCATTTCGCCCCGGCGTTCCAACCCTACTATTTTTTCTTCGCCATCGCGTTGTCGTTTCTGATCGCCGGCGCCATTGGCTGGCTGGTGGAGTGGGCGATGATCAGCCGGCTCTACAAACGGCCGCTGGACACGCTGCTGGCGACCTGGGGCCTGTCCCTGGTCATGCAGCAGACCTTCCGTTCGGTGTTCGGCGCCCGTGAAGTCAGTGCCACGCCACCGGAGTGGTTGATGGGGTCGTTCAACCTCACGGACTCCATCGAAATCCCGCGCAACGGCCTGTTCATGATGGCCCTGACCTTGCTGCTGACGGCAGGCATTTTTGTCCTGCTCTATCGTTCGCGCTGGGGCCTGCATGTGCGCGCCACGGTGCAGAACCGGTTGATGAGCCGGGCCGTGGGTATCAATACCCGCAAGGTCGACCGCATGACCTTTGCCCTGGGTTGCGGTGTCGCCGGGGTGGCTGGCGCGGCCTTCACCACCATCGGTTCCACCGGACCCACCGCCGGCTCGCAGTACATCGTCGACACCTTCCTGGTGGTGGTCTTCGGTGGTGCGCAAAGCCTGTTCGGCACCATCGCGTCGGCCTTCGTGATTGCCCAGACCCAATCGATCTCGGAGTTTTTCCTCAGCGGTTCGATGGCCAAGGTGCTGACCCTGTCCGGGGTCATCCTGATCCTGATGTTGCGCCCCCAAGGGCTGTTCTCCATCAAAGTGCGCAAGTAGAGGCGAGCCGATGAACGTTCTAGACAAGATGCTGGCGGGCAAGCCGAACCTGCTCGGCGTGGCGCTGTTGGCGCTGCTGATTTTCGTGGTGTTTCCGCTGACCCTGGATGCCTTCCGGTTGAACATGGTGGGCAAGTATCTGACCTATGCCTTCGTTGCCGTCGGCCTGGTGTTGTGCTGGGGGTATGGCGGCATTCTCAGCCTGGGGCAGGGCGTGTTTTTCGGTGTCGGCGGCTACTGCATGGCGATGTTTCTCAAGCTGGAAGCCTCCGATCCGATCAGCACCAAGATCCAGACCACGCCGGGCATTCCGGACTTTATGGACTGGAACCAGATCACCGAACTGCCCTGGCTCTGGGTGCCGTTTCACAGTTTCAGTTTCACGCTGCTGGCGGTGATTGTGGTGCCGGTGTTGCTGGCCTTCATCATCGGCATTGCACTGTTCAAGCGACGGGTCGGGGATGTGTATTTCTCCATCGTGACCCAGGCCATCGCGCTGATTCTCACGGTGCTGATTGTCGGCCAGCAGGGCCTGAGCGGTGGGGTCAACGGCATCACCGATCTCAAGACTCTGCTCGGCTGGGACCTACGCACCGACAGCGCCAAGTTGGTGTTGTACTTCATCAATGCGGCGCTGCTGTTCGGCTGCATTTTTATCGGCCGTTTTGTCCTCGCTTCCAAGTTGGGGCGCTTGCTGATGGCGATGCGCGACAAGGAAGAGCGGGTGCGCTTCTCCGGTTATGACGTGGCCACGTTCAAGATATTCGTGTTCTGCATCGCCGCCGGCTTCTCGGCCATTGGCGGCGCGATGTTCGCTTTGCAGGTGGGCTTTATGTCACCCACATTCGTCGGCATCGTGCCGTCCATCGAGATGGTGATCTTTACTGCGGTCGGCGGGCGTATGTCGCTGCTCGGCGCGGTGTATGGGGCCCTGCTGGTGAACTACGGCAAGACCTATTTCTCCGAGTCCTTTCCCGAGCTATGGCTGTACCTGATGGGCGGGCTGTTCATTGCCGTGGTCATGTACTTCCCCAATGGGTTGGCCGGGCTCTGGGACAGTCATGGTCGCCAGGCGCTTGCTCGATTGCTGCGACGTTCTCCTCGCTCACAACCGGTGGCTGCGTCCTTGCCACAGGCCGTACGTGTCGAACCGAAAGCTCCAGCCCCTGAACGTCCTTCCCTGGAGACACAGCCATGACCGCCATCGGTTTTCAGATGAACAAACCGGTATTGGCCATCGAGGGACTGACGGTGTCCTTCGACGGTTTCAAGGCGGTGGACAACCTCAACCTGTATATCGACCGCAATGAAGTGCGGGTAGTGATCGGACCCAACGGCGCGGGCAAGACCACGGTGCTCGACCTGATCTGCGGCAAGACCCGAGCCACCAGCGGCAGCATCCAGTTCGATGGGAAAGAGCTGACCCGGATGCACGAGTACAACATCGTCCGTGCCGGTGTCGGGCGCAAATTCCAGAACCCGTCGATCTACGAAAACCTCACGGTGTTCGAGAACCTGGAGATGTCCTATCCGGCCGGGCGCAAGGTGTTCAGCGCCTTGTTCTTCAAGCGCAGCGCGGCGGTGATTGCGCGGGTGGAAGAGGTGGCCCGGGAGATCTTTCTCGGTGAGCTGCTGGAGCAACAGGCCGACCTGCTGTCCCACGGGCAGAAGCAGTGGCTGGAGATCGGCATGCTGCTGATGCAGAACCCCGACCTGCTGATGCTCGACGAACCCGTCGCCGGGATGAGCGTCAACGAGCGCGTGCAGACCGCCGAGTTGCTCAAGCGCATCAGCCAGGGCCGTTCGGTGCTGGTGATCGAGCACGACATGGAGTTCGTCAAGAGCATTGCCCACAAGGTCACGGTGCTGCACCAGGGCAAGGTGTTGGCCGAGGGCAGCATGGAGTCGGTGCAGAACAACCCGAAAGTCATCGAAGTCTATCTGGGCCATTGAGGAAGCAGGCATGTTCAACGTCAACAAGCTGTCCTGTGGCTACGGCCAGAGCCAGATCCTCCATGACCTTGACCTGGTTGTGGCCAGGCAGGAAATCGTCGCCGTGATGGGGCGCAACGGCATGGGCAAGACCACGCTGTTCAAGAGCCTGATGGGCATTCTTCCGCAGTGGGGCGGGCAGGTCAGTGTCGATGGTCGTGAGGTCTCCAGTCTCGAGACCCACGAGCGGGTCGAGCACGGCATCGCTTATGTGCCCCAGGGGCGGATGATCTTTCCCAGCATGACGGTGCTGGAAAATATCCAGACCGGCTTGCCGGCCGCGGCCCGGGGCCAGGTGCCGGAAGACCTCTATGCGTTGTTCCCGGTGCTCCACGACATGCGCTCGCGCAAGGGCGGCAACCTCTCGGGTGGGCAGCAACAGCAACTGGCGATTGCCCGGGCGCTGGCGACCAATCCCAAGGTGTTGTTGCTGGATGAACCCACCGAAGGCATCCAGCCGTCGATCATCAAGGACATCGCCCGGACCCTGAAGGAAATCCGCACCCTGCGGGATTTGACCATCGTGGTTTCCGAGCAGGTGCTGTCCTTCACCCTGGAAATCGCCGACCGCTTTCTGGTGATCGAGAAGGGACGTTTCGTTATCGAGGAGACCCGCGACAAGGTCGACGAGGCGACGATCAGCCGTTACCTCTCCGTATAGACATCTACCCTCTGTAGGCACCGCTTTGACCCGGACTCGAAACCCCGGTCAACGCGGTCCCCTGTAGGAGCCAGCTTGCTGGCGATGAGGCCCTTGAGCCTTGCATCGCCTGTTCGGCCGCTATCGCCAGCAAGCCAGCTCCTACAGATTGCGGTGTTGCGAGGGGCTACGTCATCCGACGTATTGGCCGATTCGCGTCGCCATTCGAGACTGCCAGCAACGCTGTACATCCCTACTGTCCAGGAGCTTTGCCATGACCGATACCTTGATCAAAGTCGACCTCAACCAGCCCGCCACCGAGAACGAGCAGATCCACAACCGCTGGCATCCGGACATTCCGATGGCCTGCTGGGTCAAGCCGGGGGATGACTTCATTCTCGAAACCTACGACTGGACCGCCGGGGCGATCAAGAACAACGACGATGCTTCCGACGTGCGCGATATCGACCTGTCCACCGTGCACTACCTCTCCGGCCCGGTCGGCGTGCACGGCGCCGAACCTGGCGACCTGCTGGTGGTCGACCTGCTGGACATCGGCGCCAAGGCTGAATCCCAGTGGGGCTTCAACGGCTTCTTTTCCCGGCAGAACGGCGGCGGCTTCCTCACCGATCATTTCCCCAGCGCACAGAAAGCCATCTGGGATTTCAAAGGCATGTTCACCAGCTCGCGGCACATCCCCGGGGTCAACTTCGCCGGCTTGATCCACCCCGGCCTGATCGGTTGCCTGCCCGACCCGGTGATGCTCGCCGACTGGAACCGCCGCGAGCAGGAACTGATCGACACCAACCCGACCCGCGTGCCGCCCCTGGCCAACGCGCCGCTGGCCGCCACCGCACATATGGGCCGACTCAAGGGCCAGGCCCGCGATGACGCCGCCGCCACCGGCGCCCGCACCGTGCCGCCGCGCGAGCATGGCGGTAACTGCGATATCAAGGACCTGTCCCGTGGGTCGAAGATCTTCTTCCCTGTCTACGTCAACGGCGCCGGCCTTTCGGTAGGCGATCTGCACTTCAGCCAGGGCGACGGCGAGATCACCTTTTGTGGCGCCATCGAGATGGCCGGCTGGGTACACATGAAGGTCGAGCTGATCAAAGGCGGCATGGCCAAGTACGGGATCAAGAACCCGGTGTTCAAGCCAAGCCCCATCACCCCGAACTACAAGAACTACCTGATCTTCGAAGGCATCTCGGTGGACGAAAGCGGCCAGCAGCACTACCTGGATGTCAACGTCGCCTACCGCCAGGCCTGCCTCAATGCGATCAACTACCTGACCAAGTTCGGCTACTCCCCTGCCCAGGGTTATGCCTTGCTGGGATCGGCCCCGGTGCAGGGCCATATCAGTGGCGTGGTGGATATCCCCAATGCCTGCGCGACCTTGTGGCTGCCGACCGAGATCTTCGACTTCGATATCAACCCCAACGCCAGCGGCCCGATCAAGCACCTGGACGGCAGTATCGACCTGCCTATCGCCCACGATCTGTAAGGCGTCATCAAGATTCCGGGAGTTCGAACCATGCCGACTTACGAATACCAGTGCCAGGCCTGCGGCACCTTCACCATGCTGCGGCCCATGAACCAGCGCCATGAACCTTGCCAGTGCCCCTATTGCGGCGGCGCGGGCGGTGGTTTGCAGCTTTCGGCGCCGGCCTTGAACTGTCTGTCGAGCAGTCAGCGCCAGGCCATCGCCACCAACGAACGTAGCGCCCATGCGCCGCAGACCGTCGCCGAGTACCAGCAGCGGCGTCATCCCAAGGGTTGCGGTTGCTGCGCGCCAAGCAAACCGGTGGTGCCGACCAAGGCCAATCCCCTGGGACTCAAGAGCAAGACCGGGCCACGGCCCTGGATGATCAGTCACTGACAGAGGTTTTTCTCCATGCGCCATGGCGACATTTCCAGCAGCCCGGATACCGTCGGTGTTGCTGTCGTGAACTACAAGATGCCGCGCCTGCACAGCAAGGCCGAGGTCATCGACAATGCCCGCAAGATCGCCGAGGTGATCAAGGGCATGAAGCAGGGGCTGCCCGGGATGGACCTGGTGGTGTTCCCCGAGTACAGCACCATGGGCATTCTCTATGACCATGACGAGATGATGGCCACCGCCGCGACCATTCCCGGCGAAGAGACCGCGATCTTTTCCGCGGCCTGTCGCGAGGCCAATACCTGGGGTGTGTTTTCCCTGACCGGCGAACGCCACGAGGAGCATCCGCACAAGGCGCCTTACAACACCCTGGTGCTGATCGACAATCAGGGGCAGATCGTCCAGCGCTATCGCAAGTGCATTCCCTGGTGTCCTATCGAAGGCTGGTACCCCGGCGACCGCACCTATGTCTGCGACGGCCCCAAAGGCATGAAGATCAGCCTGATCATCTGCGACGACGGCAACTACCCGGAGATCTGGCGCGATTGTGCGATGAAGGGCGCGGAGCTGATCGTCCGTTGCCAGGGCTATATGTACCCGGCCAAGGAGCAGCAGGTGCAGATGTCCAAGAGCATGGCCTGGGCCAATAACTGCTATGTCGCGGTGGCCAACGCCGCCGGTTTCGACGGGGTGTATTCGTACTTCGGGCACTCGGCGATCATCGGCTTCGACGGCCGTACCCTGGGTGAGTGTGGCGAAGAGGAAATGGGTATTCAGTACGCCCAGTTGTCGATCTCACAGATCCGCGATGCGCGAGCCAACGACCAGTCGCAGAACCATCTGTTCAAGTTGCTGCACCGTGGCTACACCGGCATCTACGATTCCGGCGATGGCGACAAGGGCATCGCTGAGTGTCCGTTCGAGTTCTATCGCACCTGGGTCCTGGATGCCGAGAAGGCCCGGGAGAATGTGGAGAACTTCACCCGGCGCACGGTGGGCGTGGCGGACTGCCCGGTGGGGCAATTGCCCCACGGCGGTAAAGAAAAGACCGCGGGCTGAAGCATGTCGTCGATCCAGCAGGTCCCCGCGTCAGGGCAGCCCGAGGTGCGTCCGCTGACCTCGCGGTTCACCTTCGAACCGCAGCAGGTGATGGCGCTGCTGCGTAAGCGCATCGTCGGCCAGGACGCGGCACTGGCGGCGGTCGAGGCACAGCTCAAGGTGCTCAAGGCGGACATCGGTGATCGCGAGCGACCGCTTGGGGTCAACCTGTTCATGGGCCCGACTGGCGTTGGCAAGACCGAGATCGTGCGCCTGCTGGCCCAGGCCATTCATGGTCGTAGCGATGCGATGTGCCGCATCGATATGCAGACCTTGGCCCAGGAACATTACGCGGCGGCGCTGACCGGTGCGCCGCCGGGTTATGTCGGTAGCAAGGAGGGTGTCAGTCTGTTCGACAGTGAGTTGATCGAGGGCACTTACAGTCGTCCGGGCATCGTCCTGTTCGATGAGCTGGAAAAGGCCAGCGACGAGGTGTTGCGCAGCCTGTTGGGGATTCTGGAAAGCGGCAGGCTGACCCTGGCGGGCGGCAGCCGTACTTTGGATTTTCGTAACAGCCTGATCTTCATGACCAGCAACATCGGCGCACGGCAGGCCAACGCTCGACGGCAGCGTTTGAGTGGGGGCTGGAGACGTTTGCTGGGTTGGTTCGTCGAGGCTGAATCACGGCTGCTGGAGCGGGTGTTGCACAACCGTTTCGAACCGGAGTTTCTCAATCGGATCGATCGTATCCTGGTGTTCGAACGCATCGAGGGTCGCTGGCTCGACGCATTGTTGGATATCGAACTGAGCAAGCTCAATCAGCGCCTGGGGCCGCGGCGCCAGCTGTTGGTGGACGAGTTGGCCCGTGCCTGGCTGGGACGCGATCACGATCCGCGCTTCGGCGCCCGCGCCCTGGTGCGCAGGGTGCGGGTCGAGTTGGAACCGGCGATTGCCGATTGCCTGCTGGCCTGTGCCGACGCCGGGCAGATGACGGCGACGGTGCAGGGGCAGCGGTTGGTGGTGTTGCCGCAGGGCTAGCTTTCTGCGATCTCTACTCGATTGCGGCCCTTACCCTTGGCTGCGTAAAGTGCCTCATCCGCCACCGACAGCAACCGCGAGAGTTCGTACCCGGATTCCCCCGTGGTGACCAGCCCGATACTCACGCTGAGAAAGCCGGGTTCCAGCAGCGTCAGTCCGGCAAAGCCGGCCCTGATCCGCTCCGCCACTTCCATCGCGCGGGCTTTGTCGCTATCGCCCAGCACACAGGCAAACTCTTCGCCGCCAATGCGCCCGAATACATCCGCCGGGCGCAGGATCTGTGTCGTTACCCGGCCGAAGGCGATCAGTGCCTGGTCGCCCACGGCATGGCCGAAGGTGTCGTTCAGACGCTTGAAGTGGTCCAGGTCGCAGAGCAGCAGCGCCGCCGCCGTGCCCTGACGCCCGCAGTCGGCCAGCAGCTTTTCACTCTTGAACATGAACGACCGCCGGTTGCCGACGCCGGTCAGGGGATCGCTATAGGCCGCCGCCTTGAGCTGGCGCTCGGCGCGCTCCTTGACCATGGCCAGGGTGACGTAGCCGATCCCGACCACGTAGAGCATGGACTCGAACAGCATGAAGGAGAAAAACGGCACGCCTTCGCCGCTACCCGCGAGGGCCTGGTCCAGGCCCATGCCGGCGTCAGTAAAGGTCCGCACGCAGTAGAACAGAGTATTCAGTGCTGTCAGTGTCAGCGCGGGCAGGTAGGAGGCTTCGAGGCTGTGGCGACTACGCCAGAACTCCAGCAAGGTCAGCACGCCGTAGCCGACCGTCAGCACCGAATAGGCGGCCACCCGCAATGGCAGTGACTCCAGGAAGGTTGGCACCGTGCACAGCGCGAGCCAAGTCAGCGCGCCAGCGAGCATGCCTGGGACCGAGGGCGCGCGCCCGGCAAACACGCGCATGGCCGTCCAGTTCATCGCTGCGCTCAGCAACAGCGCCACGTTGCCCACCACCAGCGGTACAAAGTCGACGCCCAAGCCACGCAAGCTCACCAGCAGGATGCCGAGGGATGCCAGCAACATCATGCTGCCCAGGTAGGCGAGGCAGCGTTCGCGGGTTTCCCGCAGCCAGGCGTGCAGGCTCAAGAGCCCCATCAGGCAGAAGATGAAGACCGAGACCAGCAGCAGGGTGGGGATGTGCAGCAGCGTCATGTTCGGGCAACCCTGTTCAGCCGGCGACCGGGGGGCGCCCGGGACGGCGGCGGTGGGTGCCAGGGCACACCGCGAGTTGGAAAGCAGGACTTGGCACGTGAGCGAGCATCTTGGCAATCACTCGGCGGGATTGTAGCGGGATCTCCGTGGGGTTGCCTGCTTGTTGAAGGGGGCTGTTGACCAGGGTCCTACAGATGGCGTTGAGTTGTCTGGCATCCAATGCGGTCACTTCCTTTCGGCCTCGACCGTAAGCTTCGGTAACTGGGCCGAGCAGCTGATTTTCTGTTTTTGTCGGTCCTTCTCGAAGGAGCGAACGACTGTTGAAACAGGGATCTCGTTAACCGTGGGCCATTACGATTCCAGGGGCAATTACTCACCCACGCCGGGCCCGTGCTTTCCTTTGCCGTCGCGTAATACTGAGCGTCGCGTGCCGCCTCCAGAGCCTTATAACGGCGACTTCTACAGCGAGGCAAAGCGGACCATTGAGCGCCAGATTCCGACCAGCACCTGCCATGTCGGTTTGAAGTTCATCTGGGATAACGGCGAAGGCTTGGGGTGTGATTTGCCTTGCGTGCTGACCCCGGCCAGCGGCGAGCCCATTCGGACTCGGTTGGATGAGTACAGTCGGTTTGTCGGCAGTATTCCCGATGGAGCTTATCAGGCGCAGATGCTGGCGGAGGTCGACACCGAAGATCTGGTGGTCCGCAGCCGCGCCGAGGTGCAGGCCGCGCTGGAGGCGATTCTCGAAGCAGAGCGTGCCGAAGCGGCGGCGTTGCAGGCTATCCAGGATGAGCGTGGTGTTGTCACCAATGCATTCCATACCCATTTGGCGATTGGCAAGGGCGCGCTTTATGGCGCTTGGGGATTGGTCAAGAGCGCCAAGGAATATGGCGACCTGATCAATCCCTTGGTTACCTTTTCCAATGTCGTGGTGTCCGCCTGGAACGCCGACGCTTCCAATGGTGGCAGTTGGATCGCTTCCTTTCGCGACAACTTTTCCCAGGCGCAGCATCGTGAACTGATTGAGGCGCTGGGCTTCGACCCAAGCAAGATCACCCGTGAACAACTGGCCGAAAGCTACGAAACGGCGTGCTTCGTGATGGAGGACGGGCCGAGCCGGGACCTGCTGGCGCGATTTGCCGTTGACTATGTAAAAGCCCAGAACCGCGAAGAAATCGCCGAGTTCGGTGGTGCGGTGGTCTTCGAGATAGTGCTGATCGGGCTGTTGGTCATGTACAGCGGTGGTGCTGGTCTGGCGGCGAAAGGTACGGTGTCGATGCGTAACCTGGCATTGACGCAACGTCTGGGCTCTGGGCTGAAACGGCTTGGTCAAGGCCTCAAGAACGCTAGAATCAAAAAGGCGGGACGGGCAGAAGGGAAGGGCGCTGGGGCGCAGATTGTCAGGCTTGAATGGCCTAAGGAAATTGATCCGGCCACTTTATACCGGCCAGATAGGAAATTAGTAAACGACAAGCATGGTAGGCCCGTTCCCGATGCCGAAGAGCCCCACACCCAGCTTGCAAATAGAAGAGGAAGAAAAGATGAATACAGGCAAGCCAGAGAGTGGCATTTGAACAAAGATGGCAAACTGGAGCCCAAGCGAGATATAGACTTTACGGATCACGGACGCCCCAAAGAGCATACGAGTCCGCATCAGCATGATTTCATCCCAAATCCCACGGGGGGGACGCCCCAGCACGGGCCCGCAAGACCACTGGAGTATCCGCAATGAACTCAGTCACCTTGGCGTCTTTCCGGGCGGATGGAACAGTCCTGTTGCTAAGCGATTTGCTGGCGGTCATTCCTGATAATGATTGGGTGTGGTCAGTTCTCGAGTTTCAAGGTGTGGGTTGTGCACCTGATGGCCTTTCTATGGATGAGTATGAGGCTTTTCTACTCTCTCAGGAGAGAGGAGACATCATGACGTGGGGGCAATTGCTTGAGTTCTCACAATCGATGGAGCAAACGTTCAACTGTCTTGTGGTCGCAGTCAATACGGTCGCTGAAATTATTAAACCCTCTGGCTTCGAAATAGTGCCAGAGACTTATGTTTTAGCTATTGAAGCATTCGATAGTACCTGCTGGACACTTTGGAGCGACAGACCGGAAATTACTCAGGCGCTAGGGTTGGTGCAGGGGCTGAGTGTCGCAGGTGGCACAAGTGGGAACATTTCCTAAAAGCACATCATCTGCACTCATGTGCACTTCAAATGTTGACACTATGAATACGGATAACCGAGATTGACTCGGCGGTCGAGGTTGTCTGGTGGGTCGGCATCTGTTCTGAGGTCAAAGTGCCATAGGCGGAATAGTTACTGTCAGGACCGTGTATCTCTGAATGAATGTGAAAAGTCAGGCGCCCTAGTGGGTCGGGGTGGTTTATGGATGCGAATAAAAACAACAGTACCCGAAGACTTTCAGGAGAAAACACATGATGCCGCGAAAATTGTTGGGTTGCGCGACTGCAATATTGGGATTGAGTCTCGCTGCTTCGGTCAGCGCGGCGGAACTGAAACAGATCGGCACACTGGAGGTTCCAGGCGAGCCTCTCAACGGCTTCGACATCAGCTATGTCGATCAGGCGACCAACCGTTATTATCTGGCCGATAGAAGCAACAAGGCTATCGACGTGTTCGATGGCGCCAGCGGCAAGATGGTCGACCGGTTGCCCGGCGGATTCGCAGGACAATTAAAGACCAGTAGTGTGTCCGGCCCGAACGGCGTCGTCGTGGTTGGTGGCGAGGTGTGGGCCAGCGACGGCGACAGCACTGTGAAGGTCATCGACCTCAAGACGAAAAAAGTCACGGATAGCCTTTCCACCGGCGGAAAATTCCGGGTTGACGAGATGGCCTACGATCCGAAGGCCCACGTTGTGCTTGTCGCCAACAATGCCGACGAGCCGCCGTTCCTGACGCTGATTTCGACCAGGCCCGAACACAAAATCATGGCCAGGATTTCCCTTGAGGACGCCACGGACGGGATCGAGCAGCCCGTCTACGATGCGGTGACAAAAAGGTTCTATGTTTCGATTCCCGAGTTGAAGAAGGATAAGGCCAAGGGTGCCGTCGCGGTCATCAACCCGGCCAGCGGCAAGCTCGAGAAATTGCTGCCAGTCAATGACTGCCATCCCAACGGCCTGGTGCAAGGACCAGGTGCAAACCTGCTGTTAGGTTGCGACGCTGGCGGCAAGGGCAGCGGTCTGCCGCCGGTATTCGTCGTGATGAAGACCGACGGTTCGGTGGTCAAGGTCATTCCAGGCCTCGGTTCCGCCGACATGGTCACCTACAATCCGAAGCTCAAGCAGTATTACACCGCTTCGCGCGGCATGCCGGACGGCCCGGAGCTCGGTGTTATCGACGCAAAATCCAATACGATCGTCCAACGCATAAAGCTGCCCGGCGGCAATCCGCATTCGGTCGCGGTCAGCGAGAAAAATAACCACGTCTTCCTGCCGCTCAGTGCGAAGGACGGAGGCTGTAATGGTTGCGTGGCGGTGTTCGCGCCGGGCAGCTAGCAGGACAAGTGCTTTTGGCGCTGCATGACCGGGCGTGGAGTGTGTGCAGCAGGACCGGCACACTCTCCGTCCCCGCCAGCCATTCCCTCTGTGATCGTGTTGTAAAAATATAGTTTGGAAACTTGGACGCACGGTCAAGCCTGTGACCGCGGATCACATATGCTCGGCGAATTTAATGCTCATTTAGCAGCAATGAGCCGGGGAAGAAAAACATGCACTGCACGCATCGCACGACCCTACGCAAATCCAGGCATCGGCAGCCATCGACAGCCGGTCGCCTGACCGTATTAAGCCTGGCCTTGACGTCCGCGCTGGCGGCAATGGAACGGCTGTCAGTTTTTTGGCTAATAAGAATGCGAAAAAATCGGCGTATTAATGGCGTTATGTGCCTATTTTCAGTGAACACGCAGCCTTCCAGCGGAAATATTATGAAACACACATGTAAGGGTTGGCAGGATGATGTCAGTTAGGCATTATTTCGCCATTACTTTGACTTTACCGCTTCCTCCCGGCGGATTGTCGTGGACTCTGGCCCCCAGAGTCGTCCCCCAACCTCTTTGAATCATTTCTGGAGCCATCCGCATGGCCGTCCTTGACGTTGCTCGTGGGCAGCAATCAGGTGCCCGATCGCTGAGTGATAGCGAATTCTGGAGGCTCTTGCGCCAGGAAGTGTTGCCTCTTCGTCCGAGCCAGTACGACATCACCTCGATCTGCAACCTGACCTGCGAAGGGTGTCTTTTCTTTTCAGGCGATGACTATCTTGGGCACAAGGATGTGAAGGACCTGCAGAGCATCGAGCGGTTCTTCGCCGACGAAGGCGCACGAGGCGTGCGCTACGGCTACTTCGGCGGGGCGGAGCCGTCGCTGGCGGAGAACAAGTTGCTCATTGCCAGCCGGCACATTCCTTACGGCGTGGTGTTCACCAACGGCATCAAGCGCTTGAGTGCCGAGATCGACTATCGCGTGCATGTGTCGCTCTGGGGCAACCCCGAGCGCAGCCGCGAACTGCGCGGTGCCGACACCATGAACAAGCAGATCAGAAACTATCGCAATGACCCCAGGGCGGTCTTCGTCTTCACCCTGACCGCACGCAACCTCGACGATATTCCGTATATCGCCCAGCTCTGCGCGGACAACGGTCTGGCCCTGACCTTCAATCACTACAGCCCGACCAGCAAGTACCTGGACTTTATCGACAGCGGAGCCGGCGCCGATCAATACCACATCACCAGCACCGCCGCCGACAACCTGGTCCTGAGCGCCGACGATCTCCTGCGTGCCCGGGACAGTATCGGGCTGCTGCTGCAACAACCGGGGCAGCGGATTCTGTATGACGATGATTTCAATGCGCTGATTCACGACCCGGCGGGCCTGTATCCCGATGCCCAGGGGGCGGGCGCCGTGACCCGCGATTGTGGCGTACTGCTGACCCCCTCGCTGCGCCACTACAACACCGACCTGAGCCAGAGCGCCGGCAAATGCTGCACGCCGAACATCGATTGCCGCAGCTGCCGGCTCTACGCCCAGTCCTTTGCCAGCGTTCTGGCCCGGGCCACTCGGGATCTGCGCCAGGAGGGTGGTCAGCAACGACTGATCAAGCTATGGCGCCTGTGGTGCGAGCTGTTCCTCAACGACACTCGCCTGCGCACGCCTTACCCGTGCAATGGCAGCCAACCTTCACTCTGACCTTCAACACGAGAAGCTGCCATGTCGGCCATCAGCTTATTCAAAAATCACCGGATCGTCTGGGTATGGGGGCAGGTCACTGCCCAGATGCGCAGCGAACTCATCGCGTTCTGGGGCGAAACCGGCGCGATACCCGATCCCGCCGAGGCCTGGCGCAGAACCTTCGAGGTGGCGTGTGTGGTCCTGGACCCCGAGGGGCGGATCGTTGGGGTCAGCTCGGTGTATTGCGCCTCTCCCGGCGCCGGGGCGCTCTATTGGTTCTATCGCACCTTCATTCGTGAGGACCACCGTGAAGTTGGCCTGGCTCCCAGGTTGTTTACCCATACCTACGAGCAACTGGCGCTGGCCTATGCCGGCGACGCTCAGGCGCCCGTGGGGATGATGATCATTGTCGAGAATCCGAAGCTGGAGACCGCCGCTGGTATCCGTGTGATCCAGCGCGCCGGGTTCCAGCACCTGGGTATCGATGAGAGCGGTCAAAGTGTCTGGCATCGGCTGTTCCTGTCATGAGCCAGGGCGTTATCAACCCTTTCACCAGGAGCCCGATCGATGACTGAACGCGTTCTGCATTTCATTTCCGGCCTGCCCCGTTCCGGCTCGACCTTGCTGTCGGCCCTGTTGCGCCAGAATCCGCGTTTTCATGCGCACATGAGCAGCCCTGTGGCAGGCCTGGTCGATGACCTGCTCAATGGCATGAGCGGCAAGAACGAGTATTCACTGTTCATCTCCGATCAGCAGCGTGAACGCATTCTGCGTGGGCTGTTCGAGCAGTTCTACGGTGACGAATTTTCCGCGCCGGTGATCTTCGACAGCAACCGTGCCTGGTGTTCGCGCATGGCCTTGCTCAAAAGCCTGTTCCCCGCCAGCAAGGTGATTGCCTGCGTGCGCGACGTGCCCTGGATCATCGACAGTATCGAGCGCCTGGTCCAGAACAACCGCCTTTCGCCCTCGGCGATTTTCAATTTCCACGCCGGTGGCACGGTCTATAGCCGCGCCGATGCTCTGGCGAATGCCGAGGGCATGCTCGGTTATCCCTACAACGCCCTCAAGCAGGCTTTTTATGGCGAGCACGCCGCCAGCTTGCTGCTGGTGCGTTACGAGAGCCTGGTCAGCGACCCGCAAGCGGTGCTCGACGGTATTTACGACTTCATTGGCGAGCCGGCTTTCAGTCACGACCTGCATAACGTCCAGTTCGAGGCGCAGGAGTTCGACCGGCGGGCCGGTACGCCAGGGCTGCACGATGTGCGGCCGAGGGTACAGGCCGTCCCCCGGCCGACGCTGCTGCCGCCCGATGTGTTCGCGCGGTTTATCAACGACGCTTTCTGGCAACACCCTCAACACAACACTCAAGGGGTCAGGATTCTTTGAAGAGCCCCCATAAAAAAATCAAACCATTGGAGCGCACGAGATGAACAAGGGGATTTATCGATTGGTCTGGAACAGCGGCCTGGGAGCGCTGCAAGTCGTTTCCGAAGCCGCCAAATCGAAGAGCTGCGGCGGCTCGGGCACACGCCTGGCGGGGGCGCGCGGTAAAGCAGCGGTCTGGCCGCTGGCACTGCTGTCGCTGGGCATTGCCTCGTCGGCCTGGGCAAGTGCGGCCCCCAACATCACTTCCAATGCCGATTCCGGTACGGGTTCCTTGCGCGAGCAATTGTCCATCGGTGGGACGTTGCGGGTGGACCCTTCCGTCAACACGATCAACCTCGGTTCGGATGCCACGATCAACAGTGGGCTGACGACGCTGATAGTGACTGCTCCCCTGACCGTCACCGGTGCCAATCTGGTGGGGAACAACGGTTCTCTGGGGTTGAGCGGGGCGAGTGGTGGGATCATCACCACCGCGATCGCGGGGCAGTTCACCGGCGCTGCGGGGAGCGCAGGCCTATCGTTTCCGGGATCCGTGGGCGCAGCCGGCTCGAACGTCAGCTCGGGTACCGGCGGCGTCGGCGGCACGGGCTCCACCGGCAAATACTTCACCCCCACCAATGCTTCGGCAGCCGTCAACGGGAGCTTTTTTACGCTAACCAACAATGCGACCCTCACCGGTGGTCAAGGTGTTGCCAGTGTCCCCGGCAACGGTGGCAATGGGGGGGGTGGCGGGTCCACCAGCTTAGCATCCGGTAACACCGGGGGCTCCGGTGGCACCGGCGGGGCCGGAGCGAACGGAGGCGCCGGCTCGGCCGGTGGGGCCGGCATTTCAGGCAGTTTCTTTACCGTTACCAATAACGCCAGCATCACCGGCGGCAATGGTGCCACCGGTGCCACCGGTGGCACTGGCGGTCAGGGTGGGGCCGGCAGCTCTTCCGGTAAATATGGTGGTAGCGGTGGCAATGGTGGTCGTGGTGGGAACGGCGGTAATGGCGGGGTGGGTGGTGTCGGCATCAGCGGTTTCAACATTCAGGTGATCAACACCGGCACGATTCAAGGCGGTAACGGTGGTGTCGCCGGTGCTGCGGGCGTGGGTGGCGCAGGCGGTGCGGGAGGTTCGGGCTTTATTCACGCCGGCACGGCCGGGGTCGCGGGCGCCAACGGTGTTGCCGGCTTCGCGGGAGTAGGTGGCGCGGGTGTGGTGGTGACGGGCAACTCGACGGTCTTCAACGCCGGAACCATTTCTGGTGGTTTTGCCAATGGCGGCAGTGGCGCCCGGGCCAATGCGATCGAGCTCAGTGGTGGTGGTAACCAGCTGACGCTCGCCGCCGGTTCGGTGATCAATGGCAATGTAGTCAGCTCCAGCGGTGGCAGCGATGTACTGGCCCTTGGCGGCGACAGCAACACCGGTTCCACCACGTTCGACCTCGCTTCGACCGGCCCTCAAGGGAGCCCGCTGCAGCAGTATCAGGGCTTCGGCAGCTTCGAGAAAATCGGCAACAGCACCTGGACCCTGACAGGCACTGACACCTATGGCCAGAATTGGGCCGTCAACAACGGCACCCTGGTCATGGCCAGTGGCGCGAGCCTGCTGGGTTCGGTGGCTGTCGCCAGCGGTGCCACGCTCAACACGAGTGACGCTTCGATCGCCGGGGGGGTGAGCAACGCCGGTGCGCTGGTGATTGGTAGCGCAGCCACGCCTTTTTCCACGCTGTCGGTGGGGAACACCTTCAGCCAGAGCAGCAGTGGCACGTTGCAGGTCAGCGCCCTTAGTTCATCGCAGTACAGCAAGCTCAGCGTCAATGGCAACGTCGCCCTGGCCGGCACCTTGAACGTCGACGTCAAAAGTGGCAATACCCTGGCCGCCGGTAATCAGTTGACCCACGTGATCAGTGCGACCGGCACGGTCACTGGCCAGTTCAGCCATGTCACCGATAACAGCCTGCTGTTCGACTTCACGCCGACCTACAACAGCAGCAGTGTCGACCTGAATGTGGTCGCCACCTCTGGCAGCGCCAACACCGTTCTGGGCAGCGTCCAGACCCTCGGCAATTCTCCGGCCCTGGGTGCCGCGGCAGCCTTGGACCAGATCATTGCCAGCGATCCGAATGGCAAGTTGGCCAGTCACTTTGTCGCGCTCAGCACCCAGGGCGAAGTGTCCAAGGCCGCCAGCGAAGTCTTGCCGCTGATGACCGGAGGATCCACCACGGCGGCGCGGACGGCATTGAGCAGCATCAACGGCGTGGTGCAGGCGCGCAGCGAATCGGTCCTTGGCGGACAGTCTTCCGGCGACAGCGGCCTGTCTTCCGGCGAGAGCGTGACTGAGCAGCACCTCTGGATCAAGCCGTTCGGCTCCTGGGCCAACCAGGAAAGCCACGATGGCGTTGCCGGGGTCAACTCCAGTGTGGGCGGTATGGCCTTTGGTCTCGATGCCAACCTCAATGATCGCTGGATGCTGGGTACAGCCTTCATCTACGCCAAGGCGGACACCCACAACAGTGGTGACACCGCCAGTCAACAGCTGACCACCGACGTCTATCAATTGGTGGGCTACGGTGCGTATCACCTGGACGACACCACTGACCTGAGTTTCCAGCTCGATGGTGGCCAGAACCACAACGATGGCAAGCGCAACCTCGACTTCGCCGGGCTGCAAGCCAAATCCAACTACGACTCCTGGACCGCCCATGCTGGTGTTGCCCTGGAACGGACCTTCAGCCTGACGCCCGCCACGCGCTTCACCCCCTCGGTACGGGCGGACTACACCTGGATCAAGGATGAGGCCTACAACGAAAAAGGTGCCGATGAGCTGGACCTGCAGGTCAAGAGTCGCAGCACCAATCAGTTCATTCTCGGTGTGGATGGCAAGCTGGCCCATGACCTCACGCAACAGCTGACCTTGAGTGGCAAGCTGGGCGTCGGTTATGACTTGCTGGCGAGTCGTGACTCGCTGACCAGCAGCTTTGCCGGTGCGCCGGGAACGGTCTTCACCACTTACTCCAGCAGTCCGCAGCGCTGGCTGGCTCGCGGTGGCACCGAGTTGAGCTACGCGGTCAACGGCCAACTGCAACTGGCCGTGCGTTATGACGTGGAGGAGCGCAGCCACTTCGTCAACCAGACTGCTTCTGCCCAAGCACGCTGGGCCTTCTAAAGGTCGGGTAGGCCGGGAGGCCGACCACGGGGGCTTGATGTTCCCGTGTGCAGTCATCCGGTGATACGCAAAAGGCCCCTGAAGTCGAGAGACTCCAGGGGCCTTTTGTTTTCTCGATTCCGAAGCGGTTGCGCCGCTCTATTCCCCCGCCCGTCTTTATGGGGGCGCTAGGTGTTCAGTCTCGGAATGAAGAACGAAAGCCGTGTCGAGTGATGTGTTCGTATCCCATGGCGTGCAGGAGAGTGCGTATGGCGTTGAACACCATCGGACAGGAGAATGCCTGAAGCCCCCGGAATAGCTGGGCTATCGGCAGAATTCTCGGATGGGACAGGATTATTTCGGACAATTAAAAAGCCGGCTTGTGGCCGGCTTCTCGGGGACGGGTTTGGCTTATTTTTGGTAAGCCTCGCTCGCCTTCAAAATGTACATCCAGAGCAAATCTGGTTGTGGGACACCACGCAGTTGTCTCGCGCCGTGTCGTGGGCAATGTGGCCTGCTGGAAGCAGGACGCTGCCCAAATGTGCCGCGCAGGATACCGGCATTTACGACAGATTCCCAGCGAAAACCACACGCCAGAGCTGTCGTTTTCAGACAAGAGATGTCTTGTCCCCTATTTTGAGGGCACCGGCGGCCGTCGCTTGTTCAATGTCGACCACCAGAACACCCAACCCAGTACCCGGATGTTCTGCTCGTCGATCTGTTCCGCCGTGAACACTTCGTCCGGGTACTCGGCGCTGTTATGGCTGCGCAGCCGCAAGGCCCCCGCCGGCAGGCGATAGACATACTTCACCCGCAGCATGCCGTCGTGCTCCAGCGCGTAGATTTCGCCGTCCACCACCTGGGTCAGGCTGCGGTCGATGGCAATGGTGGAGCCGTCCTGGATCTTTTCCGCCATGCTGTTGCCGGTCATGGGCGCGCAGATGGCCTGGTCCGGCTCGACACCCATGGCCTGCAGGATGCGATAGGGCAGGCGTACCTTGCGCCCAGGGATGATCGCAACCTGGGTCAGGCTTGATCCGGGGGCCGTTGGCGTCTCCTTGTACAGCGGCACTTGCACATCGTTGCGCTCGGTTGCTGCCAGCTCGTCACGGGCCGAGTAGGGCTCCTTGCCATGGAGAGGCTGCGCTTCTTCATCCTGAGCTTCGTTGCTCGAGCTGCCGGGGTGCTTGGGTCCGTCGCCGTTGCGCAGCCAGCGGCTATTGACGCACAACAACTCGGCTATCTCGTCCAGTCGCGCCATGGGAATGCCGCGCTTGAACCAGTTATTGACGTGCTGCGGCGTCACTTGCCGGTTGGCAGCGAAGTCCGAAGCAGATAGGTGGCACTCCCGCAGGAGGGCCCTTAAGCGATCGCCTGATGTATTCATGAACACGGAGTTTACTGGCGTGCTACACCTGTTTAAATAAACGAGGTGTTCAAAAATTGTCCCGGCCAGCACACGAACTGATTGGGTTTGTTCAGAATTCCTACACTCAAATAGCTGAATCTGAGTCGTTGTGTTTATTCATTAAAACTCTTGTTTGTTTATTGGTAAACAGGCACAAAAAAACCCCGGCAAGCCGGGGTTTTTCAGTTCGCGCCAGGGCGCGGCGGATCAGCCCTTGTAAGCGGCGACCGACTTCATGATTTCGGCGCGGGCGGCTTCGGCATCGCCCCAACCTTCGATCTTCACCCACTTGCCTTTTTCGAGATCCTTGTAGTTCTCGAAGAAGTGCTTGATCTGCTCCAGCAGCAGCGGTGGCAGGTCGGTGTATTCCTTCACGTCGACGTACAGCTGGGACAGCTTGTCGTGCGGGACCGCGAGGACCTTGGCGTCGCCGCCGCCGTCGTCGGTCATGTGCAGGATGCCGACCGGACGGGCACGGATGACCGAGCCTGGGGTGACCGGGTACGGGGTCACGACCAGCACGTCGAGGGGGTCGCCATCGTCAGCCAGGGTATTGGGGATGAAACCGTAGTTGGCCGGGTAGAACATCGGGGTGGCCATGAAACGGTCAACGAACAGGCAATCGCTGTCTTTGTCGATTTCGTATTTGATCGGCGCGTGGTTGGCCGGAATCTCGATCGCGACGTAGATGTCGTTCGGCAGGTCTTTGCCAGCCGGAATCTTGCTGTAGCTCATTGGGCGATGCCCCCGTTGGTTGATCAGAAAACTTGGCCGGTTTGACCAAAAAGTGGCGGGGATTATAGGCATATTCCGGGGCCGATGCCACGGGCGGCGGGACGTGTGGAATACCACCTTGGTCGGGGGCTGCTGGGTAGTGTGAGGTCCTGAAGTCCTGTGGTGTGCTGACGACCGCTATCGCCGGCAAGCCGGCTCCTAGAGGTGGGGAGTGGCGCTCGGGCCTTGTGCTTCGGGCTGGTAGCGTGGGTCGTGGGCTTGCAGATGCTGCAGCCGCGCCAGCGGGTCCTGGCGGTAGAACGCGCGCAATTGCTCGTACACCTGCGGGTAGGCCGTGGCCAGGATATCCGGGGCACTGAAGAAATATTCGCTGGTCACCGCGAAGAATTCCGCCGGGTTTTCCGCGGCATAAGGATCAATCGCGGTGTCGGCGTCGGGGTTGCGGTCCAACTGGCGATTGAGGTCGTCGTAGGCGTGTTGCATGACCTTGGCCCATTCGCCTACGCGCATGTCGCCGTGCAACGGTGGCAGGCCGTTGGCGCTGCCGCTGAGCATATCGAGCTTGTGCGCCAGTTCGTGGATCACCAGGTTGTAGCCTTCCCAGCCGCCGCTGGCCTGTACGCCGGGCCACGCCAGGATGATCGGGCCCTGTTGCCAGGCTTCGCCGCTGTGCTCGGCATCCCATTCGTGCTCCACGCCGCTGGCGTCACGATGGCGCTGGGGGCTGAGGAAGTCGTCCGGGTAGAGGACGATTTCATGGAAGCCCTGGTACCAGTTCAAGTCCCCCAGGTGCAACAGGGGCAGTTGTGCCTGGGCCGCCAGCAGCAGGCGGCGTTCCTGGTTCAGCTCGACGCCCGGCAAGGCGCTCAGGTGCTTGTCGTCGAGGAACAGCACGCTGTGTTCTCGCAGCCAGCGATCCTCGGCATCGCTCAGGCCGTCGAGGAAGCTCAGGTGTTCGCGGACCCGTTGCCAGGTTTCATCGGCAACGGGGTGGCGGGCCAGGGTTCGCCGGCGACGCCAGGCACTCAGCGACCACACGGGATCAGTGGGTGCCGGCTTTGGACGCGGCGTTGCCGAAGCGGCTGCGGACCACGCCGATGATCATCGGCAGCAGCGACAGCAGGATGATGCCAACGACCAGCAGCGACAGGTTTTTCTTGATGAACGGTACGTTGCCGAAGAAATAACCCAGGGTGACCAGGCCGCCGACCCAGAAAATGGTCCCGAGGATGCTGAACATGAAGAAACGCGGGTAAGGCATTTTGCCAACGCCGGCGACGAACGGTGCGAAGGTCCGCAGGATCGGCAGGAAGCGCGCCAGGGTCACGGTCTTGCCGCCATGGCGATCATAGAAGTCGTGGGTCTTCTGCAGATAGTCGCGGCGGAAGATCTTCGAGTTCGGGTTGCTGAAGAGCTTCTCGCCCGCCGTTCGGCCGATGATGTAGTTGGTGCTGTCGCCGAGAATCGCCGCCAGCATCAGCAGGCCGGCCAGCAGTACCGGGTCCATGCCACCGCCCGCGGCCACCGCGCCGGCGATGAACAGCAGCGAATCGCCCGGCAGGAACGGCATCACCACCAGGCCGGTTTCGCAGAAGATCACCAGGAACAGGATGGCGTAGATCCAGGGCCCGTAGTTGTTCACCAGCATGTCGAGGTAGACATCGAGATGCAGGACTATGTCGATCGGGTTGAAATCCATGGGTGGCACCTGTGTGGACGGTCCGACTCGGCGGACCCGTGCAAGGAAAATAGATAGGCGTAGTTAACTACAAGGAATGTAGTTTTTTCGTACATTCCGTGAGAAAGCGGGATTATAAGAGTTGGGGAGATTTCTGCCTGCTGAGTTTGTAGCGGGGGATGTCGGGCGAAGGTTATGCACGAGTCAGTGAGAGCACCGGTCGACGCTCGACTGCCAGTGATGGCGATGTGGTATTCACTACCGCTATCGCTGGCAAGCCAGCTCCTACAGAGCGCGTGCGATGATCACTTTTCGTCGATCGGCAGCACGTAGTTCTTGAATTCGCTGTCTTCGCGAAAACCAATGGATTCGTAGGTTTTCTGCGCTACCAGGTTGTTGCTGCTGGTGGACACGCGCAGACGAACGGCATGGGTGTCACGGGCCATTTTCTTCGCCGTGCGCATCAGGTTGTCGGCCACCAGCTGGCGACGGGCGTCCTCGGCGACGTAGATATCGTTGAGGATCCACACGCGCTTGAGTGAGAGCGAAGAAAAGCTTGGGTACAGCTGGCAGAAACCGAGCAGCTTCTTGTCGTCATCGTCGGCCAACGCCAGGTAAATCACCGACTCTTTGCGGCGCAGGCGTTTTTCCAGGAAGCTACGGGACGAATCAGGGAAGGGCAGTGCGCCGTAGAATTCACGGTATTTGACGAACAGGGGCGTCAGCAGGTCCAGATGTTCCAGGGTCGCTTGAGTAATCCGCATAGATCAGGCCTCAACTTCGTGGATATGACGGCAAACGGTTCACTCGGGCAGCCGTGGTGTCGATGCTGCCCAAAGCGCGGGAAAAGCGCAATCCGGATGACGGTCAGTCTTGGGGCGGGCCCAGTAGGAAGTTGCCGTTTGAATGGACATCCGAATCACTCTCCAGCGTTTGCACTTGAGCCTCGTCCTTGAGATTGACCCCCGATAATTGTCGGCGGCAGGCTTCTTTCATCAGGTACAGCAGTTTGTGCGCGGCCATGCCGTAACTCATGCCCTCCAGACGCACGTTGGAGATGCAGTTGCGGTAGGCGTCGGTCAGGCCGACTTTTGGATTATAGGTGAAATACAAACCCAGGCTGTCCGGCGAACTCAGGCCTGGGCGTTCGCCGATCAGGATCACGGTCATTTTCGCACCGAGCAATTCGCCGATTTCGTCAGCCACCGCGACTCGTCCCTGTTCCACCAGGATCACTGGCGACGTCGACCAGCCTTCGGCCTGGATCTGCTCCTCCAGGCGGTTGAGGAAGGGCAGGGTATGCCGATGCACCGCCAGCGCCGACAGGCCGTCGGCCACGACAATGGCCAGGTCGATCCCGCCGGGATGGGCCAGGGCATGCTCGCGTAGCTGTTGGGCCGACGCGCTGTTGAGCTTGCGACCCAGATCCGGGCGTTGCAGGTAGCTGTGGCGGTCGTCGGCAGCACTGTGCAGCAGCAGGGTTTCCCGCCCACGCTCGGCGAGTTGGGCGCTCAAGCCGGCGTGGTCGAACGGCAGGTGCACGGCGTCGCGGGCCTGGGCGTGGGCGAACTGGAAATCCAGTTGTGCGCGGGTGGGCAGGCTGGTGCCGGTACGTCCCAGGGCGATACGCGCCGGGGTCAGGCGACGCAGTTGCAGCCAGGGATTGTCGTTGTCGATCTCGTTGGCCATGTCGTTCATCCGAGCTGCGCCAGTGCCTGGCGAAACGCCGGGGGCAGGCTGTTGCCAAAGTGCACCTTGCCGTCGGCCTGGGTAAAGATGCCCATCTTCGCCAGCCACTGTTCGAACTCCGGCGCGGGCTTGAGGCCCAGGGTCTGGCGGGCATACAAGGCGTCGTGGAACGAGGTGGTCTGGTAGTTGAGCATGATGTCGTCGGAGCCGGGAATACCCATGATGAAATTGATCCCGGCCACCCCCAGCAGGGTCAGCAGGGTGTCCATGTCGTCCTGGTCGGCTTCGGCGTGGTTGGTATAGCAGATGTCGCAGCCCATGGGCACGCCCAGCAGCTTGCCGCAGAAGTGGTCTTCGAGGCCGGCGCGGATGATCTGCTTGCCGTTGTAGAGGTATTCCGGGCCGATAAAACCGACCACGGTGTTGACCAGGAAGGGTTTGAAGTGTCGGGCCACGGCATAGGCGCGGGTTTCGCAGGTCTGCTGGTCGACGCCGAAGTGGGCGTTGGCCGACAGCGCGCTGCCCTGGCCGGTTTCGAAATACATCAGGTTTTGCCCGAGGGTGCCGCGATTCAGGCTCAGGCCGGCGTCGTAGCCTTCCTGCAGGACGCTCAGGCTGATGCCGAAACTGGCGTTGGCCGCTTCGGTGCCGGCAATCGACTGGAACACCAGGTCCAGGGGCACGCCACGGTTGATCGCCTCGATGGAGGTGGTGACGTGGGTCAGCACGCAGGCCTGGGTGGGGATTTCGTAGCGCTTGATGACCGCGTCGAGCATGTTCAGCAGGTCGCAGATCGAGCTCAGGCTGTCGGTGGCCGGGTTGATGCCGATCATGGCGTCGCCGTTGCCATAGAGCAGGCCGTCGAGGACGCTGGCGGCAATGCCGGCCGGATCGTCGGTGGGGTGGTTGGGTTGCAGGCGGGTCGACAGGCGACCGCGCAGGCCCAGGGTGCCGCGGAATTGGGTCACCACGCGGATTTTTTGCGCCACCAGCACCAGGTCCTGTACACGCATGATCTTCGACACGGCGGCGGCCATTTCCGGGGTCAGGCCCGGGGCCAGGGCGCGCAGGCTCTGTTCGTCGGCGGCGTCGCTGAGTAGCCAGTCGCGCAGTCCGCCGACGGTCAGGTGGCTGACGACGGCGAAGGCCTGTTTGTCGTGGGTGTCGACGATCAGCCGGGTGACTTCATCGGATTCGTAGGGGATCAGCATTTCCTCGAGGAAATGCTTGAGGGGAATATTGGCCAGGGCCATCTGGGCCGCGACCCGTTCGCCGTCATTGAGGGCGGCGACCCGGGCCAGGAAATCACCGGAGCGGGCGGGGCTGGCCTTGGCCATGACATCCTTGAGGCTGTCGAAGCGGTAGGTCTGGGCGCCGACGGAATGGGCGAATGTGGCCATGGGGCGGTGTCCTCCTGAACTTTAACGATAACCCTTCCTTGTAGGAGCCGGCTTGCTGGCGATGGCGGCCGACCAGGCTATGCATGTCTTACTGGCCTCATCGCCAGCAAGCCGGCTCCTACAGTTCAGCGGTGTTCATATGTACAGCGCCGGGGCGCAGGGCGCCCCGTGCTGGTGCAATCAGTTACCTGTGAGCATAGCGTCCGCCGGTGCGTCCGAGCGCTGGCTGGCGGTCAGCTGGAAGTAGATGAAGCCCACCGCCATGAAACCGAGGAAAATCAGGCCGATCAGGGTGTTGAACCAGGCCATCGCGATCAGGCACACCACCGCCAGGACCAGCGCGATACCCGGGATGATCGGGTAGCCCGGCGCGCGGAAGCTGCGCTCCAGGTTCGGCTCGGTTTTACGCAGCTTGAACAGGCTCAGCATACTGATGATGTACATCACAATGGCACCGAATACCGACATGGTGATCATCGCGGCCGTCAGACTCATGCCTTGCAGGTTGACCAGCCCGTCGCTGTAGATCGCCGCGATGCCGATCACACCGCCGGCCAGGATGGCCCGGTGCGGGGTCTGGAAGCGCGACAGCTTGGCCAGCGAGCGTGGCAGGTAACCGGCCCGGGCCAGGGCGAAGAACTGCCGTGAGTAACCGAGGATGATCCCGTGGAAGCTGGCCACCAGGCCGAACAGGCCGATCCACACCAGCATATGCATCCAGCTGGAGTTATTGCCGACCACGGCTTTCATTGCCTGGGGCAACGGGTCGTTGATGTTCGACAGCTGGCGCCAGTCGCCGACGCCGCCGGCCATCACCATCACGCCGAGGGCCAGGAACACCAGGGTCAGGATGCCGCCGACATAGGCCTTGGGAATGGTGCGCTTGGGGTCCTTGGCCTCTTCGGCGGCCATGGCCGCGCCTTCGATGGCGAGGAAGAACCAGATCGCAAAGGGGATCGCGGCGAAGATGCCGGGGATCGAGTCGATGCTGAAGTTGGTTGAACCGGACCAGCCGTTGAGCACGAAATTGCTGAAGCTGAAGCCCGGCGCGACCACGCCCATGAACACCAGCAACTCGGCCACCGCGAGCACCGTCACCACCAGTTCGAAGGTGGCGGCGATGCTGACGCCGAGGATATTCAGGCCCATGAACACCACATAGGCACCGACGGCGGCCAGGCGCGGGTCGAGGTCTGGGTACTGGACATTGAGGTAGGCGCCGATGGCCATGGCGATGGCCGGCGGGGCGAAGACGAACTCGATCAGGGTGGCGATCCCCGCGATCAGGCCACCGCGTTCGCCAAAGGCCCGGCGGCTATAGGCAAAAGGCCCGCCGGCATGGGGAATCGCGGTGGTCAGTTCGGTGAAGCTGAAGATGAAGCAGGTGTACATGGTCGCCACCAGCAGGGTGGTGACGAGGAAGCCCATGGTGCCGGCGGTCCCCCAGCCATAGCTCCAGCCGAAGTATTCGCCGGAGATCACCAGGCCCACGGCGATGCCCCAGAGGTGCAGGGTGCCGAGGGTGGGTTTGAGTTCGGTTTGGGTTGTCATAAGTCCTCGCTTGTCATTTTTATTGTTTGGGTGTTGGACTTGCGGGTATCGATTTTCGGTACAGCGTGCACGCAAAGCCCGTGCCAGAGCGGCCAGGCGTTATTTTCAGGGTGTCAGTGACGGCCTCTTCGCGGCGGTTCGGCGCCCCGACAAGCCCTGCTCCTACAATGTAGTGTCGTACCCGAGAGGGCGTACAACACGAAACCTGTAGGAGCCTGGCTTGCCCGCGAAGGCGGCCTCAGGGTTTAGAAGAACCCAAGTGGATTGATGTCATAGCTCACCAGCAGGTTCTTGGTCTGCTGGTAATGATCGAGCATCATTTTGTGGGTTTCGCGACCCACGCCGGACTTCTTGTAGCCGCCGAACGCCGCATGCGCCGGGTACAGGTGGTAGCAGTTGGTCCAGACGCGACCGGCCTTGATCGCCCGGCCCACGCGGTAGGCGCGGTTGATATCACGGGTCCACAGGCCCGCACCGAGACCGAACTCGGTGTCGTTGGCAATCGCCAGGGCCTCGGCTTCGTCCTTGAAGGTGGTGATGCTCACCACCGGGCCAAAGATTTCTTCCTGGAACACGCGCATCTTGTTGGTGCCCTTGAGCAGGGTCGGTTGGATGTAATAGCCGGTGGCCAGATCCCCTTCGAGCTTCTGCACCTGGCCGCCGGTCAGCAACTGCGCGCCTTCCTGCTTGGCGATTTCCAGGTAGGAGAGGATCTTGTCGAACTGCTGCTCGGAAGCCTGGGCGCCGACCATGGTGTCGGTGTCCAGCGGGTCGCCACGTTTGATCTGCTCGACTTTCTTCATCACCACTTGCATGAACTCGTCGTAGATCGACTCTTCAATCAGGGCGCGGGATGGGCAGGTACAGACTTCGCCCTGGTTGAAGAAGGCCAGGACCAGGCCTTCGGCGGCCTTTTCGATAAAGCTCGGCTCGGCTTTCATGATGTCGGCGAAGAAGATGTTCGGCGACTTGCCGCCCAGCTCCACGGTGGACGGGATGATGTTCTCGGCCGCGCATTTCATGATGTGCGAGCCGACCGGAGTCGAGCCGGTAAAGGCGATCTTGGCGATGCGCTTGCTGGTGGCCAGGGCTTCGCCGGCTTCTTTGCCGAACCCTTGCACCACGTTCAGCACGCCAGGTGGCAGCAGGTCGCCGATCAGTTCCATCAGCACGGTGATGCCCAGCGGGGTCTGCTCGGCCGGCTTGAGTACCACGCAGTTGCCGGCGGCCAGGGCCGGAGCGAGTTTCCAGGCGGCCATCAGGATCGGGAAGTTCCACGGGATGATCTGCCCGACCACGCCCAGGGGTTCGTGGATGTGATAGGCCACGGTGTTGCCGTCGATTTCCGCGGCGCTGCCTTCCTGGGCCCGCAGGCAACCGGCGAAGTAACGGAAATGGTCAGCGGCCAGAGGGATGTCGGCGTTGAGGGTTTCGCGCACGGCCTTGCCGTTGTCCCAGCTTTCGGTGATGGCCAGCAGTTCGAGGTTCTGTTCGATACGGTCGGCGATTTTCAGCAGGGCCAGCGAGCGCGCCTGGACCGAGGTGGCGCCCCAGGCATCGGCGGCGGCATGGGCGGCGTCGAGGGCCTTGTCGATATCCTTGGCGTTGGAACGGGGGAATTCGGCAATGGCCTTGCCATTGACCGGGGAGGTGTTGGTGAAATACTGGCCGTCGACAGGCGCGACGAATTCGCCATTGATGTAGTTGCCGTACTTGGACTTGAACGTAACGATGGCGCCGGCAGTACCAGGGTGGGCGTAACGCATGGTGTGTGTCTCCTTGGCTATTGTGCTTATAAGGGAGTACGCGCTTGAGCGCTTCATAAGCGTAGAGCAAAGGTCGGGCCAGTGCGTCGAGGTCCGGGTTCCAGAGCGGTTGCCGGGTGTCTCCGGTGGCAGATGGCGGGGGTGTTGCAACAGGGATGACACAGCCAGGGTGACAGTTTGTACCGTGATTGGCACAGCCTGTGACTCGGCGGTCGCGGGGTGATTGCATTGCTCGTGGCGCTGGAGGATGCTGGTCATCCATCCGCACCTACAGGTCGGGAGAATAATAAGAAATGCAGAACAACCATCTGAGTCGCCATGCCCAGCAGGTGCTGACCGTGACCCAGGGCAAGGCCCACCCGGGCGGTCCCGGCAGTGATCCGTCCATTGCCCGCTCCTGGCTGCGCTGCCTGGAGGACTATCACCTCGACCCCTCGCTGAGCATCGCGCCCACCGTGCTTGAACACGGTCGCCTGCTGGAAAGCCGCGAGCACCTGCGTCAGGTCCTGCAGATTGCCGGTAATGAAATGACCAGCCTGCACCAGCAGCTCTCCGGTGCCGGCCACGCGGTGCTGCTCACCGATGCCCGCGGGGTGATCCTCAACTGTGTCACCGCGCCCGCCGAACGCAAGATCTTCGAGCGCGCCGGCCTCTGGCTCGGCGCCGACTGGAGCGAGGCTTGCGAAGGCACCAACGGCATTGGCACCTGTCTGGTGGAGCGCCAGTCCCTGACCATCCATCAGGATGAACATTTCCGTGGCCGCCACACTGGCCTGACCTGCTCCGCCAGCCCGGTCTTCGATCCCCATGGCGAATTGATGGCGGTGCTCGACGTGTCCTCAGCCCGCCCGGACGTGTCGCGCCAGAGCCAGTTCCACACCATGGCGCTGGTCAATCTCTCGGCGAAGATGATCGAGAGCTGCTATTTCCTCCGGCATTACGACAACCACTGGCTGCTGCGCTTCCACTTGCAGGCCGAGTCGGTGGGGCTGTTCAGCGAAGGGTTGTTGGCGTTCGACGGCGAAGGTCGGATCAGTGCCGTCAACCAGAGTGCCCTGAACCTGTTGGGGCAGGGGCGTGGCGGTTTGTTGGGCCAGCCGGTGGAGGCGTTCTTCGATTGCTCACTGGATGAACTGCTCGGTCGCGCCAGTGCCCAGGCCAGTGCCAGTTGGCCACTGCGTACCCGTGATGGCCGTGCCCTGTTCGCGGTGTTGCGCGGTCAGCCACGCAGCGTGCCCAAGGTGCTGGCGCCGACCCCGGCACCACTGGAGCGGCCGAAGCCGTCCAACATCTGCCTGGGCGATCCGGCCTTGCAGACGGATTTTCGTCGGGCGCTACGGGTCTTCGAGCGCGATGTGCCCTTGCTGATCAATGGCGAAACCGGTTCGGGCAAGGAGGCCTTCGCCAAGGCGGTGCACCAGGCCAGCCAGCGTGCCGAGAAAGCCTTTGTCGCCCTCAACTGCGCGGCGATTCCCGAGAGTCTGATCGAAAGTGAACTGTTCGGTTATCGCGGCGGCAGTTTTACCGGCGCGCGCAAGGAGGGCATGCGCGGCAAGCTGCAGCAGGCCGATGGTGGCACGCTGTTTCTCGATGAGATTGGCGATATGCCGTTGGCCTTGCAGACCCGCTTGCTGCGGGTGCTGGAGGATCGCCAGGTGGTACCCATCGGCGGCGAGCCGGAGGCGGTCAATGTACGGATTATCAGCGCCACGCACCGTAACCTGATGGAGCGGGTCGGCGATGGCAGTTTCCGCGAGGATCTGTACTACCGGCTCAATGGGCTGGAAGTTGCCTTGCCGGCGCTGCGCGAGCGCTGCGATAAATCGCAGTTGCTGGATTTCCTGCTGGCGGAGGAGGCTGGCGATCAACCCGTATTGATTGACGCCGCCGCGCGTCAGGCGTTGCTGGCATTCGAGTGGCCAGGCAATGTGCGGCAGATGCGTACGGTGTTGCGCACGCTGGCGGCGTTGTGCGAGGACGGTCGGATCGGGCTTGAGGACCTGCCGGTGCTGATCCGTCAGGCGCGGCCGAGTCTGGTCGCGGTGGCGGTTGATGAGCCGTGCGGACATCCCCTCGAAGACGCCGAGCGCCTGGCCCTGCTCAATGCCCTGGAACAGCAGCGCTGGCACATGACCCATACAGCCGAGCAACTGGGGGTCAGCCGCAACACCCTGTATCGCAAGCTGCGCAAGCACGGGATCGCCCGCTAGGTCTGCTTTGGTCTCGAGTACAAGTGTGCCTGTACTGACGCCTTCGCGGGCAAGCCCTGCTCCTACAGGATTTGTGTTGTAACGCCATGGTGCGTATGGCGCATAACTGTAGGAGCCTGGCTTGCCAGCGAAGGCGTCCTTGAGCCAGAAACACCAGGTGCGATTTCCTCCGCCCTGGGCTAACCTGCGACCACGTTTTACGAGGTCGACTATGCACATTCATATTCTGGGTATCTGCGGTACGTTCATGGGTTCGATGGCCGTGCTGGCCAAGGAACTGGGCCATCACGTCACCGGTTCCGATGCCAACGTCTATCCGCCCATGAGTACCCAGCTCCAGGCCCAGGGCATCGAGCTGACCCAGGGCTACGATCCGGCACAACTCGATCCGGCCCCGGACCTGGTGGTGATCGGCAATGCCATGTCCCGTGGCAATCCGGCGGTCGAATACGTCTTGAACAAGGGCCTGCCCTATGTGTCCGGCCCGCAGTGGCTGGCGGACCATGTGCTGCAAGGCCGCTGGGTCCTGGCCGTGGCCGGCACCCATGGCAAGACCACCACCAGCAGCATGCTCGCCTGGGTGCTGGAGCACGCCGGCATGAGCCCGGGTTTCCTGATCGGCGGCGTGCCGCAGAACTTTTCGGTATCGGCCCGCCTGGGCAGCACGCCGTTCTTCGTGATCGAAGCCGATGAGTACGACAGCGCCTTTTTCGACAAGCGCTCCAAGTTCGTCCACTACCGCCCGCGCACTGCGATCCTGAACAACCTGGAGTTCGATCACGCGGATATTTTCCCGGACCTGGCGGCGATCGAGCGGCAATTCCACCATCTGGTGCGGACCATCCCGAGCGAAGGCCTGGTGATCCATCCGACCACCGAGCCGGCCTTGCAGCGCGTGATCGAAATGGGCTGCTGGACCCCGGTGCAGACCACCGGCGCCGGCGGTCAGTGGCAGGTCAAGCTGCTCAGTGAAGACGGCTCGCGCTTTGAAGTGATGTTCGAAGGCGTGGCCCAAGGCACGGTCGAGTGGGACCTCACCGGCCAGCACAACGTTGCCAATGCCCTGGCCACCCTGGCGGCGGCGCGGCATGTCGGTGTGGTGCCGGCCATGGGTATTGCCGCCCTCAGCGCGTTCAAGAGCGTGAAGCGGCGGATGGAAAAGGTCGCCGAGGTCCACGGCGTGACGATCTACGACGACTTCGCCCACCACCCGACGGCCATCGCCACTACCCTGGATGGCCTGCGCAAGAAAATCGGTGATGCGCCCCTGATCGCGATTATCGAGCCGCGCTCCAACTCGATGAAACTCGGTGCCCACCGCGACGGTTTGCCGGACAGCGTGGTCCAGGCCGATCAGGTGATCTGGTATGCGCCGGCCAATCTCGGTTGGGACCTGGGTGCCACCGCGGCGCTGTGCTCGGTGCCGTCCATCGTCAGCGATTCCCTGGAAGGCATTATCGAACGGGTGAAAAGCCAGGCCAAACCCGGCACCCACGTGGTGATCATGAGCAACGGCGGCTTCGGCGGCCTGCACGGCAAACTGGCCGAGGCGCTGCAATGAACAACGGACCGGAACGCATCACTTTGGCGATGACCGGCGCTTCCGGCGCGCCCTATGGCCTGCGCCTGCTCGACTGCCTGGTGCGCGAGGACCGCGAGGTGCATTTTCTGATCTCCAAGGCCGCGCAGTTGGTCATGGCCACGGAGACCGATGTGGCGCTGCCGGCCAAGCCGCAGATGATGCAGGCTTTCCTCACGGAATATACCGGCGCGGCGGCCGGACAGATCCGGGTGTATGGCAAGGAAGACTGGATGTCGCCGGTGGCCTCGGGCTCCGGCGCGCCGGCGGCGATGGTGGTGGTGCCCTGTTCCACCGGGACTTTGTCGGCGATTGCCACGGGGGCCTGCAACAACCTGATCGAACGGGCGGCGGATGTCACTCTCAAGGAGCGCCGTCAGTTGATCCTGGTGCCGCGCGAGGCGCCGTATTCGAGCATTCATCTGGAGCATATGCTCAAGCTGTCGAATATGGGCGTGACCATCCTGCCGGCGTCGCCGGGCTTTTATCATCAGCCGCAGACCATCGATGACCTGGTGGATTTTGTCGTGGCGCGGATTCTCAACCTGTTGAATATCCCCCAGGACATGCTGCCGCGTTGGGGCGAACACCATTTGAGCAGTGATGAGTAAGCCGCTGCTGTACCTGCTGCTGGCGCTGCAACTGGCCGGCTGTGCGACCGCGCGGACCCTGGACGCCGGCAAGGCCGGAGCACCCATAGTGTATTCGGGGATGCGCCTGGATCTGTATGCGTTGCAGGGTGGTTGTTGCGCTTTTGACCGCTTTGGGGCTGAGGCGCCGAGTTATCCCGGGGTGGATCTGCCTGCCAGTGCGTTGCTGGATACGCTGTTGTTGCCGCTGTCGGTGTTGACGGTATTGGGCGTGGGGTATCAGGCGACGGGCGGGTTGTAGCACCGAGTGACAACCTAACCTGTGGGAGCGGTGCTTGCCCGCGAAGCTTTTAGTGGCCTCACCGCCGTCTTCGCGGGCAAGCACCGCTCCCACAGGGTATGCATTCCATTGCTCTTCACGCAGGGTGGTGCTATTTGCCCAGCCGACGCAATTCGTCCGACTCGACAATCCGCACCCCATCCTGCTCTTCCAGCGCCAGGCGCCACAGCGCTCGCGCCAACTGGCAGGCCTCGATACCGCGATATTTCCCCGGAATCAGTTTCGACAGCGGTGCCGCCAACTGTTCCGCCAGGCGCGGCTCGACCCGCTCTCCCAGCAGCAACGAAGGACGGGCGATGGTCAGCTGCGGCCAGTTCTGCGCCCGCAGTGACTGTTCCATCTCGCCCTTGACCCGGCTGTAGAACACCTTGGATTTTGGATCGGCATCGATGGCACTGACCACGATCAGGTGCCGCGCGCCCATTTCCCGTGCGCGCTTGCCAAAGGCCACGACCATGTCATGGTCCACGGCGCGAAACGCTTCCTCGGAACCCGCCAGCTTGATGGTGGTGCCCAGGCAGCAGATGGCCAGGTCCACACGGCCACTCAACTGCGGCAGGAAAATTGCTGGATCGCCCACCGGATTTTCCAGGTGCGGATGTTCGGCCAACGGTCGGCGCGAGGGTGCTAGTACACGGGTAACCGTCGGCTCGTTGAGCAGGCGGTCGAGCAGATGTTCACCGGTCAGGCCGGTGGCTCCAGCGAGCAGGATATGCTGAGGCGTCAAGTACATAAAAGACCTCCCTTGATACAGTTCAGCTTAGTTGCTCTTGGCAGTCTTGCTGTCTAGCGAAGCGCTTTGCAACGCTTTTCGTGCCTGTTGTTTACGCAACGCTTGCCAATGTGCCAGCACGCCCTTGGGGGCCCATATTTGCGGTTCCGACGCCTCGAAATTATCCGTCTGCTCGCGCTCGGCAACATGGGCCTTGGCCAGGGCGAAGGCCTGCTGCAGGTCGTCGGTCTGGTTCAGCGCCTGGGCGAACAGGGCGTCACCGAAATAGGTGAAATCCGCTTCCTCGGAACAGCCGAAGGAAACCCGGTCCTCGCGGGACGCGGTCATGATCAGGGTTCTTTCATCCTTGAGCGCCGGGATGAAGCCGCCGGAGTAACAAGCGGAAATCACGATGACCTTGTCGCGGTTTTTCAGCGGTGCCAGCGCCGAGGCCAGTTCATCGGCCGGCAGGTCGGCCAGTTCCAGGCGTGGCTGATCCAGCACGAACTCGTGTTCATGGGTGCCATGACTGGTCAGGTAGATGAAGATCAGGTCTTCCGGCCCGCTGCGCTCGGCCAGGGTCTGGGCGGCGCGGCGCAGGTTCTCGCGGGTGGCCATCGGCCGATCGCCCAGGTGGTCGCGATGGTTCACCAGGCTGATCTGGCCATAGGCGCCGAAGCGGGTGGCGAGCATCTGGTTGACGTAATCGGCCTCGCGCATGAATACGCTTTGCTTGCCGTCGCCGGCCAGTACCAGGCTGTAGAGTTCGATCGCCGGGGTCGAGGCCGGCACGGCGGCCAGGGCTTTGTCCAGCAGCGGGCCCTGGGCCAGCAGGCCAAGCTCCAGCAGGTCGGGCAGCAGCTTGCCGTCGGCATCGCGGACCCGCTGGCCGTTGGTCCAGGTGCCGCTTTGCACACTGCCGTCGGCCAGGGTCAGGCTGCCACGACCGTTATAGGTGTCGCTGGCGAACTCGCCGATATAGACGCTGCCGTCGCCCAGGGTCAAATGCCCCTGGCCGTTGAAGCGCCACTCGCTGAATTCGCCGCGATAGTGGCTGCCGTCGACGCCGATCAGTTGGCCCTTGCCGCTGAGTACGCCGTCCTTGAATTCACCGATCCAGACATCGCCATCGGCATTTTCGTAGCGGCCCTTGCCATTGAGCTGGTTGCGCTTGAAACCGCCGGCATACTGGTCGCCGTCGGCGCTGTTGAAGGTGCCAACCCCTTCCAGTTGACCGTTGACGAAGTGGCCGGTGAACAGGTTGCCGTTGGCATCGCTGCGCTGCCCCTCGCCGTTGGGCTTGCCGTGGGCGAACTCGCCCTGGTATTGGCTGCCGTCTTCCAGTTCCAGATGGCCGAGGCCCGAGTACTGGTCGTCCTTGAATTCGCCGCGGTAGGTCATGCCGGCTTCTTTGAGCGTGCCTTCGCCATCGCGCCGGCCCTGCTTGAAGCCACCGGTGTAGACGCTGTCGTGCACGGTCAAGGTGCCCTGGCCGTGGAACAGGCCCTGCTGGAACTGACCCTTGTAGACCTCGCCATTGCTGCCGTGCCACTCGCCGTCGCCTTGCCACTGGCCATGGTCGAACTGGCCGGCGTACCAGCTGCCGCTGGGGTAGTCGATGCGACCCTGGCCTTGCAGCAGCCCATTGATCACTTCGCCGCGATAGCGACCGCCGTCCGGCAGACGAGCGTCCGGCGGCAATAGCGATTCGCCATCACCGCAGGCGGTGAGCAGCAGGGTCAAAGCAAGGGGTACGAGTGGGCGCATAACGGGATCCGGATAATTAGGGGACCGAGTATGCCGTAGCAATATGGCGTGTCCAGTGTCCTGCACGAAACAGAGTGCACTCTGTTTCGTGAGTACGGGGTATCAGACGAAGCAGAGTGACAGTGGTTCAGCGATATAGGCGGGTTTTTCCTGGCCTTCGATTTCCAGCGTGGCAGTGGCCTTGAGCAGCCATTGGCCGGGTTTTTTCTCGGTGACCTCGGTCAGTTCGACCTTGAGGCGCACCCGCGAGTCGACCTTCACCGGCTGGATGAAGCGCACGCTGTCCAGGCCGTAGTTGACCGCCATCTTCAGGCCTTCGGGCATGATGAAGATGTCTTCCATCAGTTTTGGAATCAGCGACAGCGACAGGAAACCGTGGGCGATGGTACTGCCGAACGGGGTTTGCGCGGCCTTGACCGGGTCGACATGGATGAACTGATAGTCGCCGGTAGCTTCGGCGAACAGGTTGATCCGCGCCTGGTCGATGGTGAGCCATTCGGAATGTCCGAGTTCCTTGCCGACATAATCGTTGAGCTGCGCTACAGGTACATAGGGCATTGACACACTCCTTGGTCTATCGAGTTATCGGGCCTCGGGTTGCAGCCCTTGGCATCCACTGTAGATCATCATGGGACATGTGCCCGGTCAAGGCACCCTACCTTTGGTGAATGGCGCTATATGGGCGTGCTTATAATGCTGGCATCTTCAGGGGAGAGTTCGGATGTTGTTACGCGGCCTGACCTGGCTGGTGCTGTTTCAGTTGCTCGGCACCGCCCTCAATCATTTGTGTGTGCCGGTGTTGCCGGGGCCGATTATCGGCCTGTTGTTCCTGCTGGGGTTTCTGATGGTGCGTGGCGAAGTCAGTGCGCCGTTGAGTGAGGCGGCCTCCAGTTTGTTGCGTTATCTGCCGCTGTTGCTGGTGCCGCCGGCGGTGGGCGTGATGGTCTATGCCAGGCAGATCGCCGCGGACTTCTGGGCGATTGCCGGTGCGCTGGTGTTGTCGGTGTTGATCTCCATGGCATTTGTCGGGGTATTGATGAACGCCCTGATCAAGCGCCACGCCCGGCGCGGAGAGTAACCATGAACTTCGACTGGCAGGGGGCCTGGGCGTCGGTGATCCATCATCCGCTGTTCGGCATCGGTATTACCCTGGGCGCCTATCAACTGGTGCTGGCGGGTTTCGAGAAGACCCGCTGGGTGTTCCTGCAACCGGTCCTGGCCTCGATGATGCTGGTGGTCGCCATCCTGTTGCTCTGTGGCCTGGAGTATGCCGAGTACCGCAAGAGCACCGAGATTCTCGGTATTCTGCTGGGGCCGGCCACGGTGGCGCTGGCCGTGCCGCTGTACCTGAATCTGCGGAGGATCCGGCAGTTGTTCTGGCCGATTTTTACTACGCTGGTGATTGGCGGGATACTGGCGACAGGCCTGGGGGTGTTGCTGGGCTGGCTGTTCGGGGCCGATCACATGATCCTGATGACCCTGTTGCCCAAGTCGGTGACTTCACCCATCGCCATGCTGGTGGCCGAGCAGATCGGTGGCGTCGCGGCGCTGGCGGCGGTGTTCGTGTTGATCACCGGGGTCATCGGCGCCATTGCCGGGCCCTGGTTGCTTACGCGGTTGGGTGTGCATGCAGCGGAAGCCCGGGGCATGGCCCTGGGCATGACCGCCCATGCGGTGGGGACCTCGGTCGCCTTGCAGGAAAGTGAAGAATGCGGCGCCTTCGCGGCGCTGGCGATGAGCCTGATGGGCGTGGCCACGGCAGTCTTGCTGCCGTTGGCGGTAACTTTGGTGGTTTAAGGAAATCGTTATGAGCCTGGCGTTGTTTCCCCTGAACACCGTGCTGTTTCCCGGTTGTATCCTCGATTTGCAGATTTTCGAGGCGCGGTACCTGGACATGATCAGTCGCTGCATGAAACAGGGCAGCGGTTTTGGCGTGGTCTGCATTCTCGAGGGGCAGGAGGTCGGCGATGCGCCGGAGGGCTTTGCCCTGGTCGGTTGTGAAGCGTTGATCCGCGATTTCCAGCAGCAGGACAACGGCTTGCTGGGCATTCGGGTCGAAGGCGGCCGGCGTTTCCGCGTGCTGAGCAGTGAGCTGCAACGCGATCAACTGACGGTCGCCGAGGTCGAGTGGCTGGATGAGGTTCCCGAGCAGCCATTGCAGGACGAGGACGAAGACCTGGTGGCCCTGCTCAAGGCGCTGGCCGAACACCCGATGGTCGCGGCCCTGAACATGGGGGCCGAAGCGACCGGGCAGCAATCGTTGGCCAATCAGTTGGCCTATCTGCTGCCGTTTTCCGAGTTGGACAAGATCGACCTGTTGGAACTGGATGATCCTCAACAGCGCCTGGATGCGATTCAGGTGTTATTGGACGAATTGCAAGGCGAGTTGTTTGCTTGAGTGGGCCCATGTAATGACATGGAATAACCGTTATATAAAAATAATCTGAAAACCTGTCAGAAATGACAGTAGCGCCGACAGGCGCAATGGATCCAGGATTGAACGGCAGAAATATGGAAAGCTCGCAGGACGAATGTTGTCCACGGACGAGCTTTTCGTCATTCAGTGACTGGGAAAATTTGAAATGTCAGAGCATACGGAACACAAGGAACCCTCGTCGCACTCCGGGCCCAGAAAAGGTACGGTCAAGTGGTTCAATGATGCAAAAGGGTTCGGGTTTATCACGCCGGACGATGGGGCAGCAGATGTTTTTGTGCATTTCAGAGCCATCCAGGGCAGTGGTTTTAAAAGTCTCGCTGAAGGGCAGAAAGTGAGCTTTAAAACTACCCAGGGGCAAAAGGGTCTGCAAGCGGACGAAGTTCAAATACTTTGAGGTTCTGCTGCGTGGAAACAGCTGTCCAAGTATCCCTTGGATGACCGAACCTTATTCAGTTCGGCGCCACGGCGTGCGTCTTCCTTTTTGGGATAAGCAATCATGGATAAGCACGGCGAAGAACGTTACGACTCCGCCCGGGGCGGAGTAGGCGTGATCACAGCGCATGTGGACGGACGAGAGCTTTTCTTTCACGTGAAATCCGTTGCCGACGGTGGGCCGAAGTTGAAGGCCGGCGACACCGTGACCTATGAAGTCGTGCAGGGCGAAGACGGCCGGTTTTATGCCATCAATCTTGAAGTCGTGGAAAGTGATCCCCCCGAAACGCCTCAATAGGCATATCGGCCGATTGCATGCTGCAAATGCCACATTGCATAAAAGCCATAGATCGCCACTGCGGCCGGCAGGATCAGCCACCAGGCCCTAGGGGGCATGGCCGGTAGCGGCATGAAACGCTCGCTGAGACTCAGGCTGGCGGCGAGCACCGTGATGGCGAGCAGGGCGCCGGCCAGGACGTCGGTGGGCCAGTGTGCGCCCAGGTATACCCGTGATGACGCTACCGCTAGTGCTGGCAGGCAGCCGAGCAATAGCCAGGTCATGCGCATCCTTGGCGGTTGTTCGCGCCCGGCCAGTATCGCCAGCATCAGGAAAAACGCGAACGAGCCCGAACTGTGGCCGCTGGGCATGCTGAAACTGGTGATCGGCTCGGCCAGCACTTCCGGGCGGATCCGCGCGAAGAAGTATTTGGCGGCGGTGTTGCCCAGCGCCGTCACCGCCAGGGTGGCGCCGAAAAACAGCCCGTGACGCCATTGGCGGGCGAGAAACAGCAGGGTGGTCAGAGTCCCGGCGACGATGAACTGGATACGGAAATCGCCGAGGCGGGTGGCGATCACCGCTGCCACGTCCAGTGCCTGGTCGCGATGTTCCTGGACCAGCGCCATCAGGCCCTGGTCGAAGGCCTTGAGGTACGGGTAGCCGATAAACAGGCTGACCAGCAACGCCAGGCTCAAGCCTGAAATCAGCAGGGTGGTCCGGGGATGACGCTTCACGCTGCAATGGATGCACAACCCGATCAGGGCGACGAGCCCGAGGGCGACCACGGCGGCCTGTGACCAGAACCCTTCAGGCAAGGGTAGGCGGATAGCCGCGCCGGTGGCCCAGCCAGGCAGCAGGTAGACCACCGACCAGCCGGCGCCGGCGATCAGGCTGACGCCGATAAAGCGCGGGAACGGCATGTCGCACATGCCCGCGATCATTGGCAGCATCGGGCGCAGGGGGCCGATAAACCGTCCGACCAGCAGGCTGGCGATGCCGTAGCGCTGGAAGTAGCTTTCGGCGCCGCCGATCCACTGCGGGTGACTGCGCAGGCCGGGCAGGCGCCGGATGTTCTGGTGGAAACGGCGGCCCAGGGTGTAGGAGATCATATCGCCCAGCAAACCACCGATGAACCCCAGCAGTAGGGTTTCGCCCAGGGGCAGGGCGCCGCTGCCGGCCAGCACGGCGATGGCGAACAGCGTGACCGTGCCTGGCACGATGCTCCCGACGATGGCCAGGCATTCGAGGCAGGCGACGATGACAATCGCCAGGCCCAGCCATTGTGGGTTGGCGGTCAGCCAGCCGGTGATGCTATCGAGCCATGGGCCCATGAAGGATTTCCTTTTTCAGGCCAAACAAAAACATTGAGTCATGCACTCCCCATGTAGGAGCTGGCTTGCCAGCGATGAGGCCCGCAAGACTTGCACCGACTGTCCGGCCGCCATCGCCGGCAATCCAGCTCCTACAGGTCATGTGCCTGCAGGAGGCGCATTCTCAGGTATGCAGCAAGTAATCGCGACCTTCGACCTGCCCCCGCCGCAGCGGGTTGCGCGTGCAATACGGCGCATGGCTGGCATCGACGAAGCGGTACATCAGTTGTTCGTCACGCCCGTCGGGAATGCCCAGGCGGGTGGTCTGGATGATCTGTGTCACCTGGGTGCCGACATCCTCGACCACCAGTCCCTGCGGGTCGAAGCGCTTGGCATCCCACATCGGCACCTTGAGCCCGAGGGCCTTGCACAGCAGGGTCTGCCCCGCGCACAGCTTCTGTGTCGGGCGCGCGGAGCCATTGGTCGCCGGATTGTTCAGCAGCATCTGCGCCAGGCTGGCTGGCCCGGAGAGCTCGTCGACCCACGGATAAGCGGATTTGATCAGCACCGCGTTGCCAGGCCCGTGGGCGCTGAAGTTCAGTGAATCGCCGCCACGGGAGTAATACATATAGATATGTCCGCCATCCAGAAACAAAGCCTTACGCTTTTCTGTATAGCCGAGGGAGGCATGGCTGCCTTTTTCCTCGAGGTAATAGGCTTCGGTCTCGATAATCCGCGCTGCCAGCCAGAGATCGCCGACCTTGTGGCGGACGACTTTGCCCAGCAATTCACGGGCGAGCAGCTGCGCATCACGGTCGAAAAAGGCGTCGGGCAGGGCGTTCGGCAAGGGCGCAGGGGTAAGGCTGGACATCGTGGGCGCGAGACTGTTGATGGCTGATCGAGGGGCAAGCATAACGTTTTATGCCTTAATCGCGTCTGAACAGCGACTATTTGTCCTCCATTTCGACCATCCGCCCGGCACCGCTGTCCGTGAGGCGACGCGACAGCTATAATCGGCCGCTTTCCTCTTTGCCAAGTCCCCCTTAAGAGCCATGACTGAGTCCGTTCTCGACTATATGACCCGTCTGGGTCGCGCTGCCCGCGAGGCTTCCCGCGTGATCGGCCGTGCCAGCACCGCGCAGAAGAACCGCGCCCTGCTGGCCGCCGCCGCCGCGCTGGACGCTGCCCGCGCCGAGCTGAGTGCCGCCAACGAACTCGATCTGGCCGCCGCCCGTGCCAATGGCCTGGAGCCGGCTCTGGTTGAACGTCTGGCCCTGACCCCTGAACGCATCGACGGCATGATCGTCGGCCTGCGCCAGGTGGCGAGCCTGCCGGACCCGGTAGGGGCGATCCGCGACATGAGCTACCGGCCTTCGGGGATCCAGGTCGGCAAGATGCGCGTGCCCCTGGGCGTGATCGGCATCATCTACGAGTCGCGGCCGAACGTGACCATCGATGCGGCCAGCCTGTGCCTCAAGTCGGGTAACGCGACCATCCTGCGCGGCGGCTCCGAGGCCATTCATTCCAACCGTGCCATTGCCGCCTGTATCCAGCGCGGCCTGGACGAAGCCGGTCTGCCGGCGGCCGTGGTGCAGGTGGTGGAAGTTACCGACCGCGCCGCCGTCGGGGCGCTGATCAGCATGCCCGAGTACGTCGACGTGATCGTGCCGCGCGGTGGCAAGGGCCTGATCGAGCGGGTCAGCCGCGAGGCGCGGGTGCCGGTGATCAAGCACCTGGACGGCATCTGCCATGTGTATGTCAGCGCCCACGCCGACCTGGCGAAGGCCCGCGACATCGCCTTCAACGCCAAGACCTACCGTTATGGCATCTGCGGTGCCATGGAAACCTTGCTGGTGGATAAGGCGGTCGCCGCCGAATTTCTCCCGGCCATGGCCGAGCGCCTGCGCACCAAGGGCGTCGAGCTGCGCGGTTGCGAGCGGACCCGGGCGGTGATCGAGGCCATCGCCGCCAGCGAAGAAGACTGGAGCACCGAATACCTGGCGCCGATCCTGTCGATTCGGGTGGTCGACGGGCTGGACGCGGCCATCGAGCACATCAACCACTACGGCTCGCACCATACCGACGCCATCGTCACCGAGAACCTGGCGCAGTCCCGGGCCTTCATGGCCGAAGTCGACTCCAGTTCGGTGATGCTCAATGCCCCGACCTGCTTCGCCGACGGCTTCGAATACGGATTGGGTGCCGAGATCGGCATTTCTACTGATAAGCTGCACGCCCGCGGCCCGGTAGGGCTGGAAGGCCTGACCTGCGAGAAGTACATCGTGGTCGGCGACGGGCAGTTGCGCGGTCAGGCCGCGGTCTGAGCGAGTGAGTAAACGTCTGCCAGCCGTCGTCAGCCCGCGCCAGGTTCCGCCCCGGCGCATTGGCGTGCTCGGCGGAACCTTCGACCCGGTGCACATCGGCCATTTGCGCAGTGCCCTGGAAGTCGCGGAGCTGATGGACCTCGATGAGTTGCGCCTGACCCCCAGTGCCCGGCCGCCCCATCGGGATACACCGCAGGTCTCGGCCATTGATCGATTGGCCATGGTCGATTGCGCGGTGGCCGGCGTCAGCCCGCTGGTGGTGGACGACCGCGAGCTGCAACGGGACAAGCCGTCCTACACGATCGACACCCTGGAACTGATGCGCGCCGAGCTGGCCGCCGAGGACCAGTTATTCTTGTTGTTGGGCTGGGACGCATTTTGCGGCCTGCCCACGTGGCACCGCTGGGAAGAATTGCTCCAGCATTGCCATATCCTGGTGCTGCAACGCCCGGATGCCGACAGCGAACCGCCGGATGCCTTGCGCAATCTGCTGGCCGCGCGGTCGGTCAGCGACCCGAAGGCCCTGCCGGGGCCTGGCGGGCATATTACATTCGTCTGGCAGACACCTCTCGCGGTGTCGGCCACCCAGATCCGTCAACTGCTGGCCAGCGGTAAGTCGGTACGTTACCTGGTGCCTGACGCGGTCCTGGCCTATATCGATGCGCACGGGCTGTACCGTGCGTCGAACTGAAACGGCGCGCTTGAAAGCACGAATAGTCGTGTATTGAAGCGCCCGAACATATGAGCAAAACGAGTTTTTTATGACCAACAACGACGTAAACAAAGTAAAGCGCAAAGGCACGTTCAAGAGTGCTCCGCTGCCGGAGAAAGTCCTCAGCGGTGAGCCCCTCAAGGGTGAAGAGCTGGTCAAGATTGCCGTAGCCGCCCTGGAAGACGTCAAGGGCCAGGACATCCTGGTGATCGACGTTCGTGAAAAGCAGAGCATCACCGACTTCATGATCATCGCCACCGGTACCTCCAACCGCCAGATCGGCGCGATGCTGGACAAGGTCCGCGAAGCGGTCAAGGCCCTGGGCATCAAGCCGCTGGGTGAAGAAGGCAAGGGTGACAGCGACTGGGTACTGTTGGATATGGACGACGTGATCGTCCACATGATGACCGCCAGCGCTCGCCAGTTCTATGACCTGGAGCGTTTGTGGCAGGGTGCCGAGCAGAGCCGTTCGGCCAGCGCCGCGCACCACAGCCCGGAAAACACCCATGAGCATTTCATCAAGCTCAACAAAGACCAGGAATAAGGTGGCGTTGTGCGCCTGCGCCTGATTGCTGTCGGTTCACGCATGCCCAAGTGGGTGGAAGAGGGTTGGCACGAGTATGCCAAGCGTCTGCCATCCGAACTGGCGCTGGAACTGGTGGAAATTCCGCTCAATACCCGGGGCAAGAACGCCGACGTGACGCGTTTTATCCGTCAGGAAGGCGAAGCGATGCTGGCCAAGGTCGGTCCGAACGAGCGGATCGTCACGCTGGAGGTCCATGGCAAGCCGTGGAGCACCGAGCAGTTGGCGGTCGAGCTGGATCGCTGGCGGCTGGATTCGCGCACGGTCAACTTCATGGTCGGCGGTCCCGAGGGGCTGGCGCCGGAAGTCTGTGCGCGGGCCGATCAGCGCTGGTCGCTGTCGCCGCTGACCTTGCCGCACCCCTTGGTGCGGATCCTGATCGGTGAACAGCTGTATCGCGCCTGGACCGTGCTGTCCGGGCATCCTTACCATAAATAAGCCTGCCGAATGACCCAGCCGATTCGCCTCAAGGACCACGAGAAAGACGCCCGTCTGGTGCGTAACCGTGTCGTGGTCGGCGCAATTGTGGTGGTGGCGCTGATCGGCGTGCTGATCGCCCGGTTGTATTTCCTCCAGGTGATCCAGTACGACTATCACTCGACCAAGTCGGAAAACAACCGCGTCCATGTCCAGTCGATTCCGCCCAGCCGTGGCCTGATCTACGACCGTAATGGCCTTGTAGTGGCGGATAACCGGCCCAGCTTCAGCCTGAGCGTGACCCGTGAGCGTTCGGGGGACTGGCGCCAGGTGCTGGACGTGCTGGTGGAGGTCCTGCAGCTCACCCCGGAAGATCGTGTTCTTTTCGAAAAACGCGTGCGCCAGGGCCGGCGGCCGTTCGAGCCGGTGCCGATCCTGTTCGAGTTGACCGAAGAGCAGATCGCCCGGGTGGCCGTGAACCAGTTCCGCCTGCCGGGCGTCGAGGTGGTCGCGCAATTGGTTCGCCATTATCCCCAGGGTGCGCACTTCGCGCACTCGGTGGGCTATATGGGGCGGATCAACGAAGCGGAGCTCAAGGCCCTGGACCCGGTGAACTACAGCGGCACCCACCATATCGGCAAGACCGGCATCGAGCGTTTCTACGAGGCCGAGCTGCATGGCCAGGTGGGTTACGAGGAAGTCGAGACCAACGCCCGCGGGCGTATCCTGCGGGTGCTCAAGCGCACCGACCCGGTGCCGGGCAAGGACATTGTCCTGAGTCTGGACATCAAGTTGCAGGAAGCCGCCGAAGAAGCCCTCGGCGGTCGCCGTGGCGCCGTGGTAGCGCTGAACCCGGCCACCGGCGAGGTGCTGGCGATGGTCAGCCAACCGAGTTTCGACCCGAACCTGTTCGTCACCGGGATCGGCTTCAAGGCCTACGCCGAGTTGCGCGACTCCATCGATCGGCCGCTGTTCAACCGGGTGCTGCGCGGCCTTTATCCGCCGGGTTCGACCATCAAGCCGGCGGTGGCGATTGCCGGACTCGACAGCGGCGTGGTCAACGCTACGACGCGGGTTTTCGACCCCGGTTACTACGAACTGCCCAATTACGATCACAAATACCGCAACTGGAACCGCACCGGCGATGGCTGGGTGGACCTGGACACGGCGATCATGCGTTCCAACGACACCTACTTTTATGACCTGGCCCACAAGCTGGGCATCGACCGGCTGTCCACCTACATGAACAAGTTCGGCCTGGGCCAGAAGGTCTCCCTGGACATGTTCGAGGAATCGCCGGGGCTGATGCCTTCGCGCGAATGGAAGCGCACCACCCGGCGCCAGGCCTGGTTCCCCGGCGAAACCCTGATCCTCGGCATCGGCCAGGGCTATATGCAGGCCACGCCCCTGCAACTGGCCCAGGCCACGGCGTTGGTGGCGAACAAGGGCGTGTGGAACCGTCCGCACCTGGCCAAGACCATCGAAGGCCAGAAACCGCTGGATAAAGACCCGATGCCGGACATCGTCCTGCGTAACCAGGCGGATTGGGACAAGGTCAGCCATGGTATGCAGCAAGTGATGCACGGTGCCCGTGGCACCGCGCGCAAGGCGGCCGTCGGTTCGCAGTACCTGATCGCCGGCAAGAGCGGGACCGCCCAGGTCGTGGCGATCAAGCAGGGCGAGAAGTACGACCGCTCGAAAGTCCAGGAACGTCATCGCGACCACGCCCTGTTCGTCGGCTTCGCCCCGGCCAACAACCCGAAAATTGCCGTGGCGGTGATGGTCGAGAACGGTGAGTCCGGTTCCGGCGTCGCCGCGCCGGTGGTTCGCCAGGTCATGGACGCCTGGTTGCTCGGCCCGGATGGCAAGCTCAAACCCGAATATGCCGACTCAACCCCCTTGCAGGTGATGCCTTGATCGCCAATTTCGACCGCATCCTCTCCAGTGAAGATGTGATGCGCCGCCGGGCCACCTTGTTGCAACGCATGCACATTGATGGCCCCTTGCTGGTCCTGCTGCTGACCCTGGCGGCCGGTAGCCTGTTCGTCCTCTATTCGGCCAGCGGCAAGAGCTGGGACCTGCTGATCAAGCAGGCCACCTCCTTCGGCATCGGCCTGGTCTCGATGTTCGTCATCGCCCAGCTCGAACCGCGCTTCATGGCGCGCTGGGTGCCACTGACCTACGTGCTGGGGGTGATGCTGCTGGTGGTGGTGGATGTCATGGGGCACAACGCCATGGGCGCCACGCGCTGGATCAATATTCCCGGGGTGATCCGCTTCCAACCGTCGGAATTCATGAAGATCCTGATGCCGGCGACCATCGCCTGGTACCTGTCCAAGCGCACCCTGCCGCCGCAGCTCAAGCACGTGGCCATCAGCCTGATGCTGATCGGCGTGCCGTTTATCCTGATCGTCCGCCAGCCCGACCTCGGCACCTCGCTGCTGGTCCTGGCCGGCGGTGCGTTCGTGCTGTTCATGGGCGGCCTGCGCTGGCGCTGGATCATCAGCGTACTGGCGGCGGCTATACCGGTGGCGGTGGGCATGTGGTTCTTTATCATGCACGACTACCAGAAACAGCGGATCCTGACCTTCCTCGACCCGGAAAGCGATCCGCTGGGCACCGGCTGGAATATCATCCAGTCCAAGGCCGCCATCGGTTCCGGTGGTGTATTCGGCAAGGGCTGGCTGCTGGGCACCCAGTCGCACCTGGACTTCCTGCCGGAAAGCCATACCGATTTCATTATCGCGGTGATGGGCGAAGAGTTCGGCCTGGTGGGTATTTGCGCCTTGCTGCTGCTCTACCTGCTGCTGATCGGGCGCGGGCTGGTGATTACCGCCCAGGCCCAGACGCTGTTCGGCAAACTGCTGGCCGGCAGCCTGACCATGACGTTTTTTGTGTATGTTTTCGTCAACATCGGTATGGTCAGCGGTCTGCTGCCGGTGGTGGGGGTGCCGTTGCCATTCATTAGCTATGGCGGAACTTCGCTGGTGACACTGCTGTCAGCGTTTGGGGTTTTGATGTCGATCCATACCCACCGCAAGTGGATCGCACAGGTTTGAGCAAGGTGAACAATTCAATGCAAGTATTGCGCGGTTGGGCGGCTCGGTGTGCGCCCTGGATAGGCCTGGTCGGCTGTCTGGGGGCAGGAACGGGCGCGCTGGCCGGTGACTACGAAGGTTCGCCGCAAGTGGCCCAGTTCGTCGCGGAAATGACCCGCGACTACGGCTTTGCCGGTGAGCAACTGATGGAGGTGTTCCGTCAGGTCGAACGCAAGCAGAGCATTCTCGACGCGATTTCCCGCCCGGCGGAACGGGTCAAGCCGTGGAAGGAATACCGGCCGATCTTTATCACCGAGGCGCGGGTGGCCCGCGGCGTCGACTTCTGGCGCCAGCATGAAGCGGCCCTGGCCCGTGCCGAGCAGGAATACGGCGTGCCGGCCCAGGTGATTGTCTCGATCATCGGCGTGGAAACCTTTTTTGGCCGTAACACCGGCAATTACCGGGTGATCGACGCCTTGTCGACCCTGGGCTTCGACTATCCGCCGCGGGCCGATTTTTTCCGCAAGGAGTTGCGTGAATTCCTCCTGCTGGCCCGTGAAGAGCAGCTCGACCCGCTGAGCCTCAAGGGCTCCTACGCCGGAGCCATGGGCCTGCCGCAGTTCATGCCGAGCAGTTTTCGCGCCTATGCGGTGGATTTCGACGGCACCGGCCATATCAATATCTGGACCAACGCCGACGACGCCATCGGCAGCGTGGCCAGCTATTTCAAGCGCCACGGCTGGGTCGCCGGGGAACCGGTGGTCAGCCGCGCGGATGTGCGCGGCGACCAGGTCGACCAGGGCCTGAGCCCGGGTCTCGAGCCGGTCAAGACCGTTGGGGAGTTGCGGGCGCTGGGCTGGTCGAGTCATGATGCGTTGCGCGATGATATGCCAGTGACGGCGTTTCGCCTGGACGGCGACAATGGCCCGGAATATTGGATGGGCCTGAAGAATTTTTATGCGATCACGCGCTATAACCGCAGCGTAATGTACGCCATGGCCGTGCATCAGCTGTCTGACCTGTTGGTCCAAGCACGGGGCGTCAAGTAATGCAGGCTTTGCCGATTCCAAAACCACTGAAGCTGTTGGCTTACACCGCGTTGGCGGTGCTGGTGGTCAGTTGTTCGACCAGCCGCTCGCCCTACCAGTCGTCGTCCTCTTCCAATGCCATCCGCGCCAAGCCGGGCCTGGACATCAACCGTGCCCATAAAGACGGCGCGCCGTGGTGGGACGTCGATGTGTCGCGGATCCCGGATGCCACGCCGACCTTGCACACCGGGCCGTACAAGGCCAACCCCTACACGGTGCTGGGCAAGACCTATTTCCCGCTGACCGACTCCAAGCGCTACGTGGCCCAGGGCACGGCGTCTTGGTACGGCACCAAGTTCCATGGCCAGAACACCGCCAATGGCGAGGTCTATGACCTGTATGGCATGAGTGCCGCGCACAAGACCCTGCCGTTGCCCAGCTATGTGCGGGTGACCAACCTGGACAACAACCGCAGCGTGATCTTGCGGGTCAACGACCGCGGGCCGTTCTATTCGGATCGGATCATCGACCTGTCCTACGCCGCCGCGAAAAAGCTCGGTTATGCCGAGATCGGCACGGCGCGGGTCAAGGTCGAGGGCATCGACCCGCAGGAATGGTGGGCCCAGAAGGGGCGGCCGGCGCCGCTGATGCTCAACGAACCGCAAGTGGCGCAGTCCCAGGCTCCAGCCCTGACCGCGTCCACCGGGACGATCGAGCAGTGGACGCCGCCACCGCAGCAACACGCCACCGACGTTGTGCCCGTACAGGCTGACGCAAAAAAAAACGGTTCTGCACCAGCCTCTGGCCAGTATCTCCAGGTGGGCGCCTTCGCCAACCCGGACGCTGCCGAACTGTTGAGGTCGAAGCTAAGCTCGATGGTGAAAGCGCCGGTCTTCGTCAGCTCGATCGTGCGCAACCAGCAGACCCTGCATCGGGTACGGATGGGGCCGATCGGCACGCCGGGTGAGGTCCAGCAAGTGCAGAACAGCGTACGTCTGGCCAATCTCGGTTCACCAAGTCTGGTGACGTCGGAGTAACACAGGCACAATTGTGGATTAGGCTGCTTTTCAGGGGCCGGGTCCTGGGTTGTTGGTTCGTTTGATAATAAAAGCCTGGAAAGGGTGGTGGAGCGAGCAACCTGACACGGGGCAGTTGGAAAACTGCCGGATTTATTTTTGCCCGCGAGGGCAAGTTTCCATTAGCGATTTCGAGAGACGGATGAACATCACCACCTTTGCCAAACGTTTGTGCCTGCTTGTACCCCTGATCGTTGCGCCTGCCGCCTGGGCCGCCGATGACATGGCCCTGCCGGCTTCGCCGCAACTGGCCGCCAAAGCCTATGTACTCATGGATGCCGCCAGCGGCAACGTGCTGGTCGAGAACAATGGCGACCAGCGCCTGCCCCCGGCCAGCCTGACCAAACTGATGAGCGCCTACATCGCGACCAAGGAAATCCGTCGCGGGCAGATCGGCGAGAACGATATGGTGACCGTCAGCGAAAACGCCTGGCGCACCGGCGGCTCGCGGATGTTCATCAAGGTCGGTTCCCAGGTGACCGTCAGCGACCTGCTGCACGGCATCATCATCCAGTCCGGCAACGACGCCACCGTGGCGCTGTCCGAGCACATCGCCGGCAGCGAAGACGCGTTCGCCGACATGATGAACAAGACGGCTGGCGAACTGGGCATGACCAACAGCCACTTCATGAACCCGACCGGCTTGCCGAACCCGGATCACTACTCTTCGCCTCACGACATGGCGGTCCTGGCTCGGGCGATCATTCGTCTCGACCCGGTGCACTACGCGATCTACTCGCAGAAAGAGTTCTTCTGGAACGGCATCAAGCAGCCTAACCGCAACCTGCTGCTGTGGCGCGACAAAACGGTCGACGGCCTGAAAACCGGCCACACCGAAGAGGCCGGTTACTGCATGGTGGCCTCGGCGGTACGTGACGGCCAGCGCCTGATCGCCGTGGTGTTCGGTACCAACAGCGAATCGGCACGTGCTTCTGAAACCCAGAAGCTGCTGACCTACGGTTTCCGTTTCTTCGAAACCCAGACCTTCTACCAGAAGGGCACCGAACTGGCCCAGGCACCGGTCTGGAAAGGCACCACCCACCAGGTCAAGGCCGGCCTGGCCGAAGACCTGACCATGACCATGCCTAAAGGCCAGCTGAAGAAGCTCGCCGCCAGCATGACCATGAACCCGAAACTGGTCGCACCGATTGCCAAGGGTGACGTGATCGGTAAAGTCGAAGTCAAACTGGACGACAAAGTGGTACACAGCGCCGATCTGATCGCGCTGGACGCGGTCGAGGAAGGTGGTATCTTCCGTCGCCTGTGGGACAGCATCCGTATGTTCTTCTACGGCATGTTCAACTGAGGTCGACCGCTAACAGAAAGTGTCGATTTGCGTACCTCGCGCCTGACCCGGGCGTGAGGTATGTCCGTTGCCTGGGCTTACGAGGCCGTTATTGTCATGACAGACACTGAAGTAAAAGCACCGAAAATCGAATTCCCCGTTACCGACTACCCGGTCAAGGTCATCAGCGACACGGGTGTGGGCAACAAGGACAAGATCCTCGAGATCGTCAAGAAACACGCCACGATCAACGATAATCGGGTGGACGAGCGCCAGAGCACCAACGGCAAGTACACCACGATCCAGCTGCATATCGTGGCCACTGGCCAGGACCAGCTGTACGACATCAACAGCGAGTTGCGGGCCACCGGTTTCGTGCATATGGTGCTGTGATGGGCGGTGTGCTGGGCTTTCGCGAGCTCGGCCAGACCCCTTACGAGCCGGTCTGGCATGCCATGCAGCGTTTCACCGATGGGCGCAAGAACGCGGACGCACCGGACGAAATCTGGCTGGTGCAGCATCCGTCGGTGTTCACCCAGGGCCAGGCCGGCAAGGCCGAGCATGTGCTGCTGCCGGGAGATATTCCGGTGGTCAAGGTCGATCGCGGCGGCCAGGTGACTTATCATGGCCCCGGCCAACTGGTGGCCTATCTGTTGCTGGATGTTCGCCGCCTGGGTTTTGGCGTGCGCGAACTGGTCAGCCGGATGGAGCGTTGCCTGATCGATCTGTTGGCCGGCTATGGCGTGAACGCCGAGGCCAAGGCCGACGCCCCCGGCGTGTATGTCGACGGGGCGAAGATCGCCTCCTTGGGCCTGCGGATTCGCAACGGCTGTTCGTTCCATGGCCTGGCGCTGAATGTCGACATGGACCTTGGGCCGTTTCGACGGATTAACCCCTGCGGTTATGCGGGGCTGGCGATGACCCAGCTGCGCGACCACACAGGACCGATTGAATTTGCCGAGGTAAGTGCCCGGCTGCGCGCGCAGCTCGTCAAACACCTCGACTATGCTGAGCAGACGACCCTCACGGGCGGAATCGATTGATATGACTACTGCGCAAGACGCTGTGCAAACCCTGATCCCGGCGCTGGACGTTTCCGAGCGCCCGGCCCGTGCGAAAGTCGAAACCGGCGTCAAGCTGCGTGGCGCCGAGAAAGTCGCACGTATCCCGGTGAAGATCATTCCGACCACCGAACTGCCGAAGAAACCCGACTGGATCCGCGTGCGCATCCCGGTTTCGCCGGAAGTCGACCGTATCAAGCAATTGCTGCGCAAGCACAAGCTGCACAGCGTCTGTGAAGAGGCTTCCTGCCCGAACCTGGGCGAGTGCTTCAGCGGCGGTACCGCGACCTTCATGATCATGGGTGATATCTGCACCCGTCGTTGCCCGTTCTGCGACGTCGGCCACGGCCGGCCGAAGCCCCTGGACGTCAACGAGCCGCAAAGCCTGGCCATTGCCATCGCCGACCTGCGCCTGAAGTACGTGGTGATCACCTCCGTGGATCGTGACGACCTGCGTGACGGCGGTGCCCAGCACTTCGCCGACTGCATCCGCGAGATCCGCAAGCTGTCGCCGAACGTGCAGCTCGAGACCCTGGTCCCCGACTACCGTGGGCGCATGGACATCGCGCTGGAAATCACCGCCGCCGAGCCGCCGGATGTGTTCAACCACAACCTGGAAACCGTGCCACGCCTGTACAAGGCCGCGCGTCCGGGTTCCGACTACCAGTGGTCGCTGACCCTGCTGCAACGCTTCAAGCAGATGATGCCGCACATTCCGACCAAGTCCGGCTTGATGCTGGGCCTGGGCGAAACCGACGAGGAAGTCATCGAAGTCATGCAGCGCATGCGCGAGCACGACATCGACATGCTGACCCTCGGCCAGTACCTGCAGCCGTCCCGCAGCCACTTGCCTGTGCAGCGTTTCGTGCACCCGGACGTCTTCGCCTGGTTCGCCGAGGAAGGCTACAAGATGGGCTTCAAGAACGTGGCTTCCGGGCCGTTGGTGCGTTCGTCCTACCATGCCGACGAGCAGGCCAAGCTGGTCAAGGCTGAACTGCTGGGAGCGTAACCCTTGAACCGTCGTCGACCCGTGCAGGCTTCCTATCAGGTCCAGAGCGCGGTGCCGGCGCTACGGCAGGGCGGGGTGATCGGTTTGATCGCCCCGGCCGGTCCTGCTGCCCTTGACGTGCTCAGGGCGCAGGCGTGGGTTCAGGCCCGCGGCTATGAGCTGCGGATCTTTCCGGGTGTCTCGCAACGGGACGGTTACCTGGCCGGCAGTGATGAAGTCCGCCTGCGCGACTTGCACGACGCCTTTGCCGATCCTGAAATCGATGTGATTCTCTGCCTGCGCGGGGGTTATGGTTGTCCGCGTCTGTTGGACGACATTGATTTCGAATTACTTAAAAAACATCCAAAAGCCTTGGTCGGTTACAGCGATATCACTGCGCTGCACCTGGCGATTGCCCGTTATGCGGGGTTTATGACCTTTCATGGACCGTTGTTCAATGCGGATCTGCTCGGGGACAAGCTGCCGCCGACCGAGTCCTCGTTGTTCAACCTGCTGACCGGGCAGGTGCGCGCGGGTAGCGTGTTCGAGCATCCCGCGGCGTTTCCACTGACCACCGTGGTTCCGGGCGCCGCCTCGGGGCGCTTGCAAGGCGGCAACCTGTCGTTGATCTGCTCCACGCTGGGCACGCCCTATGAAATCGACACCAATGGCTTGATCCTGCTGATCGAGGACGTCAATGAGCCGCTGTACCGGGTTGACCGGTTACTCACACACCTGCGCCTGGCGGGCAAACTGGAAGGCCTGAGGGGCGTGTTGGTGGGGGATTTTGCCGGGGTCGACCCGGATGCGCTGGCGCGCTTGCTCAAGCAAGAGCTGGGGCCCTTGGGCATTCCGGTGCTGGCGGGTTGGCGCAGCGGGCATTGCGACCCGAACCTGACGTTGCCGCTGGGGGCGCAGGTGAGGTTGGATGCCGATGCGCGGCAGCTGGTGTTGGAGCAGGATGTGGTGCGCGCCGAATAACCTGGTTTTATCCACAATCTCACGGCTGATCAGATTCCT